>NZ_BBCG01000068.1 GCF_001311925.1 Cellulosilyticum ruminicola JCM 14822
AAGTTTATTTAGTATACAAATTTTTAGTTTTTGTCATATGATGGAATTTTTGTAAAATCATCCAAGAAAGTAGAACTTTCCTAGACAATAAAAAAATCCCTCTGCAAACTATTTTCTCTGCTACACAAGGATTAGTAAATTTTTATCTAGTTTTCCAACTTAAGTAATTTTCCGTTAAAAATTCCAAAACCCCCGAACCTAGATTTTTCTAAGTTCGAGGATTTAGTTCATGGAGGTGAGGAGAATCGAACTCCTGTCCGAAAGCCCATATAGCGTGGTCTCTACCATCATATTCTTTGTTTTGACATTCCCTCCATCTAGCACCCAAAGACAGGTTCTAGATTTCAGTAGCTTCATAATATCCACGTCGGCTCAAAGCTTTGCCGGGTGGAGGATCCGCGAGTCGAAGCCCGAATCTAGGTTGCGGAGGACCTAGGCGGACTGCATGCCATTAATTAGGCAGCGATTGCTAAATTATCGTTAGCGTTTATTTTTAGTGCCAGCTTTTAACGTAGACTCCGGCGTACTACGGATGGCTGCCCCATTAGATGTGACCCCCGTCGAAACCAGTGCACCCCCTTATTAAAAAACAAAACTTACGTTTTATTAAAACGTTTGTTTTCGTTCTGAAATGAGTGCTTCCTAACGCTGTGAAAACATACTCTCATTTCTAATAAGGTTTTTGTTTTGGTTTAACGACCAGTCGACTATCTGGCAGTTAGATCTTGCTCTTTAAGCTTACTGCTTAAGCGACTTGTATTTATCATTATAGCTTATGCTATCTTAAATAGCTAGTATAAGCTAATGGTAACAAATTTAAATTCCAAAACTGAAATCTTAGATGTTTTTGATTTTAAACTCACGCTCATTTGCACGTCTTACATCTTTTTTGGCGATATCCTGACGTTTGTCATGAAGTTTTTTACCACGTGCTAGACCAAATTCTACCTTTACCAGACTTCCTTTGATATAAACACGCATTGGTACAAGTGTCATACCCTTTTGAGTTGTTTCACCAATGAGTTTATCAATCTCTCTTTTGTGAAGTAAAAGCTTACGTGTACGTAAAGGCTCTTTGTTGAAAATGTTACCGTGATCATATGGATTAACGTGCATGTTTAAGATAAATGCTTCGCTATTTCTGATCTTGATAAAACTTTCTTTGATTGAGCAACCTCCTTGACGAATAGATTTTACTTCAGTACCAGCAAGTACAATTCCTGCTTCATAAACTTCTTCTATAAAATAGTCATGATTTGCTTTTTTATTGTTGGCAATTACTTTAAAGCCAGTTCTATCCTTAGCCATGGTGTGCTCCTTTCTTCACAATTATGTTTTTTATTATATCATACTTTTCCACTTTTGCAAGTAGTTAGTTGTCATAACTCTTTAAACCTATAGTTTAATAATATTGAATTCCTAATCTTATTTTAGTATTCATCTTCTGTATATTTTTGAATTAAATCTTCAATGCTTCCTCTACATCTACAGCCATTACAACGCCCAGTAGTCGCCCCAGTTACCGCTGCCACACGATCCACAGTTGTTGCACCACTTTTAATCGCTTCTTTGATTTCATGACGTGACACTTGTTGACATGGACATGTCTTTGTTAAACGGTCTTTGATTAATTCTTCATTAATATTGCTCATAGCTGGCCTTCTTTCTTTATTAGTATATAAGTTTTATAGATTATCATTCATAAATAGTTTCTTCTATCACATGTTTGCAATGACATACTTCTGTACTCATATTCTTTCTCCTTCTACACGCTAAATTTCTTCTTCAAAAGCCTTCCAAAATGCACATCCGCACTCAAAAGGCCAAATCCATATTTATAGCAGCTCCTCAAGTCATTCACCTAAAGCTCCTACTATCTTCTATATTCCAAAATCATCCATCTAATTTGCATTGCCACGCACCTTACCTATCAAGTACTACCTTTAACTTATCTTCCAAATGCTTTCTCTAGGTAGCTGCCTTTTCTTAAAGCACTTCTTATAAGGCTTTCAATGCTACTTGGTTAAGAATTCTTCATGGGCTATTATAATGTGGTTGGAAGAAGAAGTCCGTTAACACAAGCTCTTCGATTGTCATCTTATTTTGAATTACTACTGATAAATGTATTCATCGTCTCAGTTAAATCATATTTAGATGCGATTTGACCATCTAAGAGACGTTTTGTGTCTGCATCGATTTTAATTATAACTTCTTCGAATATTACCATGACTTCTGCTCTGTGTGTTGTTGTGATTTCGCATGATGCGATGTTCATAGGTGTTGTCGCTTTTGCGATTTCTTCTGTCATACCTGTTGAGACAATATTTAAGTCATAGATTTTAATACCTGATGTACCTTGTATACCCATGTATTTAAGTTTTTTTCTTTAATATGGTGAGCAATTATTGTTCCCAAACGTACTGCATTTGTTGCAAGTGGGATATATCCATTATCTTCTGCTGGATTTTAACGCACCATACAGCAATTTCCTGCTGCGAATACGTCTTTTTCACTTGTTTCCATATAGTCATCAATTACGATTGCACCATTTGGAAGTGTTTCTAATTTTGGCTGTATTTGGTCTAAATCCGATACAAAGTACGACGAAATCTAATTCATAAGTTCCTTTATCTGTGACAACGCCGCTTACATTAAGGGCAATCCCAAAAGATAAGAAATTAATGTCCTGTTTGATTCCTCTATAATACATCATATCAAATAATTATTATTAACTAAAATTTACTATATTTTAATATTTCTTTAATCATTAATAATTTGTTTCTTAAATATCTTATTTAGCTTATACATTTTTTACCTATGCTATACCAAAGCTGCCATACAAAAAACAGCTACCATGATTATTTACAAAAACAAATAAAGAGCCTTAGTGAAATTTCACCAAAGCTCTTTATTCAATCCCTCTGCCCTACTTATTTTCTTTGACTCTCTTCGCAATCGCCTTAGCCGCATCCTTTAATTCTACTTGTGTATGGGAATACATTAATGCCACTCTTAACATCGCTTCTCCTTTTTTGACCGTAGGATAACGAATCGCCGAAATATAATATCCATCTTCTTTCAGTACCTTAGCGACTTTTAAAGCTTTTTTCTCATCCCCTATGCGTATAGGAATAATCGCCGTTTCTGAGGTAACATCTAGTCCCTCTTCATTTAAACATTTACAAAACCGTTTGATATTCTCCTTAAGTTTCTCCGCTCGCTCCGGCTGCGCCTTCAATAATTTCACGCCACTTAATGCTGCTGCCATGGTGACAGGCGATAATGAAGTCGAAAAGATGAAACTTCTTGCCTTATTTCTAAGATACTGAATTAAAATTTCATTGCCACATACATAGCCTCCTTCACTGCCAAAGGCTTTACTCAGTGTGCCCATTAAGATATCTGCTTTTCCCTTCATATGAAAATGTGCTTCCGTTCCTCTTCCACCTTCTCCTATCACGCCAGTATCATAGGCTTCATCAATCATAGAAAATATATAACCGCTATTACGGCTATAAAGCTCATTCCCGGCACGGCGCCTATAATTAAGCACTTTGCAATCTCTTTGCAATCTGTATGTAAAATCCCACCTAATACAATCCGTCCTAATATAGTCCTCCCTATAGGACTACTAATCATTAAACTTATAGGATTTACTCCACAAATTGTAATCATAAGTCCTACAACAATGCGAAAGACCATAGCCACTGTCACATTTAAAATGGTATGTGTCCCCATTAATAAATTCATACAACTTGCCAAAATGCTGATGCCTAAATAGCGTTTAAAACCAAAAGCTTCTGCAATACACACAGCAAAAGAGGCGGAAAGTTGAAATTCCGTCCCCGATATAATGGCCGATATTTTAAATATACCTAATATGGTCAAGAGCGCATCAGTAATGCAATCATGGTTAAGTCTCGAATCTCTATTTTATTTCTCATGATCGAAACCAAGCTTTCATTGTTTTCATTTGTTCATAAGGATACCAAATCATCTTTTTTCCTAACCTTTCTACTCTTCCTGTATATTGATTTCTTTACATATTTATATTCAGATTAGTCACCCTAGTTGTCTCATATATGTGTATAACTTCTGTATCACTTCATTAACTTTCTAGTCTTACTTCGTAGCCTAACTCACCTAATAATTTTAAATCTGTTTCTACAGTGATTCCTGCTGTGGTTAACATATCCCCTGAAATGGCTGCATTAGCCCCACTTTTAAAACATTTCTCTCCTTTATCACCCACAAGTCCTCTTCCTCCTGCCAGTCTGATGGATCCATCCGGAATTAAGAATCTAAAGATCGCTACGATTTTGCAAAGTTCTTCATTGGTTAAAATGCGATTATGTTCATAAGGTGTCCCTGGAATAGGATTCAGTAAATTCACAGGAATTGATTTCACCCCAAGTTCTCTAGCTGTTAAAACCATATCGATACGATCTTCCATGGTTTCGCCAAGTCCCATAATTCCCCCTGAACAAATAGAAAGGCCTGCTCTTTGGGCTGCTTTTAATGTTTCGATTTTTTCATCATATGTATGGGTGCTGCAAACTTCTTTGAAAAATCTCCTTGAAGACTCTAGATTACAGTGCACTCTTGAAGCACCTGCTGCCTTGATTTTACGGAACTGCTCTTCATCTAAAAGACCAAAAGAAACACATACCTCAATACCTGTCTCAGCTTTAATAGTTTTAATACTTTCACACACCTGATCCACTTCTACATTTGATAAACGTTTTCCTGAAGTAACAATAGAATAACGCAGTACCCCGCGGTCATCATTATTTTTAGCCTGTGCAAGTATTGCTCTCGTATCTAATAATGGGTAACTCTCTTCACAATTTGTATTATAATGGGCACTTTGAGAACAATATTTACAGTCCTCTGAACATTTGCCACATTTACCATTAATAATGGTACACATATCAAAACGATTGCCACAAAAAGCTTCGCGAATCTCATCTGCCGCTAATGCCAAAGCTTCTAAAGGCACATCTACTAAAGTCATGGCTTCTTCTTTACTAATTAAATTACCTGCTAAAACTTTTTCTTTGAGTGTTTCAACGATTCCTGTCATTTTAATCCCCCGTTTTCAATATTGTAAACCTTATAAAATTTTCAGTTTACTATTTATTTGCATCATAACACTTTGTTTTTGCATTATCAACCTAATATCGCTCAAAAGTTTACAATATGCTGTAAAAAAAATAGCGTAGCAGTTAAAAACCACTACGCCCTAAAATCTCATTATTATTTCTTGCAAATTCCCTATTATCTTTCCCTATCTCATTTACAGGCTTATTTCTTCTCTATTTACATATTTATTCCTATTACTCTTCTTATTTTTATTGTTACTTATCTCACTTAGAGGTTTATTTTACTACTTTTACGCCATCATAATAAACTTCATAACCCTTATCTACGAATCCACTATATTTAGACCAATCACTTTGTGCAAAACGCATTTGCATCGTTAGATTTCCCGCACCAGTCTCAAGAACTTCATTAGTATCAAATGAAAGTTCAAGATAATTTTCTTTAAAGGTTGCTTGAACTGCTGATGTCATATTTGTATAATATGGCGCTACACTTAGCTGTAATCCTGCATTATCACACCAGAAGCTTTGTGCTTTTGTGCCTTTGCGATCGTAGTAGTAACGAATTGTAAGCTTAGATAAATCCATAGCTTCTTTCCCTACAGAAGTAATGCTACAGTTTTGTGTCACTGTACCATCAAAGTTAGATTCTAAACTTACCTCAGGTATCACATCTGACAAATTGCCAACTGGTATATCCGGTGTATCTGGCTTTTCTGGCTCCGTTGGCTGCGTTGGATTTTCTGGTTGCACAGGTATATCTGGCTCCGTTGGCTGCACTGGATTTTCTGGTGTTATCGGTTCTTCGGTTACTGTTTTGCCCATGCCTTCCATAATAGCATTGACAATAGATTCATTGACAACTTCATAAGTCTTTCGATCAATAAGACATGAACCTCCAGGTCCTTTAGCACCTATATCCCAATATACAGGAATAGATTTGTATTTCTTACATGTTTCGCATAATGTCTTACTAAAGTATGTACGGTAAATATCATTATTAGGGTCTTGATTTGTCTTATCTGTTGCACAATATTCTCCGATTACAACAGGATAACCTTTTTTGACAAACTTATTGTACATGAGGGCAAGTTGTGAATCCATATAGTCTTCCTGGCCCCAGCTAGATTTGCGCCAAGCCTCTGTAGCTATTTTGCCCCATTGTGTAATACTGCTTGAATTATCTAGAGCAAATTCATAAGGTGAATAATAATGTACAGAAATCATTAATCTTTGTTCATCACTTGGAATATCCTCTGAGCGATAACTATCCTTTGGTAATTCAAAACCGAAATTACCACTTGTATGGTCAATATTTGTATTCCAGCCAGGTATTAATAACCATCTGTCTGCATTATTACCACCAGATTTTCTAATGGTATCTACAAACACTTGATTGTAGGCATTGATATTTTTATAAAGTGCCCTATCTGGATTACCATAGTCACCATTAAATACTTCATTCATAGATTCAAAGATAATATGTTCATCATAATCCTTGAAAACTTCAGCATATTGCTGCCAGACTTTTTGATATTTTGCCTTCACTGTTTCTTGGTCTTGATCTGTGATTAAAAGCCACGCTTTATCAATGGTATGATAACCATCCCCATGTACACCATCTAATATGACATAAAGTCCAGCATCATAAGCATAGTCTACCACTTCTTTCACACGTTTCAGCCAATCTTCTTTAATCTTATACTCTGGTGCATCGCCAATGTAATTTAATAAACTGACTGGGATACGTACTGTATCAAATCCAGCTTTTTTAACAGCCTTAAAAAGTTCTGGTGTCACTTTAGGATTTCCCCACATTTGTTCATTAGGACCAGATTCATTAAAGGCTTCCATAGTATTCCCTAGATTCCATCCTGCTCCCATCGCCTTAGTTATTTCTTCTTGACTGAGCTGATCAAATACATCTAAATCATTTGCTGCCATTACATTTACAGGTATACCACTTAAAGCAAACATCACTGTAGAAAGTGCTACTACTTGAAACTTCTTGCTAAATGTCTTAAACTTTGCCATCTTTATACCTCCTTTTCATAACAGGTGATACCACTTTTTTATAGATTGTAAGCAAGAATTCTTGTTTTTCTTGCGACCTTGAATAATATTAATTATAGAAGGATTTTTCACATTTTTCCTTGAGTATTTAGACACGTTTTAGCACAAAAAGGACGGGAGATGACACCATGTTTCAGATGCAACTTAACTTCTTTACCAAAGATACAAGCTTTCCTTTCATGATTCAATATGGCTTTCATGAGGAAAATCTATATTTACATAGTCATGGTGATTTCTTAGAAATCACCTTTGTTTTAAATGGTAGTGCCACACATATTGTCAACGAAGAATCTTTTTATATTTCTAAGGGCGATGTCTTCATTATTGGCTCAGATACTTATCATGGCTATAAAAATCCTAAAGACTTTAAAATCTGCAATCTTATGTTTCAGCCAGATTTCTTTTTTAAATCAGATTATGATATCAAAAAAGCCCCTGGATATCAGGGACTCTTCATTATTGAACCTATTTTATTTCAAAAGGGTGGTTTTCAAAGTCATTTTAAACTTTCTCCTACTGATTATGAAACAGTTCATAGGATGATTACTTTAATGATTGCAGAATATGAAGCACAAAATATAGGATTTAAAACCTTGGTCACCGGCTACTTCTATAGCCTCACTGTTCTGCTTTCACGACTTTATACTACCACCAATTCTGTTAAATCTACAGATGTTATGAGCATGGCTCGTGCTATTGCCTACATGGAATCTTCCTATACAGAAGATATTCATCTAGAAGCCTTAGCCAAGCTAGCCGGATTTTCCACCAGACACTTTTCAAGGCGCTTTTATGAGATTAAAAGCACCACACCCATGCACTATATTCAGATGCTTCGCCTCGAAAAAGCTGCCAATTACTTAAAGACTTCCGATCTTTCTATTTCAGATATTGCCTTAACTTGCGGCTTTTCAGATAGCAATTACTTTTCTAGACTCTTTAAAAAGCATTATGGTCTAAGCCCCAGTCACTTTTATCAAATGCACCATAGCCATCTATTATCTTAGATGACTTATGCATTAGATTTCTAATGTTCTTGTGGCAATACGTTTACCAAAATATTCATCATTTCTACAAAAAATATAGTTGGTTTATATGTTCGTGCCTTTGTTAATAATACAGATAGTTACATTGGCAGTTCCCCACGTAACTACCATATCTATGAGGAGGATGGGCGTTTTTCATTTATCCCATGGAATTATAATCTCAGCTTTAGTTTTAATGCTACTGCTTTTGCTCCTGCACCTGATGCTGTCACAAGTACACAAGATGTCAATTGGCCTATTTGCCATTATTATATTATGTATTTCTAGATGACATTATTAGTAGTGGTTGGCTAGCTCATGAAGTTAGCACTACCAAAACTCTTATTGCACCTTATGTTGCAAAAGATCCAATAGCTTTTTATACTTATGAAGAATTTGAAAAAGGTTGTACTACACTAAACGCTTACTGCACCCTAAGAGCTGAGAGTATCACTAAACAATTAGATACCACTATTCCGGCTGAAGGTCAAGCATTAGATTCTAGTAACTTTGTTGATGCCTCTAGCTTAGACCTTTCAACTATGGTGTATATGTCAGATGCACCTTTTTTCAAATTACTTTCAACAGATAATACCACCTTCGTACACAACTTTGATTCATTAAAAACGATTGTAGGTATACAAGAAGAAACTTCATCACATTTAACGTCAATAAAAAAGGCTGTCTTAGAATATTTCATTTCTTCTAAGGCAATCTTTTAATATTTTGTGCTGCAATCATTTTCACACCTAACATAAAGATGTATTTTCTTTTGTATTCCACTAACAAGTACATAAACAAAAAAGAGTCCAGTTCTATTTATACTGCACTCTAAATGACCTTTAAATAAATCATACATAATATTCCTACGACGATTAATACTCTCGTCATATGCATTCTTATTACCATATTAACGCCTCTCTTTCACATTACAATATTCTATAAAATCTCTTATGCTTTTTGCAATATGAAATTCATGGCAACATCTCTATAAACGTTTATATTCCTTTTCTATTCGCTCCTTAAAAGTATCCCAATGCATCAAAGTCTTTCTTGGACACTCTTTTCCACTGAAATCCTTATGCGTCTTTACATTCTCAATAGGTATATCATACGCTTTCATTAAATACGCAATGAGTCTAGCTGCATTTTTCTCTGTCGTGGTCATATTATCTGACTCACAAAGCTCAATGCCTATACCATATTGATTACCTTCCCAATCTCCTGCATGAAAAGCAACTTCATTTACAGGCACAGCCTCTATTATCTCATCATTATCCACTACAATATTCCAAGATGTACTAGCTGTATTAGCTGTATTACTGAGATAATCCCTCTCATTACGTGCTGTACTCATCTCATTAGCCGTATTATGTACCACAATATATTTAATTTTTCTCTTTTTACCTGGTCTTTTATTTGAAATGGGTAAAGGATCCTTCACATAAGGCACACCTACAAATTCTTCCACGCTTTGCTCTTCCACAGGATTCTTGCCTACTATAGGTAACTTAAGCATTTGCTCTTCAAACTGCATAGTAAACTGCTCACTCATAGCAGCTATACTTCTATCGTGAAATACCCCCAACCACTCACCAGCTCCAGTTAAAGCCATTCCAATAATCCCCGCCACTAACGCCGCACGCATTATAGTCTTTAACACCTTTCTCACAATAGATTTCAACACTTTCTTATACTTTTTCACACTAACTCCCTACTTTTCTGCTATATTTCTCTCATCTCTATCCATTACACCACAATTTCATCCTTTATTCAACCAACAAACTATTTTTACCCTAGCTTTCAATGCAGTGAGGTTACAGGAAAAATACGGTTTTGTCACTTATCCCCAATCCACGCATAAACCCAAAAAAGAAGCTAGGCAACCACAGCCACCCAGCTTCACTCTATACTTTACTTCTCTATACTATTAAGAATAGATTCATAACGTGCAAGTTCTGCTGGATCTAATTCTTCTTCATCATCATAATCCTCAGATACAGATTCATACACACTATCACCTTTATTATATTCTTCTTCAGTTACAAATCTAAAGTCAATACTTCTTGTCATTGTATCTGTTTTTAATACTTGGATAAATACGCGGTCACCTAAGCGGTAAATTTGCTTACTATGTTCACCAATCCATTGGTGTCCATTTTCATCATAAATGTAATAGTCATCAGCCATTTCATTTACATGTACAAGCCCTTCTACAGTATTAGGAAGCTCTACATAGCAGCCCCATGAAGTTGTACCTGTAATAATACCTTCGAACATTTCGCCCACATGTTGTTCCATAAACTCAACTTTCTTAAGTTTGATTGTTTCACGTTCTGCTTCTTCTGCACGGCGTTCACGCATTGAACATTGTTTAGCTACTTCTGGCATACGTTCAATGAGCTGCCCTTCTTTTTTGCCTTTTAATTGGTGATGGATATTCATCTTGATTAAACGGTGGATTTGAAGATCAGGGTAACGACGAATTGGTGATGTAAAGTGGCAATAGTAACGTGCCGCTAAACCAAAGTGTCCATTGCATTCAGCTGTATAACGTGCTTGTTTCATAGAACGAAGTAATAAGTGGCTAATGATATTTTCTTCTGGCTTGCCTTCTACTTCTCCTAAAACTTTTTGCATATCTTTAGGATGTACTTTTGTACTTACACCTTTCATTGTATAACCAAAGTTACTAATGAACTCTGTAAGGGCCATCATTTTTTCTGGATCTGGATCCTCATGGCTACGGAATACAAAAGGTTTTTCTTGCCAATAATAATCTTCTGCTATTGTTTCATTACAAATAAGCATGAACTCTTCAATAATACGTGTTGCAACGTTTCTATCATATGGTTTCATTTCAATTGGATGCCCTTCTTTATCTAAGATTACCTTAGTTTCAGGAAAGTCAAAGTCAATGGCTCCACGTTTAATACGTTTTTCACGTAAAATAGCTGCTAATCTTCCATTGTCTTAAACATTGGTACGAAATCTTTGTAACGTTCAATTAATGCTTTATCTTCATCTACTAAAATCTTCTTCACGTTTGTATAAGTCATACGTTCATCAATTTTAATAACTGTTTCCATGATTTCATGACTTTGTACATGACCATTTTTATCAATATCCATCATACATGTAAGAGCTAAACGATCTACATGGGCATTTAATGAACAAAGTCCATTACTTAATTTATGTGGTAACATTGGAATAACCCTGTCTACAAGGTAAACACTTGTTCCACGCTCATAAGCTTCTCTATCTAATGGATGATTTTCTTTTACATAATGTGTAACGTCCGCAATGTGTACCCCTAAACGATACATACCATTATCTAATTTTTCAAGAGAAATAGCATCATCTAAATCTTTTGCATCTTCCCCATCGATTGTTACCATAGGAATATGACGAAAATCTGTTCTACCTACTTTATCTTTATCATCTACTTCATTTGGCACATTTTCAACTTCATTCATAACTTCTTCTGGGAATTCGATTGGCAGATCATATTGATAAATGATTGATAAAATATCTACACCTGGATCATTAACGTGTCCTAAAATAGAAAGAACTTTACCTTCTGGATTTCTTCTTTCTTCTGCCCAATCAGTTACTTGAACAAGTACTTTATGTCCTGTAACAGCACCTTTAGAGAATTTCTTAGGAATGAAAATATCTCTCGCATATTTTTGTTCATCAGGTACTACAAAGCCGAAGTTTTCACTTTCTTGGTAAGTACCTACAAGGCTTTCTGGACCTCTTTCTAATATTTCAATGACCTCTGCTTCTGCACGCTTTTCAGCAGTTGCTGGTCTTGTAATACGACATAATACACGGTCTTTGTGAAGGGCACCATTTACTCCTGAAGCTGGGATGAATACATCTTTTTCATCTTCATCTAAGATTAAAAAACCAAATCCTTTTGGATGTCCTTGGAATGTACCTGCTAAAAGGTTATAAGTTTGCGGTCTTGCAAATTTACCGCGTTTTGTACGGATAAGTTTTCCCTCTTCAATAAGCTCACCTAAAAGTTCTTCTAAAACTTTGCGATCTGAAGGCGGTACTTGAAGTACCATCATAAGCTCTTTAATCTTAAGTGGTGCATAATTAGGATTTTTAACAAACTCTACTAAAACATTTTTTCTTTGCTCCATTTGTTTCTTTTCTTCTTCTGAAGCATAAGTACGTTCCACTTTAACTGGTCTTGGCTCCACATGCATTACATCCGGTTTACGACGGAAATTGTCTTTTCTACCATTTTTATTAGCTTTACTGTTTTTGTTGTATTTCTTTTTTGATTGTTTCACTTTCTCATCTCTTTTCTTTACAAAAATAAGTTTGTATTTGTATATCCTATCTAATTATCAATTTATTTTTACTTAAGTAACACGCTATTTATAGTTTGTACTTATTACTACTTTTTAATCAAGCTTCGTAAATAAAGTAAACTTATCATATCATACTCTCTACTAATATTATATTCAAGTCAAACTTTTAATGACAAAAGTTAATTTTAATAAAAAAACACCCTACCATCATCTCTCCTATATTAGGACCGATTTTGTAAAGTGTTTGCTTTTTATTAATTAGAGCTAGTTGCACTTTCTTGTGCATTGTCTGTTGTTGCATCTGCATTATCTGCGTCTGCCTCATTTGCTGCTTGGTTGTCTGCTGCATCTGTAGCTTCTGTTGCTACATCTGTTGTAGCGGCTTCACCTTCTGTTGTAGCTTCAGCATTTTGATCTGTAGTTGTTTCTACATTTGTTGCTGGAACTTGTGTTTGAGCTACTTTACCATTAGAATTCATTAACATTAAAACAAGTGCAAATACAACGAATAATCCTGCTGTAATTTTTGTCCATGTTTCAAATTTGCCTTCTAATGTATTCTTTTTGTTCTTTTCCCAATAGCTGTCACTATTTCCAGTTGATCCATTTAAAGAACCTAAACCAGCTGACTTACCTTCTTGCAATAAGACAACAACAATAATGGCAAGAGCTGCAATAACAAATAATACTGTTATCACAAGTTTGAGAATCTCCATTATATAAAGCCTCCTTGAAACCATATTGTGTACATCTTATCTAATCATATCAGAAATAGTCACAAAAAGCAACTATTGTACCATACTCATTGCTGTTTGTGAAAGCATCATCATACTATATGTAAATCCTACACTTATAGCTTCTAAAATAAGTACAACAATAGTAGCTTTAACTGCACTTTTACGTGTCATTACCTTATATCCTACAATAAGGATTACAAGACTCCATATAGTTGGAATTGAAAGTGTAGCGGCTAAAGTTTGAAGCATAGGATTAGCTGCACTTGCTCCTAAAACAGCACCAATTCCTAATACACTTATTTTTGTACCAATAGCTAATTGAAGTGCTGTATCAATACAATTTAAACCTGATGAAACGATACATGAGAATAGCGCAATAATAAAAAGCTTTTTAAAACTTCCTTTATCTTTACAAATAGCACGCATAATTTGTAAGCCAAGTGCTGAAATAAATGCCCCCAAAATAACTGTTATAACAACCATTATACTCCCACTAATAAGTTGTAATTGATAGGATTGTTCTAGTTTATCTTCTGCAGTACCAACTTGTCTCAATGTATCAAATAGCGCTTGTTTTTGTAACGGATTTATAAAAGTTAATACAGTAAAAATAACTGAAAAGAAACTTGCCCAAAAGATTCCTAAGCCTGTCCCTTTTACAGGATCTGCCTCAATTGTTTCTTCCATAGCTTTTGTAGGTGCTATAAATAAGTTAATTAAATTCTTGTACCATGGTGTAATAACTTTAGTTTCCTCTGCAATAAGTCTTTCTCTATCTACGACTGCAAAGCCACCATCCATCATGTCATCCTTTTTTGTTATATCTACCCTTGTTTATTTTCCTCGCTCATATATTTCCTCTCCTTATTTATTTAGTTTATAAAGTACACCTTAAAAACATTATATAACAATTTTTAATTTCTAACAATTTAAAATATTATTACATTTATGTAATATATTAATTACCCACATATAAAAAATGCGCAAATCCCTTTTAAGATTTACGCATTTTTATAAAAACTATCTTTTATATTATTTTCTTATTCTAAGTTAAAGAATGATTTTCTTCCTCTAAATTCAGCAATATCTTCAAGTTGTTCTTCGATACGGAGAAGTTGATTGTATTTAGCAACACGGTCTGAACGAGCTGGTGCTCCTGTTTTAATTTGTCCTGCATTTACAGCTACTACGATATCTGCAATAGTGTTATCTTCTGATTCACCAGAGCGGTGTGATACAACTGCTGTATAGCCTGCACGATTAGCCATTTCAATAGCATTGAATGTTTCTGTAAGTGTACCAATTTGGTTAACCTTGATAAGAATTGAGTTACCAACTTTAGCTTCAATACCTTTTTCAAGAATAGCTGTATTTGTAACGAATAAGTCATCACCAACAAGTTGAATACGTTTGCCAAGTCTGTCGGTAAGAAGTTTCCATCCATCCCAGTCATTTTCACCAAGACCATCTTCAAGTGAAATAATAGGGAATTTATTAACTAAACTTTCATAGTAATCTACCATATCTTCTGAAGTACGTACTACTTCTTTACCAGTCATTTGACTTTCACCTTTGAAGTAGTATTTCTTATCTTCTTTATTATAAAGTTCTGAAGCAGCTGCATCCATTGCAATGAACATTTGTTCACCAGGTTTATATCCTGCTTTTTCAATAGCTTCCACAATAAGTGATAATACTTCATCAGCTGTTGCTAAGTTTGGTGCAAATCCACCTTCATCTCCAACGCCAGTTGCAAGCCCTTTAGAATTGAGTACTTTTTTAAGTGTATGATAAACTTCTACACACATTTGAAGTGCATGTTTAAATGATGTTGCCCCAACTGGCATAATCATAAATTCTTGAAGGTCTACAGTATTGTCTGCATGTTCTCCACCATTTAAAATGTTCATCATAGGTACTGGAAGTACTTTAGCATTTACACCACCTAAATATTGATAAAGTGGTAGCTTAAGTGCTTTAGCTGCTGCTTTAGCTACAGCCATAGATACAGCTAAGATAGCATTTGCACCAAGTTTAGACTTAGTAGATGTGCCATCTAAGTCAATCATTGTTTGGTCAATTTTAGCTTGATCAATAGCATTCATACCAATAATAGCTTCCGCAATAATGTTATTAACATTATCTACAGCTTTTGTAACACCTTTTCCCATATAACGTGAAGGATCATCATCACGTAATTCAATAGCTTCTCTCTCTCCTGTTGAAGCTCCTGAAGGCACAATAGCTGTTCCTACAAAGTCTCCTTCAACAACAACCTCAACTTCAATAGTAGGATTTGCTCTAGAGTCTAATACCTCTCTTGCAAATACATCTAAAATTTCTATATATCCCTTCATTAACATACCTCCATATGAATTATTATCTTCACGTATTTTTACCGAAAAAGCTGGTAATTATGCACAACTTATTTAGCTTTATTTCCCATGAAATTTCCCATAAAAAAGTGGCTCC
>NZ_BBCG01000069.1 GCF_001311925.1 Cellulosilyticum ruminicola JCM 14822
GATATGAAAATAGTACTAGAAGAGCTTTAAAGATATTAGAGAATAGATCTCAATAGCAGTGGAGAATAAAAGATTAGAGGAGATTAACAAATAGGATAAATATTAAATAAGAGATTTAATTTTAGCAAGAATGTCTTCATAAATAGCATTAATCTTAGTAAAATCGCTTGCACTTATATAATATTGTTCAAGATCATCATGAAGTGTTTTAGCATATGAAAGTTCAGAGGTGCCTGCACTCATTGTTTGTTTATAACGTTTTTGGATATCACTTAGAGCTTCATGATTATTTTCGTCTGTTTGAGGTTCAATAGCTTCAGCATACATATCTACTAAATGATCTTTAGTGAGATTTGGTTCGTATTCATGCGGTGCTGTACTATCAAATATGCAAACATCAAGTTCTGGAAGTAAAACCATATCTAAGCTATCAGGGTCAAAGCTACAATGATAGATTTCAGCATCTATGCCACGCTCATTGGCTAAATACATAAGCTTTTTAAGAAGCGTAGATTTACCGGAACCAGGACGGCCTTTAATATAGTAATGTTTTTTAACTGTTTCAATGATATTAGGTACATAGTTTACAGAACCTTCTGCTGTAGAAGCACCAAAAAACGATGCATAATGGTTGCTTCTTTATCTAGTTTATTAGTACCAATAATTTCGTGTGCTACTTTAGTTGCTAATTGATCAGCTTTTTTTAAGTCCATATGATCAATATAGATTTTTTCCCATTCATCATGGATTTTAAGAGCATCTGTAAAGTGTTTATACGCTTTAGAATAGGCGCAACTAATTTCTTGTTGTAAATAGAGAATTTCTTTTTTATGTTTTTGAAGTTCTGGGATATTCCAAGCTACACCAAGGTTTACATATTCTTCAATAGCACCAGGTGCTTTTGGTTCAATAATGTGTGGAGCAGTGCCATCTACGATAGCAACGCTAAGCTTACGAATAACTACGCCATCTAAAGAATCTGGATCAGAAGAACAATGAATGTAATCAATATCGAAATCTTCATTAGCAAAATAAGTACCTATTTTTTTCATAAGTGAAGATTTTCCCGTTCCAGGGCCACCTTTTAATATATATATTTTATTAAGCATATGGAGATTTGAATCAAAAAGATTTCTAAATCCCTTTGCACTGTTTGCACATACAAAATAATGTTTAATATAACCTGACATAAAGCCACTTCCTTGAAAAATTAGTTTTTTCATAAATATAATATGTAATACTTATTAAAATGTTAAAGGAAAAGGTAAAAAATGTAATACAATATATTGAAGTAAATGAATATATTTGGGATGTTGTATCAATAACAAGATTATATTATACTCAGTAAGTATAAAATATAGGAAAAAGGAGTAAAAAATGAGTAAGGATATAGAGTTATCAAATGAATCAGTAGGTAAGCTATTAATAAAGTATTCAATACCTGCTATTATCGGGATACTAGTTAATTCATTATATAATGTGGTAGATCATATATTTATAGGACAGATACCTGATATTGGCTATTTAGCTATAAGCTATAACAGGTGTAGGAATTACAATGCCTATTTTAACGATTATATTAGGACTTGCAATGCTTGTTGGAATTGGAGCAACTTCTTTAATATCTATTCGATTAGGGCAAGGTAAAAAAAGAAGCAGAGCAAGTTTTAGGAAATGCAGTGACAGTTGCCGTTATCATGGGAATTGTGCTAATGATTTTTGGTATGCTATTTGCAGGGAATTTATTGGGGGCTTTTGGAGGGAATGAAGAGCCCATTCCTTATGGGCAAAAGTATATCAATATCTTTTTATTAGGAACAATCTTCAATGTAAGCAGCTTTGTATTTACAAGTGTGATGGGTCCAGGTGGCAGCCACAAAATGTCGGTTATTTGCATGATAATTGGCTGTATTATTATGTGATATTAGATGCAGTATGTAAACATGGGGATTCAAGGCGTAGCACTTGTTACGATTATTTCACAAGTGAGTACAGCAATTATCTTTACAAAGGGAAAATCAAATCTTAAACTACATAAGAATAATCTGAAATTAGAAGCCACTATTGTGAAATCAATTTTTGTTATTGGAACAGAGCCATATGCTATATAGCTAGCTATTAGTCTAGTGCAAGTTGTTATGAATAAATCATTAAATGAAACAGGAGGGCAAATTGTCATTGGTGCAATGACATCAATTAGTGCGATAGTTATGTTAGTACTTATACCTATTTTCGGAATTAATCAAGGGGCACAACCTATTATTGGATATAACTATGGGGCTAAAAACTATGAGTACTCTAAAAAGAATAGATTATTAGCTATGGAGTTTGCTACAGTAATTTTAGTCATTGGCTTCTGCAATATTCAATTGCTACCTGCTACATTTGTAAAAATGTTTGATGGGAATGGGACGATGTTAGAAATTGCTACACTGCTTAGTTTATTAAGACAGGTAGTCATATTAATTCTAGTAATTTATATAACATCTAGAATAGGTGGGCTTAAAGGTGTATGGCTTGCTCAGTCAGTAAGTGACATTATTTCAACAGTTATTGTTGGAATAATATTAATTAAAGAGTTTAAAAGCTATAAGGCAATTGGGCAACATTCAGCAACCTCTAAAAATCTATAGATTGATGGTTTAAACGATGATTATTCTATAGTAGAGTTAGCTAGATTAAGAAATATATGTTATAAAAGAGGGACTATGAATCATCTTATACTTATAAATAAAGTAGATGTTTCATAGTCCCTTTCATATTTTAAATAATAAATTTTATTGTGGATAAACTAAGTTAGCTGGTGTTAATTTACGAAGAGTTTCTTCTAAGTATTTTTTAGCTTCATAGTTTGCCATTGGTAAGTTAAGATCTAAGTAGTTACCGCAATCTCTGGCTGTAGCGCCTGGAATTTCACCTTGGAAGTTAGCTACAAACTCAAAGAGTTCAGTAATAAGTGGTGCGATAGCTTCTGAACTTCTATCACCTTTTAAAATAAGGTAGAAACCTGTACGGCATCCCATTGGTCCGAAGTAGATGACTTCATCAGAAAAATCCTTGTGGTTACGAAGGAATGTTGCCCCAATATGTTCAATAGCATGAATTTCTGCTGTGTTCATAACTGGTTCTAAGTTCGGTCTTTTCATACGTAAGTCATAAGTTGTGATAACATTATCATTTATATAGTCAACACGTGATGTATAGATACCTGGTAATAAGTCAATGTGATTTACAGTAAAACTTGCAATTTTTTTCATTATTATATCCTCCTTAAATATTTATAAACTTATTATATGATAATTATATTCATTCGTACAGAACTATCGACTTTTCCCTTGATTTAACAGAAGTTGTCTGATAACATTAAAGAAGATAAAAAACTAAGAGAGGTGCACGAAAAATGAGTGAACAAAAGAAGATTATTTTTAGTGGTATGCAACCATCAGGTACGATTACCTTAGGAAATTATTTAGGTGCCCTTAAGAATTGGACAAATTTACAAGATGAGTATAATAGCTTATATTGTATCGTAGATATGCACGCAATTACAGTAAGACAAGATCCGGCTACACTTAGAAAAAATGCTAGAGATTTAATGATGCTTTATATCGCAGCAGGACTTGATCCAGAGAAAAACATTATTTATATGCAATCCCATGTATCAGCACATGCTGAACTAGCTTGGATTCTTAACTGTTTTACTTATATGGGTGAACTTAGTCGTATGACACAGTTCAAAGATAAATCTCAAAAACACGGCGACAATATTAATGCAGGGCTCTTTACATATCCAGTCCTTATGGCAGCAGATATTTTACTTTATCAAACAGATTTAGTACCAGTAGGGGTAGATCAAAGACAACACTTAGAACTTGCACGTGATATTGCGATTAGATTTAATAATGTATATGGAGATACATTCAAAGTACCAGAAGGTTATATCTCAAAAGTAGGCGCAAAAATTATGAGCTTCAAGACCCAACTAAGAAAATGTCTAAATCTGATGAAGATGAAAATGCAATAATCAGAATTACAGATGCACCAGAAGTAATTATGCGTAAATTTAAACGTGCTGTAACTGACTCTGAAGCAGTAGTATGTTTTGATGAAGCAAATAAACCAGGTATTAGTAACTTAATGACAATCTATTCATCTATTACTGGTAAAACAATGAATGAGATTGAAGCTGAGTTCGCTGGTAAAGGTTATGGGGATTTTAAAGTAGCAGTAGGAGAAGCTGTAGTAGAAGAACTTCGTCCTCTTCAAACACGATTTAAAGAACTTTCTGAGGATAAAGCATATATTGACGGTATCATCAAAGCAAATGCAGAAAAAGCAAATTACATTGCAACAAAAACACTTCGTAAGGTTCAAAAGAAGGTTGGTTTCCCACAAATTATTCGTTAATAAATATAAGTTTAATCTCAAGGATTAAAAGTTAAAAGAAGGAGTTGCCATTAGCTGATTTTAATCAGCTAATGGCAACTCCTTTTGACTATCATATAATACAAAAGCTCCATCCTAAATCTTGGAATTTTAAAAATGCCGTCCATTAGTGGTAGTACATTATCGTACATGATTACTCCAGCTAATGTAGCTGATATAGATATGGCAAAGCCACTTGTGCAAAAATTAAAGGAAGATTATGAAGAACTATTTAAACCTTCATACTACTTAATGGATGCAGGCTATGATAAACCTGAACTTGATCAGGCCCTCTATGAAAAATATAATGGCCAAGGTACTATTTCTATCAATTGAAGAAACACAAAAACACCACCCGAAGGTATAAACTTTGAAGGACAGCTGGTAATGTGCTATGAATCATCCATACGTTTACAGTGGAAATGATAATGGTACAATACGCATTCGATGTCCATATACTTGTGGCAAATGTTCATGTGAAATGGGCTTTAATTGGTGTACAAGTACATCAAGTGGTTATATAGAATTTTGAAGTTCTGTAAAACCTCGTCCATTACCAATAGCTTGGGATGTTTCAGTAATGGTCATAAAAGCTTTTGGATCAACAGATAAAATAATTTGTTTTGCTTTAGCTACTTCTCGTATACTTACAGTTGTAAATAAAATATATTTTTCTTCAGAAGTATAAGCACCAATAGCAGGAATGATTGTTGCGCCACGATGAAGTTCTGTAAGCAAAGCATAAGAAAGTGTATGATAATGATTTTTATCTGTAATAATGTAAAGTGTACGTTTGCGATTAAGCCCATCTACTACGAAATTTGTTATTCTACTTGAAACAAACATCATAGACAGTGTAAGTACAGCTATATCAATATTAAAGAAATAAACAGATAAACTAATAATGACTAAATTAATAGCAAAGTTAGTTGTAGCCATATTAATTGAGAAATGCTTATGAATAATTTTAGAAATAATATCTGTACCACCAGTTGACCCATCATATTTAAAGACAAGGGCTGTACCTACTCCATGAAATAAGCCGCCTAATAGTAAAACAGAAAGCGTATTATTGGTAGGAATAGTAATATCTCTTGTAAACTCTAGCCAGAAGGAAAGCATAAGCATACCCAATAAGCTATAAGTGAGATAAGATCTTTTTAAATATATGAATCCTAATATAAAAAGTGGTATGTTAAGTAGAAGAACCAAAAGGCTCACTTTGAAATTAAAAAGGAAGTATAGTAGTATGGAAATACCATTAATTCCACCACTTAAAAGATGATTTGGAATGATAATTGCATTCGTTGCAATAGAGATGAGTAATGTACCGATAATAATGCTGAAAATACGGGTTATAGTAAGTTTGTAATGATTCATTATGTACTCCTTGATGTAATAAAAATATATAAAATTACTATAAATTATAAATGTAAAGGATGCAATATAGATAATACATAAGTGTTAACTTATAAATAAAATTTTCCAGTAATTAAAATAGCAAAAATGGGAAACTTCTAAGTCTAACATCACTCAGATAAAGGAGATTTCCCATGCATATTGCAAGGTTAGTATCTAGACTTTTTAAACTTTTTATACCATCTATTATCGAAAAAATTGCTAAATCATCTGGTTTTATGAAACGTCATTCTAAGCTTTTACCTGAAACCTTTGCAAAGGCAATGTCTTTAGGTTTGTTAGACTGTAAAAATATTACTGAAGAAGTGATTGTTGAAAAGTGTGATTCTATTCAAAATGGTGTATCTCTAAGTAAACAAGCTATTTCAAAGAGGTTAAATGAAAGTATTCCATTTCTAAAAAAATTACTACAGAGAGCATTTGCTTTAATCTATGTCAATGCTTTAGAAAGTCATTCCTCTTTATTATTGAAATATTTTTCAGATGTTAAACTTTTAGATGCTACAACGATTTCTTTATCTGATAAACTGTTGATGAGTATGCTTAGATTCTAAAAAGCACATTTTCGCTAGACAAAATGCATGTAGGTAAAACTAAATATGTAGAAGTAATTCTTTATGGGAAACTTCTAGGAGCATTACTTACAATGCCACTTTATGATAGTGTAGATTAAAGCATGCTTAAGAGTCAGGGGAGAGGCGTAAGTATACAAAGATTTTATACATTACTGCTTGTAGATTTATATCAATTCTATACACTAAAAAGAATCACACTACATACTTACGAGACGATTTTTAACTTAGTTCAAAGAATAGGGAAGTTGGCTTTGCATGAAAAACGTTTAAGACAAACCATCTATTCTAAAATAGAAGATTATTTAGAACAACTTATTGTTGCTGGAAAAACTTAGTCTTAAGTTAACGACTATGATAGATAATACAAAAGACATAATAACTTCATTAAAATTATAAGAATTTATGTTATAAAAATTAAAGAGATTATTTAGAGATTAGACAACTATTGGAGGAATAAGATATGAGACTTTTAGTAGATACACATACGCATACTGTTTCAAGCGGACATGCTTATAATACATTAGATGAATTAGTAAGGCAGGCGAGTAAAAAGAGGTTAGAAGCCATAGCTATTACAGATCATACATCAGCTATGCCGGGAGGCGCTCATGCTTTTCATTTTGCCAATCTAAGAATTATACCTAATGAAATGTAAAATGTATGGCGTACGTATTTTAAAAGGTGCAGAAACTAATATTATGGATTATTCAGGTAACATTGATTTAGATGAAGACATATTAAAAGGCTTAGATATGGCTATTGCAAGTTTACATCCACCTTGTATTCCATTTGGAACTAAAGAAGAAGTAACAAGCTGCCTTGAAAAAGTTATGGAAAATAAATATATTAATATTATTGGACATCCAGGTGATGCAAGATATCCAATAGACATAGAAAGACTAGTTAAAAAGGCAAAAGAAACAAAGACATTGCTCGAAGTAAACATTGCATCACTTAAACCAACGAGTTATCGTCCTGGTGTAAGAGAAAATCTTATAGAAATGTTAGGTTATTGTAAAGTTTATGAAGCACCTATTGTGTTAGGAACGGATGCACATTTTCATTTAGACTTAGGAATGTTTGAAGAAGGCATTTTGTTACTAGAAGAAGTAGGATTTCCAGAACATCTTGTTCTAAATACAAATACAGAGATGTTGATTTCTTATATTTCCCAAAAGAGATTGAAATAATTAATTTCATACTGTACAATGATAAAGTGATAATATAGGCGAGGAGATGAAACAAATTATGAACTCCAAGATAAAAGATCAAGCAACAGATAAGTTATTTGAAGCTATTTTAACACTTGAAACGGTAGATGAATGTTATGCGTTTTTTGAAGATGTATGTACAATTCATGAAATCAAATCTCTTGCGCAACGTTTAGAAGTAGCGAAAATGCTGCAAGACAAGAAAACTTATACAGAGATTCAAGAAGTGACTCATGCCTCAACAGCCACAATTAGTCGTGTAAATAGAAGTTTAAGTTATGGCTCAGATGGGTATAAAATAATATTAGAGAGAATACCACCAGAAAGAAGATAGGTGATAAAAGAATGTGGCATTAGCCACTTTCTTTTTGTATAAAGTACCTTTTAGATTTAAAGGAGAATAAATATGGATTTTATAAGTGGATTAAATGATAGACAAAAAGAAGCAGTTTTAACAACGGAAGGGCCTCTTCTAGTACTTGCGGGAGCAGGGTCAGGTAAAACGAGAGTGCTCACACACCGTATTGCACATCTTGTGAAAAACAAAGGCGTAAGACCTTGGAATATCCTGGCGATTACATTCACCAATAAAGCTGCTAAAGAAATGAAAGAGAGGATTGGTAACCTCATTGGGGAAGAAGAAGTAAATGAGATGTGGGTAAGTACATTCCATGCTATGAGTGTACGTATTTTAAGAAGATATGCAGAGAGTATCGGTTATGGAAGATTCTTTACAATCTATGATACAGCGGATCAAAAAGCACTTATTAAAGATGTTTTAAAAGCATTAGACATTAGTGAAAAGAACTTCCAAGTGGGAGCTGTTTTAGGTGCTATTAGCAGTAAGAAAAATCAACTAGAAACACCAGATTTAGCAACTAAAAATGCTGGAGAAGATTATAGAGAAAAAATCATTGCAAAGATTTATACAGAATATCAACGAAGACTTAAAGAAAATAATGCAATGGACTTTGATGACTTATTAGTAAATACTTATTTATTATTCAAAGAAAATGTAGAAGCATTAACTTATTATCAAAATAAATTTCATTATATTTTAGTTGATGAGTATCAAGATACTAATGGTGCCCAATATCAATTAGTAGAAATGTTAGCTAAAGCACATAATAACCTCTGTGTAGTAGGGATGATGATCAATCTATTTATGGATGGCGTGGTGCTGATATTACAAATATTTTAGGATTTGAAAAAGACTTTAAAGATGCTAAAGTTATTAAACTTGAGCAAAACTATCGTTCAACTAAAAACATCCTAGATGCAGCTAATGGTGTAGTAGCTCATAACCGCGGCAGAAAGGCTAAGAAACTTTGGACAGAAAGTCCAGCAGGTGAAATCATTTCGGTTGTACCTACTAATAATGAATATCGTGAAGCAGAAACAATTACAGCCAATATTATACGTAGTGTAGAAAGTGGTGATAGAAACTTTAAAGACTTTGCTATTTTATACCGTACAAATGCCCAGTCACGTGTACTGGAAGAAAAATTAATTTCAGCATCTATTCCTTATCGTTTATTAGGTGGTGTACGATTCTATGAACGTAAAGAAATCAAAGACCTCATTGGATATCTTAAAGTAATTTGCAATTCCAAAGATGATATTGCCCTTAAACGTATCATTAATGTACCTAAACGTGGGATTGGTGCAGCAAGTATTGGATCAATTGGTGAATATGCAGACCGTAATAATATGGACTTCTTTGAAGCAGCTAAGCTTTCAAAAGAAATGGGCATCTTAGGTGCAGGACCATCGCAAAAGGTATTATCATTTACAAACCTAATTGAAGAATTGAAAGAAATTGCAGAAGAAAATGATATTAAAGCATTAATTGATGCAGTTATTGAAAAAACTGAGTTTAAAAATCATATTCGTATGACAGAAGGTGAAACAGCTACAGAACGTCTTGAAAATATCGATGAGTTAGTTTCTAAGACAGTACATTATATGGAACAAGCTGAAGATCCTAATTTAGGAGATTTCCTAGAAGAAGTAGCCCTTGTAGCAGATGTAGATAATTATGATGAAGACAGTAACTCTGTTGTATTAATGACGCTTCATAGTGCTAAAGGACTAGAATTCCCTATAGTGTTTATGCCAGGGGTAGAAGAAGGATTATTCCCAAGTTATATGAGTCTTACTGAAGGTGATGATAAATTAGAAGAAGAAAGACGCTTATGCTATGTAGGGATTACAAGAGCTAGAGAAAAGCTTTTTATTCTCTATGCAGAACAACGTACAATGTTTGGACGTACACAATATAGTATGCCATCTAGATTTATCAAAGAATTACCTGTAGAAGTAACAAATCTTGCAAACTTAAATGTAAAACCAAGAAGTCCATTTGATGCTGAAAAATCGAACTTCAATAGAACAGGCATACCACAAGGGTTATTACAAAAACGTGACATGGAAAAACGCACATTTATAGGTAGTGGTTCAAGTAGCAGTGCTGAAAAGAAAACATTCATTGGTAAAGCTGTAGAAAAGCCTAAAATGCCAACAATGCGTACAAATACATTTTCACCATTTGGTGCTGTGAAAAAAGCAGAGAATTTACCAAGTGCAGTAGCTGATTTTAAAGCTGGTGATGTGATACGTCATATTAAGTTTGGTCAAGGAACAATTACAAATGTTGAAAGTAAAAATGATGATATCTTTGTAACAATCGCATTTGATAACGGGGATACAAAGCAGCTTAGTACGAGATTTGCTAAATTAAAAAAACTATAATTTAATTTTTACAAAACATAGGTTATAATAAGATAAATAATTGACAAAATAGAACTCCTGAAAGAAAGTTAAACTTTTAGGAGTCTATTTTTTAGAAACTGTAAAAATGGTTACTCTAATAAAAGAAGACCATGATGATTAGAGGAAAGAGGAAATAATATAATGAGTATAGATAAAATAGCAAGAATGAAAGAATTAGTAAGCATCTTACAAAAAGCAGCATATGCCTATGAACAAGAAGATACAGAGATTATGAGTAATCGTGAGTATGATGAACTATATGATGAACTTGTAAGATTAGAAGAAGAAACAGGCACAATTCTAGCAGGAAGTGTGACACAAAATGTTGGTTATGAAGTTTTAAGCAGCTTGCCAAAAGTTACCCATTTAAAACGTATGCTTTCTTTAGATAAAACAAAAGAAGTAAGTAAGCTAAAATCATTTTTAGCAGATCAGGAAGGATTACTTTCTTGGAAATTAGATGGACTTACGATTGTAGCTACTTATGAAGGAGGCACACTTGTAAGTGCAGTAACTAGAGGAAATGGGACTGTAGGAGAAGAAATCACAAATAATTTTAGAACATTTAAAAATGTACCACTTACAATTGATTATAAGGAAAGAATGGTTGTGCGTGGTGAAGCGATTATTACTTATGAAGACTTTAATCAAATTAATGAACGCTTAGGTGAAAAAGAAGATAAGTATAAAAATCCAAGAAACTTATGCAGCGGAAGTGTAAGACAATTAAATCCTGAAGTAACAGCTAGAAGAAATGTAAGATTATACGCTTTTTCTTTAGCAGTAGGTGGGCCAGAGTTTGAAACAAAATCTGAGCAGTTAGAATGGCTTCATAATATTGGCTTCCAAATCGTAGAATACAAAAAGGTAACAGCAGCTAATATTGAAGAAACAGTACAATACTTTGCAGAATTTATTGATAAACAAGAAATTGCTTCTGATGGTTTAGTACTTACTTATGATAATAGGCTTACTCAGCATCTCTTGGCGAAACAGCTAAGTTTCCTAAAGACTCTATTGCATTCAAATGGCAAGATGAAGTAGTGGAAACACGTATCTTAGATATTGAATGGAATACATCTAGAACAGGACTTATTAATCCAGTAGCTATTTTTGAGCCGGTAGAAATAGAAGGAACTACAGTAGAACGTGCCAGTGTACACAATTTGAGTATTTTAGAAGAATTAAAACTAGGTGTAGGAGATACTGTAAAGGTATATAAAGCAAATATGATTATTCCACAAATTGCGGAGAACCTTACACAAAGTGGTACAATTGAAATTCCAAGTCATTGTCCAGTTTGTGGTGCGCATACAGAAATTAAGAAAGAAAAAACAGCTAAGACATTAGTTTGTACAAATGCTAACTGCAAAGCACAAAGATTACGTGCACTTGCTCACTTTACAACACGAGATGCTATGAATATTGAAGGACTTTCAGAAGCAACAATTGAAAAGTTCTTAGAAAAAGGTTATTTAAAAGACTTTACATCACTTTACAATTTAGCAGCATATGAAGCAGACATTATTCAAATGGAAGGGCTTGGACAAAAATCATATCAAAAACTTATTGCATCTATTGATAAATCAAGAGAAGTAGCCCTTGCTAACTTTATTTATGCATTAGGTATCAATGGAGTAGGGCTTGGAACAGCTAAATTAATTTGTAAACACTACAACAATGACTTAGAAAAAATGATGTTAGCTTCTAGCGAAGCACTTACTCAAATAGATGGGGTAGGTCCAGTTATTGCACAAACATTTAATGAATACTTTAGTTTAGAAGAAAATAAACAAATGGTAACAAATCTTGTAAAAGAACTTAAGTTTAAACAAGAAGATTTAATGACATCTGTAGAATCACCAATCGTAGGTAAAACATTTGTTGTAACAGGAGATGTACACCATTTTAAAAATAGAAAAGAACTTCAAGTTAAAATCGAAGCTTTAGGTGGGAAAGTAACTGGTTCTGTGAGTAAGAGTACAAACTACCTTATTAATAATGATAGTGAATCAAGCTCAAGCAAAAATAAAAAAGCGAAAGAATTAAAAATTCCTATTTTAACAGAAGATGAATTTTTAGCTCTAATTGAAGAGTAAATAAAGGTCGAAATATAATATGTTATGTACATTCGAAAATATATTTTATAGGCAAATGTCAAGTTAGTTAATTAAATAAAGTAATTGTAAGAAGATTATTGATAATATATAATAAGGTTAAAATCAGGTATTATTGACAAATTTAAATTTGTACTATGTGTAAATTAGGAGGTTAATAAATATGGATATTGTGCAAAATGCAAAAAAAGCTAAAGAAGCATCTATTGCACTTGCAGCAACTAGCGGGGAAACTAGGGATAATGCATTAAAAGCAATAAGTAAAGCACTTCTAGAACGTGCTGATGAAATAAAGAAAGCAAATGCAATTGATATGGCAAATAGTGAAAAAGAGAATGTAGCTATGCCACTGTTAAAACGTTTAAAATTTGAAGATGCTAAGATTAATGATGTAGTAGCAGGCATTTCAAGTTTATTAAAATTAGAAGATCCTGTAGGTAAAATTCAATTACAAACAGAATTAGATAAAGATTTAATTTTAACAAGAGTAGCATGTCCAATTGGAGTAATAGGGGTAATCTTTGAATCTAGACCAGATGCACTTGTTCAAATTTCTACTTTATGTTTAAAGAGTGGTAACGCTGTTTTACTAAAAGGTGGAAGAGAAGCTAAAGAAACAAATAAAATTTTATTTGAAATTATTCGTGATGTAACTAGCGAAGCTGGCTTACCAGAAGGTTGGATTGCACTTATGGAGAGCAGAGAAGATGTAGATGCTATTCTTAAATTAGATAAATATATTGATTTACTTATTCCAAGAGGATCAAATGCTTTTGTAAGTTATATCATGCAAAATTCAACTATTCCAGTTATGGGTCACGCAGATGGGATCTGTCACACATATGTAGATAAAATGGTGGATGTAGATTTAGCTGTAAAAGTTGTGACAGATTCTAAAACACAATATGTAGCTGTTTGTAATGCATTAGAAACATTACTTGTACATGAAGATATAGCAAAAGAATATTTACCTAAATTAAAAGCTTCATTAGAAGCTAAAGATGTAATTATTAAAGGCTGCGAAAAAACTAGAGCTATTATAGATGTAGAAGTAGCTACAGAAGAAGATTGGAAAATAGAGTATTTAGATTATATTCTTTCGATAAAAATCGTAAGTAATATAGATGAAGCTATTACACATATTAATACATTTGGTTCAGGTCATACAGACTGTATTATTACGAAAGATAAGGAGGCAGCAGAGAAATTCATGACACTAGTTGATTCAGGAAATGTATTTTTAAATGTATCAACACGTTTTAGTGATGGGTTTAAATATGGATTTGGGGCAGAAGTAGGTATTAGTACATCTAAATTACATGCAAGAGGACCAGTAGGCCTTGAAGGATTACTTATTTATAAGTATAAACTATGTGGCAATGGACAAATTGTAGCTGATTATGCAGAAGGAAGAAGTCATTTTACTCACAAACGCTTAATCTAGTAGACAGTAAAAGTAAGGGGACAACTAAGGAAAGATTAGATGTAAGTATAATAGGGGGTATACATGTTTTATAAGCAAAAAGAGAGTAGAATAGTTAATAAGAAAGAAACAAGTTATACATTAGATGGCGATAATCGAGTCCAATATAGAAAACAAGTAGGGTATGCGGTTGTATTAGCTATTTTAGTCAATGGAATTTTAATGATTAGCTCATATAATTATGCACAGCATCTTGCTTATAAGGAAAGTGTGCAAATTATTAAACTAGAACATTATAAGGGTAGATAATCAAGAGAGAAAGTTAACTAATATTAGTAAGAAAGATATTGAAAATAAAGATATAGATAAGGTAAGCGACAATTTAGTTGTGTATTTAAATTAGAAGTAAATATTAATAATAAATAAAAAGGATTCGGAATAGTTTTCAATGTCATTAAGTTAGCTATCGTTCTTAATGATTAATTATAAACCAAGAATGCTTCAGTAAAATAATACTGTTTTATTCTTGGTTTATTTTTGTGTTTTTCTAGTTCTCATATCCATGATTAGTCATAATGATAACGGGATACTTTTCTGAAAGTCCATCCACAAGCTCACAAGCGGCACTGCATACATTTTCTTTAAGTTCCTTTTGAACAACTGCATCTACAAACTGTTTACTTTCTACATCAAAGGCTGCATTTAAATGCAATGTTGATACATGTTTTTTCTACCACATTATTTTTATTGGGATTATATGGTGGCGATAGATCGCTTCCATCCATAGCTAATAGACGATAGCCTCGATAGAAGGTAGGTGAATGATCATTTTGTCTAATAAATTCATGGAATAAATATTTAAAAGCCTCATAACTCAGTTTTTTATGTTGTTGGACAAAGGCTGAGGTAGTAGGGAAAACATCACTATACTCAAAAAACTTCCCAATTTCATGGCCTAAACTATTACTTTCAAAAGATAAAATAAATTGCCTAAGTTTTTTAAACCTAAACTTATTCTGACGTACAAAGCATGCTTTCTAAGAAGTAAAAATTCCTGTGGAACATTACTCATTTTTCTTGTAATTTCTAATATACAATTTTTTAGTTCATTTGCGTGTGTATTCATCACAACACCTCCTCAACAAGAGGCTTCACCGCAAATTTTTAATACTTTAACGACATGTGCTAGATTATCTCAACTTATAAATAGGATAAATATGGTGATACACCAGGCTGTATAATCCCTAAAATAATTATACTAAGGTCTATTTATTC
>NZ_BBCG01000070.1 GCF_001311925.1 Cellulosilyticum ruminicola JCM 14822
GGATTAATAAGGGGTGTTTAGATTTTTTTGTGAGTATGATATAGTGGACTAATAAATGATTATTTTTTTGATATAAGCGGAAGACAGGTGATTATAATGACAGAAGAAAGAAAATATTTACAGCTTCTAGCAGAGAAATACCCATCAATTCAAGCTGTATGTAGAGAGATTATTAATTTAAATGCAATTTTAAACTTACCTAAAGGGACAGAGCATTTTATGAGCGATATTCATGGGGAATATGAAGCCTTTTGCCATATATTAAATAACTGTTCAGGGGTTATTAGAGAAAAGGTAGATAATTTATTTGGTGAAAAATTAAGTGATACGGAGCGTCAAGAAATTTGTACACTCATTTATTATCCTAAAGAAAAGTTAGAACTTATTAAACAAGAACAAACTTATGATATGACGCCAGATTGGTATCGTATGATTCTAACAGAACTTATTGAGATTGCTAAGATGCTTTCTTCTAAATATACACGTTCTAAGGTAAGGAAGCTATGCCCAAGGACTTTTCCTATGTTATTGATGAATTATTACATGTACAAAAGGATGAAGATGATAATCAGGTTAGATATCATGAAGAAATATTAAATACAATTATTCAAATTGATAGTGCAGATGAATTTATTATTGCGTTAGCAGCACTCATTAAAAGATTAGCTGTAGACCATTTACATATAGTAGGGGATATTTATGATAGAGGACCTTATGCAGATAAAATCATGGATTTATTAATAAACTATCATTCATTAGATATTCAATGGGGAAATCATGATATTTTATGGATGGGGGCTGTAGCTGGAAATAAGGCATGTATTGCCAATGTTATCCGCAACAATATTCGTTATAACAATATGATGATTTTAGAAAGTGGTTATGGAATTAGTTTAAGAAACTTAGCTTTATTTGCAGAGAAAACTTATAAAAATAATGAAGCTATGGATGCAGCATTTAAAGCAATTTCTGTTATTTTATTTAAATTAGAGGGGCAAATCATTAAAAGACATTCAGAATATCAAATGGATGATAGATTGCTCTTACACAAAATGGACTTAGAAAAGGGCATTATTGAAATAGAAGGCAAAAAGTATGATTTAAATGATACAGACTTTCCAACCCTTAATGAGGAAAATCCATATGAATTATCAGTTGAAGAAATTGAAATTATGGAAGAATTAAAAGCTGCTTTTTCAAATAGTAAAAGATTAAGAGATCATATTGAATTCTTATATAAGAAAGGAAATATGTACTTAAAATATAATAATAATCTTTTATATCATGGTTGTGTACCTTTAGATGAAAGTGGTAACTTTGAAGGGGTAGAGACTAGTGGCAAAATTTATAAGGGTAGAAATTACTTTGACTTTGCTGAAAAGGTGGCTAGAAGAGCTTATTTTGGTGGCGGAAGCAAAGCTGATTTGGATTTTATGTGGTATTTATGGTGTGGCAAAAAGTCACCGTTATTTGGTCGTACTATCAAAACTTTTGAACGTACTTTTATATCAGATGAATCATCTTGGAAAGAAGATAAAAATTCATATTATGATTATTATGAGATGGAGAAGACTTGTAATATGATTCTAAGAGAATTTGGCTTATATTCACCTATGTCACATATTATTAATGGTCATACACCAGTTAAATTAGAAAATGGTGAAAAGCCAATTAGAGCTAATGGGAAACTTATGGTTATAGACGGTGGTTTCTGCAAAGATTATCATAAGACTACAGGAATAGCAGGATATACGCTTATTTATAATTCACATGGTTTAAGACTTAAAGCCCATCAACCATTTGAAAGTGTTTATGAAGCCCTAAGAGAAAATAAAGATATTGAATCAAGTTCTGAAATGGTAGAAACAGAATCATTTAGGGTAATGGTGAAAAATACAGATAATGGGCAAAGAATTCGTGATAAAATTGTAGACTTAGAAAAGTTATTACGTGCTTATCGTGAAGGTGAAATAGAGAGCAAAATATTATAGTCTAATTGGAAATAAAAAGAAATAATAAAGAGTTTAGAATGCCAAAACTACAGAGGGGTAGTTTTGGCATTTTTGCTATGAATATCCAATGTATATCTACGAAATATACTATGTATTTAGAAAAAATAATAAATTTAGTCAGGGGAACTAAAAATGAGTTTATTGAATAAAAAAGGGTATTAAGTATGGTGTAGCAGCTTGTTTAGTGGGGGTGCTGCTATTTATGCCAACGAGGTAGAATAAGTAATAACACAAGAAGAAACAGTAAATAATCAGATTAAAGGCAAAGGCTATAAATCACTGCATGAAATTCAATTAAAGGTAGACGAGGTTAATAGATAACTATGAAGAAATAAAGTAATGTAATTTTAAATGGTTAAATATACCAGAATAAAAGACGGTTAAAGAGACATACTATTACTGTAAAACCAATATGGATGTAGGAGGAAACGAAGATGTATCATCAAAGTAACCAAAGCATTCACGATTCAGAGGCTTACGCAGAAAAGACTTCTGGAGATGAGCCAATTGACAATTAAGGCTTATGTAGTGTAAAGAAATTGCATGAGCCGGGTTTTATAAGAAGAAGACTTACGTACTTGGAAACGTTGTATATGGGATATACAAGTTTAAGAGACGTAAGTCTTTTTTTATATTGGTATAGTTAGATGAGGATGAGTCAATTGAAGGGTAGGGCTTATAAGGATTAAAGCTTCTTATAAGCTGAAAAATAGAAAAGAAGAATTTACTTATTTAGAGATTAGTTAATTACAATAGCAGTGGTATCCAATACATTATCATAAATCCATTGGGCGTTTTCTACAGCCAAACGAATACAACCATGGCTTAAAGCTTCACCTAAAGTGTCGTTAATAATTGTATTGCCTTCTGGGTCAAATAAAACAGTATGGTAATAATAACTTTCTAAAATACGTGTTGCATATTTCACACGATAGGAATCGGAACCAAAATAAGGTTTACGGCCATTTACAAAGAAAGTACCACGGATTGTTGGGGTATTTGGCTTGCCTATAGTGCAAGGCCATTGATAAAGAAGATTCCAAGTGCGGCCATTAATATGATTAAAAACATAAGTCAGTTTATTTGTAAGATCGGTGGTAATAAGATAAGGAGTGGGGCTTTTAATATTATTTTCATTGACGAATCTGGTCATATCTGTTTCGAAATATTGGAAGTTGTACGGTTCTGGTGGATTGCCATCATCTGTTAAATAATAAGTAAAGATATAGCCTTTTTGAGTATTGTAAATAACATAGCTCCAGTCTCTTACAACAGATAGTACTTGCACATGGGATTTAGCTGGAATCGTGGCAATAGGGACAGTTTGAGAATCTGGATAAGGATGAAGCAATGTATTTTGCCAAGCATATTCTGTAATAGACAAATGCGCAGTAGGGACAAAACCAGTTTCGTAATTATAAATAACCTGGTACCAGTCATCATCAGCATCAATGACTTTAACTCTGCTATTAGCAGGAATGATACTAAGAACAGCTGCATCAGGAGATTTAGTTTCAAGTAAAGAAGTAGAAGTTAGTGTATATTTATAGAAGTTAGTATTGGATGTTTGTCTCATATATTTTAGCATAGTACACCTCTTAAATAGTCTTAATAATACTTTATGATAGATGGAAGAAATCAGTGAATAGATAGAGCTTTTTAAATATAAGAATGGATGTTTGATTTATCAGTGCTTTGAGTTATAATGAGAGAAAATATAAAAGAATTATAGGAGAATAATAATCATGGAAAAGCTTTTAATTAAAAATACAACAAGAGAGCAAAGAGAACAAATCGTAAAAGATGCTTTAGGATATAGTGAAATTGGCTGTGAAGACGGTGGTAGATTTGGTTATGATTTTTATGAACCATATATTAATGGAGAAAAAGAAATCTCAGAGCTTACACAAGAATTTAATGCATCATATGTAAGAGGTGGTAATAACAATCGCCAAACATCAGGATGTGGTTATGCAAGATAAGAAATTAATAGTTTTATGAAAGAATATAATTTTATAGGATATATAATTTTATAGGATATATGATTTTATATAATATATATCTATATAATATACATAATAATAGAGTATAAATGACATAAAGGAGACGGCTGTATACATAGCCTATAACAAATATGAATATACAAATTTTTGGAACTAAGAAATGTTTTGATACAAAAAAGGCAGAGCGTTACTTTAAGGAACGCGGCATTAAGTATCAATTTATTGATATGAAAGAAAAAGGTATGAGTCAGGGCGAATTTAATAGTGTAAAACAAGCAATTGGTGACATCAATAAGATGATTAATGATAAATGTAAAGATAAAGAAGCTATGTCACGTATTCAATATGCTTCTAATATCAACAAAGAAAAATGTGTATTTGAAAATCAACAGCTTATGTTTACACCTATTGTGAGAAATGGTAAAAAAGCTACAATTGGCTACGTACCAGAAGTATGGAAGGATTGGGAGTAGATTAATTTTAGGGGGAGATAAAGTGGAATATAAAAAGGCTAATTTAGAAGAGAGTCAGATTGTAACGAATATTACAATGCAGGCAATAGAAAAAGAAAATGTTAAGAGGGATATCAACGAAGGAAATGTTGGCATTTTTATAGATGAAGGACAAATTGTAGGAACGGGGGCTTGCAAGAATAATCATATTACAAGAGCCTATGTATTACCTGAAAAGCAAGGTAAGGGCTATGGGACTTTTATTATGAATGCTTTAGAAGCAGAAATTAGTAAACGTTATACGAAAGTAGAATTAGATGCTTCTTTGCCAGCAAGTACTTTTTATGAAAAGCGAGGGTATCAAACAAAAAAGCATGGTAAAAGAGAATGTGATAACCATACCATGCTTGTATATGAAATAATGGAAAAACAACTTAAAAGGGTAGACCTTTTACGTATAATGGCCGCAAATTTATTACTAAATATAATAGTATTAATGGAAAAAATAATCTTGAAGCTACAATATTTAATTACCATCAAGTAACTAATATGGTTTGGGCAGAATATAGTGGTGGTGAAGTAAAACAAGGAATCTTAGCAGGCGTGATTCATCAAGACTATTCCTTAGATTTTGAGTATCAACATATTAAAAACAAAAAATTAAACTTGTGAATATCAGCCTAAAGAGTTTTGGCTCTTTAGTATTTTTTGTAGCTTACTAGAGCTGTAACTAAAAATAAAATACTTGTAGCAGATTTGAATGGTAGAATTAAATTTGTTAAATTTAATAGATGAAAAGTAATTAAAATATAGGAACTAATTAAAGTAAGTATAAAATAAAAAATTGACATATAAACAACTCCTTCCATGGATAATAAAAACTAATAATATTATTTAAATCATATCACTATTGAAAATAAAAAAAGTATAATGGTTTGACATGTTAAAAGTTATTCCATTAATAAGGTTTGTAGTGTAAGATTAGTTTGAATTGTCATTTAACAAATAGGAGGAAGATAGATACATGAAGGATAAGGCAAATGATTTTACTACTGGAAGTATTGCAGCTAAATTGATTGCATTTATGGTGCCTATATTAGGGGCACTTATATTACAAGCAATGTATGGTGCAGTAGATATTTTAATTGTAGGTTGGTATGGGACAACTGCAGGAATTTCAGCTGTATCTACAGGAAGTAATATTGTAAATTTGATTATTTTTACAGTAGCTGGTTTATCCATGGGGATTACAGTTTTAATAGGACGTTACATAGGAGAAAAAAGAGAAGAAAAGATTGGAAAGGTCATAGGTGGTGCAATCTGCTTATTTACAGCAATTGCAGTAGTTGTGTCTATTATTATGCTAACTTTTGCAAGGCCATTAGCGCAGCTGATGCAAGCACCAAAAGAAGCTTTAGACCTTACGGTGTTATATGTACGCATATGTGGAGGCGGTATTATATTTATTATTACATATAACATGATTAGTAGTATTTTTAGAGGAATGGGAAATTCAAGATTACCACTTATATTTGTGTCTATTGCCTGCGTTGCCAATATTGTTGGAGACTTAGTATTTGTAGCAGGATGCCATATGAATGTAGCAGGGGCAGCATTAGCTACAGTTATGGCTCAGGCAATAAGCGTGGTTTTATCACTTATTATTATCAAGAGACAAAATCTGCCATTTAAGATGAGCTTTAAAGATATTTGTTTTAATGAAGAAATAGGACATTTTTTAAAGATAGGGGCACCTATTGCTTTTCAGGAAATTTTAACAAATATTTCATTCTTAGCATTATGTGCATTTATTAATCATTTAGGGCTAGAGGCTTCATCTGGGTATGGAATTGCCAATAAGATTGTAGGCTTCGTAATGTTAGTGCCAGGTTCATTGATGCAATCTATGTCATCCTTTGTGGCTCAAAATGTAGGAGCAGGTAAAGAAAGACGTGCTAGAGAAGCTATGACAACGGGTATGGTTATAGGGGCAAGTATAGGCGTTGTTATTACGGTTTTAACCTTCTTAAGAGGCGATTTACTTGCACAGTTATTCACCAATGATTCAAATGTAGTATTTCAAGCCGCAGCTTATTTAAAAGGTTTTAGCTTAGAAGCAATTATTACTTGTGTTTTATTTAGTTTTATGGGTTATTTTAATGGTCATAGTGAAACTTTATTTGTAATGTTACAAGGAATCGCACAGTCTTTTATTGTGAGGCTACCAATGTCATATTTTATGAGTATTAGACCTCATGCTAGTTTGACGCATATTGGTTTAGCTGCACCTACAGCGACTTTATTTGGTATTTTAATTAATTTAACTTATTTTATAATTTATACAAAGAAAGTACGAGAAAAGAATTTAAGAGTGTAGTAGATTGTAGAGTAATAGACTATGCATAAGAGCTAATATAGTATGGAACACTATTTAAAAAAGATTTATAAATACAATGGAGAACGATAAATGGAGAATAAAAATACAAATCTCTTAGGTGTAAAGCCTATTAAAAAATTATTACAACAGTTTGCAGTGCCTAGTATCATTGCAATGTTAGTAAGTGCGCTTTATAACATTGTTGATCAGTTTTTTATAGGTAGAAGCATTGGTGAATTAGGAAATGCAGCGACTAATGTGACCTTTCCTTTAAGTACATCCTGTATTGCCACTGCACTTTTATTTGGTATAGGTGGTGCAGCTGCTTTTAACTTAACATTAGGTGCAGGAGATAGAGAAAGAGCGATTTATTATGTAGGTAATGCAGCCACATTACTGTTTAGTTGTGGTGTCCTTTTATGCCTTTTTGTACAGATTTTTTTAACACCGCTCTTAAAGTTTTTTGGATCACCAGAGAATGTACTTGTATATGCCAGTAATTATACACGCATTATTTCATTTGGTTTTCCATTTCTAATCTTTGCAACTGGTGGAGGACATTTGATTCGTGCAGATGGCAGCCCAAGATATGCAATGCTTTGCAACTTAGTGGGTGCAGTCATTAATACGATATTAGACCCTATTTTTATCTTTGGATTTAAGTGGGGAATGGCTGGTGCAGGACTTGCTACTATTATTGGACAAATTAGTTCAAGTTACCTTGCTTTTAGATATTTGCGTCGTTATAAAACAGTAAGGATTGAGAAGAAGCATCTAGTGCCAAAATGGCAATATGTTAAAAGAAATATGGCCTTAGGAGCATCTTCAGCGTTTAATCAATTGGCTATGATGATTGTACAAGTTGTAATGAATAAGTCACTTACTTACTATGGGGCGTTATCAGCTTATGGCGCATCGATTCCACTTGCTTGCGTAGGTATTATTACGAAAGTTAATCAAGTTTATTTCTCTATTGTTATTGGACTTTCACAGGGGGTACAACCTATTGCCAGCTTTAACTATGGGGCTAAAAAGTATGACCGCGTAAAAAGTGTGTATTATTTGGCTATGAAGTGTGGACTTGCAGTATCTGTCATTGCCTGTGCTTTATTCCAAATAATCCCTAGACAAATTGTTGGATTGTTTGGATCAGGCTCAACTGAGTATTATCAATTTGGGGTTAGATATTTTAGGATTTTCTTATTCTTTACTTTCCTTAACTTTATTCAGCCTATTACTTCCACTTTCTTTACTGCTATTGGCAAACCAAGAAAAGGGATTTTCTTATCTCTTACAAGACAACTTCTTTTCTTACTGCCTCTTATTTTAATCTTCCCATTATATATGGGCATTAATGGAATCATGTATGCAGGTCCAATTGCTGATTTTATTGCAGCAGCTGTATCAGTAGGTATGGTGGCTTTTGATTTAAAACATTTAGGGAGAGTAGTTAATCATTAATGAAAATACTATTTTTGTAAACTTACAGAAGATTGGATTTGAAAGTGAAATAGGCGTAGATGAAGACCTTGATATTAAATATATAAAAGTTTATAAAGTAATTAAATAGGAAAAAGGACCATGACAAAATTGATTTTTGAATGGTCCTTTTTTATATGCGAAAATAATTTATTAAAAAAGATAAATACAGTATACTAATGAGGATATAGAGTATAATTAGACTTTAGAATATACAGAAAGAAGGAATTGAAATTATGTACTATGTACCAGATGGCACTAAAAAATGTGGTTATTATGAATGTGAAGAGTGTGGAGAACGTTTCTTATCACTTCAATTACAAGAAACAATTGACTGCCCATACTGTGAAAAAGACTTCGATCCTGAAATTGGACCAGATGAAGTTATGGAAGAAGGGGTTGCAGTAGCTAGACTTCAAAGAGTACTTGAAGGAGAAGAAGAAATTGAAAAATGGGATAAACTTTTAAGTCTTGCAATCACTGGTGGCGACGAGGAATGGTTATAAGATGAATCAAGAAATTAAAATCAATTACTATGATAAATTTCGCTGCATAGCAAATAAATGCTCTTTTAACTGTTGTCAAGAATGGCGTATTAGTGTAGATGAAGAAACATTGAATAAATGGGAAGGTGTAACACTTGCGCCTATTAAAAATGATGAAGAAAGCCTACCAGAAGTTAAGTTATGCAGTTGTTTAGAGTCAGATGGAGATGGGTTTATTATTGCTTATAAGAAAGATAAACAATGCCCATTTTTAGATGGTAAAAAGCTTTGTAGAATTGTTTCTCAAAAAGGGGAAGATTATTTAGCAGATACTTGTACGACTTTCCCTAGACAAATTAATGAATTTGAAGGACGCAAGGAATATTCATTAGATGCATGCTGTCCTGTAGTTATTGATATAATGTATGAAAACAAAGAAACTATTAGTTTTATTGGAAAAGAGGCGAATGAAGAGGATACATTATATGCTGTTAGAAGTCTTATGCTTGAAGTTGTGTTAGAAGAAGATTATACACTTCCAGAGCGTATGATGATTACTTTTTATGTACTTTTAGATTTAATGAGACAAAAGAAATTAACAACAACGTATGTTGCAAGCTGTAAGACAAAAGCATATTTGGAAGAATTAGTTATGGCGATTCGTAATATGCCATTTGACCCTATTGAAAGTGCTATTGAACGTAATGAATTATTTTTAGATGTAGTAGAAAATTACCGTAAAAATGGTTTCTATACAGAGTATTTAGAAGGAATTTCTGAGCTTGCTGAAGTATTAGAAGATGAATATTCAGATGATGAGATTTTAGAACTCAATGAAGTGTTCGAAACAGAGTTTAGAAAGTATGAAAATCTTATGCAAAACTATTTAGTCTCTGAAATCTTTGGAAATAGCCTCATGCCAAAGTCTTCACTAGAAGATTTAGTAGTAGCATTTGAATGGATTGCTATGGAATATGTTTCTGTGAAACAAGCAATTTTCTTAAAATGGCTTAAAGAAGGAAGTAGTCAGTTAACATATGATATGGTACGTGATTATCTGATGATTGTGGCTAGAGTAACAGGGTATGATCATGAAGATATTAGAGAATATATGGAAAATAGCTTTGAAGATGCTATTTGGGAATGGGGCTATATGGCACTCGTTTTAGGAAATGGTGAAATTTGATTTTTATAATATTTCATTTTATTACATTATATTATACATTTTTTTAATGTAATAAAGCCGCTATATTTAAAAGGCATAATGAGGAGAGGCAATCTTATGATGGGTATTTTAGCAGGAATTGTTTTTATGGTGGTAGATATATTTAATTATAAGTTTCCTGAGGCGGCTTGTTATAGATTGCCAGAATGGAAAATAAGAGAAGAAGAGATAAACGTAAACTGCATAAAGGGTGTTAAAATAGCTGGTATAAGCTTAATAGGTATAGGCCTCATTATGTTTATTCTAGGCATCTTATAGTGGCAAATAAGGTAGTACAAAATGAGTGATTATTTTGTACTACCTTATTTTTTGAAATGAATAGAATATTTTATTGGTTATATTTTATAAAAATATAACATTGTATAAAAACAACAAAAAATAATAGTGGACAAATAACAAAATATAAGTTAAGATGATTAACATAAAAAAACGGACATCGTATAAAGTTGATAATAAGGTTCAACAGTTTCTACCAAGTCACCCTAAATGATTTGACTACGATATGCATAGAGGCAAGACTATATTTACATATCAGAAACTCATTATACGGTCATGATAAACATGGAGGCATAATGATGGACAAAATAAAAACTTACTTTGAATTTGACAAAAAAAGGACAAGCTTTAAGACAGAAATTATAGGAGCTTTAACTACTTTCTTAACTATGGCGTATTGCCTATTTTTAATTCCAAACGTATTGGCACAAACGGGTATGCCAGAAGGCAGTGTTTTTGTGGCAACAGCATTAGCAGCAGCAATTGGCTCATTTATTATGGGTGCCTTTGCTAAGTTTCCACTAGCTTTAGCACCAGGGATTGGTGTCAATGCATTCTTTACTTATAGTGTATGCTTAGGCATGGGAATATCATGGGAAACAGCCCTTGCAGGCGTATTAACATCAGGACTTATTTTTATTCTTATTTCAATAACAGGATTACGTGCCCTTATTATTAAGGCTATTCCAAAAGATCTTAAATTTGCTGTATCAGCAGGTATTGGTTTATATATTGCATTTATTGGACTCAAAAATGCAGGCATTGTTGTAGCAAGCCCATCTACTATTGTAGCTTTAGGAAATTTAAAAGATCCAAGTGTATTATTAGCTATCTGTGGTGTATTAGTAATAGCTGCTTTATTAGTAAGAAATGTTAAAATCGGAATCTTTTTAGGGATTGTAATTACAACGATTTTAGGAATGATTTTAGGGATTATAGATGTACCTACTAATGTGATTGCTATACCACCATCTATTATGCCAACTTTTGGTGTAGCGATTTTACACATTAAAGATGTATTTACACCATCTATGCTTGTAGTTATCTTTACATTTTTATTTATGGATTTCTTTGATACAGCAGGTACATTAGTAGCAGTAGGTACAAAGGCTGGACTCGTAAAAGAAGATGGGACTATTGAAAATGGCTCAAAAGCACTTTTGGCCGATTCTGTAGCAACCTGTATTGGAGCTATGCTTGGAACAACCAATACAACTTCTTATTTAGAATCTTTATCAGGTATTTCAGTAGGTGCTAAAACAGGATTTTCAAGTGTGGTAGTAGCATTCTTATTTCTTGTATCAATGATTTTTTCACCATTATTAACAGTGATTACATCAGCTGTGACAGCACCAGCTTTAATTATTGTTGGTTCAATGATGTGCAGTGCATTAAAGGATATTGCATGGGATAAAAGTGAAGTGGCGATAGCTGCATTTTTAACAATCATTTTAATGCCACTTACTTATAGCATAGGGGAAGGAATTGCATGTGGTTTCTTAACTTATGTTGCACTTATGATTTTCAAAGGTGAATATAAAAAGTGCATCCAGTAATGTATGGACTTGCAGGATTATTTATATTGTATTTTATGAAGTAAAATGAAGAATGTATATAAATGGCTATAAAACGTGTATTAGGGTATAGGTTTTATGGCCATTTTTATTTTGTTTATGGATATATATCAACTTTCCCACCAACATAGTTGTTGAGGATACTTAAATATTTAGGCTTTTTTATACTTTAATTGATTTATTGACATTAAAATAGCACCTCATTTTTGATATTATAAGATTGCCACATCGAATACATTAAAAAGAGGTGTTAATCTTATGATAAATCAAGATAATCTAAATGACCATACTAAAAATACACTTTTTGCTGCAATTAATGAACTTCAGATTGCAAAACTACTTCGAAAGCCCAACATTACAAAATCATATGGCATATCTGCATTTGAAGTATTTCGATTCGTACTTCTATTAGTATTTCAAGGAAAAATCTATTTCGTTTTTTGCATTCTAAATATAAAGATCAAGCTGATTAAAAAAATACTTACTATCGCTTTTTGAATCAAACATCTTACAACTGGAGTAGATTTCTTTTGCTGCTTGCACGTGTTTATGATCATGTAGAACATAAATATCAAAAAGGATTCACCTTACTTACACTTGATTGGTCTGACGGATATAGATTTATCCCAAAAGGTTTAAACATGATTTCTTCTGCAGTAAAAAGCAATTGTTATCAAGAAATCAGTGAGCATACTGATCATCGAACAAATGCCTACAAAGCACGTTTAGCAAGTATGACACCTAAAACAGATGCTGCTATTCTTTTAATCAAAAAACGCTTTAGACTCAGGTATCAAAGTTGATTATGTGCTTATGGACACATTGTTCACTACTGAGCCTATGATTAAAAATATACCAATATTAGGCATTGATGTTATTATATGGTAAAGCAACTTAAACAGTGTTATGTCTATAATGGCAAATCATCAAAATCATTTTTAAAGCTAGGTAGTGAATTTCAAAGTCGTACTTATGAAACTGCATTACAAAGCTTTATGGGTTTATTTGTTGAGCACATTTTAGCTTTGCCATCAGATATCACAGAATGTATAAAAGGTAAAGTAGATGAGAGGATACTGTCTCAAACGTCATTTATATAGGCTTTATTAAAAAATAATTGCTGGGAAAGTTGAGTATATATAAAATGAAATTATATTAATTAATAATTAATAATAATAAAAATATTGATGAATATCTAAATAAAGTGTAAACTATTGTAAAAGATTTTGAAAACAAGAAAGGGAAATCAATATGCCTATCACAGAACTTTTAGAACGCAATAGTATGCAGTATGGGAATGATGTTAGTCTTGTAGAAATTAATCCAGAGGTAAAAGAAAAAAGACGTGTAACATGGAAAGAGTACGAATTAATGGAACCTAATCCAATGACACATTACCGTAGAGAAATTTCATGGCATGTATTTAATGAAAAAGCAAACCGCTTTGCAAACTTACTATTAGAAAGAGGAATTGAAAAGGGAGATAAAGTTGGGATATTATTAATGAATTGTTTAGAGTGGCTTCCAATTTATTTTGGTATTTTAAAAACAGGGGCATTAGTAGTACCATTTAACTTTAGATATGCATCAGATGAGATTAAATATTGTGTAGAGCTTGCAGAAGTAGATATTTTGGTATTTGGTCCTGAATTTATTGGACGTGTAGAAGAGATTGCTGATGAGATTAGTAAAAATAGATTATTATTTTATGTGGGGACAAATTGTCCGACCTTTGCAGAAGATTATGTTTCGCTTACAGCAAACTGTTCAAGTAAAACACCTGATATTAAATTAACAGATGATGATGATGCAGCAATTTATTTTTCATCAGGTACAACAGGCTTTCCTAAAGCAATTTTACATAAGCATAGAAGTCTTATGCATTCAGCGATAGTAGAACAAAAACATCATAAGCAAACAAAAGAAGATGTGTTTTTATGTATTGCTCCTTTGTACCATACAGGGGCTAAAATGCATTGGTTTGGCAGTTTGATTTCAGGAGGAAAAGGCGTATTACTTCGTAGTGCAAAACCTAAATTTATTCTCCAAGCAGTATCAGAAGAAAAGTGTTCAATTGTATTCTTATTAGTTCCTTGGGTACAAGATATATTAGAATCATTGGATAAAGGTGATTTAAAGCTTGAAGATTATGAGCTTGCTCAGTGGCGTCTAATGCACATTGGTGCACAACCTGTACCACCAAGTCTAATTAATAAGTGGTTGGAATATTTCCCTCATAATCAATACGATACAAACTACGGATTAAGTGAAGCTATTGGACCAGGCTGTGTACATTTAGGAGTAGAAAATGTCCATAAGGTAGGGAAAATAGGTAAGGTAGGATATGGATGGGAAGTCAAGATTGTAGATGAAAAAGGCGAAAAGGTAAAACAAGGAGAAGTAGGAGAACTTATAGTAAAGGGGCCTGCTGTAATGACTTGTTATTATCGTAATGAAAAGGCGACTAAGGAAGTATTAAAAGATGGTTGGCTTTTTACTGGAGATATGGCACAGGAAGATGAAGATGGCTTCATTTTACTTGTAGATCGTAAGAAAGATGTCATTATCAGTGGTGGCGAAAACTTATATCCAGTGCAAATTGAAGATTTCATTCGTACAAATGAGGCTGTACATGATGTGGCTGTTATTGGACTTCCAGATAAACGACTTGGAGAGATTGCAGCAGCAGTTATTGAAATTAAACCAGGATATAGCTTAACAGAATATGAAGTTAATGAATTTTGCATGAAGCTTCCTCGTTATAAGAGACCAAGAAAAGTATTCTTTGAAGATATCCCAAGAAATCCTACAGGGAAGATTGAAAAAAATACACTTAGAAAAATGTTCTGTACAGAGAATCTTGTGGAAGCACAAAATAGAGGATAAAAATAATACTGGCTGTAAATTGCTATTTACAGCCAGTATTATTTTTAATTAAATATAA
>NZ_BBCG01000071.1 GCF_001311925.1 Cellulosilyticum ruminicola JCM 14822
ATTAAAATAATACGTTAAAATTACTTAATAAATCAGAATAATTATTAATTTAATTATACTTACTCTGATATCTCCTAATTATTATAGAAAGGATTTTTACTATGAATAAAGGTATTATTTTTGATTTAGATGGCACACTATGGGATTCTTCCAAACAAGTAGTCGATGCTTTTAATACAGCATTAGAGCACGTTGATGATATTGATTATAAAATCACCATTGAAGCTATGCAGTCTGCCATGGGTAAGCAGCTTCCTGAAATTGCCGATATTTACTTTCCTAATGTTTCAAAAGAAAGGCGTATGGAAATCATCAAAATCTGCTGCGATGAAGAACAAGCTTACTTGGAGCAACATGGTGGTAATTTATATCCTCAATTAGAATCTGTCCTTCAATCACTTATTCAAAAGGGTTATGAGCTTTTCATCGTAAGCAACTGTCAAGCTGGTTATATTGAAAGCTTTTATGCCTATCATAAACTAGATAAATACTTCAAGGACTATGAAAATCCAGGTAGAACCGGCCTTAGTAAAGGTGAAAATATCAAATTAATTATAGAACGCAATCATTTAGAAAAGGCCTTTATGTAGGCGATACCATGGGAGATTATCTTTCAACTCAAGAAGCGGGCATTCCATTTGTTCATGCACGCTATGGCTTTGGAAAGGTTCCAAAATCTGCTATAGTATTGATACCATTCAAGAACTTCCTCAATTAGCCGATACGATTTTAAAAGAAGGTATTAATTCATGAAATCAAAAGAAGGTATAAGGCTTACTCGCCTTATACCTTCTTTCTTTATATACTATAAACTATAGATAGTTGGTACCCAAAATTGATTAACTACTTCTTTTACTTCATCTTTTTGACTATCATTCATTGCTTCCCAAGACATTCCCTTTTCTATTTCAAATCCTGCCATAGCATCTATAAGGGCATCTACCTTTTTATAGTCTAATGTATAACCATCTGCTGATTTAAAGATTTCTACTTGATGGGCTTCACCTAAATACCAGTCTTGAATGATGACTTGATTTTTTGACTGTATAGCACTTACAACTAAACTATCATCTTGTCTTGTAAATACTAATTGATTAGCCTCATATTCAAATACAGCTGTGTCCTGATTATTTTCTGTGGCATCGTCTTCGTAAATAATATCTTGGCCATGTCCTATGTTAAAGATATATGTATCATTTCCTAGCTCACCATCTAAATAGTCATCTCCGCTACCGCCGTAAAGATAGTCATCTCCTAGACCTCCATAAATAGTATCATGTCCTGCTTCCCCATAAAGTTTATCATTTCCGTCCTCTCCATAAAGAGTGTCATTTCCTGTCCCACCCCAAAGCTCATCGTTTCCACTATTACCATATAACACATCATTATCTTCTCCTCCATAAATATAATCATCTACTATGCTGCCTTTTATAATGTCATCTCCACCTTTTCCATGGGTAAATATCACACCACTTTCATGATTTAACTGAATATTATCGATCTCTTCTGTGCCTTCTTTAACCATTGGTTTAATAGTTGCTTTTTCTATAACATCTTCATAAGTCAAGACGATTCCATCTGCAAATCTTATTTGTTCTATTTCACATCTTTTACTATCAAAATATCTCTCTATGGTAACTGTCTCATTTGTGCTCTTAATGCGGATTATAAGATTAATACCCATTACTTCTAACTGAACATCTTCAATCTTTAAATCCTCCATACGAAGTTCATCTATATCCCCCATACCTGAAGAAAGATTATTAATTCGGTCATGGCCATAGCCCTTTTTATAAATATAAATATCATCACCTATGCCACCTTCTAAATAATCATTATCTGCCCCACCATCTAAATAATCATCTCCAGCGCCACCATAAAGTTTATCATCTCCACCGTTCCCATAAATATAGTCATTACCATCTCCTCCATAAAGCCATTCAGCTACCTTCCCTCCAGTTATGATATCATCTTCCCCTTGTCCATAAACATATACCTGCCCACTATTATGACTTAATATAATTTTATCTTTTATATTTGTTCCTTGTATAATAAATTTATTTTTAATAACCTCACTATAAGTGAGTATTTTATCATCTGCAAATACTATTTCTCCTATTGCATATTGTCCACCACTAAAATAGTTTTCTAAAGTTATCTGATCATTTGTTTCCTTTACATTAACTATTAAGTTATTTCCTGACAGTTCCAAATTCACTTCTTCAAAATTGATATCTTGCAAAAGTAGTCTTTCTTTATCTAATTGTATATTAGTTCCATCATAGCTTTTGATTGTATCATGTCCATAACCCTTCTTGAAAACATATGTATCTATTCCAGCTCCGCCATAAAGTATATCATTTCCTGTGCCGCCATCTAACCAGTCATTTCCAGCTCCGCCATTTAAATAATCATCCCCATCTTCTCCATAAAGCTTATCATCGCCATTTTCTCCATAAATGGTATCATTATCTGTTCCCCCATTTAATAAATCATTACCAGCTCCTCCATAAAGTTCATCATTGCCTGATTCTCCATAAAGTTCATCATTGCCTACTCCTCCTTTTAAGGTATCATCTCCAATTCCTCCATAAATGTAATCAGCCACTGAACTTCCCGTAATCCTATCATTTCCACCATTTCCATACACATATACCCTACCTACTTGATGAATTAATTGAATGGTATCCTGACTATTAGAGCCTTCTACAATCCATTTCTCTTGAATCAATTGATCATAATTTAATATTTCACCATCTGCAAATATGATTTTACCTAAAGATAACCTTCCTCTACTAAAATAATTTTCTAATATTACAGCATCATTTGTTCCTATTACCTGAATCACCAAGTTATTTCCTACTAGTTTTAAATCCACTTCGTCAGATTTATATCTTTTAGAATCAATTGTTCTTTTATTAATTCTGTATTATTTGCATCATACCCTTTAATCGTATCCTGCCCATACCCTTTTCCAAAAATATATGTATCTATTCCAGCGCCTCCATAGAGGGTATCTTTGCCACTTCCTCCATCTAATAAATCATCTCCATATCCACCGTTTAAACTATCTTCACCTGCACCTCCATAGAGCTCAGCATTTCCACCACCTCCTATTAAGGTATCATTTCCGTCACCTCCATAAAGGTAATCCGCCCCTTTACTTCCTGTGATATTATCATCTCCACCATTTCCATAAACATATGCAGTGCCATTTTGATGTGTTAATTTAATCGTATCGCCTGCACTTGTTCCTTGTATAACCCATTTTCTTTGAATTAACTCACTATAAGTTAATATATTACCATCTGCAAATACGATTTTACCTAATGCTGACCTAACTCCACTAAAATAATCTTCTAATGTAATCGTGTCATTTGTCTCTTCAACTCGAATCACTAAATTATTTCCTGACATCTCTAAACTTGCTTCTTCTAAATTAATATCTTCTAAAAGTAACTTTTCCTGATTTAATTCTGTGTTACTTACATCATAGCCCTTAATAATATCATAACCATATCCTTTTCTAAAAATATATGTATCTACTCCAATTCCGCCATAAAGCGTATCATCTCCCGTCCCTCCATCTAACAAATCATCGCCTGCACCTCCATCTAATTTATCATTTCCACTTTCCCCATAAAGTTCATCATTTCCACTCCCACCCTTTAAGGTATCATTTCCTCCACCTCCATAAATTTGCTCATCTAATTTACTTCCCGTTATTTGATCATTACCATTTGTACCCTTTAATTGTTTAAGCTCTCCCATAATTTCCTCCTTAATTACAATGATATGAACTTTCATACCTTAATTATATTGTATATTTTCAGTATTTATATTATTTATTGCTAATTTCACACCACAAAAGTATTTTGTATTAAATAAATAATATTTTATAAATTTTAAAACTATATTCTTTTATTAGTATATAATAAATTTAAGTTAATATTAAGGAGGAATAAATATGAATATTTTATGTGTTGATGACGAACGCCTAGCTGTGAATTTACTTATAGATTTATGCCACGAAATTAATCCTACATATAATGTATATGGCTTTACTAATGCAAATGAAGCTCTAGATTTCGCTATAGATCATGAATTACATATCGCACTTCTGGATATTGATATGCCACATATCTCTGGTCTTGAACTTTCTGACAAATTAAGAGCATGCCACCCACAGATTAATATCATAATAACTACAGCTTATTCCCAGTATGCCCTTGATGCTTTTTCTAAAGATTGTAGTGGCTACTTACTTAAACCAATTTCTCTACAAGCCCTTCTCCATCAATTTGAAATACTTCGTTTTCCAATACATGAAAATACTGATAGTACATGTCGTGTCAAGGTTACATGTTTTGGAGAATTTAAAGTCTATATTGATGGTATTACACCCGCTTTTAAATACAATAAAACAACTGAGCTTCTGGCATTTCTTATAGATAATAAAGGTACAAGTTGCTCTAATAAAAGTATTCTTAACACCTTATGGGATGATATCCAAAACCATTCTGAATATCTTAAAAGTTTAAAGAAAGATCTTTTAAGTACATTTCGTGATGCTGGTATAGATGATGTAATCTTTCAAAAAAGAGGATACATAGGTATTCATAGAGATATGATTTCTTGTGATTATTATAACTTTTTAAATTCACCTATAGATAAAAAAGTACTTGATTTTGGCTATATGACGCAATATTCATGGGCATATGTAACTCTTTTGACTTTGAAAAAAATGTCACATGAACGAAAGGTTGAACTTTTACATGATATACATCATATTTAAATTTATCGCAGATAACTATCTTAGCATTTTTTCTTTGCTCTGCCTTCTTTTTATTGCCTTTGGAGATAAAAGGCTAGGTTTGCAAGAACGTCGTTTCGTAGCTTTCTTTGTTGTATCTATTGCTTTACTATGTCTAAATGACTATATCGATTATACCATCGGTCATATTCCTCATTCACAGTATTGGTGGATTCGTTCAATAGCCAGTACTATATGTTACATCATTCGTCCCATTATACTTTTTGCCGAACTCCATCTAGTTGGAAATCTTAGTAAACGTCTTTATATTATCGCCTTCATTCTCCTCGCCTTTAATACGTTTATTTTCGCTACATCCTTTTGGACTCAGTGGACATTTATAATCAACTCAGACAATATCTTTATCAGAGGCCCTTTGGGCTTGCTTTCTCATATAATAGCTATCTTCTTTATGACTATTCTTATAATATCTATATTAAAAAACATAATGACTTAGATACTATGGAACAGCTAGCTCTACTTTTTCTGAATATATCTATTACATTAGGTGCTATCATTGATTCAATTACATATAATAACTCACTACATTTAACAATTGTCCTAGCTTTTATCATTTATTATCTTATTGTATACGTTCATCATAGTAATAAGGTGCTAAACGCTAGAGAAGAAGAACTAGAAGCTAAAAGGAATGCCCTTATGCTTTCACAAATTCACCCACACTTTATATACAACACGCTTAATGTCATCTATTATCTTTGTAGAACCGATTCTCAAAAAGCTGCTAATGCTGTCCTTAACTTTTCTGAATATCTACATACTACTTTAGAGTTTAGCTTAGAAAATAACCTCATTCCTATCGAAAAGGAATTAGAGCTTGCACGTAACTATACTTATTTAGAAAAAATACGTTTTGAGGATTTAGAAATTATATTCGATATTCAAGATGAAGGATATATGATACCGCCTCTTTCTATCCAACCAATCGTTGAAAATGCCATTAGACATGGGGTTCATGGTATGAAAGATGGTACTGTAACAATTTTTCTCTACCTTGATTCTACCTCTACTAATTTTCCCAATGGCTGTCATGTTATTAAAATTAGCGATAATGGCAATGGTATTTCAAAAGAACATAGTAACTTAGGTAAACATAAAGGAGTTGGTATACAAAATGTAAAAACACGTATAGAAGAAATCACTTTAGGCACTTTTGAAATTGTGATGACTCCAGATAGCGGTACAACTGTAACAATACGGATCCCAATCGCATAAAATCTTATTTTATCATAAAAAACTCGAACTTAATTACACTTAAGTTCGAGTTTTTAATTATATATTCACTCTATTATCTCTAGTAATTAACGAACAACGATGTTCATAATTTTACCTTTGATGTAAATTTCTTTTACAATTGTTTTTCCTTCAATGAAGGCTGCAACTGATGGTACTTGTTTAGCTTTTGCTTTAGCTGATTCTTCTTCTTCTTCTGCAGCAAGTTCTACTGTACCTCTTAATTTACCATTTACCTGTACACCGATTTCAATAGTATCTTCTACCATAGCAGCTTCGTCATATTTTGGCCACTCGGCAGTTGCAATAGATTCGTTATAACCGTACATTTGCCATAATTCTTCCCCAATGTGTGGACATACACAAGATAACATTTTGATGAATCCTTCAGCGTATTCTCTTGGGCAAGTGCCAGCTTTCATAGCTGTGTTAACGAAGATCATAAGTTGACTGATTGCTGTATTGAAACCTAATGTTTCATAGTCATTTGTAACTTTTTTAACTGTTTGGTGGTATACCTTAGTAAGTGTACCATCATTTTCTTCTGTAATATGAGTTTCATCAGCGAAGAAGTTCCATACTCTATTGATGAATCTTCTAGCACCTTCTACACCTTGATCACTCCATGGTTTAGAAGCTTCTAAAGCACCCATGAACATTTCATATAAACGAAGTGTATCCGCACCGTATTTATCAACGATATCACTTGGGTTAACTACGAATTCAGGGAAACGTTTACCCATTTTGATACCATTTGAACCGAGGATCATACCTTGGTGAACGAGTTTTTTGAATGGTTCTTTAACTGGTGATAAACCTTTTTCATAAAGGTATCTGTTCCAGATTCTTGCATACATTAAGTGACCTACTGCATGTTCTGGTCCACCGATGTAAAGGTCAACTGGCATCCAGTGTTTTAAAAGTTCTTGATTTGCAAACTCATCGTTATTATCTGGATCAATGTATCTTAAGTAGTACCAGCTTGAACCTGCACTACCTGGCATTGTAGAAGTTTCTCTCTTACCTTTAACGCCATTGTGATCATAGAATTTCCATTCTTCAGCGTTTTCAAGTGGTGCTTTACCATTTTTACCTTTATAATCTTCAAGTTCAGGAAGCACTAATGGTAATTCAGCATCATCGAGAACGTGAATGTTTCCGTTTTCTTCATAAACAACTGGTACTGGTTCTCCCCAGTATCTTTGTCTAGCGAAAATCCATTCTCTGAAGTGGTAGTTCACGCGTGTACGTGCGATACCCATTTCTACTACTTTATTTGTAATCGCTTTTTTAGCTTCTTCTACTGTAAGACCTGTGAATTCTTCTGAATTCATAAGTTTGCAGCATTTTCCAAGGTATTCACCTTTTTCAAATGCTTTTTCCCTTACATCTCCTTCGATAACTTGGATCATTGGGATGTTGTCTGATAGCATATTCATAGTCTCTTTGATCGTGACATGGAACAGCCATAACTGCACCTGTACCATAGCTTGCAAGTACGAAGTCTCCGATAAATACTGGTACTTCTTTACCATTTACAGGATTGATTGCATAGATACCTTTTAACTGGCAACCTGATTTTGTTTTATTAAGTTGTGTACGATCCATATCGTTTTTCTTTAATGTTTCATCGATATAAGCTTGTACTTCTTCTTTATTTTCGATTCTAGGCATTAATTCTTGTACTAATTTTCCATCTGGTGCAAGTACCATGAATGTGATACCATAGATTGTTTCGATACATGTTGTAAAGATTGAGAACTCTCCACCACCAACGATTTTGAAGTCTACCTCTACACCTTCAGATTTACCAATCCAGTTTCTTTGCATATCTTTTGTAGATTGTGGCCAGTCGATTTCATCTAAACCTTCTAAAAGTTTTTCAGCAAATGCAACTTGATCGATAACCCATTGTTTCATGTTTTTACGAACAACAGGGAAGCCACCTCTTTCAGATTTACCATCGATAACTTCGTCATTTGATAATACTGTACCTAATTCTTCACACCAGTTTACTGGCATATCCACGTATTTTGCATAACCATCAAGGTATAATTGTTTGAAAATCCATTGTGTCCATTTGTAGAATGATGCATCACTTGTAGCAATTTGTTTAGACCAGTCATAGTCGAAACCAAGTTCTTTAAGTTGTTTGTTGAAATTTCCAATGTTTGTTTGTGTGAAACCATTTGGATGATTTCCTGTGCTTACTGCATATTGTTCAGCTGGAAGACCGAATGAATCATATCCCATTGGGTGTAATACATTGTAGCCTTGCATTCTTTTCATTCTTGAAATGATATCTGTAGCTGTGTATCCTTCTGGATGTCCTGCATGTAAACCTACCCCTGATGGATATGGGAACATGTCTAATACATAATATTTAGGTTTTGAGAAATCCCAAACATCTGTTTTAAATGTTTGATTGTCTTCCCAATATTTCTGCCATTTTGGTTCAATATCTTTTGGATTATAGATTCTTTCCATAACTGCCTCCATCTTTTCTTATTATATACAATAGCCTTTTAGAATAAAATCTTAAAATAAAAAATCCTTTCGTCTCCTTATTAACAATAAAGAGACGAAAGGATGCTATATCCGTCCGCGGTACCACTCTCATTCAGGCATACACCTACACTTAATTTCTATAACGGAAAATACCCGCCAAGATCTACTTCATTTCAACCTTGGAGCTCCTAGACGAGTTCAATGCTACTCTTTACTATCTCACACCTAATGATAGCTCTCTGAAAAAGATATAGACACCTACTACTTCTATTCTACACTTTTGTACATTTTTTCTCAGTGTATCAATAAAGTGTTATTTTGTCAAGTAACTCCAAAATATTATCTTTTAAACTCTAAATAGTTGGTGCTACCCAAAATTGATTAAGGATTTCTTTCGCCTCATCTTTTTCATTTTCACCAAATGAGTTCCAAGACATTCCCTTTTCTCTTTCAAATGCTGCCATAGTATCTATAAGCGCATCTACTTGTTTATAATCTAAAGTATAATTATTGGTTGTTTTAAATATTTCTATTTGATGAGACTCACCTAAATACCAATCCCTAATAATCACCTGATCTTCTGTATTTATATTGCTAACAACTAAGTTATTATCAGATTTCGTAAATACTAGATTATTCGCAGTCTCTCCAAAGGCAACAGTATCTTTATTATTTTCTATGTCACCCTCTTCATAGATAATATCTTGGCCATCTCCTAGGTTAAAGATATACGTATCATTTCCTTGACCGCCACATAATATATCATTTCCTTGTTCACCAATAAGTAAATCATCTCCGTCATTTCCATAAATCACATCATCATTTATACCACCATAAATTTTATCATTACCATCGTTACCGTACGCAGTAATGCTTGCTTGAACTGCTGACATGTCTATAATATTATTTTTCGCATTACCTTCTACAGTCATATGCGTATCTGGAAGTTTTTCGATTTTTATGCCATCTGAATACTTAATATTTTCTAAAGCATACGCTTCTTCAGCAAAATATTTTTCTACCGTTACGGATCCTATAGTGTCTAATAACTGAATCACTAAATCATTGCCTACTTGTTCTATTTTTGTCTTTTCAAAATATATACCATTCATGAGTAATGCATCTTGATCTTGACTACTTGATGAACCGTTATAAATATGATCATTTCCATATCCCTTTGCATAGAAATAGGTGTCATTTCCATTTCCGCCATCTAAATAGTCATCTCCAGACTCACCATAAAATGTATCATCTCCATCTCCGCCATAAAGTTCATCATTTCCCGTTCCACCATAAAGTTTGTCATTTCCTATTCCACCATAAAGTTTATCATTTCCTATTTCGCCGTAGAGCGTATCATCTCCTTCATATCCATAGAGTTTATCATTACCAGCACCACCATAAATATAATCATCTACTATACTTCCTAGTATTCTATCGTCTCCCTCTTTTCCATGACTATATACTATGCCACTTGTATGCTCTAATACAATAGTATTTTCCTCTACTGTACCTTCTGCAATAAATGGCTTAATTGATGGTTGTTCTATTACATCGTTATAAGTTAATACTGTACCATCTGCAAATGTTATTCTTTCTAATTCACACTTTGTATCATCAAAATACTTCTCTATTGTTACTGTCTCATTGGTATCTTTGATATGAATGAATAAATGACTTCCTTTAACTTCTAATTCTACGTCTTCAAATGCTACATCTTCTAAAAGGAGTTCATCTAGATCTGTACTTTCTGAAGAATAGTTGATTATATGATCATTTCCATGTCCTTTTGTATAGATATATATATCATTACCACTACGTCCTTCAAGATAATCATTTCCTAATCCACCATCTAATATATCATTACCAGCATCTCCGTAAATCTGATCATTGCCTTCATTTCCATATAGATAATCATTTCCAGGACCTCCACTAATATAATCATCACCTTGGCTTCCTTGTAAAATATCATCTCCACCCTTGCCATAAACATATGCTTTGCCTTTTAGATGACCTAATGAAATGATATTATCTCCATTATCCCCTTCTACAATCCACTTATCTTGAATTACTTCTTCATAACCATATGTTTTACCATCTGCAAATACAATTTTACCTAATGCATACTCTCCGCCTTTAAGATAATTTTCTAATGTTACAGTATCATTGGTTTCTTTCACACGAACTATTAAATCATCTCCTAAGTTTTCTAATTCGACTTCATCAAACCTTATATCTTTCATGAGTAATTGTTCCTGATTTAATTCTGAATTATACTTATCATAGCCTCTAATAATCTCGTTGCCATATCCCTTTTTAAAGATATATGTATCTATGCCACTACCACCATATAGTATATCATTATCTGCACCACCATCTAAGATATCATCGCCTGTTTCTCCATTAAGACTATCATTTCCTGCACCACCATATAGTATATCATTATCTGCGCCACCATCTAAGATATCATCGCCTGCCCCACCATAAAGTGTATCATTTCCTATCCCACCATAAAGTTCATCATTTTCTGTACCACCATATAGATAATCTACACCTGTAGTACCATATATTATATCATCGCCTGTTTTTCCATAGGCATATACTGTTTCACTTCTATCTGTTAGTACCATTACATCTTTTGCAGCTGTCCCCTCTATAATAGCTTTATCTTTAATCATTTTTTCCATGTGCTATCCCCCTTACCTATTTTCTTGTCTATCGCTTTTTTAAATAAGTATTACTAACTCTCTCAATTACATCATCATTATATTTTGTTATTTTAACATCTCACTAGCTACATACTTATATCTCACTCTAATCTCTCTAATATAACTACCATAAGCACCAAAATTTACACTTTTAGCATTACCAGTCCATTTGGCAACACCATCATCATTACTTGTGCTCCAACCATCACCGCTGCAATCAACAACTTCATTAGCATTACCTGAGTCATCCATAAGAATTGTAATATCTGTAATAATCTTACCTGGTTCTAATGATAAATTATATTCATCTCCAAAAAATACAGCACCACTGTCCATATTGACTATATCGCAGCCACTACTAGGTGTCACTTGAATATGATCAATCGTTGTTGTCACACCAGAATCAATGGCAATTTCACTTAAATCCTTGCTTGTAATAACATATTCATTCCCCTCCCATTTTGCATATAATGTTATATTTTTCTCTAAGTCACTACCTTCAACTGCTGGCATTGTTAATTCTGGGTCTGTATACCAACCTTCAAATTTAATTCCCTCTCTTACAGGTATTGGGAACTCATTTGGTAATGTTTGTGTTGTCTGTGTTGGTATGATATCTCCACCATTTGTATTATATGTTACTGTATAATAATAATCCTTTCCATCATATGCTCCCTTATCTGTTCCAGTAGTGAATGAAACGTTTCTCATTTTTCCAAAGAAAAAATCCATCTGTACAATTCGTTGTAAATTCATAAATACTTGTTCCTAAATAACAAGTATTTAATGTGCTAATCTTATTTAATACATCAATATAATTATTATTTGCAACACAATATGAAACAGGATTATCATCAACATAAAGTGTTGTATATCCTCCTGGAGACACAACAAGTTCATATGTATGCCATCCATCATAATAATTATTTTTCTGTGTTACATGTATCTTATTATTATTATTATTTACCCCAAACATAACATGATCTGCACTACCTGCATTAATAATAATCCAGTTTTTATCAGTACCATCACTTAGATCAAATAATCTTTGATAACCATTTTTCCTTTTATATCTCCCATCTCTTGTTGTATAGGTTCCTGCTGCATTATTTTGAGAGTCAATATATGCCTCCATCTTGATTATAAATCCCGTATTGGCATCTGCACCAATTAATGGATTTTGAATTTCTATGTAAGATGCTTGCCCATCAAACACCGCACAGTTTTCTTCTTCATCCCATGTAACATGATTACAAGTTTTTACACTCTGCGCTAAGTCATTTGTTGAGTCAATCTCATGTGTAAGATAACTATTGTCATATAATACTTCTGCCTTTGTAGGTACTGTCATTTGAGGTACTATCATAGATGTTAACATCATGGCCATAACCATAATCCCTGCTCCTCTTCGTCTACCGGTTCCTATCTTTCTTATTTTACTCTTCATTCTAATTCCCCCATTTCTACTTATTTACTTTCAATAATTTCACATCTAATTACACATCTGTAAACTATTAACATCTCTTATTTATTTTACCATTAAAAAACTCTTGTTAGGGGGTAGTTCGGGGGTAACTCATATATATTTTTTTGATGTTTAAAACCTTTCTATTTTAGAATTAATTTATCCAAATATTCGCCATTTACTTTCAATTATTTTCATGCTATACGACATTGTGTATATATAGTAATTACAAAGAGGCATATTGTTCCCACAATATGCCTCTTTTTGTTTTTTTACTTTAGGATTAGAAGGACTTATGATATCTTACAAAAATAATATTCACTCAATCAGCATGAAAATCATTGCCACAAGTGGTGTAGCTATCATTATTATTAATATTATAATCGCTTTATTATTGACTCATTTAACCGTTCAAATAGCAACGGATACATTTAAAAACCGAGGCTATGAAATGCTCTCTGCGATTTCTACCAATCTTAATGCAGATAATATTCCTACTATTCTTTCCCTTAATAATATGACCAATGATACATATCTCTCACTTGACGACTATCTTCACCGGTCTAAACAAAAGGTTTCTGTAACTTATCTCTATATCAAATACTTTGACCAAAGTCAAGAAACTTATTATCTCGTAGATGCTGACCCTATAGATTCTGCTGATTATTGTTACTTAGGCCTTAAAGAAGAGTTTGCTGAAACTGACTATCGAACTACTTTTATTTGATTCTAATAATCAGTTTGTCGGCTGTTTATGTACAGACTTTTCTACTAACGCTGTCCTTAGCTACGCAGCAAGCACTTAATCTTAAAATCTACGCTATCTTGCTTATTTTAATTGTCCCAGAGCTTCTCTTTATTTATTTTAGTATTCGAAGACTTGTTGGCAAATCTATTAAAGCCCTTAGCCATGTCATAAACATTATTGCCGACTTTGATTTTCCAGACCAAAACCTAGGCTATGCACTTATCACCACTAAAAATACCCACTCCATGTCTGATGCCATTGTACAAATTCACCTTAAGCTTAAACATTCCAATGCTGAATATCAAGCTATCACATCTAGCTTAAACGAATTTGCTATAGGCATAAAAGATTGAAAAGTTTATGAAATAAATGACTGCTGAAAAACAAAATCAAATTTCTGAAGACATTTATCATATGTCCAAGACCCTTACCCCATTATCTGAATAACTTAAAATAACTGTTGAAGAATACAAATTATAGACATTATAAAAAAGCGCATTAGGATTTCAGCCTACTGCGCTTTAATTATAATCATTTCCTTGCTTGCTAACACTTTTTATCGTAAGCGATGAATAACCTACCGTTTCTACTAGGAAAATTTCTATGAAATAATAAATGCAACTTGAAGCTTTTGCCACCACTGGTTTCCTTATGAGGTAAATTGGATTCTTTTACTACATGATCCTACCAGCCAGTATGAGAGGCACTCCAAAATTAATAATGGAGTTAGATTCAAATGATACACAAAAACAAAAGACGTTCACTTTAAGAATGGGCATCTCTTATTATAACGACATGTGCTAGATTATCTTAACTTATAAATAGGATAAATATGGTAATACATCAAACTGTATAATCCCTAAAATAATTATACTAAAATCTATTTTTCCAACTATTAAACGCTTAATCTGTCCAGTTTCTTTATTACCAAGGCATTTGTTCATGAAATATACGATGTTCTACCCTAAAATTTTACTTTGAATCCTTGCTTTTAAATCATTTTTTAGTTCTTGGGCAATATGATCACCTATATATCCTTTGTCACCTAAAACAATAGGTTGATAGACATCTGATAATACTTCCCATAGAATAGCACGATCATCTATGTTGGCAGCTGTAATTTCAATTTCTGCAAGATAACCATCTAAAGTAACTGCAGCATGAAGCTTTAAACCATAATAAGTCTCTTTTTTAGATGCACAGTAACCATAAGATGAAATATCTCTAAATCGTTTGTTAAAATGAGCTCTGCCAAATCG
>NZ_BBCG01000072.1 GCF_001311925.1 Cellulosilyticum ruminicola JCM 14822
CATACCCCTTTAAATCTATTTGAAAGTGTAGTATCATAATCCCGTAGTGTCCTAGTCCTTTCTAGGATGTTTAGATTTGGAGGAGATACCTTGGTGAGGGAATGGCTCCTCCATTTCTTTATTTTATGGTAATATTTAGAATAATTTAGGGGTAAGCCAATGTGAAATATAATTTACACAATGGCTTACCCCTTTTATATTTGATAGGTGATTGACTTTTGCAAAAAACTGCGTTTTTTGAGGGCATATAATCCGCAAATCTACATCTAGCTCGTCAATATACAGATACGCTTCATATAATTCAGCTACGCATGGTGCAATTGCATCAAACAAAAAAGAACCTTCGCTAGTATCTACACTGCTACTGACTCTATTAAGCGTTCTATTTAATAATTCTTCATAAGTTATCTTATTAGACATTAATTGCTACCTCTCCATAAATTGTTTCTACTGTAAATTATATTCTCCTTTATCATTAAATCCTAGGCACCTAAAAAAGCTCAACAATGCTGCTAGCTAAAGGATTGTTATTTATAACTTGTCCTATTGCTTCAACTGATGAGCTCGTTATTTCATTATGTATTCACATTAACCACTATTTTTGACACTTATATATTTTTTTTAGCGTCAGTCACTAACCAAATACCATAGACAATAATCAATACATTGATTAAGATGGTAAATTGAATGGTACGATCTTTCATGTATTTCCAAGAATCTATGGGCACTTTGCCTATGATTTGCATCAACTCTAATCCATATATTTGAAAAGATAATGCCAATCCTCCTAAAACAATTGCACAACTTCCCCATTTTAATTTATTCATCAATAAGACCTCCTTATATAAACCAGTTCTTTTTATCTTATATTTAGTCATTTTATTATTCTAACTCTTTACAAACTAGTTTAATGAATAATTCATTTAATGCTGGCATTTCATCTGCTAAATAAATAGGTTTATTATTTTCCTTGCAGAAACAATGCGTACTTTCTCCTACACTTCTTAATTTTCCTGTTTTTTTGTCATATATATGACATTGTAAAGTTACTTTTATTCCATCATATTTGATAACCTGAACCTCTATTTGAATAAGATCATCAAAAAAAATTGAACTTTTGTAGCGACATTTCACATCAATCACCGGAACTGTAATCTTTTTACTTTCCAACATCTTATACCCAAAGCCATAATGTTTTAATAAAGCCATTCTAGCATCCTCCATCCAACGTATATAGTTAGAATGATGCACAACACCCATTTGATCTGTCTCATAAAACTTAACACAGTGCTCATACTTCATTTATCTTGTACCTCTTTACTTCATAATCAATTACTCTTTATCCGTTACAACTAAAACTCCTTTTGCAATCAACTTATCTCGAACATAACTGCTTACGGTAAACTCAGAAACATTCATCAGGCTTTCTTTCTTGCTTGCTTTCATAACCAATTGATCTCCTGGTATGACAAGTTGATAAAACTTCATCTGTTTAACTTGTGCCAAATAACCAACATGATTTGCCGCTTGCTCATTAATCGGACTTTTTCCATTTGTAGACGCAAGACAATATTGCACACCATTTACAATAGCTGTTAGTTGTGCCATTGCTTCTATAATCAATGCACCTGGCATAATAGGATTCTCTTCAAAATGACCACAGAAAAAAGGCTCATTTATGCTTATATTTTTAATCCCCACTGCTGATTGCCCTGGTATAACCTGTTCTACTCGATCTAAAAATAAAAACGGATATTTATGTGGTAGCAACTTCTGTATTTGGGTAATCTCTAAACTTATTACTTCTTGTATATTTTTCTCCATCATTAGCCCCCTCTTACTTATTTCATAATTTTCCCATCCACCATTTGTATTTTATTTTCAGCAAATCTCATGACTTTTTCATCATGCGTCGCAATAATAACCGTTGTTGGCTTTTCATTATTAAGTGCAATTAAACTTTGCATAAATCGAATAGTATTTTCACTGTCTAGGCTGGCAGTTGGTTCATCACATAAAATAACACTTGGTTTTAGAATCATAGAACGAATAATCGCTACACGTTGTTGTTCCCCACCAGATAGAGCACTTATCGACTTATTTTGAATCTTACCTAAGTTCATTAGTTTCAAATAGTCAGCAACCTTTTGTTTTACTTTTTGATCAACTTTTAAACCTCTTATAAAATAAGGTGCTAAAATATTTTCTTCAACTGTCATAAAAGAAAACAAATTAAAGTTTTGATAAATCATACTAATATGTTTCATTCTAAAATGATCTCTTTCCTGTTGTTTTAAGCTATAAACAGAGGTTCCACTAATTGTAACTGTCCCACTACTAATTTCTAAAATACCACCTAATGCGTATAGTAAAGTAGTTTTACCAGAACCAGAAGGTCCACATATCACATTAATTTTTCCTTCATCAAATACATAATTGGGTATATTTAATATTTGTCTTTTCTTATTTCCTTCCAAGACATTAAATGTTAAATCGGCTATTTTAATCATAATACCTTTTCCTCTCTTTCTATTCATTCAATAACTTTGATTTGTCTACTTACTAACCTTCACTTTTTCTAAGAATAATTGTAAAATTATTTTTAAAGCCATCTGATGTACTGAATAAAAAGATAGCAGTAATTACAACATTAATTACTATAAATAAGCAAATGGTTATTTTAAATGGATAACTTATTAAGATCTCTGCATTCATGCCATTAAACATCGCCATTAAACTCATTTTAGCAAATAAAACAGCTAATATAATCCCTATAATAAATCCCTTGAGTATCATTCCCCATAACTGACTCAAATAAATTATCTTAACTTGTCTACTACTCATTCCTGCTGACCTAAATTTAGCAATGTTATAAATATTTTCCTTTGCCCCTAATACTAAATGGCTAATTAAACTAACAATTGCACATAAGATAACAATAAAGGAAGTAATCTCCACTGTTTCTGTACTTTGAACGACCTTATCCACACTTTTTTGGATAATTTCAGCTTTGCATTCCACTTCTGATTTACTTAATTTCTCTAACGCCTGCATGACAGCTGTATCATTATTCTTCAAATAAGCACAATTACTATATCCATTTAAATTCAATTGCTTCTGTATATATGCCTTGTTAGCAAACCATATATTTTTATGGGCTAAGTTTTGATAATATCCACCTACAATTTTAAAAGGGATATCTATGCCATTGATATTAATAATTCTTTCTTCTCCTATATTCTCTTTACTAATCATACTACTAGGCACTATAATTCCATTCCAATCAGGTTCATTAATATATGACAACAACTCAGTTGAACCTAAAGATTGATTTATTTTTATATCTTCATAGTTCATATAATTCTGATCGATACCATATAAATATTTAGGATAACTACTTTCTTCAATATAAAATGTATAATTCAACCCAAAGTATACATTATCCAAATCATAATTATCAGTATTAATAGGTTCTCTATAGCTTATATAGCTGGTATAATGAATTGCATTTTCTCCTGTCTGCCTAGTCATTGCCCTAGCAGAACTATATAAAATCTGTAAGCCCATAAAAAACATAATGCCTATACTTAACATTAAAATAGTATTCTTAGCTTTTTTATAGTTACCATTCTCTATTCTTGCCGCAAACGCCGGTTGTGGAAATCCTTTACTATCCCCTAACTTAATAACGCCTTTATTGAAAAGATAAATCCCTCTACTAGAAATTAATAAGATACCAACTACATAAAATAATTCTAACTCCTTAACTTTTAAAATCCAATTCAAAAATACCGTTACAATAAGTACAATTACACCTAATACAGCAAAAATATTAGAAAACTTATTATCTTTCTCTTTTGTTCGTTTAACGCCTCCTCTCATAAAGGAAGTAACTTCTACATTAGTTAGTTTTCTCAGTGCTATATGCATACAAATAAAAATACAAGCTAAATGAATCAGCACTGTAACAATCAGTTTATCAATACCAATCCATGGAATTTCCATTCTTTTTGATACAAAATAATAAACTAACTCTGTTAAAAGCACGCCAACAGGTACAGCAACATACTGCATTTGTAATAGTTCTTTATAATAGATTCCTCTTAATTCCTTGCCACTTAGGCCCATCAATCTCATATTAATATTAAACTGTCTTCTACTATTAAATAATGTATTGATTTCTATACCTATAATCCACTGTAAGAATATAATACATAAAATAGCAATTGCTATAATTGAACTTATAATACCCATTAATTGTACCAAATCATTTTCACTTAGAGTTTCATTTGTAATATCCTTTAAGCCAAATGCAAACATTAATAAAATAGATGTACAAATTAAATTCATTATAAAAGTACCAAGTAATGTTCTCCTAATACCGCCATTATATGATTTTAGGCGTTTTAAAATAATATTCATCAAACTTCTCCCCTAAATGTCTCATACTTTTTAACTAATATACTTGCAGCATGTCCTGCAAAAGCAAACGAATTAGATAAAGCATACTTAAAATTAAATGGACATTTGCTATAATCAAGTATTTTATTATCTTCAACAATATCTAAATTTGAGTGGATAGTAGGCCATGTCTGTTGATTCATTAATGAAACTATCGTAAATGCTAATTCTATGCTTCCTGCTGCTCCTAGACAATGTCCTGTCATAGATTTAGTTGATGAAAGGAAAATCTCCCTTTCTTTGCCTAATTCACTAACTGCTTGAATCTCCATAATATCATTGACTTTAGTTCCTGTACCATGTGCATTAATATATAATCCTTCATCTTCTGGAACATTTCCTTCTTTTAATGCCATGTTCATCACAGCTTTAGCTCCTATTCCTTTAGGATCTGGACTTGTCATATTATACGCATCATTTCCTAAACCATATCCCAAAATCTCTCCATAAATGTCTGCCTTTCTATTTAAAGCATGCTCTAATTCTTCAAAAATAAAGAAGCAGGCACCTTCACCTAGATTAATGCCATCTCGTTCTAAATCAAATGGCTTACACACTTCCTTACTTAATGTATTAAGTGTATTAAATCCAAAAATAGAAAACATAGATAAATGATCTCCCCCACCTACTAATGCAATATCTGCTTCATCATTTTTAATTAAATCAAACCCCAAGCCTGCTCCTGCAGTTCCAGCAGCACAAGCTGAACTTGTTAAATAACAGCTGCCATTTACTCCTACTTTCATCATGATATGATTTAATAACTGTCTGCTATGTAATAACCAGTCTCCTTTTTCATTATTATATACTAAAGATTTACCAATATGTTGTATTCCTGTTAATGATGTAGCTAAAGATAACGCAAAACGATCATCTATTTGTTCTATATCTTCTTTTGTCAAATAACTATCTGCTAATGCTTCTTCTATCACATCCATACACATATATTCTATTCTTTCGCTATCACTAGGCTGTTCTATCATTTTTTCTGCAATAGGGCTTTTTCCAAAATATTTTCTACGCAAAGGCTCAATATCAAGATTGTCCAATTGTCTCATACCATTTTTACCTGCTTTTAATCTAGTAAACACTTCTTCTTTTCCATTTCCTAAATCACAGCAAATACCTATTCCTGTAACAACAACCCTTCTCATTAAATCCCTCCTCTTAATTTTCAGTGAGTATATAAGTTAATATCCCCCTTGCAACTTTTTTTCCATCTACAGTCATATAACATGCAATGCGATATAATTTTCCTACTCGTTCAATAAACTTACATTCAATTGTTAATACCTCATCTGGTGTACACATTCTAAAAAACTTTAATTCTTCAATTTTATAGACATATACATTTGCCCTAACATCTTCATGTTTTTCATCCTTTTTTACTATCAATAGACCAGCAAATTGTGATAATATTTCATAAATTGTTGAGCCAGGTAAAATAGTTTTATTTCCAAACTTCAAGATATTATCTTCATTTCTATTTACAATTTTTTTACCTTTTATATATTCATTACATCTATATTCATTTATTTCATCTACATACACTAACCGTTCATTCTGTGGAAGAAATTTTTTAAGATCCTGCATCTTTCTACCAACACCTTCTATCCTATTTTTACTTTATCTAAAGTAAGCTCTAAGCATAAATTCATCTTAAATAAAGACAAATATATGCTAGAGCTTGTTTTTTAATATGTAACTACTTATAACTAAGCATTACTCACTTAACAACAACCTACTGTTCCCCAACCTGGTGTAACTACTTCTTCTAATTCTTCAAGACCCTCAAAATTAAGTTCTTCATAATTCATCAGCTTCATCTCCTTTTCTACATGTAGCGTATAACTCTCATTGCATATTAGCAACATAATGCTGTGCCTGATGCTGGTGTAACTACTTCTTCTAATTCTTCAAGACCTTCAAAATTAAGTTCTTCATAATTCATCATCTTACTTCCCCCTTTCTTACTTTAAACTTGATATCTATTGATCATTAGCAACATAATGCTGTACCTGCTGCTGGTGTAACTACTTCTTCTAATTCTTCAAGACCTTCAAAATTAAGTTCTTCATAATTCATCATCTTACTCCTCCTCTCAAATGAATATTTATAGAAAAAAGAATATATTCTTTATTCCATACTAATTAATATGCCCTATTGCAGCATTTAAATAATTAATAGCTTGTAACTCTAACTTTGAGATATTTTCTAGCTGACTAATAAATTGCTCTACGCCATTTGGAATATTATCTTGTTTAAGCAGCACGCTCAATTTTCGACCTATAGATCGCCATTTGTTACTAATTCGCCGCCACTCATGCTTTATTTCTTCAAAATCATCTATATCTACCAACTTAAATAACTCATTTATAATTGCTTCAAACTCATCACGATAGTATCCATCTGCACCTGATATTAAAAAGTCTCGAAAATATTTCACTTGTATTCTTATATATCTTATTAATTGATTACGTTTTGTCTGGTCTTCTTCCTTTTCAAGAAGCTTTAACAATCGGTTAAAGTGATTAATAATAAATAGGTAACTACTTGGTCCTTCAATTCGACTAGTCCTATCATAAAACTCAATAGTCCTATCTTCTTGGTACTGATTAACCACCTTTTTGAACAATATCATACTATCTGTTTTTAATAGTTCGCTTATATGCTTATTGTTTTGTATCTCTTTAATAGATATTTTATAAACCTTAATGGGTTCATTTTCACCCCAACATTCTATATCACTCATATTTTTCAAAATCTCAAGATTCATCCAGTATTCTTTTTCTATATCATTACTCATTCTCATATATACTCTTTGATTTACCTGATCAATATAATCTACCATTAGCATAGACTGACCTACCATTAAATGTGATATATCCTCAACATAATCTGTATTAAGTACAGTTGAAGCACAAGGAATGATATAAACATACTTTTCTCGATAATCCTTATTAGATATAAATTGATTAATAAAATCAGAGACTTCCTCTTTACTATAATTTAATTCAAAACGCTTACATAACTCTGGAAGATTTATCTCTCCACAACCTGCAGGAACTATAAATTCAATTCCTTTAAAACGTACTAAATAAATTCCTGCTTTAATACCCTCTATTGCTAAGAAAGTCTTTTCAATCGTTATATCAGGATCATTGATTTTAAATATTTCATTCAATGTAAGTAATCTGCATTCTCTAAATAGCACGATTTTCCTCCTCATCTAATAATTTTTCTACCAAGTTAAACGTCTTTCGCATTATCTTAATTAAATATTGAACTTCTTCTCTTGTACTTGTTAATGGTGGTGTAATAAACATTTTGCCTTTACCTTCAAAATATACTAAAATACCACGTAACTTTAAGATGCCCTCCAAAAATGCTCCTATTTCTCGATGATTATATTCTTCAAGATAAACTGTTTTGAACTTAATCCCACACATAAAACCTACGCCATCAACATGCTCTACAAATTCATATTTTTCTAGTGGCCTCAAGCCCTCAAAAAGCTCATGCTCTAATTCTCTTACATTTTCTAACACATGGTGCTCACTAATGTACTCTAAAGTAGCTATTGCTGCGGCACAGCCTAACGGATTACCACTAGTTGTATAACCATGTGACAATTCACGTTGACTCTCCAAATCACCATAAAATGACTGATAAATTTCTTCTGTTACTATAACCCCACCAAATGGGATAACACCATTCGTTACAGCTTTAGCCATCATAATCATATCCGGCCAAACGCCCCACTTTTGACACGCGAATAATGTCCCTACATGCCCAAATCCTGTAGCCACTTCATCAGCAATAAATAATATCTGATACTTATTACATAATTGTCTTAAGCCTCTAAAATATGTATTAGGTAAAGTTGCCACTGCATTTGAAAGTTGTACAGGTTCAACAATAATAGCTGCTATTGTCTCTTCCCCCAGCTTTTGTATAAGTGTCTCTACTTGATTAAGATGCCAGTTTACCCATTCATCTTCTGTTATGCCATCAGGCTGTTCTCTATTATAAGGAGGTTTAACCTGATAAATATTTTGTGAACACCATCCCAATGCTCTTTGGTCATATTGATCACAAGAAATAAGTGTTGCGGCAATTGTAGAGCCATGATAAGCTCCTTCTAGGGTAATAATATTCTTTTTCACTCTTAACCCCTGATTATAAAAGTATTGTTGTGCAATCTTAATAGCTGTATCACATGATTCCGAACCACTATTTGCATAAAAGATATGTTTAAAATGTCCCCCAAGGAATTGGAGTAATTTATTTGTATAAGAAATTGAGCTATCACTAGTTTCATATAATAATGAACAAGAATCCATCTGTTCATACTGATTCATTATATATTCTTTTATTTCCGGAATATTGTGTCCTAGACTACTAGAAAGCATGTTTGCTGTTGTATCTAAGTATTTCTTACCTGTTTGATCATAGAAATACCTACCATCTGCCCTAGAAAATATGGCCATTGATTGGTTAATATGGACCTTCATTTGTTTCCACCCATTCCAAACCTGCTCTGCCTCATTCTTGCTGTACATAGCACCTCACTCCTATCTAATAGAATAACCATTATCTACTATTATGGCTTGACCATTGATTGACTGCTGATTAATTAAGAAATAAATCAGATTAACAATATCCTCAATTCTTACGAACTTATTTTTGAGCCCTGCCAAAGTATGGATCCAATTTATATTTTTTTCTGGTGCTTGATTTACTTTTTGATACATTTCCGTATTCATAAATCCTGGACATATACAATTAACATATATTTCCTCATTTAATAAATCTAAAGCCAAATTTGCTGCTAAATGTGCAACTCCTGCTTTTGATACACTATAAGTTAACAAATCATAGCCCGCCACTTTACTCATTACAGAACCTATAAATATGATATGTCCACCTCCACATGCTATGATATTATCAACTAGGGCCTTACATATCATATAGTTAGCTGTTAAGTTAATTTCTAATGTTCTATTCCAGTCTTCCAATGTTGTATTTTTAAAATTCTTTACTTCTAAAATTCCAGCAGCTAGAATCATTCCGTTTATAGATTTATATTTATTGGTAACTTCCTTTTTAAGTTGCTCAATACATTCAGAATCTGTTATATCTGCTTTTATAAAATTAACCTTTCCCTGTGCCTCAAGTTCCGCTAAATAATCTGTTTTTTTATATCTACAGCGATTAAATCATATGTCTCACTTAACTTCTTACAAATTGCTGTTCCTAAACCACCTGCTGCACCTGTTATCAAAAAGCAGCTCCTATCCATTAGCTATTCCTCCCACCATCTACAGGAATTGTCGCACCTGTTATATATGCAGCTTCATCTGACAATAAAAAAGTAACAACTGATGCTACTTCTTCTGGCTTAGCAATTCTTTTTAATGGAATACTTTTCTTAATAGCTTCAAGCTTTTTAGCAGGGATAGATTTTAGCATTTCTGTATCTATATATCCCGGTGCAACGGCATTAACTCTAATATTCTTATTACCTACTTCAAGAGCAAGGGTTTTTGTCACCCCAATAATTCCTGATTTAGTAGCGCAATAGTTAGCTTGACCAACAACTCCCATTAATCCAGATATTGAGGAAACGTTAATAATGACACCTTGTTTTCTTGCCATCATATTAGGTAAAATTTCACGTGTAACTAAAAATGTTCCTGTTAAATTTGTATCTACTACACTATTCCATTCCTCTTGACTCATCAACATAAAGAAATTGTCCTTATTAATCCCTGCATTATTAACTAAGTAATGAATTTCACCTAAATCAGTTTCAATTTGACTAACTGTCCGTCTAATATCCTCTATATTGCAAAGATCCATTTTATATTGATAAACTTGGCCATAATCTTGGCCTCTGTATAAATCTAAATCTGCCTCCATGGTTTTATATGTAAATGCAACGTTAACACCTTTACTTAATAACATTTGAACAATACTTCTTCCTATACCTCTGTTACCACCAGTAACTACGGCATTTTTACCCTTCAGCCCTTCATTTAATTCCTCCATCTGTTGTACACCTTTTAAAATATAAACTCTATACATTCCACTCTCATCAAAGTTTGTAACCATATAAATTAACTGGCCTTGACTTTTCAAAAGTGTAGCTGTTACACCAATTGCTAATCCTAAACTATTTCCTAATGCCTCAGCATTAATATTTTTTCTTTTACTAGATGCTATTTCTAAATGATTAAGTGCTACATTTTCAGCATCTACTAATGTAGGTGCCCCTTGTACAATACCAGCAATTGACTCTACATTAATCTTCATCTTTACTAATGCCTTTTTAAGGATACGTTCTATTTTTTGTGCATAGTCTACTTTATTTTCATAAAAGTAAGGATGTTCACCTAAAAAAGCTTCATAATATCCTAAAATCTCAGCATATGTATTTGCATTGCTCTCTGTTTCTAAAATGATAGTGCTTGCACCTTCAATAGGGTTTTCTCCTTTATTTCTAATGCTCTCATATAAATCACTAGAATACTCTTCAACCCCACCAGCTAAAATTGTATTTGCTTTACCATCTTGTAACAATCTCATTGCATAGCCTACATAATTGCTTTCTAGGAGCATCGTACTAGCACCCTTACATCCTAATGCAATGCAAACATATCCTGCACATGCATTGTTAACAGTATTAGTAAACATCATTGGGCTTGCCCCTTCAAGATCTTGCTCTTGTATAAACTTTGAGAAATTTATATTAGTATTAAGTGGTCCATAAATGCTATTAAATACAACACCAATTTCTTCTAAATTAGATATTTTTGCATCTTCTACTCCTTTTAAAGCTGCCCATACAGCAAGTTTTGAAAAGCGATCCATCTTTCTTAATGCAGGCTTAACAGACAACTTAGGTATTTCCATAACCCGTTCAGATAACAACCACTTACCTTCTATTTCATCCATAATCATAGTTTGAAAATTTTTATAATTTTCTAATACAAGGCCTAAACCATTTATATATATTTTTTCATCTTATCTCCCCATTTTATCTATTCTTTCACTTGTTCACTATGTTCTTCTATAAAACTAGCTAAAGTATTTACACTCTGTAGTGCACCTATATCTTGCTCTGTTATTTTAATGCCAAATTCTCTTTTTATGGCTACTACAATTTCAAGAGAATCTACAGAGTCTAACCCTAATCCATCACCTTGTTCATCATATGCTGAAAATAATGAAGCATCTTCATTGATTTCATCTACTGTAACGTCCTCTAACTCTAAGCTTTCTATAATTAGTTCCTTAATTTTTACTTTTAAATTTTCCATTTTTATCAACCTTTCCCCGTTAGTTTATAATTAATTTCTTAAGTGACTTAACAAACTTACTACTCATGCTTATCATATTTATTAATAACACACTCATTACAATTACTATAACAACTGCGGTATTAATGAACTTTAGACTTAAGTATTTGATACACATTATGCCTATCCCATATAAATTTACAAAAGTAATACCATAAGAGAAGATAAAATAAAGTATATAAAGGTAATTTCTATAGTCTTTTATAAAAGTAATAATTTCATTTCTCTTATATATCACATTTGCCACACGCTTAAGCATACTCCATCTAAATCCCTCTAAATCAAATATTGTAGAAACTATATAATATCCGTCACTTGTTCCTAATAATGTAAAGCAACTCATACAAACACCAAGATTATAGATTAGAAATGCTGCTATTAACCAACTATCCCAATACCCTAGTAGCAACCAACATACCAAGGCTTGGAAAATATTCAACCAAATACCTCCTCCTAATATTAAAAGTTTCCTTTTACTCGTAATGGCATAATAGTTATGATATCTTACATAAAAGACAGGCATTATTCCCATTTTCAAAAGTAATGATATACTCTTTGGTACTGCCCCCATTGCAGTAGCCGTAATAATATGCCCTAATTCATGAATAACAATGGATAATCCAAATCCCAAAAACATCAACACGATTTGTGTGATTTGAACACCACTCCAATCAAACTGATTCTTACCATTAAATGCTTCTTTAATGATTGTGAGATTCAATTTTCCACTTATCCCCCCTATAAGTTCAATCCCTACCATTGAAAGAATAAGTATAAGATATAATCCTTTAATAATTTTTCTATTTTTTTCAAAAAAACTTTGAAATTCAAACTCAAACACCTGTCGAGAAGACATTTCCATCTCTACCTTTGTGTATACTTCAACATTACTATCTTTTATCAAACCTTTTTTCTTAAAAAAAGCTATGGCCTTATCCACTGTTTCATTATCTTGTAAATCCATCTTTTCTTTTATTTGTCCTAATGTATATTGCCCATTAATAAGTGGTAACAATTTATCTAAAAACAAATAATACTCTTCATCTAATTTCAGATAGACTTGTTGACTTTCACAAATTAAGAAAAATTTTTTCTTAGTGATTCCAGGATCGACTGTAATTACAACATCATCTTGCACTTGTACCACATCATCTTGTACAACATCATCTTGTATAGTGTCATCTTGTACTTGCACAACATCATCATCCATGTAATCACCCCACTATATTCATTGTTTCCTTTACTTGCTGATAAGCTTCTTTCATATGCTTTATAAGTATATTCTTCTTTTCTTGATCATGTGCAATTTCATTACAAATTTTAATGCTCTCTTCCATAATAGCATTTTGGAAAACGCATCTTGGCTCACTAACATGATACATATCACCATATGACAAATGTTGTATTCCTTTACACCAAAATGTACAGACTTTCTGACTGATACATGTTGCACATGCCGTACTATCTAATCGTGAAACATTTGCCATCTTGTCTATTTTTACTAAATCATACTTTCCTACTTCTAAATCCCCTAACTGAAAGACTTCATCATTACAGAACATATGGCAAGGATATACTTTTTTGTCTGTATCAACAAACCAATGTCTTCCTGCTGTACAACCTGTGTATTGTGTTTTATTTGCAATTTGTAAAATAGTATTAGTAAACGTTGTTGCAATTCTTTTATGTTCATTAGTATATAACTCATCTACATAATAGTGGGCAACTTCACGCGTAAATAAATCTAATTTCTTTAACTCATCTTCTGTTGCTATTTTAAGTTCAGGTAAAGCTGTCTCCACAGGTACAATTACCATATTAACGCCTTCTAACCATGTGACTGACTCTATCCATTTTTTGAAATCACCTGGTTTATATTCATCTAAATAATTTTTGGTTATTGTCATTTCAACAGCATATCCTACATGATACTTTTTGAGTATTTCTGCACACTGCGCTACCCTGTCATATACGCTAAAATGCTCATTTTTAACTCTTCTATATTGGTCATTAAACCCTTTAGGTCCATCAATACTTAAAGCAACAACCATATTATAATCTCTAATAAAACTTGCAATCTCATCATTCATGATTGTCCCATTTGTGCTTATTCCAAACTTAGGTACCTTCATTCCCTTGTCTTTAAAATAAGTTTCACATGCTACTACAAACATCTTTATTTCTTGTAAGTTTAGTAAAGGTTCTCCACCAAAAAAGCTAATACTTTCTATCCCTTCAGGATAAAGTTTCAAACCTTCTTCAATAGCTTGCATATATTTTTCACAAGTCATCATTTTAGGTTTTGATTGTACACGACCATACTCTCCTTCACCTGCAAAACAATAAGTACAACGTAAATTACAAGTTCGTGATGACATAAAAGTAATACCTAACTTACCTTTTCCTATCTTTTCTTTAGGTTCTAAATAAGTATTTTGCCTAGGAATATTAGATAACCTAGCATAAAACTCATCATCAGAGATGTCATCTGGTAAATCTGATGTCCTTACACATATAACCTTAGATGTTGGTGCATGAAATATAATACTATTTTCTTTATCAATTTCTCGTAATACAAAAAATGTTTCATCATGCTTTCACCTCAAATATATTCTTCATATTTTTATTTTATATAATTTTCCAAATTTTTTAAATATATTTTTAAAAAATAGTTTTATTTATTTTTTTAATCATAAGCGTTAAC
>NZ_BBCG01000073.1 GCF_001311925.1 Cellulosilyticum ruminicola JCM 14822
ATGAATACCTATTCGTCAACAGTTTTTTTTAACTTTTCTTCTTGCTTTTGGGATTATTTTTACCCACAAGTTATCAACTGTTATATCCACATTTTGTGCATAAAACAGCTATAATTCATCCACTTTTTTCATCCTTCTGTTAATAACTCAAAGTAACTTCATCGCATATTTATTTCTACATTAAGTATGTTGCCTCCTATTTTTTAATTTATGCATCCTTTTGTTATTTCTTTTTAAAAATCCTTCTACTATTCTATAGTAGTTTTGTAGTATAGCACCATATAATAACATAATCATTATCGTACCTACTCCAATCGGACCACCTACTATATAGCCGGTTATTACAAAAACTGCTTCTATTACATTTCTACTTACTCCTATAGATAGATGAAGCCTTTCATTAATAGATAACATCAGATAGTCCACACAACTAGTTGATATATGTGCTGATAAATATATCGCTGTTCCTAATGGTGCAATAAGTATTCCTGCTAAAAATATTAATCCCTGTATAAATTCATCTTGTGGCACAACTAACTTATTAAATAGGATAATCCCCCATACATCATATACTAAACCTAATAATAACGATGTTATAATCGGCTGCCACTGTGGTATACGTTTTCTGAGTACTGCCCCTATTATAATAAGAGTAAGGCTTACGATATCTATCCATAATCCAAAACTCCCACCAAATATTTTAGCTAATCCAACTACAACTGAATCTATGCCTCCTATACCAATATCAGCTAACAATAACATCCTACTTCCGAAGGTTAATACACATATTCCCACTCCAAATAAGACCCTCTTACCTTTTATCTGTTTGTCCATTCAACGACTCCATTTCTCTAGTGTTTTCTATGTTATTTTGATACATAAGTTTAATCCTATTCATATATATTTATTTTCATAAAAAAATCATCTATAATGTAATTATCCTTTTTTAGAATAATTAACATCATAGATAATTTCATAATAATTAAACATCAGTATATTTATCCAAATATTAAATGACAAATTGATTACCAATATATCCTTTATCACCTAGTATGATAGGTTGATAAGTATCATGGAATATTTTACAAAGGATTACCCTATCATCTACATCTGCAGCTGTTATTTCAATATCGGTGATATAACCTTCTAGAGTAACTGAGCATGAAGTTTTAGACCGTAGTAAATTTCTTTTTTAGAAGCACAATAACCGTAAGATGAAATATCTGTTAAACCAAGCTTTTTCAGCTGGCATACCATGAATTTCACCAACAATGGCAAGTATTATAATTTCACTATCGGATAGCTATAATTACGCCTAATTTTTAATGTAAGGATCTCACATGCTTGGAGCTTATTCTACTTGTAATTTAACTAGTACAACTCATTAATATATTATACAGCTATACCTTTTATACTATTTAAGATACATAATATTTGCTAGATCATAAGCAGCTTTTTCAACTGCTTCTGCACTATCCCCTTCAAGTTTAGTTGCAATTGTAATCATACAATTTTTATTTGGTACATAAATTTGAAGCTGTGTTGTATTTTGTTCTTTAATATATGCATCCATACCACCTGCTGCATCTACTTCATCTTGTGTTATTGAACCTACTGTAATTGCATTTTTAACCATTTGTTCAGTAATTTTAATATTGCATTTCATAAATCCAATTTTTACTGCATCTAATTCTTTAGCTCCAGCTGCTTGTACATATACTCCTGTTGATTCACTTTTCTTATTATACATTTCTTTGTGATCTTTCATATAAGCAGCCATATCAATAGTGTCTGCTCCATCCAAAGCTTGTTCTGTAATAGCAATTTGTGAATTTAATTTACTATTACTAATAAGAGTATATCCTGCTACACTAGAATTTATTTTGGCATCGCCACCTTCACTCCATCCTTCTGGAATTCTTGTACGATAACTTTTTCCTTCTATTTCTTTTAAATTTGCATATTCTGCTTTATCAATAGGGACTTCATCGCTATCTGAAGTATCTTGTGTAGTGTCAGTTACTTCTGCATTGTCTTTTTCATTTTTATTCTCTTCTTTATTCTCTTCTTCAGCTTTTGGACTTTCTTCTGATGTAGCCTCTGGTGATTCAGATGGTTTTACTATTTCTGTTACTGTTGCTGTTGTTTCAGCTGGTGCTTCTTTTTTCTTACCGCAACCACCTAAAACAACCATACTAATTATTAATGTTCCTATTAAAAGCTTTTTAGCTAATTTCATGATATCTCTCCTTAACAGTTATTTCCCCTTTTAAAACAATTATAAAATATCAAAACTATTTGTCAATTTATCTACCTAAAAGTATACTATTCTGCCTTAAACTATCACCACAAAACTTTTACTCTTTAATAATTCCTATTTAAATTTGAGTTTTTATTGTGTTCAGATTATTTATAGATATAATCATAACCACCAGTGAACTGGTGGTTTGAACTCCCCTATAAGAGGGGTAATACTTGCCAATCCTCTAAAAGGGGATATTGAAAGTTTGGCATCGCATTATTTTTACAAGCAACCACTTAAAGTGATTATCTATTTTTGCCTTATTCTCTCTTAGTACCCGTAAACGGGTCTATATATTCCTTTAGTGATATTTGATCTGACATATAGTCTTCTTCTAACTAATTTCGTATTCTCTTTTCATTTTTTCCTACTATATCATCATAATATCCTCCGGCCCAAAAACTTCTTTTTCCATGCTTATACTTTAAGTTTGCATGTTTATCAAAAATCATCAATGCACTCTTGCTCTTGAGAAATCCCATAAACTGTACTACGCTTAAATATGGTGGTATACTTACTAACATATGGATATAATTTTGACATGCTTCAGCTTCTATTAGTTCCACTTTCTTTTCATTACATAATCGACGTAGTATCTGCCCTATATCAGCTCTTAATTCATTATAAATAACTTTTCTCCTATACTTTGGAGCAAATACAATATGATACTGACATCTATATGTTGAATGAGCTGTTGTTTTAGTTTCATTTTTCACGTTAAAACCCTCCTAATATTTTTATAGTAATGCGGTCGCCAAACCCACATTCTATTATACTAGGAGATTTTATATACTTTTCCGCTAAAGTACCCAACGAAAAAAGAGGGCATTCAAATGAATGACCTCTTTTTTAAGTAACGCAGAGACTGGGATTCGAACCCAGGGAAGTGTTACCTTCGCCGGTTTTCAAGACCGGTGCCTTAAACCAACTCGACCATCTCTGCTTATTCAATTATAATTAATATAAACTAATTAACAGGGCTACAAGGATTCGAACCTTGGAATGCAGGAATCAAAATCCTGTGCCTTACCGCTTGGCGATAACCCTACATTACAAGTTATGTTATTCATAACTAAGGTGGGTAATGGGGCTCGAACCCACGACACCTGGAACCACAATCCAGTGCTACTACCAACTGAGCTATACCCACCAAAAATACTTTTCAGAGCGCGAGACGGGACTCGAACCCGCGACCCTCTCCTTGGCAAGGAGATGCTCTACCAACTGAGCCACTCGCGCATACTCACTTCGCCATATCAGCACCGCTTTATGTATATAATATATCGTATATCCTTACATATGTCAACAATTTTTATCTATTTTTTTATAACTTTTTCATTCTATAATTATTCATTCACCAACCCCCTTGATATTCATAGGATATATCATTATAAGTTTAACGAGTTATGCTAGTTAAATTTACAAGTAGAATAAGCTCCAAGCATGTGATACCCTTACATTAAAAATTAAAATTGGACGTAATTATGCTGAAGCTAAGCTATCCGATAGTGAAATATAACACTTGCCATTGTTGGTGAAATTCATGGTACGCCATCTGAAAAAGCTTGGATAAACATAATGCTTTACAAAAAATGTAGAAGCCATAATTGCAAAAAATCTTATGCCTATAGCTGATAGGCATAAGAAACGACACCTAAGTATCAAGATTTTTTATAGCTTCTTTTATAGGGTAGCATAAATTTTTATAATTGAATAGAATTTTTGAAACAACAAATCTCGTAGTTGCATTGATGAAAGTTGTTTTACAATCTCTTTTAATAATGAAATAATTTACATAAAAGCATCATAAAACTAATATAATAGCTAGAGTATACCATATTTTAGGAGACTTTATACAGTAAATCCACAATTTGGTCTAACAGAGCCTTATATTAAAATTTTTAGACATCATAATCATATTCTTGTCAGTTATAAAACCATTTTTCTCATAGAATCCTTCTGTAGCTTCCCTCTTAATGTTAATAAATTAATTTTTCATCCTCATACTTAACCAAACCATAAAATCTAATATGTGCTTACTTGCTGTTTCTACTGTCCACTGATTATTCCAAGGTTCTGCATTAAATGCTGTAATAAATAAATAAATAAATCTGTTAAGTCTCCTAACTGAGATTGTACTTACATAAACTTATATCCTAAATTTATGCAAGTGCTATCCCTATATCATTAATGTATTATTTCTATATTTAATTTAGTTTTATATCCAATTTAAATGTATGTATCTTTTTATTCCCCTTTATAAGTAGGAAAATCAAATATAAGATTTGCACCTTTAAACTTACTATATATATCTTGAATCATCTGTGCCTGTTTAGTAGCCCATGCGATATCTGTAGCATACTGATGTGTTCCTGGCTGTGCTGGATTCCATCTCATCTTATATAAAGTATTTTGTCTATTGCCTTGTCTATTAATATAGCTTTGTGAAATCCACTTAGCACCTTCTACAATAGCTATATCAGGACTGGTCCATCCCATTTTGTAAGCATATTCTGCTCCCTTTTGAATAGGATTACTATCTACAGCTCCTATGCCATACATATTATAAACCGTTGTCCCATTATAATTATACCCAGTTGCTAATGTACTCTTGCCATTTCCAGTCTCTAAATTAGCATGGGCCATTAAATAAATCTCATTTACATTGTATTTATTAGCTGCTATAACAAAAGCTTCTCCTCTGCCACTTAAAATTCCTTTTCCTTTAAGATATTCATTGGCATCTTCTTTTGTAATTCCCGCTAGTGAAGATAAATCTAAAAACTGATATTTATTAGCTTCATAATTTTCTCCACTTGGTGTTACATATTTTTTCACTTCATTAAAAGTAGCATTTACCCATCCATTCCCTCGATTTGTTCTTGGATAATCTGCCATTTGTTTATGTAGCATTTGACTAAGTGTTAAATCATACTTACTAATTTGAGTAACTGTTCGACCAGTCTTCATCTGACTTAATTTCTCTTCAGCCATTTCTTCTGTATCTGCTATAAGTTTTTGAATCTCATCTTCATCCACTTGTGTTGCTGCCGCAGCTACATTTCGTATATTAGTGACCTTCGAAAGTTGATAGTTCTTGTCCATCACATAACTATTACCATTCTTAAGTGGAATAATCGCATTACTCAGTCTGCCACTTTCTTCTTTTATATTTACTTTTTCTTGCTGGATATATGTTGTATCTATGTTCACTTATATATTCCCCCTTTACTCCTCTAACAAGTTGTGCTAGTTAAATTTACAAGTAGAATAAGCTCTAAGCATCTGATATCTTACACAATTTTAAAAAGATAAGAAAAGTTATCAACGTTTCTTATGAAATCTGTCTCTTAAGTAGTGGATAAAATTCCAAATTTCCTTGTGAATCCAAGATTTTTAAGAATTCTCCACAGAAATCAGATTCGTCATTTTGCTACTATTATAACTGATAGTAATTTGCATTCGTTCTTTTATTTCTTTATGATAAATATAAGGAAAATCGGAAATGAAGGAGCGAACAAATGTCTTTAGACCAAGAGAAACAGATTAACTATTTGAATAACATTATTGAGAGACGCCTGTATGGGATGCCTTTGGGAAGTGGATGATACACTAGAACCAAAGCCAGTGCGATTGTCTATAGTATGATTAGCCAATAAACTCAATATTTATCAATATATGTACATGGTACTATTATACATGCCGGACTACAAAAATGAGCCCAAAGGCATAGAAATGTTATTACCATGGAGTGATTTTATTAAAGAACGTTGCTCAGGCAAAATCGATACAGCAACAATCGTATCTGAAACAAGAGGCATGTTATCAATATAACCTATTATATATAGAAATAATACATTTGAACAGACGGTAGGTTATTCATCGCTTACATTTTATATACTAATATACTTACCCCTAGTAAAACTAGGGGTTTTATTCCGCTAAATCACCCAATAAAACAGGGTTGATGATAAAATACAACCCTGTTTTTTAACTTATTATGCCTTATTTTAAAAGAATATCTCTTCTAAATTGATATTCTCCTTTTCAATCTCTTCCATAGTTAAATTATATGTTATTTTTCCTGATTTAAGTATAAGTATTCTATCGCTAAAATGTTCAACAGTATCTAATATATGCGTTGAATATAAAACTGCATTTCCCTGATTTGTATACTTTCTTAATAAACTTTTTACGATATAAATAGCTTTAGGATCTAACCCATTAAATGGCTCATCTAAAATCAATACACTTGGTTCATGTAACAATTCACCTATAATCATTAACTTTTGTTTCATTCCTTTAGAATAATTCTTCACCTTTATTTTAAGATCCTCATATATTCCTAATTGTTTACTTAAAGCTTCTATCTTTTCTTTACGTTTTTCCTTACTTATACGATAAAGGTCAGCTATTAAATTTAAGTATTCAATTCCCTTTAAATTTAAAAAGATGTCCATATTATCTACTACTAGCCCGTATTGTTTCTTAAACTCTATATCTTTAATGCCTATATTATTAATTTCTACATTACCATACTCTATACTCTGTACCCCTGTTATGATTTCTAATGTTGTCGTCTTACCCACACCATTATTCCCCAAAAATGCAACTAATTCACCTTTATTAATTTCAAATGAAACGTCTTCTAAAACTACTTTATCTCCATAACTCTTTTTAATATTTTTTACCTTCATCATATTATTCATTCAATCCTTTATATAATCTATTAATATTTCGTTTTACATACTGTATTTCACTTAATAATAAAAGGCTATGTATACATAAAAGAATACCAAAACTTTGTATTAAACTTAACTTAAAATATATAATTATTCCTGTTCCTATAATAATCTTTATTACTGTCACTATAGCTATATTAGCAATATTCGGATTAGATTTTACAAGTTGTATTTCACTTGTATATGCTTTTATAGGATTTCGAAGATCTATTAACAAAGCTTTTAAACTGCCTTCAATGCATATTACAATAAGACTACCTATTAAAAATAAACTTTGTATACAGTCTATCCTCATAATAATGCTAAAACATACTACTGTTCCTACAGCTACAATAGCATTCACTACTGCCCCTAAAATAACTTTAGCAAATAATTGTACTGAATATGAGATAGGAATTGTCTGATTAAACTTCCATAAACTACGATCTCTTGAAATAGCAGTAGCAGATACATAATTTATCATACTTTCATAATAAGTTATTCCAAAAATCATAATAATTCCTTGCCAGCTAGCAAATTGTATATTTTCTATTTTTAAACCAAATAATATTATAATAAGTATAGGCATTACTAATACTTTAATGATACACTGAAAAAATAATACTGGTTCTCTGATTAATAACTTTAAATCATTTTTTATATAAACAAATAATAAACTATTCATTTGAGTATATATGTACTCTTTATTCTTTGTATTAACTTTCTCTATACTTTCATCTGGTAATTGAAATCTATTACCTAAAAATATATTATGCTTAGTGCTACTATTAATATAATACTCAAACCAATTAATGCCATTAATTCATTTTCTACACTTTTTTCTATATATAGCTTGAACAATAAAGAATTACTCACTAAATACACTTTACTGTCTTGATTTAGTACATATGTAAGATTTATACTTCTAATTAATCCTATTATGCCTACGGTAATAAACAATAAAAAAATTTGAACAATTAATCTTAATTGTTTAATCAAATTAATTCTTCCTAAAAATTTGACTAATGTTATACAGATTATACCTATATATATGAATTTAAGAGTAACCCACATCCATATACATATGCTATTTAATACTAAATTTATATAACCGATATCTTTAAGTACACCATATATGCTTAATATAAGCTCCATCATTATTGTAAAAATCATATAGGGTACAGCACATATTGCAATCATCTTTCCCATTAAACAACAAATTGAAGACACAGGATATGTACTAAAAAATCTAATATAGTTACACTTATATAATGATGATAAAAAAAGAGGCATCATAACTATTATCATAAGTATATTGCCTCCCATAATAGCCATCTTAGGAATTATATATGTTATATTAATGACTGATAATTTACTATATAAATCTATCATACATGCTGCAGTTAACATACTAATGCCTATCAGTAATACTAAATTTATAATCCAATTTGTTTTTCTATCTAATACTCCAAAATATCTATTCTTAATAATAGCACGGCTTATAATCCACAAACTTTTCATAAATATTGCCTCAAACTTTATTACATACCATTCGCTAGAACAATCATAGCATTAATAACTGTTAATACTATATTAACAATAATGGCATTCATCATACTTCTATTATTAAGTCTAATATTAAGACCATTACAAACTAATAATAGTGCAGGAAAAATTAAAACAAATACTGATTTAGAGATTTCAGTTTTCCCGCTAGAATTCAAAGGAATCTGATTAGGCATTTTTCCATAAAAAACAATATTTATAACTACTGTAACTCCAAAACATATTGCTCCAAGAATCATAATCTTTTTTATACTTTCTTTACTTAACATTATTGCCTCCTTATAAATTTACAATTTTATCTGCAATTTCTTCAAGTTCCTTATTATGTGTAACTACAATAACAGTACTATTTTTTGATAATTCTTTCAATATATTTTTAAATGTATCAATACTATTCATATCAATAAATGCAGTAGGCTCATCTAATAGTAAAATTTTAGGTGCCATATAATAGATTCTAGCCAATGCAATTTTCTGCATTTCTCCACCTGATAATACTCTACTACCTAAACCAATTATTGTATTATAACCTTGTGGTACTCTTTGTATAATCTTATCTACACCGGTTACCTTTACACTCTCTTCTAAACGTTCTTTGTCAATTTCATTACTCCCACAAATAATATTTTCTAAGATTGTCCCATTAATTAAAAATTTATTTTGTGTTGATAAAATACTTTTTTATTAAATTCTTCTATATTTATTTCATTAATACTAACTCCATCAATTAAAATCTCTCCTTCTTGTAATGGGAAGAAGCGTTTTAATATCATACATAGGGTACTTTTTCCACATCCATTTTTTCCTATAATAGCTGTTATTTTATTAGGTTCAATCGTAAAATTAATATCATTTATAATCTTATTCACATTATCATATGAGAATCCTATATGATTAGCTTCTATTTTTCCCTCTTGTATACTAGTAACTTCTGATGTAGTACCTCCTTGTATTCCTGAAGTAACATCATAATATTCAAAAACACGCTCGAAGCTTATCTTTAATGCATTAAAGTTAATTATATTAGTAAATAGCGAAGATAACTTAGGTGTAATAGCTTGTGATACCATTATAAATCCCATGATAACACCTACAGTAATTTCTCCTCTCATAACTAAGATAACACCATACCATAATATTATTAAAGTCCAAATACTATTAATTAAACTTGTTGATAATCCCCCTACAACTGAAATGTAACAATACTTTATATTAATATCTTTTACCTGATTAAACATACTATTAATTTTATTAATCACAAAGTTTTTCATATTTATGCCTTTTAATAAAATTACATTTCCAATACTTTCAGTTAATCCACCTGATAATTGTTGTGTTTGAATCTGTTGTTTCTTATATGTATCCACCGTTTTATCTCTTAACACTTTAGTTACAGCTACTTGAATAATAGAAACAACAATCATAAATATACTAAGCTTCACATCCCAAGCAAGTGCTGCCATAAATAATATAGTTACAGATATTATATCTCCCGGAAAAGCCATAAAAGTTATTTCTAATAACTTATCTATACAATTTGTATCATTTAAAATTCTGAATGTAATTTGTCCTTCATTTTGACTAGTTAAAAATCCATAATTAGCATCTAAAATATTATGATACATTCTAGATTTTACATCTGTTTTTATATTTTGATATTGTCTAATCAATATATAATTAGAGCCCAAACTTGTTATACATAAAATTCCTATTACTATTACACCTACTAATAATAATTTTTGAAATTTATCTATGTCTAAATTATTTAATCCAGAATCTATAATTTCTTTAGTTAAACTAGGTAATACTGCATTTAAAAGCATATATATATAATAAAATATTATTCCAACTATAAACTTGCCTCTATATTTAGCGGTTAAACTCCATATTCTACTTATCATATATTAACTCCTTATATAATAAATTAAGGTTACAATATTAATTGTAACCTTGTTTGTTACTTCTTATGGTGTAATATCAATTTGAGATACAACTGCAAGTACAACTGCAGCAACTGCAACAACTGCAACTGTTTCAAGATACAACCATGTTGACATCTCTTTTACATTTGCACCAAGTGTTGTTACTTTTGGTTTTGTGTAATTCATGTAAGTCCCCTCCCCTCATAATATATATGTATATATAAAAAGCATTAGCTTTTTATATCTTATAAATATTTTTTCAACTGTTCTAAATCATTTAGGTCATCATCTATTAAATCAATATATATATCTTTATCTACCCATACTCTTGGATATAATGGATTAGTACCTTCCATATCAGCAATACATTTTATTTGGACACCAAATTCTCTAACCACCTTAAAGCTCCATATATCCCTTAAACCTGCTTCCCAGTATTCTTGTAATGTATGTTTTCGAATATTTCCTACTACTAAAGGTAAATATGTAGATGCTACAATATCTCCATTTGCGCGAATCATGCATTGATTATTACATACTGGTTGTTCTGTAAATCTTATAAGATGATCTACTGGATCTCCCCAAGTTATATGTGGTTCAATACCTTCTTTATTAATCTTATAAACCTTCTTTAATAACTCTCTATACATTTCTGGTGATGGACAAATGTCTTTTAAATTTTCACTTGCTCTTCCCATAAACATTAAAGGTTGTAATCTAAAATCTATATCATATAATTCAAGGCCTCTAAGTAAGGCATGTACATCTTCAAATTCACCAATATTAAAAGATGTTGGTGTAAATGCAATATTAGCATTTATTCCTACACTTTTTAAGTTATTTATAGCTCTAATAGCTTGTTCATAAACACCCTTTTTATTTCTTATTCTATCGTGGCTAACTGCTCTAGCACCATCTAAGCTAATTTGAACTCTATTTATACCACTTTCCTTAATTTCTTTTGCAACTTCTTTAGTTAAAAGTAAACCATTTGTTACCATTGATATATTAGGAACGCCTGCTTCCTTTAATTTTGCAGTACATTCAAAAAGTAATTTTCTTCTAAGTAATGGTTCACCACCACAATAGCAAATATTATATATTCCCATATCTGCTAATTCATCGACAAATTTTCTAATATCATCATCTGATAACTCATCTGCAATAACTTGATTCTCACCACTATTGTTATAACAATGTAAACATCTTAAATTACATTTATTTGTCACATCTATTGCTACTTGGTGAGGTCCTACTAATAATTTTATATTTTCTTGTGATGTAGAAAGTTGATTATCGTCCATCTCTTCCTCCTAGACTAATAAATTTTACTGTATATTGTGACATCCTTGTTATCACATTCTTTTTTCAAAACAGCTTCTTTTTCAAATCCATTTTCTATAAAAATATCTATAACTTTATTAACATTACTAATGCCTTCTACTAATTGCATTTTAACTTTTGAAATTTCTACTACTGCTATATCTTGTATATTCTCTGCTACGAATTTTACAGCTGGTGCAATAAGGTCTTCTGGAACTTTTAAATATCCTATAGCACTTACGGTTGATACTTGAATTGTAGGAATAGCAACAGTTATCATTCCAACTATTTCCTCATCTTTTTTAATAAGTACAAATTCCTCAGAATATGCAAATATTTTCTCTCGCAATATTATTTCTTTTTTATAATCTTCTTCTCTTCTTGTAGGTGCAATATATTTAATCTCATTTGCTTTACTTGCTTGTAAGCAAAATGCTTTAATTTTTAATAACTCATTTTCATTTGCTATTGAAATTGTATATTGCTCATCGATCTTCTCAACGTATTTTTTCATAAACGGATTCCCCCTCTTTAGCCATTCTACTAATCCTACTTTTGAATATTGAAATAGTAAAATTTTCAGGTCTCTTTGTAATATTTCCTTTGATACACCATTAAAAATCTTTAATGCTTCATCACAAATTTCATCCGGTGTTCTTTCTCCATTACATAAACCTAATAAAACATCTGCGCTTTGATTGATAAGTATTTCTCTTACAATAGGTACATTTTTTGAATAGTTAGATGTAAATCCAAATTTCTCCTTTCTCCTATAAGTAATTAAATTATTCTCAAAGAAAGGATATGAATTATTGTAATAATCATCATTTGTATCTTGATAATTTTTTAAGTACATTGCTACCTCCCGTTTATATTTCTTAATCACATTGTTTAATAATATTATACTTAATTTTCATAAAATTTAAAAGCTTTTTTTATTTTTTAATATTAAAATTATTTTTCAACGATATGCTTTTGCTTAAGTGAAAAATTTAGGTCTATAGATAAAAATACACCTTTTGTTTGATAAAATGTAATTACCACAAAACATTCCAAACAAGAAAGGTGTATATATACAGGGTATATCCCAAAATCTCATCTGAAAAGAGTCTAAACAAATTTTTTTCAAGCTCTCATTTTACTTGTTTTTCAAGGTAAGAATCTTTATCCATTCCTTAGCTCTAAAAAAGGTGACCAAATCGCTTCCAAAAATACTTACTATCGTTTCTTGAGCAATAATACATTTAACTGGCGCCGTTTTTTACTATTACTTATTGCTAAAATAATAGCTTACTAAAAAAACTCACCGCATCTAATAGAGTTAATGTCTTTCTTGATGATTCTATTGTGACACATAATCGTAGTAAATCTGTTGAGCTTTTGGCTAAAGTATATGACCATGTATTCCACAGATATCAAAAAGGCTTTACTATGCTTACGCTAGGTTGGTCCGATGGATATAACTTTTTACCTGTTGATTTTGCCATGTTATCATCAAGCACAGAGTCTAACTGCTTAGTAAAGGCTTCAACTACTATTGATAAAAAGACAAAATGGTAAAGCAGCTCAAACAAAAATATCTTTATAAACATCATGAATGTACAATAAGAGAACGATCCTAAGACTTTTGGAGAATTGTTCTTAATGTATTGTGATGATATTCAAGATATGAGGTTATCCATAACCCTTCAAAGTTTAATAGGCTTATTTATTGAGCAATTAAATCAGCCTACTCATCTAGAATCAGAAACAATTAAAAATCAACTTAGACAATGGATTGATTCTCAAGCTTTATTTATCAAGGCGTTATTTAAAGATTTAAGGTAGGAAAATTGAGTTATTTATTTTATATATTTTTTAGAACAATAGAGGTATATAATTCACCTATTTTAAGTTTATATACCCCTATTTCTCCTTCATTTCATTAAACCACAATTATCACACCTGCTGTAACTACATATGTAACTATCATAGCACTAATGTTTAGTTACTAACTAAAATTTACATTGACTTATACTTCTAAAATATACTTTATAGACTCAAATAAATGATTTCTATATTTATCCAGTAAAGTTAGATGTACTAAGAGTATAATTACTTGGATTGCTATTCACTTTTCCATATTTTAGGAATCGCTAAATAATGCTGTTTTATAGCATTACATCTTGGTTACAAGTTTGAATAACTGATTTTTTATTTTATGCTTTAAATTGATTAAGCTTATCTTTATTTCAACCTTTTCAAAGGTTAATCGAAGTAATAAATAAGTTATTATACCTGTTATCATTTGAATCCTTACTGCATTTTTACTATGTCCCATAAGGGTTTTGATTTTACAATGTTGGCTGATTTCTGATAAGATTTCTGACATTTGCTCAGTCATACTTTGTTTTAAATCACGAAGTCCATCATGTTCACAAATATGAAAATTAATCATACTTGCAAGGTGTTCATGTGTAAAAAATTTATTCTTTTT
>NZ_BBCG01000074.1 GCF_001311925.1 Cellulosilyticum ruminicola JCM 14822
GTATAGAGATTTTTTTGTCATCTTAACTTAATGACATTGATTCTTGAAGTGAACGTCTTTTGTTTTTTTGTATCATTTGAATCCAACTCCATTATTAATTTTAAAGTGCCTCTCATACTGGCTAGCAAGATTGTGTAGTAAAAGGATCCAATTACCTCATAATGAACCCAGTGGTGGCAAAAACTCCAAGTTGCATCTATTATCGCATAGGAATTTACCCTGTAGGAACGGTAGGTTATTCATCACTTACCACAATGGACATAAAAAAAGATAACTCCGATACAATATCGAAATCATCTTTCTAGAGCTTCATAGCTCCTCTTTTTTGTACTCTACTTTATAGGGTACACTTTCTTTTGGCCTATTAATTAATTAACATTTTATCGTTATAATCTTTTTGTAAATCATATCTTAAATAATCTATAAATTGATTTAGAAATGTAGCACATTCTGCTTTTGTTACATATTTTTTAGGAAAAATATATCCGTTACTTACTGTGATGATTCCTAGTTTACTTGCCGCATATAATGCTCCTTTTGCCCATGATGAAATTTCTTTATCATCTATAAATGGTGTATATACATCCATAGTTCCTAAACCAAGCCTTTCTAATCCTATAGCTCGAATATTATATAAATACATCATTTCTCTTGTTAAATATGTATTTGCTCCAAAAATTCCCCCACTAATTAAACCTGCATTATATGCTGCTACTGCATATCTATAATTTTCATCACTCTCTTTTATATCCGTAAATGGTGCCTCCTGAGTATTTTTCTTTTTAGATGATTTTGATGAGCTTTTTTTAGATATTGTATCCTCTGGTAACGGTATTTGCAATGCTGTAACTAACATTCTAATATATTCACCCTTGGTTACTACTTGATTCGCTGAAAATGTTCCAACTTTATCATTAAATATATTCATACTATACATTTTTTTATCTGAGTTTCTGCAGGATGTCCTTGAAGATTTAAATTCGTTAGTACTGATAATTGCTCAATTGTTGGTGTATTTTCTACACTAACCATACCAGATAATTCATCATCGTATAACTCTGGACTACCTTGTAAAATATTATAACTTAACACACCTTCATTTCTAATAATTTCTTTATAGTTTCCACTCATACTAATTGCAGTTGGTTCATTTTTATCATAATGTATATCTCTATGTACAGTATATGTTGGTGTTTCTTCTATTGAATAACCTTCTCCATCACCAATATCTATTGTAATTGTTCTTTTTTGTGTTTCTGATTTAGCAAATGCTTGCTCATATCCATAAATCGGTCCAAAAACAGATACTGTTATTTCAGCATCATTTCCTGACGCATATACAGCATCATACTGTACATCACCTCTATAATAAAGAACCCCTGGTGTGTAATCCTCTAATATACTTTTTGTATAACTTGACTTATCACTATCTAACTTGTATGTTGTACCATTTACTATAACCGTTTCATTCCATTTCTTAACCGTAGATACTTTTCTTGCTTGTTTTGAAGTGGCATCATATACATATTGAGTCTCAAATGTAATAGATCTAGTTATCTTGGTTGTATTAGTAGCATTTTGTCCTCTCATAACATATGATTCTGTATAACTACCTACACCAGCTTCTTTATCCATATCTTTCCCTGGTTTTATTTCAATAGTTCCTTCTATTGTTTCTGCTTTACCTGAAATATATACATTTTCTTTATATGGTAATGTATACTTTGAAACCTTTTTAGCATTTGTCTGTGCTAATGCTGTTGATGTTTTTAGTTTAATTCCTGAACTAATGCCACCAAAGTATCCCATCTCACCTTCTGCTGCATAAACAGAACTTGTCATCAGCATAAAACTTAGGCCTAATACAAATATTTTTCTCATGGGTTCCTCCTAATTTTCTACGACTATAATATAACCATCTGCAATACCTGCTGTATCTTTTAAATTAGTAGATATCATAGTACTAATAATGTCACCTTTTTCTAGTTTACTTACTGGAATAACCTTTCCATTTTTAATAACTACACTATTCACGCCTAAATTAATAGTTGCTCCTAGATTCTTCTTACTATATTCAACCCACTTCTTCTGGCTCTTATGATAATAATAAACATCTTTAATGCCTACACTATTACCTTCAACTTTATAAACCTGTCCCTTAGCAGCATTTGTTACATAAGGCATTTTTACAACCATGTAAGCCTTATCACCTACTGCTACTACAGTATATACATTTCCTACTTCAGAATCTTCACCGTATGATAAGAATTTTTCTATTCCCCCTTGTACATATCCTGACTCATTGTAGAATTTAGTATCCAAATCAATAGAAAATGTACGTGGTGTTGGATGATAATACCATTGGTGTCCATCTAATAATGAGAATGTTTCAAATTGGAATTCTTCACTATCTTTGATTTTCTTAATTCTACCTCTAAACACTTCTAATGATGCTGTTGTTACATCACTCGAAATTTTCCCTACTGCCAATTTATTTTCACCAGTTACTACTGCTTGTAGTACATCTCCCACCATAATATTATGAGACTCAACTAGTTTATTATCTCTCACAATAATAGCATCTTCTGCAACGTATAAATTCTCTCCTGAGAGTAATTTAACAATCCCTGACGAAGCATATATTACTGTAGATGGTTGTAATGTATTTTGTAATTTACTTTGGAAGTTTAATTTAACTGCGTATTCCTTACCTTTATAATTTTCAGCAGCAACATATGTATATCCTTCTGCATTTCTTAGATTTCTACTTATATAATCTAATGAGACTTGATTACCAATTAAGTAGGATTTTATATTTTGTGGATTAATATTAAGACGTAATAAACTATTATACTTCCCCCAATTAAGCTTTCCTAATGATTGTACATTCTTTAGATTTAATAAGTCCTTATACTTATCAATAGATGTAACTTGTCCTTTATAAAGACTTGAAATCACACGCGTATCGTTATCAACAACAACTTCCTCGATACTTTCTTCTATAATTCCTTCTCCTAATATTTTCTGAGAAATTAATACTTTCACCCAATCACCAGGCTTAATTGTACTAATCGAACATGGAACTCCACCTTTGCTTACAGGTGTTGACAACTCTAAATCATATGAATAAATATTTCCTTTTTCATCTTCAAGAATAATATTTGTTTTATCATCAGAATTAAAATTAAATGTATTTACCTTAGCATAACGCATCATGTAATCGTTATATGCACTAATATATGTAATATATTTATCCTTATCCATTCTAATATAAATACAATCTCCAGCTTTAATACTACCTATTGTTGTATCTCTTGCATCATACTTAAAGTAAGGGAATATTTCATCTAAATAACCTATTTTATCTTCTGTTTCATAATAAGGCTGCTTTTCCACACTAATTTCATTAGTATAATAATTCCTTGTAATTGTTGCACCATTACCATTTCTATATGTTATATATCCTAACTGTGGATTATTTTCTATAACAATTCCTCGTTCTTCTGAATAATTATCATATAATGCGTCCATATATTCCTGTTGATCATAATATACTGGCACACTAGCTATTGTACTAAAGCTCATACTTGTAGCTAGTATTATAGAACCCATTATAAACCATCGTTTTTTCATATACTCCACCTCCTATTGTAATTTAAATACGCTACCTTATATATCGGTTCAAGTATATATTAAGTTTATGGGGACAGGTCTTTAAAATTGCTGTTTGCTATTCGAATATCAGTTTTAAAGACCTGTCCCCAATTATTAATTTGCTACAAGCATATATACATTATCACTTACCTTTTTATCTTGCATCCAAATAGAATATTCAATATAAATCTTAATTCCTTTTTCTAAAATATAAGTATCACATTTATGTGTTTTTATTTGAATTTCCATTTCTCCATATGGTGTATAATAAATTGTTTTATGTGGCATTTCCTTATCAAAAGATAAGTTTGCTTTCATTCCACCATATCTCTTTACAGCAATTTTATTATCCTTAGCTTTAATCATTGTAGTAATATTATTTTCAGCTTCTTTATACGTAATAAATATCCCATCATTTTTAAAAGCAAGCTGTCCTTTATAACTCACTTCATTTGTATCAAAATGTGTATCATATGTTTGCTTATCATATACTTTTACTGTCACTTGTTTCATTAACTTTTCCTCTGTCTCCAGTTTATTAATCTATAACTTTTATTCATTATACAATTCTCCAGCAACACAATAAGGTTATTTGTGGTACATATTCTATCACAAATAACCTTATTATATTCTATATGCATATTTATGTTGAACTTAATTATAAACTAGCAAGCTCAACTAAATTAGTAATAAGTTCTGTTATTTCAATTCCTGCTGCTTTAAAAAGCATTGGATACATACTAATAGATGTAAATCCTGGTAATGTATTAAGTTCATTAAAGATAATTCCACCATCTTCTTTTACGAAGAAGTCAATTCTTGAAATTCCCTTTCCTTCTACTGCATCAAATACATCTCTGGCATATTGTCTAATTTTTTCTTTTGTCTCTTGTGGTAAATCTGCATCTACTACAGTTTTTGATTCTGCATTATTATACTTTGCATCAAAATCATAGAATTCTGCTGCTGCTAAAATTTCACCTACACCTGAAACTTTTAAATCTTCATTACCTAATACAGCTGTTTCCACTTCTCTACCAATAATTGTTTCTTCAACTAATGCCTTTTTATCATGTTTCATGGCTTCTCTTAAACCATCAACTAATTCTTCTTTATTTTTAGCTTTAGAAATACCTACTGATGATCCTGCATTAGCTGGTTTAATGAAGTATGGATAGTCAAAAGCAGCTTCAATCTTTTCTACTACTTGATGAATATCTTCTAATTCTTTGTCTTTTACAATTACATATTTCGCTTGAGGAACATTTTTTGTTGCTACTGCTATTTTAGTAAATGCTTTATCCATTGAAATTGCTGATGCTAATACACCACAACCTACAAACGGAATTTGTGCTAATTGACAAAGACCTTGAATTGTTCCATCTTCTCCGTTCTTCCCATGTAATACTGGAAATACTACATCTATATTAATCTTAATTTGCTCTGTATTCCCTTCTTTGCAAATCCATAGACATTTTTGTGTTGCATCTGGGCTAAGAATTGCAGGAATACCATTTGTTTGCCATCCATTTTTAGTAAGATCTAAATCATTACCTTTATATAATAACCATTTACCTTCTTTAGTAATTCCTACTGGATGTACTTCATATTTAGTTTTATCAATATTAGTTAAAATAGTTGTAGCTGATTTAAGTGACACTTCATGTTCTGATGAGCATCCTCCAAATAATAATAATACATTCTTTTTCATCATGTTCCTCCTATTTACAGAACCTATATTATCTAGTATTTTCCTATATGTTATTATTATATTTTAGTACGTTATTATTTATTATTCAACCACACATTCCATATTTTAACCTTAAAACTTTAATGTTCATTACAGTCCTTATAATCTTCTTTGTGTAGATATGAATTTACTGTATCTACTATCTTAAATCGTACTTCATAATGTACCTCTGATCTTGAAATAAGTTTATATTGTTCTGGAGTTAATTGATCTTGTAATTCTTCCTTTCCTTCCATCGGAACTACTCCTTTGGCCGCATCCACATAACATAATGGCGGAAACATAATACACCACCAATTTTGGCCTTTTCCTTCACCAATAATAACACGACAAGCTTCATATTGTCCCGCTGGTAAAACTATATCACCATAAGCTTTCGTTGGAAAATTAGCCTTATCTAAAAACACTTGTACTTTATAGTCTTTTCCCCACCTATAAACCACATGTTCTGCTACATTCTGAATACTGTCTTCATGTTCTCGAATTATCACTTTGCTTTCTTCTATATTTTTAGATTTCTTTAAAAGTGGTTCCATATAAGCTATAATTTCATCCTTTACTTGTTGTTTAAGTAATTGATCTTCTGTACTGTCACTATTAGCTACCACATGGAAACGTAACATATTTTGAGCTAAGTCTTGACTTACTCCATTAGCATATATAGTAATTATTCCTAATCCAACACATACCACTACTGCTATTATCAACGTAACTGTATATACAAGCCTACTGTTATACTTCTTATATCTTAATAACTCATCTAGTTTACTCATATCTATCCCCCCATATTTTCCACAACATTTTTCCTAACTAAATCTTTGCCCTAACTTAAATAGTTTATACACCCTATTAACTATAAATCATTTGAATCATTTTATTTATTTGTTTCAAAGTATACTTGTCTTTAATCATCTGATTTATGTTCCTCTTAATACTTATCCCAACTGCTGCTGCCTTTACCAAAAACAATTCTCCTATCCTCTCATAAGACATTTTTGTCAACAATGCTACTAAATAAATACACATATCCCTCTGATATCTATAAGCTACATTATTACGCCGTACAATTTCTAATCTACTAATTTTAAAAGTTTTTTCTACAACTTCAAAAATCCTATCAATGCTTATCTTTTTTTATTCTGCTCTTCATCATTCTGAACTGAACCACTTGTTTCTAATACACTTGCAGCTTCCGCCTCTCCCTCATCTTCAATATTACGAACATACGATAAATATATCTTTTTCCCTTTTTTCACATCATCTGAAAAATATTTTAATAAACGTTCTGTACTTACAATCTCTAACTTATCTTTTTCACTCATATATGCTTTAAAACTAGACCAATTATACTGAAGAACATCATCTACAATATTAGCTTTAACAGGGTTACGATGCACATATTTTGATACATATACAAAATATTCATCACTTCGTACCAATAGACTTGTAAATCGTCCTTGAAACACATGTCCACATCTATCATATTTCTTATTAAAGTAGATAGCATAACTCAAACTAAGTCCATGCATAAATTTAGATATATCTTGTCCATTATCATAAATTACTAAATGTACATGATTAGTCATCAAACAATATGCATAAATCTCCATTTTAAACTTTTCCTTATAACGTTTTAATCTACTTAAATAGCACATGCAATCAGCATAATCCTTAAATATATCTTCTCGATTATTACCTCTAACAATTACATGATATATACTGTTTGGACACTTTTCTCTACGTACTCTTGGCATATACTTTCTCCTGTTTTTATTTACAAGCATTGCCAACATATCATATTTTAATCATTTCAATTTCAAAAATCCCCCACATATTTATTTTAAAGACCTGTCCCTAAAAACTACTCCTTAAGCTATTCTAGCATGCCAGTATTTTTGATGGTTGAAGTTACTTGAATTTTAATTGGAAATGATTTATAGCCTTCATCTTCCCAATTTTGAGAGTAACTTTGCCATTGTTTAGGGTGTTTACGATACATTTGTAAACCTATATTAAGAAAATCTACATTTATTTCTTTTGATTTATTAACAGCCACCATAACCTGATGCCTTATTTCATCTTGTAATAATATTGTTATTTGATTAATATCTTCTATGCTAAATATATTTTTAGTATCTGTAGACACATATTCTGTTATATTACCTTCCGTTAAAATTTCTATGTTCGCATCTGCTACATTCCCATCACTATTAAACGTTATCTTTGAATGTTCTGTATCTATTATATAAGTCAACGAACTTCCTTTATACTCTACTACAATAGGTACTTGATTAATTTTCCCTTCAACAAACAACTGTCCCCTTACAACATCTTTTCCTATAAAATCTACTAACTCATAATTCCTTATAACTGCTGCTCCACTAATTTCTACTGCACCTTTTTCATCCGTATTGATAACTGGAATTGTGCTAATATTAGTATCTTCCAATTCTCTTATCATATTACCAACCAATTGTTCTTTTGCATAACTTACTGGACGTTCTGTATTATTAAAATACTTCATTACATATAGCCCTAAAATTGGATTTTGTTCATTATCTTCCTGCGTTAAATTTCCTGCTTTTCCTCTTGTAGCTAAAAGATTAGTTGTTCGACTTATTTCCATATTTCTTATAAGTCCATCTATCGCACCTCTAAATAAATCTGAATCCTTCATTAATTCTTCGCCTAACACAATAGCTTGCGTATGACTAAAAGTAATTGTATTTTGAGATTTACTTTCCACCTCATCTACACTTGTTTCAATAGTTGGGGTCGTTGTAACTATTGAACTCTTCACATCTTTAGCTAAACTATCTTTTCCAGAAAGTTTAGCCCTATCAGGTATTGTATAAGTGATTTGATAACTGTCACGCTTATTAATAGGTTGACTTAAATCTGCATCTTGATTTTTATCTATAGCAACTTCCATCACTACATTTCTCTCATTAATTTCTACACTATCCCAACATCCTGTTAAAATAAATGAGGTATTTAAAATTAACATTGTCATAGCAATAAATTTTAATTTATTTTGCATGAGAATTCCTCCTTCCTCTAGCTATAATAGCCAGTATAAGAGGAACAGGTAATATAAACCATATACCAAAATAATATTGAAACTTATTATAATAATCATAGGCCATTACTAAATTTTCAGGTATCATTGCAATAAAATAAGCTATCGGTATAAGTGGTAAAACAAATATATTTTCTCTTTTATATTTAAAACTCCTACTTCCTATTAATGAAGTAAAATAAACTCCCGAACTAAGATATATAAAAATACTAAAAGTCCAACCTGTCATCATTAAAATTTCTTGATTCTCCACCATTGTTCCTGATAAACTCATGCTTTGCATAAGTGTTAAAACAGGCCACACCTGTCTTTGTGTCTCATTAAATCCAACTCCCACATAAGTTAAAAGTACAATAATTGCACTAGCTATTCCAACAATAATAACAGGCACTAACATTGCTCTTCTAACTTTATCAGTCTCTTTCATCAGTCCTGCTAACATTAACATAATTTCAAGCGGCATAAAAATTAAACTTACAACAAAAGTTCCTACTCCAATCCCTCTTAAGTTAGTTTGAAAGAATGGCATAAGTTGCATATATTCTCCATGAGGCACTACTAATAAAAATACCAAAACAAGTGATACTGCTATAAAATAAATCAATACCTCTCCCATTCTCCCAATCGCTTCAACCCCTGATTTTACAAGGTATGCCACACTTAATAACATTACTAAAATAATAACTTGAATCGGTGTTTTAGGAAGTAGTACCTGTGAAATCATTTCTCCCAACATCCTTGCCTCAAGACTTGTTATAATTAAAATTTTAACAGCAAATAAAATAATGATTATATATGCCACAAAATCTGGTACAATTTTAGGCAAAAATTCAACCAAAGTATCTTTAGGAAATCGTTTTGTAATCCCTTCAATACAAAAAACATATATCACACCTAATATACTCGCTAAAAGTGGTAATATATATCCATTTCTCTCCACATAATCCCCAGCTATTTTAGGCAAAAACAAAATAGTTGTATTCAGCATTTGTAGTATTAAAAATATCTCTACTTGTCTTACGGATACCCTGCCATTATGCGTAAACATCCATTATTTCTCCTTTCATTTTTTTACCTTACTCAGTTTCATCTCCACTTTTCCTATCAACTTGCCCATTAGTTACACCACTATTTGGGCCTGGTGATACATCCTGTATATTGTCGCCATTTACACGTAAACGACGTCTTTGCTCAGCTCTTGCATAAATCGGCCTTGTTGTTTGCATAAATGTTGGAAATCTAAGAATAGTATCTTTCAAATCATTAAAGCCATTACGATCACTAATGTTATATGGAGCAAGATATGGTACTTTAAAACTTTCAAGAGATGATAAATGAATCAATGTAATTAAAAATGCAATTAAAAATCCATATAACCCTAGAAAAGCTGATAATCCTATAAACATATATCTAATAAGCCTAAATGCAGACGTCAAACTATAATCTGGCACCGCAAATGTACATATTGCAGTAAGTGAAATAATGATAATAATCATTGGACTAACAATCTTAGCATCTACTGCTGCCTGTCCTATAACAATCCCACCAACTAGCCCTATTACATGTCCAATAGCCCCCGGCGCTCTAATTCCAGCCTCTCTAAACAATTCAAATATTAATTCCATAACTATTATTTCCGCCACCGTCGAAAACGTTACCCCTTCCCGAGCCGCAGCAATAGATACTGCAAAAGCTGTTGGTAACATTGTTGGTTGGAAATTTAATACAGCTATATATAATCCTGGTAATGTAAATGATAAAAATGAAACTAAATAACGTAGGATTCTTAAAAAGCTCATAATTTGCCAGCGTTGGTAATAATCCTCAGACGCTTGATAAAACACATTTAATGTAGCAGGCACAATGATTCCAAAAGGAGAGTTATCTACAATAATTCCAACTTTTCCTTCTAATAAACTAGCTGCAAATTTATCTGGTCTTTCTGTCGCTTGAGTTTGTGGAAAAGGGCTTTTCCAACTATCCTCAATTAATTGCTCAATATATCCACTGTCAAACACTCCATCAATAACATATTTATTAAGTCTAGTTTCAACTTCTTTTATAAGCTCTGGCTTCGCAATATCATCCATATACATAATGGCAACATCAGTTCTACTCCTTGTCCCATAGCTCATCATTTTTACTTTGAGTTTAGTATCACGAATACGTCTTCTTACAAGTACCGTATTGAATCGTATAGTCTCTGTAAAACCATCTCTTGGGCCTCTTACAACACTCTCTGCATTTGGTTCTCCTACTCCTCTTCCAGGCCATCCACGTGTTGCAATAACTAATGCCTTCTCAGATTGATCAACAAAAATAGCAGTATCTCCAGATAAAATTGCCTTAACCAAATCATCCATTTTATCTACTTCTTTAACATCAAAAGTAGCTGAAAAATGTTGCATAATAATTTGAGTAGGTGTTCTATAATCTTCGATTTCGCATTCTGAATTTTTATAATCAAATGCAACACTAAGTAAATAATGCTCCAAAACTTCTCTATTTACTAAACCATCTGTATAGACACCATAAATTTTAATCTTCTTATCAGTTCCTAATTCCACCTCCCTTTTAACAATATCCATACAATTTTCAAATAACATATTTATCTTTTTTATATTCTCATTAAGATCTATTGATAAAGGTATATTTATCTTATTCTCACTATCATGCCAAGAATCTTCTACAGTAACTCCATTGCTAGTATCATTCTTATTTTTCATATGCTATCCTTTCTTAATAATCTAATTTCTTAATAATCTAATTTCTTAATAGTTAAATACCCCATCAAAATGCCGCCATTATAATAAATCCAGCAATTGAAACTACAATATAAATCCACCCCATAATCCTAACAGCATTAGCCTCCCTTTTCATATGTTCCACATCTACTAGGTTTCTCCCCTGAACAAAAGTCATATATAAACCAATACATAACATCACAATATTTATATAAACAGAAAAAACATTACTTATCTGACTCATTCTCATTCCCCTTTCTTCCATTCAACTCTCTGCATATACATAACAATTATTTGTAATTTCTCAAAAAATATACAATAAGAATCCACCAGCTTATCTGGTGGTTTTCTATGTCAACCCTATAAGCACTGTTACTTACCGTGCCTAAAGGCACATTCTTGATTCCGCCACTTGCGTGAGAATCTTTACTTGCCACCCTTAAAAGAGTCTGTATATTCTTTTAAACTTATTTAATCTGTTATCATATCTTCGTGCAATTGAGTTTTCATATATCTTTCTATTGCTTGCTTATTTCTAGCAACCGTACTTACATAATATCCTCTACACCAAAAATGTCTATTTCCGTATTTATACTTTAGACTACTAAATTTTTCAAATATCATTTAATACAAAAAGAGGGACAGGTCTATAAAAGTGATGCTAGCATCACTTTTATAGACCTGTCCCCAAACACTTATTTCGAGAACACGAACCACCTTGAACTAATTCTACAGGTAATATAATGTGTTGGTTTTTTGTTTCTCTATTTAATAATTTTAACAATAGCTCAATACTTAAATTACTCATTTCATACTTAGGTTGTTTCACTGTAGTGATAGATGGCTCATAGTATTTTGCTATATCCATGCCATCAAATCCAATAAGTGAGATGCCTTCTCCTAATTTATATCCCGAATCAAATATTGCCTTTGCTACACCTATTGCCATGATATCTGATGTACAGAAGATGGCTGTAATATCTTTTTGCTTTTCTAATAATTCTTTTGTATTTTTATATGCTGTTCCACTATCGTATTGTCCATAAATAATATATTGTTCTTTAAACTCAATATCATATGACTCTAATGCGCTTATGTATCCTTCAAAACGTTCTCGTCCTACTCCTATATCCTTTTTGTCACCTAATACCATTCCTATATGCTCGTGTCCATTATTAATTAGATATTCTATTGTTTCATAAGCTGCCTTCTTATTGTTAATACTGATCGATGAACATTTTTTTAAATTTTTTATTCTAACTAAATCTACAGAAACTAAAACGATTGCTGCATCTACATTTTCTAAATGTTCATCATCTAATTCTAAGAAGTTGCCCCCTAAACAAATTACACCTTGTAACCTTTTTTCTTTAATAAATCCTAACAATGTATCAATATCATTTTCATTATTATGATGTTGTAAAATCATAGTATATCCAGCTGATTCTACACCACCACTAATGATTTTTAATATTTCAGAGAAAAATGGATTAAAAACCCCTTTTACCAATACACCAATATTTCTTGTATTTGTTTGCTTGAGTACCCTTGCACTATTATTAGGAATATAATTATTTTCTTTAATAATCTGCCAAACTTTCTCTCTTGTTTCATCACTCACATCTGGATGATTATTTAACACCCTAGAGACAGTACTTACACCTACTTTAGCAATTCTTGCTATATCTTTAATGTTCATTTTCTCTCTCCCATATCTTTAAGTTTTTTAATAAATACTGTAAAAACAAATTACCTAGACCTCACATTTAGCTGATATATTTTATATCCTATACACTGCTTCCTCTATAGACTCATCTATTTCCTATAAAATAGTTCTTATTCATTAATGATATATGCTAACTATAAACTACATTTTTCTTATAATCAATGTATACTTAAAGTAATTTACAATTTTATTTTTATTCTACTATTAATTTTAACTCAACTTTCCCAGCTTAAATCTTTAAATAACGCTTTGATAAATAAAGCTTGAGAATCAATCCATTGTCTAAGTTGATTTTTAATTGTTTCTGATTCTAGATGAGTAGGCTGATTTAATTGCTCAATAAATAAGCCCATTAAACTTTA
>NZ_BBCG01000075.1 GCF_001311925.1 Cellulosilyticum ruminicola JCM 14822
CACAGAAGGCAACTTTTGAATTATGAAATATCCTCATTTAAGAAATAGATAGAATTTTAGTTAAAATAGTTTTTATATTTTAAAATATTTGAAAATAAATAATATTTAGAACTGCATAAGTTCGAAATTGTTTGAAATATATATAAAAAAATAAAATAATGTATTGTTTTGGTGTAAAATAGCGAGTATAATAAATTGAACAAAAATTTATGAACTATACTTAAATGCATAGGAGGGATAATATGATTTTTGATCTATTAGAAAAAGTTGCAACTTATATGGAGAGCAGACAGCTTTGATATGTGATAAGAAAGTAACTTATAATGAACTAAAAACATTTGCACAAAACATAGCACAAGAGCTTAAGAAAATAAAAGTTCAAGAAGGGGAACATATACTATTAGCAATGGATAATAGTATAGAATTTGCTATAGGATTTTTTGGAATTAATTTAGTAGGTGCAACTGTTATTCCTGTTTATATGAAAAGTGGGATTAATAAATTAAAAGGGATTATAGAATTTTATGAAATCAATACAATTCTTGCACTACCTAAATATAAGAAACTTTTTGATGAAATGCTAGAAGAAAATAAATCATTACAATTAAAGATTCTATATGTGGAAAAACAAGAAAATGAGTTACATATCGAACATGCAGGGATAAGGCTTAAAGAAGTAGCAGTAAATCCTAAGAAACCGGCAATTATTTTATTTTCATCAGGCACAACTAATATGCCTAAAGGGATTATGCTATCTAATGAAAATATTGAAAGTAATGTTAAGGCAATTTCAGATTATTTAGCACTTTCAAATGTAGATCAAATTTTGCTTATTAAAAATATTAATCATGCATCAAGTATTACAGGGGAATTATTAGTAGGATTAGCTAATGGCTGCACGCTTCATATGATGACGGGTATTTTAACGGCGAGTCGTACGCTGAAAGTATTGGAAGAAGAAAAGATATCTGTTTTATTTGGTGTACCTACTTTATTAAATGCCATGATGGGAGAACGTAATTTTGAAACATACGATTTAGATGCTCTTAGAATTATTAATTTTTATGGGGCAAGTATGGCGATTGCTAAAATTAGAGAGTTGGCACTTAAGTTTCCAAATACAAATTTAATTTATTCTTATGGATTAACAGAGGCTGCACCTAGGGTAACGTATATTATGCGTGAACAATTACTTACAAGAGAGGGATCAAGTGGTATACCAATTGAAGGAACAACTGTTAAGATTATGAATGAAAATCAAGAAGCCTTACCTCTTGAAATTGGTGAAATTTGTGTAAAAGGTCCAAATGTTATGCAAGGATATTATAAAAATGAATTACAAACTCAAAAGGTTTTAAAGGATGATTATTTACATACAGGTGATTTAGGCTATAAAGATAAAGATGGTTATTTATATGTAACAGGTCGTAGAGATAATCTTATTATAAAAACAGGTAAGAATGTTTATCCTGAGGAGATTGAAGGGGTGCTTTTAGGATTTAAAGGTATTAAGGAAGTATTGGTACGTGGAGAAGAAGATGAGCTTTTAGGACAAGATATTGTAGCTTATGTAGTAGGGCTTGAAGGGGTTCAAATTAAACTTATAGATGTGTTAAAGCATTGTAAAAAAGAATTAGAAGATTATAAGATACCAGGTAAAATATATCAGGTGGAAGCTTTACAAAAAACAATTAGTGGCAAGATTATTCGCAAACAAAATATTAATTTAGGGGTGGAGTAGATGAATAAACGTGTAGATGATGAATTAAAAAAATTAATAATGAGTCATGCTAGAATTGGAATGTGTATTGAGGATATTGAAGATGATGCAGATTTAATTGATGATTTTTTATTTGATTCAATTCAAGTATTGCGATTGATTGTAAGTATTGAAAATGAATTTGATATATATATTGGAGATGAAAAGGAGCTTTTTGAAATGGTGACTAATTATGGAAGATTAAGAAAATATATAGAAGAAAAGGTTGAGGCCCATGAATAGTTGGTTAAAGGATCATGAGAAACAGCTAAAAAAATTATTTACATTTTTAAATGAAAATAATGCTTTTTATAAAACAATTTTTGAAACGCAAAAAATAGATTTATCAGCACCTATAGAAGAGATTTTTTATAGATTACCTATTATTACAAAAAAAGAAGTTAGACAACATTATGAAGACTATATTTCTAATATGCCTGTACCAACTTTTTCTGAATTAACAAGTGGTTCAACAGGGATACCAGTAAAATGTGTAAAAACAAATTCTGAACGTACTAAATTAGGGTTAAATGTTTGGCAACAAAGGGCAAGGTGGGATTCAGAAGTTTCTTTAGAGAATTATATTTATTTATATGATGTTAGTACATATAAGAAAATCGGAAACATCTTGAACTTTGAAATTGAAAATATGAAAGTGTGTTTTAAAAAGTTATTAGCACTTAAACCAAGGTGGATTTCAGGTCCTATTTCTAGTTTTGAACGTTATGCGAAGTGTATTGAAATGGGTGAGATAGAGTATACGCCAGGAATCATCAAATATTTGGAGCTGTTTGGAGAGTATGCAACACAAGAACAAAGAGCTTATGTAGAACGAATCTTTGAGGCAAAAACAATTAATCACTATGGGACAATAGAAAGCTGGTGTTTTGCTTATGAATGTCCTAGTGGACATTTACATGTGCAAAATAATTTATTTTTTGCAGAACAGCTACCAACACAAAATAAATTAGGAGAATCTGTAGGAGAGATTGTACTGACAAGTCTGTTTAATAAAGCGATGCCACTTATAAGATATAATTTGCAAGACTTAGGAGAAATTTCTGATGTAGCTTGTGAATGCGGTCAGACATCACAGGTAATTCGTTTAGCTGGTGGTCGCACTGGAGATATTATTAAAGGGACAGATGATGTTTTAGGCGAATTATTTTTTAAACGAGGTATTTATAAGGTAATTCAAAATTTTGGAGATTGTATATTAGGCTATCACGTGGACCAAATGGCAGTAAATACTTTTGTTATATCTATTGAAAAGGGCAAAGGCTATAATTCACAAGCTGAATTAATACTTAAGAATCATATTGTACGAGGTTTAGGAAAAGATGTAGAAGTCATTTTTAAATATGTAGATATATTAAAGCCATTACAATCAGGAAAAATGAAAATATTTACTTCACATGTAAAGGATAAATAAGGAGGCGTATATGTTAACTGAATTTAAACCAACCCATCGAGGTACATATAACTGCTTAGAAGATGTTTTAGAATGTTTAGCTACAGGATATGAAAGAGAACACTTATTAATGTTTATGAAGGCTTGGGACTTTAACTTTTTTTTAAAATCACTTAAAGGAGATAAGAGATTAGGGACACGAGTGGAGTCGGGGGAATATAATGCATGGGAAAGTTTAAAAGCTTACCATGGTATTGGCTCTAAATGTCTTTTTACAAGTAACAGGCAAAAGCAAAGAGACAATTTAATAGTAGAACTTCAGGCAAGGCGACCAGTTGTATTATGGCTAGATGGCTATTATGTACCTTGGACGAATATTTACAAGCAGCTTCACATGAAGCATTTTATTATAGCAATTGGTATAGATGAAATGGGGCAAATAGAGATTATTGACCCTTATTGGAATAAAAAAGTTAATAAACTTTCTATGGAAGCATTTGATCAATCTACTGCCAAGTGTATTAATATTAAATGTTTAGAAGAACCACATATTATATGGCAAGATATTTTAAAGAGTCACATAGAGCATATTATGATACGCCCTTATAATGCTTTTGAAAGTATGCGTCAATTTGCGCAGGCTATAAAAACATTAGATTTAACGATAGAAATAGCAGGATTCGAAGAACTGCCATACAATTGTCCATTTTTTATGCAATTAGCCGAAGTATTTTTTAAACGACTTAATTATAGTAAATGCTTAATCTATATGGGGGAACGTTTTGAAGAAAAACGTTTAGTGATGTACGGTGAAGAAATGGAGAAAATTGGTAAAATTTGGCAAAATACAAGAGAACAATTTGCTGATGTCTATAAAGGTAAATGTAATACAGATATATATTCTCAAATTGCGGATACCATTTGTTTGTTAGCAGATCAAGAAGAAACACTAGCAAAGAAAATTCTAATCTTATGTAAGTGAGGACGATGCAAATGAAAGAGTATCATTTTATTAGTAAAGAACAATATAATTGCCTCGAAAATGTATGGGTAACCTTGCTAACTACTAGAGGGGTGGACTATCCTCTAATGTTTGCAGAAAACTGGGGGTTTACGCTTTTTCCACCAGAAGAAGAAAATCAAATAATAGGTTTTCGAATAGGTGGAGGTGAGTATAAAGTACTAGATTGCTTAAGTAATTATATAGGTATACATACAAAGTATTATGAAACAGAAGATATAGAAGCACAAATTGCATTATTAAATAAAGAGCTTGAGGATGGTCATGATGTAATAGTAGAGGCTGATAGCTACTATTTTCCTTGGAAATTAGTTGGTGAAAGGCATAATTTTATTCATTATGGCTTAATAGTTGGAAAAGATGAAATTACAGGAGATTATCAGTGTTTAGATCCTTTTGAAAACTCCGATTTGAATCCTTTAAGTCGTGAAAATTTGGTAAAAGGAAAGCTACATTGCATGACAATCAGAAAAGGTGAAGCGAAAAAAGATATTATATGGCAAGATATTGTTAAACATGCAGCGATGTAATGTTATTAGAAAATGGAATAAGTGGTATAGAGGGGATGCATAAATTTATAGGAGAATTAGAGTCACATTTTAATATGGCTGAAGAAGCAAGAGGTTATGAAGGAATGATTTGGTTAGCACCTATTATCTTTCGTATCTCAGATGTCGGTTCAAGACGATTTAATTTTGGAGAATGTTTAAATTATTTGGGACATAAATATGGGGTCGATGCACTTGAAAAGTATGGAAGAAAGTTGGAAACGGTAGGCGCTAAGTGGCGTAGAGTAAGAAGAGTCATGGTAGCATCACTTACAGATCAAGAAAGAGATTATATACCAATGCTCATAAAAATTATTAATGAGATTATCAATGAAGAATTACAGATTGCATTAAGTTTAAAAGCATTGGCAAGTGGGAGACTTAAATGAAAAAACAAATAAAAAAGAAACTTTTTCATTACATTGTAAAGAAAACTTATTTCTTATTAGGAAGTTTGTTAATAGGAATTATGTTACTTCTTATCCTTGTAACGCATACCTCTAAGGGAAGTTATATAACAATTAATGATGCTAATATACAATTTACTGGCAATACATATTGGATAGATGCTATATGGGAGGATGAGAAAAACATAGGCAAAGATTTTGAAGAAGGTCAAGAAGTAATTTGGTTTAAAGATGCTTCAAGCAATCGACATACAGGAATTATTAAGTATGTAAAATGTTTAAATAAAGAAGTACCTAAACAATATGAATTTAGCATTGAAGTGACAGAGGAAGTTGTAAAAAAAGAATTTAAATTACCGTTAGAAGATTCTACGACAGTGCTAGTAGAGATTAAAGTAAAGGATGTACCAATCCTCTTGAAAGGAGAAGCCTAAGAGGTGAGATAAGTGGAAAATCAGATAATATTTAAGCAAGTTTATGCTTATGCGAAACAATATAAGGTTTCATTTTTTAATTTATTTACATCTACTATTGTAGCGAACATTTTGACTATGACATTTCCTTTTTTACTTTCAATGATGGTAGATGAAGTTTTTTTACATAGTAATAAGGCTTTTTATGTAAAAGCCATAAGTTTTTATGTTGTTATTTATCTTATTCAAGCGGTAATGTTATTTATTCAAACAGTAACTTTCGCATATTTATCAAACCGCTTTTTGTTTGATATACGTTTTCGGTTATTTAAAAAAGTAGAAGCATTACCTATATTAAAGAGGCAAACATATACGACAGGAGACTTAATGACACGTATTAATAGAGATACTGATGAAATTATGGATTTTATTCATGTAAATTACTTTAATATTGCTATTTTATATGTGCAAATAGTAACTTGTTTGCTATTTGTAGTATTAATTGATATGCAAATTACGTTATTACTATTTTTATTGTTACCAGTTGCAGTTTATTTTGCAGTACATTGTGGTAAAAAAAATTGAAGTACGTGCAAGTAAGTATAGGCAGAAATATGGGGAACATATAGGGTGGCTATATGAAATTTTAAGTGGTTTAAAAGAAATTAGATTATTGAATAGTACGATACCTGTAAATAGACGTTTTACAAAGGACACAGTAGATTTAACACGTATTAAAGGAAAAATTGCGGTAGATGAGTTAACTGCAGAGCGACTCAATACAGGTGTATGCTTGATTTGTATGTTGATTATTTATATTGTAGGAAGCTTAAAAGTAGAAAAAGGGGAAATGACTTTAGGAGAAATTACAGCAATAATTTGGTATTTTAATTTATTAAAAACATCACTGATTATCTTAAGTCAGAGGATGATAGGTGCTAAAAAAATGAAGTAGCTCTCAAAAAAGTATTTGAACTTTTACGAGAAGAAGAAGAGGTAACAAGTAACAAAAGATTCATGGTAACAAAAGGAGAAGTTACTTTTGAAAATGTTGATTTTGAATATGTACCCAATAAAACACTTTTGAATCAATTTAATTTAAAAATTAAAGCTGGCGAAACATTGGCACTTGTAGGAGCAAGTGGTTCAGGGAAAACAACATTAATGTATTTATTGCTAGGATTTTATAAAGTGCAGAAAGGTAAGGTGTGTATTGATGGTGTTGATATTTCCACAATTAACACAGGATTATTACGTGAGCAAGTAGGTATGGTACAGCAAGAATGCATATTATTCCATGAAACGTTACGATATAATTTGTTATTAGCAAAACCTAAAGCAACAGAACAAGAATTGCTACAGGCTTGTAAAGATGCACAACTTGAAACAGTGTTACAAAAGTTGCCAGAAGGATTAGATACGAAATTAGGTGGAGAAAATATATCAATATCAGGTGGAGAGCAACAACGAGTTGCCATTGCAAGATTATTTTTAAGGAATCCAGCTATTGTAATTTTAGATGAAGCAACTTCGCATTTAGATGGAGAAACAGAAAAAGAGATTCAAAAAGCTTATGCACGTTTATGCAAGGGAAGAACGACTATTATTATCGCTCATCGCCTTTCAGCTATTCAAGATGTAGATTGTATTGCTGTATTGAATAAAGGCGAATTAGTTGGCTATGGTAAACATGAGAATTTGTTGAATATGTGTACAGTATATAGAAATTTATATGAATACCAATATAATAAGGAGGGAGTAGGAGCAAAAGATGAAGCTATTTAAAAAAAGATTAGAAATTAACCGTGCTTTATATCCTTTCCTTAAAGCAAGTAAGGGTGCATTAATATTTGTAATTATCGGGAAAGTCATACTTATAGGACTAGGACTTTTGATGCCTGTTTTTAACAAAATGCTAATAGATCAGGTACTTTTAAAAAAACAAATGTCATATCTAAAATGGGTTGTTATAGGATGTTTAGCAACATACTGTGTTGAGACATTAATAATGTATATTATGAAAGCATCCGAAAATAAGCTTTATTACAAAACAAGTTTTTTAGTTAAGTATGATTTATGGCATAAACAATTATATACGCCTATTCATGTTTTAGAAAAAGAGATTGTAGGAGAACAAAAAAATTGCTTGGATAATGATGTACTAAGTGTTGAAAATTTTTTGGTACAACAAATGATTTGTAGTTTTGTAGAAGCTGTTACAGTTGTAAGTGTTATTATTTTGTTACTTAAAATGAATATTGCCTTATGCCTTTTTGGATTATTAGTTATTCCATTATCTTTTAAAATAACAACCTATTTTGGGACAAAGGTGGCACAATCCGTAGAATTATATAGAGTCTTATGGGGAAAATATGAAGATTGGATTGCGGAGTATTTAACAAATTGGAAAGAAGTTAAGGCATTGCATTTAGAAAAACATGGTGGTAGTAAGTTTGTGCATTATTGGAAAAGGTTAAGCAGAGCTAACTTTGAAAAATGGATGAATTGGTTTGCAAATGCTAATTTTGTTATTGTAAAGGATACTTTTATTGTTAATTTGAGTATTTATTTTGTGGGTGCAGTACTTATTTTTTATGGCAATTTAACAGTAGGAAGTTTGCTTGTATTTAAAGTCTACTATGAAAAGATGATTGCAAGTTTGAATAAAATAAATGAATTAGATATGAATTTGTACACATTTTTACCAGGTATTGAACGTGTATTAGAAAAATTAAATAGTAAAAGAATGTCTAAAGGAAAAGCAATCAAAACTTTTAACGGCAATTTGAAAATTAAAAATGTAGATTATCAATATGAAGGAAGTCAATGCAATGCACTTCAAAATATAAATTTACAAATAGAACAAGGAGAACATATTGCTATTGTAGGACCAAGTGGGTGTGGAAAAAGCACTTTAATTAAATTAATATTAGGTATTTATACACCGACTGAAGGAAGTATTATAGTAGATGGGACACCTTTATCAGAGATAGACTTAAAAAGTTATTACGCACATATAGGAATTGTAAGTCAAGAGTTTATATTATTTAATGTGTCTATAGTAGAAAATTTAAGATTAGTTGCACCTAAAGCGAGCATTAAAGATATAGAAGTAGCTTGTAAAATGGCACACATTTGGGATGAAATAAAAGTATTACCAGAAGGGCTTCATACTAAAATAGGTGAAGGTGGTGAAAAGTTATCTGTAGGACAGAGACAAAGATTATGTTTAGCACGTGCATTTTTAAAAAAAGCATCATTACTTATTTTAGATGAGGCGACATCAGCATTAGATAGTGAATCTGAAAGAGCTATAAATGAAGCAATAGAGCAATTAGATATAACAGTAATTGCAATCGCACATCGTTCTACTGCTGTAGAAGCAATGTCAAGAGTAATCGTATTAGAAAGAGGCAGAGTTGTAGGAGACAATACACCAAAAGTTTTAGCACAAGAACATGAGACTTATAAAAGAATTTTTGCAAGTGTACTTTAAAATTTAAAAGATAAGGAGGCGAAAACATGAAGGGAGTAGATGAAAAACAAGTGAAAGAAAAAAGTCTTAGTGAACGTTTTTTAGAGGTTGTTAGTAGAAATAAGAACCAAATTGCTTTGTATACACAAGATCAAGAAATGAGTTATGAGCAACTTTATAAGCAAAGTTGCAAAGTTGCAGACCAATTGATTCAAATGGGTATACAACAAGAAGAAGTTGTTGCAATTATGATGGAACGTTCTATGGAAATGATTGTTGCCATTTTAGGTATTTTGATGGCCGGTGGGGCATATATGCCTATAGCGCCTGATTATCCTGATAAGCGTATTATATATATGTTGGAAAATAGTCAAACACGATTTGTATGTATACCTGAACATAAGCAAAATGAAAAGTTTGATGTGACTTATATTGAAATAAAATTAAAAATAGGAAAAGTATTAGATGAAGTAATGCCAATAGAACAAATGATGTTAACTATAAAAGAGCGAAGCCATGCACGCTCATTAGCTTATGTGATGTTTACATCAGGGTCAACTGGACAGCCAAAAGGTGTTATGGTTGAGCAGCAAGGTATAATAAGACTTGTGGATAAGCCTAATTATATTACATTTTGTGCTACAGATAAAATACTACATGCAGCATCACCAGTATTTGATGCATCTACATTTGAAATATGGGGTGCGTTATTAAATGGTTTATCGTTATGTATTGTAAGTCAGGAAGAAGTATTAGATATAGAAAAATTGAAAGCATTTATAGAGACATATCATGTGACAATAGCATGGTTTACAGTTGCACTATTTAATCAGTATGTAGATAGAGACATTACTATATTTAAAGCGTTTAGAGTTATCTTAACGGGAGGCGATGTATTAAGCCCTAAACATATTAATAATTTAAAGGCAGCTTACCCAGAATTAACACTGATAAATGGCTATGGACCAACTGAAAATACTACATTTTCTACTTGTTTTACAATTACAGAAAAATATGAAGAAAGTATTCCGATTGGAAAATGTATTAATGACACTCATCTGTATATTTTAAATGAAGCGGGTGAGTGTGTAAAGAATGGAGAAGTAGGAGAACTTTGTTTTGGTGGAAAAGGTGTAGCACGTGGCTATTTAAATAGTCCAGAGTTAACTAAAGAAAAATTTATAGAAGATCCATATATAAAAGGGGAAAAAATTTATCGCACAGGTGATTTAGGTTATTATTTAGCAGATGGAAATATTGCTTTTATAGGGCGTAGGGATTCACAGATTAAATTAAGAGGTTATCGCATTGAACTTGGAGAAATTGAGCAGGAAATTAGTAAAATTGAAGGAATTAATGAGGTAGTAGTAAAAGTATTCTTAGATGAGATGCAGCAAAAATATTTGTGTGCTTACTATACAGCATCATGTGAGATAGATAAAAAGGAGTTAAGAGCAACATTAAAAACACAATTACCTTATTATATGATGCCATCTTACTTTGTACAAGTTCAGGTATTTCCAATCAACACAAGTGGTAAAATTGACAAAAAAGCCTTAAGCATACCAGGTATAGAAGATAAAGTTTGTGCAACATATGTTGCTGCTAGAAATGAACAAGAAGCAAAAATGGTTAGTATTTGGGAAACAGTTTTAAAAGTTACGCCGATAGGGATAGAAGATAGTTTTTATGAATTAGGTGGAGATTCATTAAAAGCTGTACAAATAAATAGCTTAGCAAAAAATAATGGGATAACATTTAATATCTCAGATCTTTTAGCAAAGGAAACAATTATAGGTATTTTAGAGAAAGAGGAGATACAAAAGAATCAGTTTACCTTTGTACAGGAACAGTATCGTATGAAAAATCTTGAGCAACTTAAAGTGTTAAGAGGAGAAGATGCGATATCAAGTTATGAGTCAGGCGTCATAAAGACAAGTTATAGCCTACCGATTGCTTTTCAAACAGAAGTAACATCGTATTTACATCGTAGTTTACCACTATGTATTATTTTAGCCTATGATGCTTATAAGAATTGGTATTATACCAATTATATTCAAATTTTTGCTTATACAGATACGAATGACTTTACAGAAGTAAATTATCTAGAACCAAGAGATAGTTATCATGATTTGGCAGATGTAATTTGCTTAGGATATCATTTATTAAAAAATGAACAAGATATTATAACGTTTATAAAGGAAAAAATAAATTTAGGTTATTATATTGTAATGCATCTAGATGAATATGCTTTATCATGTAAGATAGATTATAATAAAAATCATTTTGTTCATCCTTCTCTTATATATGGTTATGATGAAGCAACACGCATTATTAAAGCAGTAGGATTTGATGATTGTAGGATGTTTTGTAAATTAGATTTTACAGAAGAAGAGGTGAGAGTAGCATATAGAGAAGGAATGGAACATTACTTAGAATATGCCCCATGGTGTGCATGGTCAGCGGTACAACTAATTAAACCGAAAACACCTTATAAAACATTTCCATTTAGTCAACAGAAGTTTATGAGAGACTTAAAAGATTATATAGAAGGAAGCGGTGATTTTTATAGATTATACGATTTTGAATATCCAGAGAAACAAGCTGTATATGGATTAGAAGCACAAAAAGTAGTAGCAAGTCAACTAAAAAAGCTATTAGAAGATAAATTTACAATTGATTATCGTGCAATTCATTTACTTGTAGAACATAAAAAAGGATTATATCAAAGATTAATGTATATTGGTGAAAATCAAGAATTGGATATGAAATGGCAACAATATTGCAGTCTATATAAAGCTTTAGTTGATAAATGGGAAAAATTAAGAGTGGATTATTTACATGAGTCCTTTAATACGTTTGAATTATCAAATTTAACTGAAGAACAAAGTATGATGATTATACATACTAGTAATGAAATATTAGGATTATATGAAGAAGAGTATGATATTTTACAAAATATATATAGGGTTTTAGAAAAACTGAATATAGGATAGGAGGGGAGTGGCGTGAAAAGTTATAGTTTTATAATTCCAACTTATCAAGCAAAAAATCTTATTGTGAATACACTAGAGGCGCTGAATCATTTAGAATGTACAAATGATATGATGTATGAAGTGATTGTTGTGGATGATGGGTCTAATGATGGAACAGGAGAAGCAATTCATGAGATGCATTTGAATTATTTACTTAAATATATTTATGTCCCTAGAACAGATGAGTCATCAAGAGCAAAAGCTAGAAATTTTGGGATAAGGGAGGCAGAAGGGGATTATCTGGTATTTATTGATGGAGATATTATTGTACCTTCTAATTATTTATTAAGGCTTAATAATTTTTGAGATGGATTCTAATATTATTGTAGCAGGAACAAGAAAACTTTTATATGAACCTATAACTTATGAAGGTGTTCAATTAGAAGAACTTTTTAGTGAATCTTATTTAAGTAAATATGAACATAATAAAGATTTTAGACATGCAATATTTGAAGATTTATCATATAATGCAGGAGCTATGAGTACACCGTTTTTATTTGCATTAACTTGTAATTTGGCAGTGCCTAAAAAATACGCTAATGAAATAGGTGGATTTGATGAAGCATTAAAAAAGTGGGGGATTGAAGATATTGAATTTGTCTATCGTCTTCAAAAATTAGGATTAAAAATAGTAATTAATAGTAAAGGTGAAGTTTTACATCAATTTCATGGTTTAAAAGAGAAAAATAAAGTGGATACGACACAAATTCAAGAGGTAGATTATAATACATCTGTTTTTGTAAAAAAATATCCAGGTTTTTTAGGATTAAGTGATTTACAAGTATATGAATTATTTAGGAGTATAGCAATTCATTATAAGGAGCTACAAAAAGTAAGTAATAAACCATGTAAAATAATACATTTTACAAATAGTACAGACTATGAAAAGATTCAAAGGGAAGTTTTAGAAAATAATATAAGTCAAGACTACACATTAATTATCTATGATAAAGTAGGGATCACAGATTTGGATATATGGATTCAATTATATACAACACCGTCTGTTATTGTAAAATACTATCCTAAATTTTAATATATACTATAAACGTGCATAAATGCACCCAATTAATTACCAAAAGAGGGTCTATAAATAATTTTGTGTATT
>NZ_BBCG01000076.1 GCF_001311925.1 Cellulosilyticum ruminicola JCM 14822
CAAAGGACTTCTGTAGAAAGAATCTTTAGTGATTTAAAAGATAATTATAGTTTAGATAATCTTAGAGTACCAACAATGAAAAAAGCAAAAGTATTTATGGACATTTGTTGTATTGCTCTGTTTGCGTCAAGATTAAATGATGCTCAAAAAAATCAAACTGTATCAGTATAAACTTTAAGTAATTAAAAGAAAAATATTGTAACAAAGTCAGTGGATAAAAAACATCAAATTTTACTAGCTGAATCGAATGACGCCATTTTTGAACTTTTTATAAAAAATCAAAATTTTATCCGCAGAAGGTAACTTTTGAATTATGAATATCCTTAATTATAAAATATTGATAATTAAAATTTGGTTAAATTAATATGACAAAAGTATATTAATACACTATTTTGTTTCAATTTGTTATATTATTATATAGAAGAATATATTATGAGAATAATTTGTTTGATAAAGGAGACAGAAGATGAAATTAAAACTACGAAATTTAATGGTACTTTTAGGTGTAGTCAGCTTATCACAGAGCTTAGTATATGGGAGTAGTCTATCATTAAAATATGATGGTAGTACACATGTATATGATAAGACACCCATTACACTTTATGTTAATAACATGGAAGTGATATCAGAGGTAATGCCGCCTGTTCAAATAGAAGGTTATGTACTTGTACCTATAAGAGAAGTATTTCAAGCATTAGGAGCGACAGTACAATGGAAAAGTAGTGAGAGAAAGGTTTGTATAGAAAAAGATAATTCACTTATTGTGTTAGAGCTTAACAATAAAGACGCTTGGGTAAATGGTGAAATAAAAGAGATGGAGATAGCACCAAAAGAAATTAATGAGAAAGTTATGGTACCTATTCGTTTCATAAGTGAAGCACTAGGTTACAAGGTAGCGTGGCTTAATAATGAACGTAGTGTACATATTAATGAACAAACTAGTATTATTCAAAGCAATAGCAATATAAATCAAGATTTTAGTAATAATCAAATAATAAGTGATGAAATAAGTCAAAATAATAATATGAGTTATATGAATGAAATAAATAGTATTTTTCCATTTTTAAATTATGATAGTATTGCTCAAAAAATGACAATATCAGATGGAGGTGCAGGTATATCAGTTAGTGATATTACAGTAAATGATAACTATACGAAACGAAAGATGACATTTACTATTAATAATAGTGCATTAGAGGATGTTAAACCAGGAAGCTGGAAAGGAAAAATAGGTTATTTAAAAGCAGTAAATGTTACAAAAACAAATTCAGGCGCTCAAATTACTGTGGAAACAAGTAGTGTATGTGCAGTTGATTTATCTAAGGGACAAGATGGTATTGTAATTAACTTTATGAAACCAAATCAAAAGTATAATAAGATTATTGTAGTTGATCCTGGACATGGCGGGGCTGATGATGGGACCAGATGTAATGGTGTAAAAGAAAAGGATATCACACTTAGATGTGGTAAGGCACTATTTAATCTTTTAGAAGCGGATAATAATATTAAAGTTTATATGACAAGGCCAGAAGATTGGTATGCTACAGCTGGGGATGGGATAGTTGGCAAACAATATCCTACATTAGATATGCGTGTTGCATTATCAAATGAAATTTCACCAGATATGTATATTAGTGTACATGTAAATTATGTGGAGAATGCGCCTTCAGCAAGTGGTATAGAAACTTATTACTATACATCTTCTGATAAGCGTGGACAAACTTTTGCAAGTAGGGTACAAAAAGCGTTAGTAGAGGAGTTTGGTTTACGTGACCGTAAAACAAAACATGGAGATTTTTATGTGATTCGTGAAACAAACGATCCTGCTATATTAATAGAGACTGGCTTTATTAGTAATTCGAATGATTTTAACACAATCACAGCTCCTAACTATACAGAACGATTTGCCAATGTAGTATATAATTGTATTTTAGAGTACTACAATGAAGGACTGAATTAACAAAAAAAGTAAAAAGACAAGATATTTGAGAAAATATATCTTGTCTTTTTTGTACATTGTAGAATGAAATGGAAATATAAGGCTTATACAATCTAAAAGTATGTAACAAAAATAATAAAATATAAACTTTAATTATCTAAAATATATAAAAAATTATACAAAAAAATAAAATAATATTATGTTCGCTTGAAAACGTAAAATGAATATGATATAGTATGTAACAAATAAACAAATGTTCATGAGAAACGAACAAGGAGTATAAGATGGAACAGAAGTACCCATACTATGTAATTAGTCAAAATGTCCTACCAGAAGTATTTTTAAAGGTAGTGGCAGTTAAAGAAATACTTGAAAAAAATAAAATGCTTACTGTACAAGAGGCTACGGAAAAAGTAGGTATAAGCCGCAGCTCTTTTTATAAGTATAGAGATGCTATATTTCCTTTTTATGATAAGGAAAAGGGAAAAGCAATTACAATGCTGATTAGTTTGCAAGATGAAACTGGCAGGCTTTCAGATGTATTAAATGGAATTGCTCAGGCAGGAGGTAATGTGCTTACTATTAATCAAATGATGCCAATTAACGGTATTGCAATCATTAACCTTTGTATGGAAACCTCTCAGATGGTAATTCCAATTGAAGAACTTATCACAAGACTTGGTGCACTTAGTGGCGTGCAAGAAATTAAAATTCTAGCTAGGGAGTAGCTAGTTAGGGTAAGTTGAAAATAGAAAATGGAGGGTGTAAGATGAAAGTCGCATTATTAGGTTATGGCACAGTTGGTAGTGGTGTAGTTGAAGTTATTAATGCTAATCAAGATAGCATCAATAAGAAGGCGGGTACTCCTATTGAAATTAAATACGTTCTTGATTTAAGAGAATTTCCTGGGAATCCTATAAATGAAATTATTGTTCATGATTTTAAACAAATTGCAGAAGATCCTGAGATTGAAATTGTGGCAGAAGCAATGGGTGGTGTAGAACCTGCTTATGCTTTTGCTAAAACAAGTCTTGAAAGTGGTAAAAGTTATGTTACTTCAAATAAAGAACTGGTAGCACTTCATGGCGCAGAACTTTTAGAAATTGCTAGAAAAAATAATGTTAACTTCTTATTTGAAGCCAGTGTAGGTGGTGGAATCCCTATTATTAGACCACTTAACCAATGTTTAACTGCTGATGAAATTTGTGAAATCACAGGTATCTTAAATGGTACAACTAACTTCATTTTAACAAAAATGAAAGATGAGGGACGTGACTTTGAAGATGTTTTAAAAGAAGCACAAGCTCTTGGTTATGCAGAAAAAAATCCTGCTGCTGATGTAGAAGGATATGATGCATGTCGTAAAATCGCTATTTTAGCTTCACTTGCTTTAGGGGAACATGTGAACTTTGAAGAAGTACCAACAGAAGGAATTACAAAGATTACAGCAGAAGATATGGTTTATGCAGAGAAAATGGGATATGTCATTAAATTACTTGCAACTTGTAAAAAACAAGACGATGCAGTATTTGCTCGTGTATCACCAATGCTTATTTCAAAATCACATCCTCTTGCTATGGTAAATGATGTATTTAATGCTATTTTTGTAAATGGTAATGTGATAGGTGATGTAATGTTCTATGGCCGTGGTGCAGGAAAACTTCCTACAGCTAGTGCTGTAGTTGCGGATATTGTAGATGCTGCTAAACATAAAGGAACAAATATTATTTCATTCTGGAGTCGTAAAAAAATTGAACTTAAAGATCAAGGTGATGTTAAAGTTAGATATTTTGTAAGAGTAAAAGATAATGCAGAAGTTGTAAGTAAAGTACAAGAAAACTTTAAACAGCTAGAAGTAGTAGAGGCTCTAGAGGGAGAATTCGCATTCATTACAGAAGTTTGCAGTGAAAGTACTTTTGCAGAAAAGATGGAAATCATTGATTATGCTAATGTACTTAGCAAAATTCGTATTGATAAATAATTAGAGGCTTTTAAAGCTACAAGATAGGCTATATAGAAGATGGTTCTATTAGTAAATCATTTTTTAAATAGAAAATAGATATTATGAAATAAACAGCTTGTTTATTTTTGAGGAGGAAACTAACGTGTTAATTGTACAAAAATTTGGCGGTAGTTCTGTAGCTAATGTAGAAAGAGTTTTTAATGTAGCAAACAGAATAGGAGAGACTTACAAAGCAGGAAACGATGTAGTAGTTGTTCTTTCAGCACAAGGTGATACGACCGATGATCTTATTGTGAAAGCAAAAGAAATTAGTGGTAATCCTGAAAAAAGAGAACTTGATATGTTGTTATCAACAGGTGAACAACAATCTGTTGCGCTTATGGCAATGGCACTTAAAGAACTTGGATTTCCATGTATTTCTTTAAATGCATATCAAGTTGGTATGTCAACAACATCTGCATATGGGAATGCAAGATTCAAACGTGTAAAACCAGATCGCTTAAGAAGAGAGTTAGACCGTAGAAACATTGTTATTGTAACAGGTTTCCAAGGAATTAATAGATTTGATGATATTACAACACTTGGTAGAGGTGGATCTGATACAACAGCAGTAGCGATTGCAGCAGCCCTTCATGCAGATAAATGTGAAATCTACACAGACGTAGATGGCGTATATACTGCTGATCCTAGAGTTGTTAAAAATGCAAGAAAACTTGAAGAGATTTCTTATGATGAGATGTTAGAACTTGCATCATTAGGCGCAAAAGTATTACACAATCGTTCAGTAGAAATGGCAAAAAAATATAATGTAGAATTAGTCGTTCGCTCAAGTTTAACAAGAGTAGAAGGCACAGTCGTTAAGGAGGCTTGTAAGATGGAAAGAATGTTAGTAAGTGGTGTAGCTGGAGATGATGAAATCGCACGTATTTCATTAATTGGACTTAAAGATACTCCAGGTAAAGCGTTTGATATTTTTGCAACATTAGCTAAAAAGGGAATTAACGTAGATATTATTTTACAATCAATAGGTCGTGATAAAACAAAAGATATTTCTTTCACAGTACCAGAAACAAGTTTAGTAGATGCTCAAAAAGTTATTGATGAAAACAAAGATCGTTGGGGATTCTCAGAAGTAGACTACAATGAAAATTTAGCAAAAGTTTCAGTAGTAGGTGCTGGTATGGTATCAAATACTGGTGTTGCAGCTAAAATGTTTGAAGCTATGTTTGATTCAAATATTAATATACATATGATTTCAACTTCAGAAATTAAAATTTCTATCTTAATTGATAAAAAAGATATGCATAGAGCAATGAATGCTATTCATGATATTTTTAAATTAGAAGATTAATTTTATATTTAAGGAAAAGTAGGAGGGAAGGACACAGTTCCTTGCCTCCTTTTTTAGAACAAAAATATGGCTAGATTAAAAAGTGGCATGAAAAATATAAAAGGTGGGGTAAAGATATGATTAAAGTAAAAGTACCAGCAACAACAGCCAATATGGGTCCTGGATTTGATAGTATTGGTATGGCACTTGGAATGTATAATATTATTTATGCAGAAGAAATTGAAGAAGGATTAGAAATTATTGTACAAGATGGGAATAAAGAAATACCAACAGATGAAACAAATTTAATTTATAAAACGATTTGTGCTTTTTATGAAAACATTAATCAGAAAGTACCTGGTCTTAGAATTATTCAACAAGATAGTATTCCACATACAAGAGGATTAGGAAGCAGTGCAGCATGTATTGTGGCAGGCTTACATATTGCTAATGCATTAAGTCAAAGTTTCTTCTCCAAAGAAGAACTTGTACAGATGGCAGCACAATTAGAAGGGCATCCAGATAATACAACACCAGCATTACTTGGAGGAATGACAATTGGGGCCATGAATAGTAAGGATATGAAATATGTAAAGGTACATGTAGCAGAAAATTTACATTTTGCCGTAATGATTCCAGACTTTACATTATCTACTGAACTTGCAAGAGGGGTTCTTCCTGAAACAGTAAGTTTAAAAGATGCAGTTTTTAATACATCTCGTGCAGCATTATTAACAGCATCTATGTTAATAGGAGATATGGATAATTTAGAGCTTGCTATGCAAGATTGCCTTCATGAGCCATATCGTGCCAAATTAATTCCACATATGGACGAAATCTTAGAAAAAGCTAAGTTTTATGGGGCTAAGGGAACATTTTTAAGTGGTGCGGGACCTACACTTTTGGCAGTAGTTAAAAATGTTGTAGCATTTAGAAGAGAAATGGTAGGTTATTTAGATGGACTTGAGAATAAATGGCAAGTACAAATGCTTCAAGCTGATAATGAAGGTGCAAAAGTATGGATTAATGAGGAATTACGTTATTAAATAAAGTTGTTTTAAACAATCTATAGGTAAAATAAACTATAGGTTGTTTTTTTTGTCTTATTAGAGTGAAAGATATTTACGTTAGGTTAAAAAAAATATACAATGAAATATATAATAGTTAAAAAATTTTAAATTATAAGAATAGAATGAGGGAACTAGGGTGAGAGATAAAGGAATAAAGTATATTGTTATGGTAAGTGCTCTTTTTGGGGGGATTTATTTAAAAGATTTAAAGCTGAATAGTAAGAATTTAATGTATACGGGAATTTTCTTAAGTTTGGTGATTATAATTGTGATTGCAGTTGCCAGTTTTATTATGATATTGACCAATATAAGTGTCAGAGAAAATAACAAAATTAATATACTTGCATATGGTTATTTTATATTAGGAATTATTACGATTTGCAATATGTATCTTTACATTATACATACTCATGAAAGAAGACTGCCCATTATGTATTATCGATATAATACACTTATTCAATTTTTGGAGCTTATTTTATTGTATATCGATTTATATTTTGTAGATGAAAAGCGAACAACTAAGTGGTGGATGAGTATGCTGGGTTTGTTTACATTATTATCTATAGGAATTGTGCTTAAAAAAAATAATACACTAGAATATATGCTCATTAAACACTATAGAATTATGTATAGTGTATTAAGTGCTGGCTTTATAATTATAGGTTTAAGTTTAAAATCCTATAATGTATATGTGGATGAGCTAAAATATTTGAGATGGTCTATGATTTTTAAGATTAGTTATTTGCTAGGAAACTTAAATACTAGAATATTATATAATGGCTTGTGGACAGTTGTTTTTTATACATGTAATACAGTCCATTGTATTTTAATTTATGAATTTATTTATAGGGTGATTATTAAACAAGTATGGCACCCAGCAGATAAGAAATTAAATATGACAGAAAGTGAATTGGCGCAGGAGGAGTTAGATAAGTATAATTTGGTTTTTGCTTCATATGCACTTAAAAACTATATGAAGTCCATAGATTATTCTACCCAGATTCTTAAAAAGAAAATGAGAAAAGGACATGACACAAGAAGTTTGGAACATCTTGAAAAAATCAAAAATAACTCAAATCGGTTAATGAAGTTAAGTAATAATATATTGGATTTGGGGCAGATGGATATTGGAAATGTGACACCAAAGTATAAGTTGACCCATATGAATCAGTTGCTTACAGTACTAGTAGAATCTATATTACCTTATATAGAAAATAGAGGGCTTAAAATAGATGTGATTCAAACTGAAACACCTGTTTATTGCTTAGTAGATTCCGATGAAATAGAGCGTGTATTATTAAATCTTATTTCAAATGCCATTAAATATAATAATACTAATGGGAAAATATGTGTTTATCTTAATGCTAAAGGGGGAAGGGCTTATATTTGTGTAGAAGATACAGGTGTGGGGATACCAAAAGAAAAATTAAAAAATATATTTGAACGTTTTGAGAGAGTCGATACAGGATTATCAAGAATGCAAGAAGGCAGTGGTTTGGGGCTTGCTATTGTAAAATCTATTATTGAAATGCATAAAGGAGAAATTAAGATTCAAAGTAAAGAAGAACAGGGAACTTTAGTGAGTTTTAATTTACCACTTTATAATGGACAGAAGAATAAACAGATTGAAACAAGAATTAAAGATACACTTAAGAGAAAGATTGAAGTGGAGTTTGCAGATTTAAAGAGATAGGGGAGGGTGTCGTGGGAGACTTCAAAAGAGATATATGCATTACACTTTGTGGTGGGGTATTATTTTATACCATGGCAAAATTATTGTGTATTAGGGATATAGCCACTTTTTTATATAGTATATTATTACTTAATACAACTATTCTTATGCTTAGTATGCATATTATTTTGTATAAACGTTTTGATAGTAGTAGCACAGGTGCTTATCGTATAATTAGTATACTTTTTAGTTTTCAAGGAATTAACATGCTTTATGGACTTATTATGTTAATGATAGATAATAGATTACCTAGAGTATATATGATGATGATGTCTGAATGTAATCTATTGGAACTATTGTGTATACCTGTTTTTATGTGGTATGCAGGAAAAGAAATTAATAGAGATAAAATTGCTACATATATTGCAGTTTGTTTTTTTATGTCTATTTTAATAAGTAAACAAATATATGTGTATTATGATATAAAGGTATATTCAATAATGACTGTAGTTGTGGCTTTGTTTTTGGCACTTACAAATATAATAGGTGTTTATTATGTAAAGAAATTTAAGTGGAGATTATCTAAAAAGGGAATACAGTATCTATATATTGTCTTTGCCATAAGGGGGATATATTACTTATTAGGTGTATATCTGTCACTTAATAATACTGGTGTAAGGGCTAAGCATATTCGGTGGTTTCTAATGTATATTAAAAGTATATATATATATTTAATAGGTGTAAGTTTATATTATAATTGTTTGAAAAAGTCTTGGAATGAACTTATTGAGAAGACACGGACGGCGAAAGAAAAGATTTATAGTAATCATGAAGACCGGGATACGATTGTGAATTTGTCGCATGAGCTTAAAACACCTATTAATGTGATTCAAAGTGTTGTACAAGTGATAAAGTTAAATGACGAGTTAGATAAGGGAATTATAAATGAATTAAGAAATATAAAAAAAGAGTGTAATGAATCTATGAAGCTTATTATCCATATGATTGATATTAATAAACTTAAAGGTGGGTATTTAAAAACTAACTTTGAAGTTTATAATATGGTAGAAGTACTTGAAAATGTCATAGATGCGTTTGCAACTTTATATGAAGATGTAGACTTAATATTTAATACAAATGAAGAAGAAATTAAAATGAGTATTGATCTGGTCCTTGTTCAACGTGCTAGTATGTATATTATAGGAACACTTTTAAATCATGGGCGGAAAGAAATCTATATGGATTTAGAATATGAATCAATTAATAAGGCAGTAAGTGTCAGTATTTATGCCAAAGAAATAGAGACGTTTATTAAAGAGCATCAAAAGGATATTGCAAAGTGCAAAATTGAAGAAGCAGGAGATGTATTTGCATTAGAATTTATTAAGTGCATATTGGTGATGCACAATGCCCATATTAGTCATCAGGGAAGTGGCTATTTAAAAGTAACCTTTTATAATATTGTTGGAGGAGAAGAAGAAACTATTTATTTGGAAGGAAATATGGAGTATTTAAAAGATAAAATTAAAAGCTTATATTATGCATAAGTGAATAGGAGTAATTTATAAAGTGTGTTAAAATGGGAAAAAAGAGATAAGGAGAAGACCATGGATATTATACAGATTTTACAAACAGAACTTGGCATTAAAAAAAGACAAGTTGAAAATACGATTAAGTTAATTGATGAAGGTAACACAATTCCTTTTATTGCTAGATACCGAAAAGAGTTAACAGGTGGACTAAATGATGAGGTGTTACGTCAATTTGGTGAACGTTATACTTATCTTCAGAATTTAATGGCACGTAAAGAACAAGTTATTAAAAGTATTGAAGAACAGGGTAAACTTACAAAAGAATTAAAGGATGCTATTTGGAAAGCTGCTACTGCTACAGAAGTAGAAGACTTATATATGCCATATCGCCCTAAAAAGCGTACCCGTGCTACAATTGCAAAAGAAAAAGGGTTAGAACCTTTAGCAGTTATTTTAAAAGAGCAAAAAGAGCAAGATATTGTAAAGGCAGCACAAGCTTTTGTAAATGAAGAAAAAGGTGTGAAATCATTACAAGAAGCCTTAAATGGGGCCAAGGATATCCTTGCAGAAGAAGTTTCAGATAATGCTAAGTTTAGAGGATATATTCGTAAGCTTACGTTTAATAAAGGTCTTATTATTACAAAAGCAAAAGATGTAAAAGAAAAAACTGTTTTTGAAATGTATTATGATTATAGTGAAAAGGTGAGTTCTATGCCAGGACACCGCATTCTTGCTATTAATCGTGGTGAAAATGAAAAGACACTTAGTGTAAAGATTGAAGCACCAGCAGATGAAATTATCGCTTATTTAGTACGTAATATTATTCAAAAAGAGAGTAGTACAAAAGAACTTTTAGAAGAAATGCTACAAGATAGTTATAAACGTCTTATTGCGCCAGCAGTTGAGCGAGATATTCGTAATGAACTTACTGAAAAAGCTCAGGAAGGAGCACTTGAAGTATTTAAGAAAAATCTTTATCAGCTTTTAATGCAAGCACCTATTAAAGGATATACAGTTATGGGGATTGACCCTGCTTATCGTACAGGATGTAAAATTGCAGTAGTAGATGAAACAGGTAAAAAACTAGATAAAACAGTAATTTTTCCAACACCACCACAAAATAAAATTGAAGAAGCTAAAGAAGCTTTAAAAGAATTCATTGAAAAATATGATATAGATTTACTGTCAATTGGTAATGGAACTGCTTCGCGTGAAACTGAAAAGTTTGTAGCAGAGCTTTTAAAAGAAATTGATAAAAAATTACATTATGTTATTGTTAATGAAGCAGGGGCTTCTGTTTATTCGGCTTCAAAACTTGGAACAGAAGAATTTCCAAATGATGATGTAGGGGTAAGAAGTGCTGTGTCTATTGCAAGACGTCTTCAAGATCCACTTGCTGAACTTGTAAAAATCGAGCCTAAAGCTATTGGTGTTGGGCAATATCAACATGATATGAATCAAAAACGTTTAGAGGAGTCTCTAAGCGGTGTTGTAGAGGGAGCAGTTAATGAGGTTGGGGTAGATATTAATACAGCTTCAGCATCTCTTTTACAATATGTAGCAGGTATTAAGAAAACGGTTTCTCAAAATATCATTGCCTATCGTGAAGAAGTAGGAAGTTTTACAAATCGTAATATGATTAAGAAAGTAAAGGGATTAGGTCCTAAAGTGTTTGAACAATGTGCAGGTTTCTTACGCATTGTGAATGGAGATAACTTCTTAGATAATACAGGTGTTCACCCAGAATCTTATCACATTGCTAAAGCACTTTTAAAAGAAGTGGGTTATGATACAGTGGAAGCAGGACATATGCAAGACTTAAGAAGTAAGATTACAGATATTGAGGCACTGGCTAGTAAGTTGGGAACAGGTGTCCCAACTTTAGAAGATATTATTAAAGAACTTGAGAAACCAGGCAGAGATCCTCGTGAAGATATGCCACAGCCGATTCTTCATAGTGAAGTTTTAGAAATCAAAGACTTAAAAGAAGGTATGAAGCTTAAAGGAACAGTAAGAAATATTGTAGACTTTGGGGCTTTTGTAGATATCGGAGTGCACCAAGATGGACTTGTACACTTATCTCAAATGAGTGATAGATTTATTAAACATCCATTAGAAGTTGTAAAAGTAGGGGATATTGTAGATGTTACTATTTTATCTGTAGATGTAGAAAAAAATAAAATTGCTTTAAGCATGAAAACTGTTAAATAAAAAAGGACCAGTTAAATCTTTAAAAGATACTTGAAAAATTATTTTCTTGGCATATAATTTAATTAATTAAATAAGCAATTTAATTCTTCAGGGCAGGGTGAAATTCCCGACCGGCGGTGATAGTCCGCGATTACATTATTTTGATAATGTACCGATTTGGTGAAATTCCAAAACCGACAGTAAAGTCTGGATGGTAGAAGAGCTAGAATGTATAAGATATAATAATTTGAGCTTAGACCATGATAAGCAACCTGTTGAAAGAATAGGTTGCTTTTTGATATTAAAATATTAATTGACCTATGAGATTTGGGTAATCATAAGTCTAAGGGAGGATTAGCATATGAAAGATAAAAAGTTATTTAACACAGTGAATATGGTAAAAATAGGAATCTTAGGTGCGCTAGCTATTGTACTTATGCGTACACTTGAAATACCATTACCTATTTTTCCAGCCTTTTTAAAAATAGATTTTGGTGATGTGCCGGCCGTTATTGCAACACTTGTTATTCATCCATTAGCAGGAGTTATAGTCGTTATTATTAAAAACTTATTAGCATTATTTAACTCAAGTACAGGTGGTGTTGGAGAAATTGCCAATGTGCTTGTAGGAATTGCATATATTTTACCAATTGCGTTGATGACAAGAAAACGTACAACAATTAAAAATATTATTATTGGCAGCACAATAAGTATTGTTTTAATGATGGGCGCAGGTATGCTGACAAATGCTCTTATTACAATGCCATTATATGGTGAACAAGCATGTATCGGTATGGGTGCAGCGATTAATCCTAATATTGTAGATAAATGGACATTTTTACTTTATGTCATTGCACCATTTAATTTTGTAAAAGGTATTCTTGTTTCTACAGTTAGTGTGATTTTAGTAAAAGCTATTCAACCAGCACTTAAACATTTAAGAGTAAGCCGTGCATAATATGTAAAGCATAAGCCTCACTTGAAATGATTATTCATTTCAAGTGAGGCTTTTTTATT
>NZ_BBCG01000077.1 GCF_001311925.1 Cellulosilyticum ruminicola JCM 14822
TAAAAGAAATAAAGGCTCACCCAGAACTTTATAAGTTTTTACCGATTAATTCTACATTTGATACATATGAAACGATTATCACTAACCTTGATAGAGAAGAGTTTTCACCAGAAGAATTGAAAAAGCTATATCATATGAGATGGGGAATAGAAACTTCTTTTAGAGAATTAAAATATGCATTAGGGCTTACAAGTTTTCACGCAAAAAAGGTGGCATACATTACCCAAGAAGTCTTTGCAAGGCTTGTTATGTATAACTTTTGTGAAATAATTACACTGCACGTAGTCGTTCAGCAAAAGCCTACTAAGTATGGCTATCAAGTAAACTTTACTGTAGCCATTCATATCTGCAAAAAATTCTTTAGAGATGAAAATGTACATCCACCTAATGTTGAAGCCCTCATTCAAAAGAATGTATTACCTATTCGTGAAAATCGCTCTGACCCTCGCAAGGTCAAATTTAAAAAAGCGGTAAGCTTCAATTATAGGGTAGCATAAAAATAGGTATTTACCAATTTTTTAGACAGAATAAGTATTCTGTCTATTTGCCATGCTTAAAATTATACATTTAGATAGAGTTTAAGCTATAAAAAAGGTCATCTACCAATATTTAACTATTCGTAGATGACCTTTTTATATAATATCACTTAACTAAATGACATTGGCTACGAGGGAGCATAGTTTTGCTCTAATCTCGAAGCCACCATTTAGGTAGTCTTATTTATTCATAAACCTTGAAACCATTGAAAATATTAGATTTTTTCCTACTCGAATTCTATCGTTGCTGGTGGCTTTCCTGTGCAGTCGTAGAGTACACGGTTAACCCCTTTAACTTCATTGACGATTCTAGTTGTCACTTTTCCAAGTACTTCCCAAGGAAGGTCTGCTGATTCTGCTGTCATGAAGTCAGATGTTGTGACTGCTCTTAAGGCTACTGCGTAGTCGTATGTTCTTTCATCGCCCATTACGCCTACTGAGCGCATGTTTGTGAGGGCTGCGAAGTATTGACCTAAGTTTTTGTCTACGCCTGCTTTGGCGATTTCTTCTCTATAGATGAAGTCAGCGTCTTGAACGATGCGTACTTTTTCTGCTGTTACTTCTCCGATGATACGGATACCAAGGCCTGGGCCTGGGAATGGTTGTCTAAATACTAAGTAGTCTGGAATTCCGAGTTCAAGTCCTGCTTTACGCACTTCATCTTTGAATAATAATCTAAGTGGTTCGATGATTTCTTTGAAATCTACGCAATCAGGAAGTCCACCTACATTATGATGTGATTTGATGACTGCTGATTTTCCAAGTCCACTTTCAATAACGTCTGGGTAGATTGTTCCTTGTACTAAGTAATCTACTGCACCGATTTTTTTGGCTTCTTCTTCAAATACACGGATGAATTCTTCACCAATAATTTTTCTTTTACGTTCTGGTTCTTCTACGCCTTTTAATTTTTCATAGAATCTTTCTTGTGCGTTTACACGAATGAAGTTAAGGTCATAATGTCCTTCTGGTCCGAATACTGCTTCTACTTCGTCCCCTTCATTTTTTCTAAGTAAACCGTGGTCTACGAATACACATGTAAGTTGTTTACCGATAGCTTTAGAAAGTAAAACTGCTGCTACTGATGAGTCTACCCCACCAGATAAAGCACATAATACTTTACCATTTCCGACTTTTTCACGAAGTACTGTAATTGTAGATTCTACGAATGAATCCATTTTCCAGTCACCTTTACATTCACAAATATTTTTAACGAAGTTAGAAAGCATTTTCATACCTTCTTGTGTATGCATAACTTCTGGATGGAATTGTACTGCATAGAGTCCTTTTTCTACGTTTTCCATAGCTGCTACTGGACATACTGGTGTATGCGCTGTAACTGTGAAATCAGCTGGTGCCTTAGCAATATAGTCAGTATGACTCATCCAGCAAATTGTAGAAGGTGATACCCCTTCAAATAATCTAGATGTAGTTTCCACATTAACTTCTGTTTTTCCATACTCACTTACAGGCGCTGTTTCTACCTTTCCATCTAAAAGGAATGCCATAAGTTGAGATCCATAACAAATTCCAAGTACAGGAATACCTAATTCGAAAATTTCTTTACCACAAACTGGTGAATCTTCTGCATATACACTATTAGGACCACCTGTAAAAATAATCCCTTTTGGATTCATCTCTTTAATTTTTTCAATACCGATATTATAAGGATGAACCTCACAATACACATTATTCTCTCTTACACGTCTCGCAATAAGCTGGTTATACTGTCCACCAAAGTCCAAAACGATTACCAGTTCATGTTTCATTTTTCTGACCCCTCCTTAAAATTTATAAAAACAAATTCATATGAACTATATTATAACAATTTTGTATATTTTTCTATATTTTTTCATGCTATCTACTAGTATAAATCCAAATTTAAAAATTCCAACGCCCTATCTAGAAGGTAGGGAACTGAGTAACTGGTGTCTGTAGCATCGGTTTCGTAATATGCTTTACAAACTCTTAGTGAATATTTTTAATGGGTTTTAGCTGTGCTGTTTGAGCGTAGCAAGTTCACAGCGCTCATTAAAAATATGAACTTAGAGTTTGTTAAGCCTACGGAGTTAGATGCGTAAGACACCAGTTACTCAGTTCTCGAACCCCTCTTAGTAATCTACACTATAGTTAGGTGCCTCTTTAGTGATTTGAATATCATGTGGATGACTTTCTTTGAGACCAGCGCTTGTAATTTTTACGAACTGTGCTTTTTCTCTTAGTTCATCAATTGTTTTAGCTCCTGCATATCCCATACCAGCACGAAGTCCTCCTACCATTTGGAATACTGTATCTGCTACATATCCTTTATAAGCTACACGTCCTTCTACACCTTCTGGAACTAATTTTTTAGCATCTTCTTGGAAGTATCTATCTTTACTTCCTTTTTCCATAGCTGCAATTGATCCCATGCCACGATATACTTTGTATTTTCTTCCTTGATATAATTCAACTGCTCCTGGGCTTTCTTCACAGCCAGCAAGCATTGAACCCATCATACATACGCTAGCACCCATACCGATAGCTTTTACTACGTCTCCAGAATATTTGATACCACCATCTGCGATAACTGGTACACCATATTCAGCGGCTGCATTTGCACATTCTTCAATAGCTGTAATTTGAGGAACCCCCACACCAGCTACAATGCGAGTTGTACAAATAGAACCAGGTCCGATACCAACTTTAACGCAATCTGCACCAGCTTCGATTAAAGCTCTTGTTGCATCTGCTGTTGCTACGTTACCAGCAATGATTTGAAGTTCTGGATATTTCTCTTTTACTTTTTTAACTGTATCAAGTACGCCTTGAGAATGTCCGTGAGCTGTATCGATTGTAATAACATCAACCTTAGCTTTTACAAGCGCATCTACACGATCTAAAATATTTGTTGTTACACCAACAGCCGCCCCAACTAAAAGTCTACCTTGAGCATCTTTAGCTGCTTTAGGATACATAATTGCTTTTTCAATATCTTTAATTGTAATAAGACCTTTTAAATTACCATCTTTATCTACGATAGGTAATTTTTCAATACGATGCTCAGAAAGAATTTTTTTAGCTTCTACTAAATCTGTTCCTTCTGGAGCTGTAATAAGATTTTCACTTGTCATAACTTCTTTAATTTGACGATTATGGTTTGTTTCAAAACGTAAGTCACGATTTGTTAAGATACCTACGAGTTTACCATCTTCAGTAATTGGGACACCTGATATTCTGAATTTCGCCATAAGTTCATTTGCTTCATATACGAAGTGCTCTGGACTTAATGAAAATGGATCTGTGATAACACCATTTTCAGAACGTTTTACTTTATCTACCTCATCTGCTTGTGCTTCGATAGACATGTTTTTATGAATAATACCAATACCACCTTGTCTTGCAATAGCAACTGCCATTCTAGCTTCTGTTACTGTATCCATCCCTGCACTCATAAAAGGAACATTTAATTTAATTTTTTTAGTAAGTTTAGTTGTTAAATCTACTTCCTTAGGTAATACATTAGAGTATCCTGGAATTAATAAAATATCATCAAATGTAATTCCTTCTTTTACTATCTTTGCCATTTTACTGCCTCCCAAAGTTATGATAAATGTTTTTATTTTATGCCAAAAACCGAACATTAAAATAATATTATTGTTTTTTGTACACTTTATCATATTTTAAGACAAATTGTCAAGTATATTCCAAAATACTCAAAAACCTTGTATATTTTGTTGATTTTTGCTATCCTCTCACTTATTTATTGTAAACAAATATAATAATAAAAAAAATATTCTTCCTCTCTTTTCTCTATTCGTCTCTCTAATATTCGAATTTACTCATTTACTGTTCGTTTACAATAGACATTTGTTGTTTTCTATTTTAGATATTTTAATATGTATGCATTATGCCTGTATAAAATTTAAAAAGTAGCACACACCATTTAGTATGTACTACTTCTAAAGTTAATTTATTTTATACTTATTACATTCTACGAATAATCTTATTAGGTGATTGTTTAAACATTTCATCTAAGAAATCTTTGCTAGGTGAAATAAGAATTTTAGTTGCACCATATTGTGTATCCCCAATGATTACGTATGTATTTTTATCGTTTGAATTATCACTAGCATTAATAACTTTTTTAACACCTTGTCCTTCAAGTTCGTGACGGTGATTTGCATCATCCATTGGCGCCATAATGCTAATCTTTCTTAAATTAACTGTTGTTACTCTTTTTCTTTTTGAACGGTTGTAAATTACATCAATGTCTAATTCTTCATTTGTAAGTATATACTCATATTCTCTACTAAACATAATGAATAAATATCCAGCCCCTAACAATGCAACTATTGTAATAATAGGCCCAAATAGTGCTCCCCCGAAGATCATTCCTAATAGTATAACGGCAAATGCGCATACTACGATTAATGTCTGCATTATAACATCTTTTGGTGATTTCTTTTGCTTAATCATGTACTCTTTAAAAGTTGCTGTCATCATTTTCCCATTCATCCTTCCACTAAAATATAATTGCCCATTATTATAGCTGAGCTAAATATGACGGAGTATTGTTTAAGTAAATTTTATTGTATATAAAACATTACTCTACTATATAAAAATACTATAAAATACACATTTTTTCAATACTATCCAGTTTAATTGCATTTACTTAATTGTAAAATACTGTGTAATAAATATAGTACCTATCCTCATAATGTATTATAATACATTATGAAACAAAAATATTATAAACAATTCAAACTTTAAGGAGGGTTTCCCTTGGATTTTTTATTTATGTTAAAAGCAGCTATTCTCGGTATCATAGAAGGACTTACTGAATTCTTACCAGTCTCTTCAACTGGTCATCTAATCATCTTTGGTAACTTGCTTCGCTTCTCTAACAATACAGATTTTGCAAATATGTTTACAATGGTTATTCAACTTGGTGCTATCTTAGCAGTACTTGTTTTATATCGTAAAAAAATTATTGATACAGTTATACATCTCTTCCCAAGTAAAAATGTACCATACCCCAAAAGTGGTATTTACTTCTGGGGTATGGTAGCAATCTCTTGTGTGCCTGCTGCTGCTATAGGTATTCCTTTTGATGACTTAATAGAAGCTAAGCTCTTTAATCCTCTTGTAGTAGCTTGTGCGCTCTTTATTGGTGGTCTTTGGATGATGTATGCTGAAAGTAAGTTACGTGGCAATCAAACCACTTCTTTATCAGATACACTCATTACGCCTAAAATCGCTATTATCGTTGGACTCTTCCAAGTGCTTTCTATGGTACCTGGCATGTCTCGTTCAGCTTCTACCATCATAGGTGGTTGGGTAGCTGGCCTCTCAACAGTGGCTGCGGCTGAATACTCTTTCTTCCTTGCCATCCCCGTTATGTTTGGTCAAGCATTACTTAATGTCCTCAAAGCTCAAAATACATTAACAAACACAGAATGGACAGCTCTTGCTGTAGGTTTCATCGTTTCCTTTATTGTTGCCCTATTAGTTATTGATGGTTTCCTAACTTACCTGAAGAAAAAGCCTATGAAAGTATTTGCTATTTATCGTATTATCTTTGCCTTCGTTGTCTTAGGTTGTGGTATACTTGGACTGTTTTAGATAATATTTATTTTTAAATCTTATACTACTTAATTTAAAATGAGGGTGTCGCAAAATTATTAGTAATTTTACGACACCCTCTATATTATTTATATACAAGTATATGTATTTTGCTTTCCCTACCTCATTACTACACCTGAATCATGATTTCTTTTTACATCAACACCATCTTCATTGTCTTTGTCAATCTTAACTGTGTTTTTGCCATCTTCATCAATATGAATCACGTCTTCATTATCATTAATTTTAATCTTTATAATATCCTTTGAGTTTTTAGGTGGAGCCATATTCACGATGCCATTTCCACTCTCTTTTTCGTCCTCTTGACTCTCATCGGTAGAAACTATACTACTGCTTCCTTCTTCCTCTATATCATCCATTATTATCTTAGGTTTATCTTTTCTCTTGGTATCACTTTCTCGCTTCTCTAACAGCGCTTGTTGATCATTAGCATTATCTTTAATGCGTTGCTGTTTTTTCTCTTCTATCTCTTTTTCTTGGCGTAGTGCTTCTTCTTTTTCCGCTTTTGTTGTACATCCCACAAGCATTACACTTATCATCATGATACAACTCAGCCCTAGTATTTTTACTAAACTCCTCTTATCAAGTTTCATCCTAAGCCCTCCAATACAAAAAGTAACTAGCCAATATTTCTAGCTAGTTACTTCTCGTGTCATTTATATCTATTTAATTATAAGTGTTGCCATAGGGCGGGAATTACATCATTCCCATTCCGCCCATACCACCCATACCACCTGCTGGCATAGCTGGTTCATCTTTCTTAATATCAGCTACAATACATTCTGTTGTTAAGAATGTAGATGCTACTGATGTTGCATTTTGAAGTGCACTTCTTGTTACTTTAGTTGGATCAACGATACCTCCATCAATCATATTTACATATTCTTCTGTAAGTGCGTTAAATCCAATACCCGCTGCAAGTTCTGCAACTTTATTAATAACTACAGCTGGTTCAAGACCTGCATTTAATACGATTTGACGAAGTGGTGCTTCAAGAGCAGCCATAATGATTTTAACACCTGTTTTTTCATCACCTGCTGTTGTATCTAATAATTTAGCTACATCTTTTTTAACGTGGATATATGTGCTACCACCACCACCGATGATTCCTTCTTCTACAGCTGCACGTGTAGCTGCTAAAGCATCTTCAATACGAAGTTTCTTTTCTTTCATTTCTGTTTCTGTTGCAGCACCAACTTTGATAACTGCTACACCACCAGCAAGTTTAGCAACTCTTTCTTGCATTTTTTCTTTATCGAAATCAGATGTTGATTGTTCAATTTGGTTACGGATAAGAGCAACTCTTTCTTTGATTGCTTCTTTGTTACCAGCACCATCAACGATTACTGTATTTTCTTTTGTAACTTTGATACTTGCTGCACGACCAAGCATATCAATTGTAGCTTCTTTAAGGTCAAGACCTACTTCTTCAGAGATTACTGTACCTCCTGTAAGGATAGCAATATCTTGAAGCATATCTTTTCTTCTATCACCAAATCCTGGGGCTTTAACAGCTACACAGTTAAATGTACCACGAAGTTTGTTTACAACTAATGTTGCAAGTGCTTCACCTTCTACATCTTCTGCAATGATAAGAAGTTTAGAACCTGTTTGAACGATTTGTTCAAGTACTGGTAAGATATCTTGAATATTTGTGATTTTTTTATCTGTAATTAAGATATATGGATTATCAAATACAGCTTCCATTTTTTCTGTATCTGTTACCATATATGCTGATAAATATCCACGGTCAAATTGCATACCTTCTACTACATCTAATTCTGTAGTCATTGTTTTTGATTCTTCTACTGTAATAACACCATCGTTTGACACTTTTTCCATGGCATCTGCGATTAAGTTACCAACTTCATCATCACCAGCTGAAATAGCAGCAACTCTAGCAATATGGTTTTTGCTATTTACTGTTTGGCTCATAGATTTGATTGACTCTACAGCAGCATCTGTAGCAGCTTTCATTCCACGACGAACGATGATTGGGTTAGCACCAGCTGCAATATTTTTAAGACCTTCTGTAATCATTGCTTGAGCTAAAACTGTAGCTGTAGTTGTACCATCACCAGCTACATCATTTGTTTTAGTAGCAACTTCTTTAACTAATTGAGCTCCAATATTTTCAAATGGATCTTCAAGTTCGATTTCTTTTGCAATTGAAACACCATCATTTGTAATAAGTGGTGTACCAAAAGATTTATCTAAAACCACGTTACGACCTTTTGGTCCTAATGTTACTTTTACTGCATTTGCTAATTGATCAACACCTGCTTGAAGTGATTGTCTTGCTTCTAATCCAAAACGAATTTGTTTTGCCATGTTTATAAGCCTCCCATTATGAGTTTAAACTCATTTATTTATTTAGGATAATTTCTCGTCCTTACCCTATATATATTCACTAACTCTATTACTATAAGTTGATTTTCAATTACTCTACGATTGCTAAGATATCGCTTTGTTTAACGATAACATATTCTTCTTTTTCTAATGTTACTTCTGTACCTGCATATTTAGAATAAATTACTTTATCTCCAACTTTAACTTGCATTTCTACTTTTTGACCATCTACCATACCGCCAGGTCCTACTGCTACAACTACTGCTTCTTGTGGTTTTTCTTTTGCAGCACCTGTTAAAATAATACCTGATTTTGTTTTCTCTTCTGCTTCAAGATGTTGAATTACAACTCTATCGCCTAATGGTTTTAAGTTCATAAAGAAAGACCTCCCTAAGTTCCTATATTTTTAATTTATTAGCACTCACTACACTAGAGTGCTAATTGATATTTATAATATTATGGTATTATTACCTTTAATGCAAATTTTATTTTAGTTAATTTAATAGTTTTATCTCTGTTTTTTATTAGTTTTCTTTCATTTTTAAGCTTTTTCTTTTGTTTTTATTTTTTCAGTAAAAAGTGCATTTTCTCTACCATAAAAGAAAAGATATTGTTGGGCATAACCAGCTAAATCTCCAAAGTATGATTTCGCAAATTTTTGTATCTCAGCAAGCTTTACTTCTCTTCCTTCGAAATACAATCCTTCCATAACACGTTTAATCCATACATCAGTTGGAAAGAGTTCCATCTTAGAGTATGCAAATAATAAAATACAATCCGCAATCTTAGGCCCTACTCCCTTTATACTCATAAGTTTTTCTTTAGCTTCTTCAGCAGGCAATAAATATAGTTCATTTAATACTATTTCTTCATTTAATATTTTATGACATGCATCTAAAATATACGGCGCCCTAAAACCAACTTTACAGGCACGCAAGTCTTCTTCCGTAGCATCCTTTAATTGTTCTGGTGTTGGAAAAGTATAATACCCTTTGCATTCTTCATCCTCTATAGGTGTACCAAACTGCATGCTAATATTCTTAATGCATTCTTTAATATGTGAAATAGCTTTATTTTGTGAAATAATAAAGGATATTAGCATTTCCCAAGGATCTTGCTTCAATATTCTAATACCACGCCCAAAGGTTACAGCTTTCGCCATATATTCATCTTTAGCTGATAATGTACTAGTAATCTCAGCATAATTCGTATCAATGTCTAAATAGTGACTCCATACTTCATCTAGTTCACTAATATTAGTATTGTAAATCATTACACTACTAGATTCTTCGTGTTGTGCTAACTTGATTACTTTTTGCTTTGCAACAAGCATATAACTTTGTTCTGTTATTTTTTCAAAACGAAATACTTGTCCACTCTCTAAAATTTGTCTCACATCAAAATGATCCAAATGCCCTAGCATCACCACATTTTTCATGTTGTCACACCCTTTACTATTATTCTTTAGATATTATTTCCAATTTATAGATAAATAACCACTTTGTATACTAGTTCATTATTTTATATTTGTTTATTACTATTAATGATTATTATACTTCCTTTATGTTATGCTAGTAATATAATTACTACTGAAAGGAAGTTTGTCATGAAAGATACAATCTATACTATTCCTCTAACAGAAGCATTTAATGCACAGGATGAATGCCCTTTTTGCTTTATTACACGCAAACTTGAACAAGATGCAATCTCTTTTATTTTAGGTGCTGCTTATATGGAAGATGATATTCGTGCAGTTACAGATAAAATAGGTTTTTGTAAAGAACACTATAAAAAAATGTATGATTACGGTAATCGCCTTGGTAGTGCACTTATTCTTCATACTCATTATATCGCCCTTCAAAAAGAACTGGCACAACAAATTGAAGCTTCTCTCCTTCTAAGGCAAGTTTCTTTGATAAATTTAAAAAAGCCAAAACAATTGATGATGCAGAACACAATTGCATTAGTGATTGGATAGATTCTCAAAACAAATCTTGTTATGTATGTGATTATATAGATACGAACTTTATCCGTTATATGGATACATTCTTCTATCTTTATAACTCTACACCAGACTTTAAAAAACTATTTAATGAAAGTAAAGGTTTCTGCTTACCTCACTTTAGTAATCTTATGAGACTTTCTCATACTAAAATCTCTGAAAAGGATAAACCTGAATTTTATAATATACTCTTTAAACTAACACAAGATAATCTTAAACGTATAGAAGAAGATCTTTCTTGGTTTATTGATAAATATGATTATCGCAATAAAGATGCTGATTGGAAAAATTCTAAGGATGCTATACCAAGAGGTATGCAAAAATTAGCAAGTGGTTATGTACAAGACCCACCTTTTAAAGAAAAATAAAAGCTAATATTCTACATAATAATTTTAGGAAGTAGCTAGTAAAAATATTATACTAATTACTTCCTATTTAAATCTTTAATATAAAACAAAAAGAAATGTTATGAAATCTCATAACACTTCTTTTACTAGTAAGCCGATGATCGGACTCGAACCGATAACCTGCTGATTACAAATCAGCTGCTCTGCCAATTGAGCCACATCGGCATCATCCATATTTCTATAGATAACGTGCACAGAAGGATTCGAACCCTCGGCCTTCTGATCCGTAGTCAGACGCTCTATCCAGCTGAGCTATGCGCACTTATTCATTAGTTAATTTACATAATATATAATCCATTTCAAAAAATTAACACCTACTATGTAAGTGTAATTTAGTGGACCCTCGGGGACTCGAACCCAGGACCGTCCGGTTATGAGCCGGATGCTCTAACCAACTGAGCTAAGGGTCCATAAGCACAAACCTAAAATTATGTATAAGCCGATGATCGGACTCGAACCGATAACCTGCTGATTACAAATCAGCTGCTCTGCCAATTGAGCCACATCGGCATCATCTATATTTCTATAGATAACGTGCACAGAAGGATTCGAACCCTCGGCCTTCTGATCCGTAGTCAGACGCTCTATCCAGCTGAGCTATGCGCACTTATTAATACTCATTGTGAGTATCTCTACTCTTATTTACTTCATTTACATCTATATTTCTATAGATAACGTGCACAGAAGGATTCGAACCCTCGGCCTTCTGATCCGTAGTCAGACGCTCTATCCAGCTGAGCTATGCGCACTTATTCATTAGTTATTATAATCTATTTTCTTTTTTTAATATGCCCGAGACCGGAATCGAACCGGTACGAGGGTTAGCTCGCAGGATTTTAAGTCCTGTGCGTCTGCCAGTTCCGCCACTCGGGCATACAAGTGGTCGCTACAGGGCTCGAACCTGTGACCCCCTGCTTGTAAGGCAGGTGCTCTCCCAGCTGAGCTAAGCGACCATATTGCTATTAATACTACTGGGATAGTATAACGACCCAGAAGGGACTCGAACCCTCGACCTCCGCCGTGACAGGGCGGCGTGCTAACCAGCTGTACCACTGGGCCAAACCTTTTATAACTTTCTAATGGACCTCGGGGACTCGAACCCAGGACCGTCCGGTTATGAGCCGGATGCTCTAACCAACTGAGCTAAGGGTCCATACATTATAAATCACATTATATGGTTTATAATAAGCCGATGATCGGACTCGAACCGATAACCTGCTGATTACAAATCAGCTGCTCTGCCAATTGAGCCACATCGGCATAATTGTAATCCCTTAATCTTTACTGATTAGAGTTAAGTTATAATGACCCGTACGAGAATCGAACTCGTGTTACCGCCGTGAAAGGGCGGTGTCTTGACCGCTTGACCAACGGGCCTTCTTACTTCAATACCACTTTATTGAAAACTCCCCGAGTAGGGTTCGAACCTACGACCCTTCGGTTAACAGCCGAATGCTCTGCCGCTGAGCTATCGAGGAATATAACACACTCACTTGAGTACTTAAGAAGTATATCATGTTCACTGACTTATGTCAATAGCTTTTTTGTTTTTTTTACCATTTTATACTTCCAAAACTAAACACAATTAAAATTTAACCTGTTTTTT
>NZ_BBCG01000078.1 GCF_001311925.1 Cellulosilyticum ruminicola JCM 14822
TCACATTTAGTGCAAACAAATTCAATAAGATCATCATCTTCAGTAAAACCTTCTAAAATATCCAAAGTAAAATCCTCCTTTTATGTATTCAAGAAAATATATCTCAAGAAGAATTATACGACAAATGAGGCGGATAAAAAATATCAACTAATTCCATGATATGTCCACAAGTACATTTGATAGGATCATAACCAAAAGATAGTAAAATTTTGAGCAGTAAGGGATTTATAAATCGTGTATAAAATGTGGAACAATGTCAATATTTATAAGGAAAGAGTTGCAAGTTTATAAAGCCCGTATTAGAATGGGAAAGTAATGAAATATGAGAGAGGATAATAAATGATGAGTGTTTATGAGACAACAAATGAAAGGGAAACCTTTGAGATCGGATATAAAATCGCACAAAACAGTTTACCTGGGGAGATATATTGTTTAATAGGTGATTTAGGTGTAGGGAAAACTGTATTTTCTAAAGGCTTTGCAGAAGGTTTAGGCATTACAGAGTCTATTACAAGTCCAACTTTTACAATTGTACAAGAATATGATGCAGAAAAACCATTATATCACTTTGATATGTATCGTATTGAAGATCCAGATGAACTTGAAATGATTGGTTATGAAGAATATTTCTATGGTAAAGGTGTATGCCTTGTAGAGTGGGCAAACAATGTGGAGAATGTCATTCCACACGAGGCAAAATGGATTTATATTGAGAAAGACTTAGAAAAAGGATTTGACTATCGTAAAATAACTATAAAGTAGGTGGAAGAATGAACATATTAGCAATTGATGCTTCTGGCGTAGCTGGAAGTGTAGCATATATTAGAGATGGTAAATTAGTAGGAGAATATTATATTTGTCATAAGTTAACACATTCTGAAACAATCATGCCAATGCTTGAACATATGCGTGATTTAATAGGAATAGATTTAGATAACTTAGATGCAGTAGCTGTAACAAGCGGGCCAGGGTCTTTTACAGGACTTCGTATTGGTGTAACTACAGCTAAAGCTTTAGCTATGGCTTTAAATGTATCAGTAGTAGGTATTTCAACTTTAGATGCCTTAGCGCATAATATAACACATACAACAGCTACAATTTGTCCTATTATGGATGCACGTAGAAATCAAGTTTATACAGCGATATATAAATGGGAGGATGATGAATTAAATCGTTTAACAGATCACTTAGCTTGTGATATGGATGAACATTTAGAAATGTTAGCAACTAGAGAAGAAGAGATTCTTTTTTAGGTGATGGTGTAGATGTGTATAGAGAAAAAATCGTAAATAAATTAGGTGAGCAGGCTTTATTTGCACCAGGATTTTTAAATCTTCAACGTGCAAGCACTTTAGCAGAAGTAGCATGTAAAGCTTATGCTAGAGGTGAAAGCTGTGATGCGGCAAGTTTTGTACCTATTTACCTTCGTAAATCTCAAGCAGAAAGAGAACGTGAAGAGCGCTTAGCAAAGGAACAAGCAAATGGCAATTGTTAGAACTATGACTAAGGCAGACATTGAAGCGGTTTATGACTTAGAGTGCCGTAGCTTTAGTGTGCCTTGGTCATTGGATTCTTTAAAAAAAGAAATCGAGAACAAGCTGGCATATTATGTAGTTGTAGAAGAAGATGGTGCAGTAGCAGGATATGGTGGACTGTGGGGTGTATTAGGAGAAGGTGAAGTAATTAATATTGCAGTAGCTATAGATTATCGAGGAAAAGGCTATGGCCAGCTTATTATGGAAAGCCTACTTGATTATAGTAAAGAGCAGGGCTTTGAAAGAATTACATTAGAAGTAAGATATAGTAATGAAGTTGCCAAAAAGCTTTACATCAAAAATGGTTTCCACCAAATTGCTGTGAGAAAAAATTATTATCAAAAGCCAACAGAAGATGCAATTATTATGGCCTATGAAGTGAGTAAATAAGCAAGTATTATAAGTGTAAAATGAATATTTGTAAATGAGAGTATGGGTAGAATTTGTGTTTTAAATGAATCTATTTGTGCTCTTTTATTTTGTAAAAATATGAGGAAGTATAGGGCGGATTAGAGGAAGAAGAAAATTTACGATATATTACGTTTATATTACAGAATATGAATAAAAAGTGTCTTATGGTTTCATTGTGATATAATAGTTCAGTTGACGAATGATAGAAAAAAGGATTGAAACTTAAAAAAGGAGTAGGTTATGAAGAAGAAATTAACTAGTATATTACTACTTGGTACACTTGCTTTTGGAAGTTCTTATACATTTGCTGAAGAAACGAATGCAGTAAACATGATGGAACAAGAAGGAAGTAATGATAAAGAAGAAGTAGGAGAAGAAAAAGCTGAATATGAAGGCTTAGATGTATATGATGTAAAATCTATAGAAGACTTACAACAAGAAAGTATAGAAACAATAACAAGTGGAACGGCTACAGAAGTTGTATTAACTTTAAATTCTAAAGTGGCATATGTAAATGGCAGTAAAGAACAGCTTTTAAATCCACCAATGGTTGTAAATAATCATACATTTTTACCACTTCGCTTTGTAGCAGATGAAATTGTAGGTGGAGAAGTTGAATGGGATGAGCAGATTCAAAGAGTTACAGTGAGAAAAGGTGATCAAGAACTTGTTGTGACAATTGGAAGTAAGATAGCTATGGTAAATGGTAGTTATGTGAATTTAGAAGCAGCACCATTTACGAAAAATGGTACAACAATGTTACCAGTACGTTTTATATGTGAAAGTTTTGGCATTACATCCGATTATAATAAGGCGGCTAAGCAAATTATATTAACAGGTGTAGATAACAGGCCAAATACAGCTCCAAGTGCATATTTTCATTTTGGACAAGCTAACTTCACAGAAGGCCAAAGTGTGAAAGTTATTGATGGTAGTACAGATCTAGAACATGATAAAATAGTAGAACGTAAATGGAAGATATCGGGTGATATGAACTGGAGTGGTAGCGATATTAATTCTAAGCTTAAAGCTCCTAAAGCTGGAACATATACAGTGGCACTTCAAGTAAAAGATAAAAGAGGTTTGTGGAGCCAGTGGTATGAAAGAGAGTTGACAGTAGAGCCTAATAAAGCACCGATTGTTACATTTTTAGAACCTTATAAAGCAACATATTCTCAAGGCGAAAATATAAAATTAACTTATTCATATGATAATGAGAGCTGGGAAAAAATTATAAATGAAAAATGGACATACCGTCATGCAGAAGAACCAGAGAATAAGGCAATATTAGGTAAACCAAAAGCATTATTTACAGAAGGTGAATATATTATTACATTACAGCTTGATGATGAAGCAGGTAACCGTAGTGAAAAGATGGAGACAAAAATCCACATAAGCAGTGATGTATTAAAAAGCGAGTTGATGTATCGCTTTACAGAAGGTAGCATTGGAGAGGTTATTGATAACTTCCAAAAAGTAAATTATCGTGATTATGCAGATGCTTATGTCAGCGAAACAGGTAAAATATTAGGGACAATGATTATGAGTGACTCACCAGAAGTTGTTTCAAGAGATGGACTTTTATATCGTGATATCATTAATGGTAAAGGGCGCATGTTAATTCATCACTTAAATGGTTATAAAGTAAGTAATGTTTCTGGTGATAATAGAAGACTTGTAGTTGTTGCAGAAAATACAACAGATAAACCTGTGAAAGTTATTATTACAAATAAATCAGTTAAAGGACCAGCTACAGATATCTTACGCATTGGTCAGAAAGTACTTTATGATTATTTAGTAGGTAGTGAAAAAGAAGTTTATACATTACAGCCTGGTGAACGTAAATTTGTTTATGATTCTAAAGCAGGTAAATGGACATATGGTCAATGTATTTCGGGCTTAATGGACATTGAAACAACAGGATCTGTGAAGTTTACAACGGCATCTGTGAAACATGGTGTGACCCTTCAAGATATGGTGAGTATGGAACTTTTACAACAAGACGTTCACCCAAGAGGGACTTTTGATACGACAGAGCTTACATATAAATTAACATTACTTGGTGATCAGCCAACAAAATTATTACTAGGAACAGGTACAGAAGAATGGGTGAATGGGCATGATGCCATTACAGGTGAGATTGTTCAAAATCGTGGAAATTTTGGTGTGACATATCGTGTAACTGTTAGTTCAGCAGTTGATACAGGCGTGATTTTAAATCCTAGAGCAACTAATTTCAGAGGGGCGATTAAATGGTTGGATACAGGTAAGGTTTATAATATTCCAGAAACAGGGGCATTTACAGCGGATACTTCTAAGGCAGCAGTTTTAGGAATCATTAAGGCAGGACAAACAAGAACATTTGAATATATGCTTCCAAATGGTTCAGCGGCACCTGTACTGATTGGATTTATACCAAAAGATTATTGGAATAATTAATATATAAAATGTGGCTAAATAATTTAGTCGCATTTTTTGCAAAAAATATAAGAAAATGTCATTTTTAACGAAATGATATAGGCCCTCAGGAATATAGTAGTATTAAGGGGGGAATTATATGAACACACTAAAAGAGCTAAATTGGAATGAGCTTAAAACTTCATATCAACCTTCTGATTTTTCCTTTTCCACAATATTAGAGCAAGGTGGAAGTGAAGGGATTATTGGGCAAGAAAGTGCCAATAGAGCACTTGAACTAGGCATGTTAATTGAGGCAGAAGGCTATAATGTTTATATTGTAGGCGAAAGTAATAAGGAACGAGACCTAGCAATAAAGCACCTAATACAGCAAAAAGCCCAAACTAAACAAACGCCACAAGATATTTGTTATATATATAATTTTAAAAATCCAGAGATACCTCAGTGTATTGAGTTAGAAGCTGGAGATGGCAAAGTGCTTGAAGCAGATATGACTGAGTTCATGCAGTCAATCTTAATAGAACTACCATTATTACTTCAGAGTAAAGAGGTAAGTCAAAAGAAGCAAGACATACTTGATGAACTAGATAAAGTCAAAGAACAACTCATTACAGATTTAAGTGAAAAAGCAGAAAGTATGGATATTGTTGTGAAAAATACAGGGGGAACAATAGGGTTTGCACCTCTTAATGAAGAAGGAGAGATCTATTCTAAAGAAGAATATAATGCACTTACAAAGATTCAAAAGAAGCAGGTTGAAGAAAAATTAGAGATACTTTACGAATACGCAGATCATATTACAGAACGTATAGAGGAAGAAGAAAAAAAGTATGCAGTGTATCTAAGAGATATAGAAGAGGAAGTTGTATTAGATTATGTAGGCGGTATGATTAAAGTTTTAAAAGAAAAATATAATGGGTATAAGTTCTTACGTAAGTACTTTAATGATATTGCAGAAGATATATTGGTACATTTAGAACTTTTTGAAGAACATAATGAGGAAGAGAATAAACTGAAAGATATTTTTCCATGGGCAAATAGTAATCAACTTCAAAAAATGGTGAATAAATATAATGTTAATTTACTGGTAGCTCACAAAGAGGGCAGTGGTGCACCAATCATTGAAGATAGTATGCTAGGTGAAATTTGCTTGAATGGTAAAATACTTTTAGATTCAGAGATTAATAATATGCATACAGATTTTATGCATATTAGACCGGGGCTTTTTCATAAAGCAAATGGTGGCTATTTGATATTGCATATGCAAAAAATATTAGAGAATCCTACGAGTTGGCTAGCTATTAAACAGCTTTTAAAAACGGGTTATATTCATATGCGTGATTCAGAAGATATGGGGATAGCCCTAGCTAATAGCATGAAACCACAGCCTGTAAAATCTAATATTAAGGTCATTTTAATGGGAAGTAGAAGTGTTTATGAAGTACTCTCTACAAATGATGAAGATTTTAAAAACTTATTTAAAATTAAAGTGATATATGAAAATGAAATTAATAATACAAAGGATCATATAGAAGCTATTGCAAGCTGTATTGCTAAGAGATGTAAAGTGGAAGAATTACCGGATGTAACAGTAGGCGGTTTATTAAAAGTTGTGGAATACGGTGTAAGAAAAGTAGGCAGTACAAAGAAATTACCTGCTAATATGGATGATTATATGGATGTTATAAGAGAAGCAAGTATTTACAACTCCAAGTTAATTGATGAAGAAGCAATTCAAAAGGCCATCTGTCGTAGAAAAAGTTTTTTATCAAAAATTAGAGCGTGAAATAGATGATCATATTGTAGAAGAAACGATGCTTATTCAAACAAACGGAGAAAAAATCGGCCAAGTAAATGGTTTGGCTGTATATACCATAGATGATTATGCTTTTGGTAGACCAGTTAAAATTACAAGTACCACCTATAAGGGCAAGCAAGGCATAGTAGATATTGAAAAGGCAGCCGATTTAAGTGGAGCAATTCACACGAAAGGCATTCATATTATTACAGGTTTTTTAGGATATGAATTTGCACAAAAGATTCCTTTATCTTTAAGCTGTAACATTTGTTTTGAGCAAAGCTATGGACAAATTGATGGAGATAGTGCATCTAGTGCAGAGCTTTATGGTATTTTATCTAGTTTAAGTGAAGTGCCTATTAAGCAGAATATAGCAACAACAGGTTCAGTTAATCAATTCGGAGAGATTCAGCCTATTGGTGGTGTTAATGAAAAGATAGAAGGTTTCTTTAGAGTATGTCATATGAAAGGATTAAAAGGAAATGAAGGTGTTATGATTCCGCATCAAAATAAACAGGATTTAATGCTAGGTGAAGAGGTTATCGAAGCAGTTAAAAACGGTCAATTTCATATATATACTATTAAAAATATTTGGGAAGGCATTGAAATTATAACAGGTGTGGAAGCTAATAAAGTTAAAGAAAAGGTTATGCATAAACTAGAGAATTTTAATAGCTAAAAACAAAGAAGATGTTTGCAAGAAAGCAAACATCTTCTTTGTTTTTTTAGTTACAGTACTTAATAAATAAAATAATAATGTATAGTTTTAATGCATAATTTCAGTATATATGATACAATTTTAGTTTTGAAAATTAAAGCTATTTTTATTAATTAGTATATTATTGGGGTTAGAGTTTCTACCATGGGCAGAAAAATGGGGGAAGATAGATGAAGAATGTATATTTTATAAGTAATCATTTTAATAAAAATAAAGAACGTATTTATTTTGCTAATACTGTACGAAGTATTTGGATTAATGAGGCTATGCATTATATATGTGTTTCAAGAAATATTACCTGTACAATGAAATTAAAAAAACAAATTAATAAGATTAACTTATAAAAGAGGTTGTAGATAATAGACAAGATAGATCTATTGTAGAAGCTATTATTGCCATAGCCTAAAACACTTAATTTAAAAACTATTGAAGAGGCATTGAAAATGAAGAGCAAATGGATATTATGAGTCAATTGGGATGTGAGATGGGACAAGAATTTTTGTAGGATATACCAATTAGTGCACCAGAAATAGAAAACAAGTATCTTAAAATTTGTCAATAATACAGTGATTTTATAAACATGGCTTGAAATGTAAAGTAAAAGTGTGTTACACTATGAAAAGATAGGGCACGTGACAAAAAGCGCGTGTTTTACTTTGTAATCATAATAACAAGGCACGCCTTGTTATTTTTGTTTGTAAAGTAAGAGTATATTATTTTGCACACAATTAAAAAAATTAAGTTATTTTAAAGGAGTTATTAACGAATGAATGATTTAGGCGGGTTGACTTTAGCAGAACTAAAGCAAAAAGCTAAAGCGTTAGGCATGAAAAATATAAATAAAATGCGTAAAAGTGAGTTAATAGCTAGTCTACAAGATAATAACTCCGACTTGGTAGAAAAAACAGCATTAGAATTAAAAGAGCTCTCACAAAATGTAAAAGTAAATTTACAAGATGTAAGAGAAACTGTTTTCGATGAAGTGGAGGCAAAAACAGCTTCTTTAAAAGACGAAAACTTAAATGAGGAGTTTGAAACAGGAAGCATTGATCAAGGTGAAAGTGATTTAAGAAGTGATCGTATGACAGGGGCTGGGATTCTAGAAATTATGGCAGATGGCTATGGATTTTTACGTTCTCAAAATTTCATGCGAGGTGAAAATGATATTTATCTTTCTATTTCACAAATCCGCCGTTTTAATCTAAAAACAGGTGACTGGATAGAAGGAGATATGCGTCGCCCTAAAGAGGGAGAGAAGGCGGGTGCCTTGCTTTATGTGCATAAAGTAAATGGAGATCGTCCAGAAAAAGCAAAATATCGTCCAAACTTTGAAACATTAACACCTGTATTTCCAACAGAAAAAATTCATTTAGAATATGAAAAAGATGTTCTTTCAACACGTATCATTGATCTTATTGCCCCTATAGGGAAAGGTCAAAGAGGTTTAATTGTAGCACCACCAAAAGCAGGTAAAACAATTCTCTTAAAACAAATTGCAAATGCCATTACAATAAATCATCCAGACGTATCATTAATTGTACTTCTTATTGATGAAAGACCAGAAGAAGTAACAGATATTCGCCGTTCGATTAATGGAAAAGATGTAGAAGTTATTGCATCTACATTTGATGAACCACCAGAACATCATAAACAAGTGGTGGAAATGGTTTTAGAACGTGCAAAACGTATGGTTGAACAAGGGAAAGACCTTGTAATATTACTAGATAGTATTACGCGTATGGCAAGAGCGTATAATTTAACAATTCCACCAAGTGGAAGAACTTTATCAGGTGGACTTGATCCAGCTGCGCTTCACATGCCTAAGAAATTTTTTGGTGCGGCGCGAAAGATTGAAAATGGTGGCAGTTTAACTATTTTAGGGACAGCCTTAGTGGATACAGGAAGTAAGATGGATGATGTAATCTTTGAAGAATTTAAAGGGACAGGAAATATGGAGCTTGTGCTTGACCGTTCTTTATCTGAAAAGAGAATTTATCCGGCTATTGATATTTATAAATCGGGCACTAGACGTGATGATTTATTATTGTCACCAAGCGAAGCTAGTGCTGCATATAGTATTAGAAAAGACTTAAGTCGTAATAACACATCTGAGGTCATGGAAAACCTTATTAATACTATGCTTGTTTATCCTACAAACAAAGAGTTTGTGGAAAAAACAAGAAAAAACATAGGTGCGAATAATTAATTTCAGCTATGTACTTGCAATAGCAATTAAGACATGTTATAATACTGACGTTGTCACAAAATTGCTAGAGTTAAAATTAACATAGAAAAGTGTCATGAAAGAGGTGAAGGTAATGAATAAAGAAATCCAACCAAAATACGAAGCAGTAACAGTTGTATGTAACGGATGTGGAACAGTTATTGAAACTCGTTCAACAAAAGAATCTATCAATGTAGAAGTTTGTTCAAAATGTCATCCATTTTATACAGGCAAACAAAGAGCAGCATCTGCTAAAGGTAGAATTGATAAATTCAACAAAAAATTTGGTATGTAATTACAAGCTTCATACTTTAGTTACATTAATATATGATAATTGCCTTGAGGCAAATCATGAAAATGGGTTGAGAGGATGGTCTCAACCTTTTTTTGTAGAGTAGGAAAGTGCGTTTTAACTTTATTACTCACAGGAATATAAAAAGTTTATTTCCTGCAGAAGAGGAGGCAATCAAATGGCAAAAGTGAATATTGGTGGTCAAGCTGTTATTGAAGGCGTAATGATGAAGGGCAGAAAGTATTATGCTGTAGCTGTTCGTAAATCAGACGGGACAATTGTGACAGATAGCAAAGAGTCCGTTAGTATTATAGAACGTGTAAAGCTTTTTAGATGGCCTATTTTAAGAGGTATTGCAGTGTTTGTAGAATCATTGATATTGGGTGTCAAAACACTGAGCTTTTCAGCAGACTTGTATGGCGAAGAAGATTCAGATTATAAGCCAAGTAAATTTGAAGTTTGGCTTGATGAAAAATTAGGTGAAACAGGTGAAAAAATAATAATGGGACTGACAATGTGCTTGTCATTTGTACTAGCAATTGGCATTTTTATGATTTTACCAATGTTTTTAAGTACCTTATTTAAGAAAGTAATTCCAAGTTCTTTTGTACAAAATCTCATTGAGGGAGCAATTCGTATTACTATTTTCCTTGCTTATATGAAACTTATTACAAAAATGAAAGATATTGAACGCACCTTTGAATATCATGGTGCTGAACATAAAACGATTAATTGTATGGAACAAGATATGGAGCTTACAGTAGAAAATGTAAGAGGATGCACACGCTTACATAAGAGTTGTGGAACAAGTTTCTTATTCGTTGTAATGCTCGTAAGTATTTTAGTGTTTAGTGTGTTTACAACCCAAGTGTTGTGGCAAAGAACATTAGTACGTATATTATTAGTACCTGTTGTATCAGGTATTTCTTATGAATTTATTCGTTGGGCAAGAATATGTCCAAAGAATAAGATAGCTAACTTCTTAAGTAAACCAGGGATGTGGTTACAAAAAGAATTTACAACAAAAGAACCAGATGATTTACAAATTGAAGTAGCTATTGCAGCAGTTAAAGGAGTACTTAAGCATGAGTCTATGCAGTAATAAAATAGAAGATAAAGAAACTATCTATGAAGTGATGAAGTGGGGAGAGGCTGTTTTAAATAGTTATAAACGTCCAAATGCAGCAATTGATGCAAAGCTTCTAATGAAAAACTTATTAGGATTTGATGAAATGAGACTTTTACTTGAACGTGATCAAAAGTTAGCAGCTCATTTAAAAGAATCATATACCTATGTTATTGCAAAGCGTGCACAAGGCATTCCAGTACAATATATAACTAGAAATCAAGAATTTATGGGTCTTAATTTCTATGTGGACGATCGTGTGCTTATTCCAAGACAAGATACAGAAACATTAATTGAGCTTTTAATTGAAAAAGCTAGAATAGAACAATTTAAAACAGGTGTAGATATTGGTGCAGGTTCAGGTTGTATCAGTATTTCCCTGGTAACATATATTGAAGGACTTAATATGACAGCTATTGACCTTTCAGAAGGGGCATTAGATGTAACCAAGAAAAACGTGAAAGAGCATGGACTTGAAGAACATGTAAAATTCTTACAGAGTGATGTACTTGAAGCGTATAATAAAGAAGAAAAGGTAGACCTTGTGGTTTCTAATCCACCATATATTTCTCTGCAAGACTGCAAAGATCTTATGATAGAAGTTATTGGACATGAACCACGCATGGCTTTAACTGACGAAGGAGACGGCTTAAGCTTTTATAAACGTATTACGAATGACGCCAAAGAGATTTTAAAACCAGGCGGGATAATTGCATATGAAATCGGATATGATCAAGGCAAAGCGGTAAAAATTATGTTAGAAGAAGCTGGCTATATTGAGGTAGAAGTCTATCAAGATTTAGCAGGTAAAGATAGAGTTGTCATTGGGCGCAATCCAGTTTAGAATAAAATGTAATGTGTAACAAATAGAGAGGTGAACCAAATGTTTGAGCAAATACAAGATTTAGTAGACAAATACGAGATCATTGGTGAACAAATTAGTAATCCAGAAGTTATTGCAGATCAAGATAGATGGCAAAAACTAATGAAAGAACATAGTGATTTAAAAGAAATCGTTGAAAAATACCTTGAATACAAACAAGTACTTGAATCAATCGATGAAGCATTAATCATGTTAGAAGACAACTTAGATGATGACTTTAGAGAACTTGTTAAAGAAGAACTTGCTGAAAATAAAAAGCGTGTTGAACCTTTAGAAAATGAACTTAAATTATTACTTTTACCAAAAGACCCTAACGATGATAAAAACGTTATCATTGAAATTCGTGGGGGTGCCGGTGGAGATGAAGCAGCGTTATTTGCAGCGAATCTTTATCGTATGTACGGATACTATGCAGAAAGTAACAAATGGAAAACTGAACTTATGTCAGTTAACGAAAATGGTATCGGTGGATTTAAAGAAGTTATCTTTATGGTAAAAGGTCAAGGTGCTTATTCTAAACTTAAATATGAGAGTGGTGTACACCGTGTACAACGTATTCCAGCAACAGAATCAAGTGGACGTATTCATACATCAACTGTAACAGTAGCTGTAATGCCAGAAGCTGAAGAATTAGACGTACAGTTAGATATGAATGATGTGCGTATTGACGTATGTCGTGCGTCAGGTAACGGGGGACAATGTGTCAATACAACTGACTCTGCTGTACGTGCACTCCACATACCAACTGGTATCATGGTATACTGTCAAGATGAAAAATCTCAGCTTAAAAATAAAGAAAAAGCACTTCGAATCTTACGTACAAGACTTTACGATATGGAACAAGCAAAAGCGCATGCTGAACATGCAGCTGAAAAGAAAAGCTTAATTGGTTCTGGGGACCGTAGTGAACGTATTAGAACTTATAACTATCCTCAAGGCCGTGTAACAGATCACCGCGTAGGATTAACACTTCATCGTTTAGAACAAATTCTAGATGGTGATTTAGAAGAAATCATTTCTACATTAACAACTGTAGATCAAACTGAAAAACTTAAAGAAATTTCTAATAACCAATAAGGTTAAGTGGGCTGTGGCACTTAGGTGTCGCAGCTT
>NZ_BBCG01000079.1 GCF_001311925.1 Cellulosilyticum ruminicola JCM 14822
TAGCATCTTTTGAACATACCTCCTTTAAAAGGATTGAATGTCCTAATAGCCATTCTAACTTAGTTGTAGCATCTTTATCACGTGTTCTATAGATTGTTTCGTTTTTATGTCCTTCTTCTAAATAGTACTTTAGCTCTTCTGGCACAAGCTTTGGAGCAATCTTATTGAGTGCTTTTATGAGCTTTAGATTAACAGTATAGACTAATTCAATACGAGACAGTTTCTTACAGGATGAACTTATCATCATAAAATCCATACGAAGCATTTTGCCATCAAGTTTCATCTCTGTTTCAATAAGCGCAGCAAGAGCTTCTATTTCTTCTTTTATCAAGTCTCTACCTGTTTTCTTTTCATACTCCAAGACTCTTGTTCTAAAGTTATAAAGAGTATTGATGAATACAGGCTGTTTCTCATAACTTGTTGTGCCTAAAGCGAACTGAAATCTCATATCGAAATTTAAAGCGCCAATAGGTAAACTAAAGTTCTCTTTAAGAATAAGAAGACCTACTAATATATTAATTTGGTCTAGAAACTTCATCACTATAGAGCACTTCAAAACCTTCTTCATTAATGTTAAAAAAATATATTGATTAAAAGGGGTAGCCCAACTCTTCTCAATATTTTTACGAAGATATTTAGGTAGATTAATTGTTGGACTGTATTTTTACGAAACATAAAATTATCCCCTTTATTTTTTGCTTAATTATACCATAATAATGTAAAGTAGTTTTAAAAACTAGCCTTTTTGTAGGCTAATCATTTTAATAGCATTAACGCTTCCATCGGTAAGTGTATCTTTAACGCCTTTTTCATGATTCTTTTTTCCTTAATTGCCTTATACCATATTCCTTCTATGGCTTCATTATTTTTTAAAATATATTGCATTTCAAATGGATATTCCAAAGTTTGTAGTACTTCTACATTTAATATATTATTAAGTATTTCATCTGCACTATCTTCGATATCGCAACGTATTTCTCTAATATCATGTGCTCTAATCCCTACATAATTAATTTCATCTGAAATTTCTTGTGCAACTTGCAACCTTATATTCCAATCAGTAGCCCAAAGTTCATGACTATTAATTCTTTGAATAGGAGATATATTCTTACATCCTGTAAGCTTTGCAGCTTCTACTAACTGAGAATTTTTAAAAATTTCTTTTGTATCACCAATCAATAATGTTTTACCTTGATCCATAATAATTAGTTCATCACATAAAGTATAAATCTCATCTCTATTATGAGACACAATAATTATTTCTCCCTTAAAGTCTTTAAGTAATTCTAGAAGTTCTTGTACTAATTGATCTTTTAAAAATCTATCCAAAGACGAAAAAGGTTCATCTAATAAAATAACATCTGGTTCATAGGCAAAGATTCTAGCTAAAGCAACTCTCTGTTGCTGTCCTCCTGAAAGTTCTCCAGGTTTTCTTTTTTCTAATCCTTCTAAATGAAAACGTTTAATTTGTTCTTGAATTATTTTTTCTTTCGAAACTCTATCTTTATAAACACCTATTCCAACATTTTCTTCCACTGTCATATGGGGAAACAAAGCATAATTTTGAAACATGTAACCTACTTTTCTTTTTTGAGGTGGTAAATTAATGTGTTTTTTACTTTCAAAAAGAATTTTCTCACCTACTTGTATTAATCCTTTATCAGGCTTTTCAATACCAGCAATAACCTTGAGTGTCATACTTTTTCCACAGCCTGATGCCCCAAGTATTCCTATTCTTTTCCCTCTCGTTTCAACATCTACATCTAAATGAAATCCTTTAAGTTTCTTATGAATTTTTACTTTAATACTCATCTTACCACCTCTTAATTTGCTTCATCCCTTTACCAGAAACCATATTAATAATAAATACAATTACAAATGAAATCGTTATAATAATTGCTACCCAAAAACCTGCTTCATCCATATTCCCAGCAGCTACTTCTGAAGCAATGGCTACTGCAATTGTTTGTGTCTTACCTAAAATATTTCCTGCAAGCATAGATGTTGCTCCATATTCTCCTAAAGCCCTTGCAAAAGCTAAAACTGTCCCCGATGCAATTCCTGGAGCCGCTATAGGCACAACTACCTTCCAAAATATTTTTTTCTCTGACATCCCTAATGTACGTGCTGCATAAATCATATTGACATCCACTTGCTCAAAAGCTGCCCTAGCATTTCTATACATTAAAGGAAAAGCTATCACACTAGCTGCAATAACACATCCAGAAAAACTCAGTACAACTTTAACGCCCCAAGTTGTCCACAAATACTTGCCTAAAGGGCGCTTTAAACTAAAAAGTAATAACAAGAAAAATCCTGCTACTGTAGGTGGCAAAACTAATGGTAATGTTAGAATGCCATCTACAATCCATTTCATCCTACTACTTAATTTCATCACCCATCTTGCAGCCAAAATGCCTACGAAAAAGGCAATAATCGTAGCTAAAATCCCTGCTTTTAAAGAAATAAATAGGGGACTCCAGTTAACACTCTCCGCAAACTCACTCATTCTTATCTCCTTAAGCTTAAAGTTATCCATAAATTATGTATATTCTGTGAATAACTTCAATTTTTCGTTCATAGTAACTTTAACATATAAATATTAAATTACAGTTAAAGCCCTTGATTATACTAGCTTATTCCTAAAGTAACTAATTTAGGACATATCCAACTCTATCAAGGGCATCTTCATTTATGATAAACTTATTATATTCGTTTTATACTTTTATCATTATGGATTATATCGTACAAATCCATACTTCTCAAACACTTTCATGGCTTCATTTGTTGAAAGATATTTCACAAATTCTTGTGCTGCTTCATGTTCAGCTTCACTTGCTTCCTCATTCTTGATGCATGCTACTGGATAAATAACTGGTGATGCCAACGCTTCGACTGGTGCCTCAGCTATAATCTCTACTTTATCTTTTACTGAAGCTGCATCTGTAGCATAGACAACGCCCACCTCATTACTTCCTTCACTTACAGCAGCTAATACTGCTGTTACATTTGCCCCTTCATTAATTTCCATTGACTTAACATCATCGATATTACCTAAATTAGTAAAAATTTCTCTCGCATATGTACCAGCTGGTACATCTTCCCTAGCTAATACAATATTAGAAGCTTCTGTTACATTTTCAAAACCTGTAACTTTCGTTTGCTCCCCTATTGGTTTAATTAATACAACTTTATTTTCGAGTAACTTCTCATTTGTATCTTCTTCTACAAGTCCTTCTTCAGTTAATGCATTCATCTGTTTCATAGCTGCTGAAAAGAATACATCACAGCTTGCACCTTCTTCAATCTGTGTTTGTAATGTTCTAGAACTATCTGCATTAAATACTATTTCCACCTCTGGATGTATTTCTTTATAGTCCTTCTGAACTGTGGTCATTGCATTTTTTAAACTAGCTGCAATAAATACTTGAATCTTCACCTTCTCTACAGGATTTTCTATTTGACTCATATTTTGATTAGTATTTGATATGCTTCCGCATCCTGCCAATGTACTCATCCCCACCATCATTACTAATGTAGATATCCAAAACTTCCCCTTCATTTAATCATCTCCTAACGCTATCTTAATATTTTTTCATTAGTTACCTTAAAATATATTGTAACTAACCACCATCTAATGATGACCTTAGTAAACCACAGCCTAAAAGCCTTCGAAAATCTTCTGATAAAAAGCAAGGTATCAGTCCGATGAAAGCATTAAGAAAAGCACTTTCAGATCAATGTGATTTTATTTTTGCTTAAAATAGCGACTAAACAGTTACCTTTTATTTATATAAAAAGATTAAAAAAATAAAGACCTCATGTATTTTAGCATAAGGTCTTATTTATATGTATCTTATAATGCTTTTTTAATAGCTGCCATAAGTTCTTCATATGTTTCAAATGCAGGAAGTTGTGGATAATCTGCTTTGATTTTATCTGTACTCTTGAATAAGAAACCAGCTTTACTTGCTTGAATCATACCAAGGTCATTGTAGCTATCTCCACTAGCGATTGTTTCGTAACCAATTGATTGTAATGCTTTAACTGTTGTATATTTTGAGTTTTCAATACGCATTTTGAAGCCTGTGATTTCCCCATTATCAGCTACTTCAAGTGAATTACAGAAGATTGTTGGCCACCCTAATTTTTTCATAAGTGGTGTTGCAAATTGTGTGAATGTATCACTGATAATAATAACTTGTGTTAATGAACGAAGCTCATCTAAGAATTCTTTTGCACCTGGAATTGGATCGATTTTAGCGATTGTTTCTTGGATTTCTTTAAGACCTAAACCATGTTCTTTTAAAATACCAAGACGCCATTTCATTAATTTATCATAATCTGGTTCGTCTCTTGTTGTTTTCTTTAATTCTGGAATACCACTTGCTTCAGCAAACGCAATCCAAATTTCTGGTACTAATACTCCCTCTAAATCTAAACACACAATATTCATTACTTATCCCTCCATTTTTTAAATATATCAAAATTTTATCACCAATTACATGATAACTCAATTTTTATAGCACTAAATATTTAAATTTCTACATATTGAATGTATCTATTTATATTAATAGCCATGATTATTGTAATAAATAAATATATATATTTTATCCTGATATTTATGTAATAAACAGATACCTGCAATTTAAAGTCTCTGAATTTCAATTTATAATTAAGTCTTTAACAAACTTATAATTTTATTTTTATGTTGAATTAACCCCTTTTTATACTAAACTATCCACATATGACCGAATTTGTAAGAGTTTGGCGTTTAAGTAGATATTTAAGGGAGTAAAAAATATCTACTTAATGAGGTGTAAAATGAATGAATTAGCAGATACGCTATATAGTTCCAATGGAATTTTTTTAATATTAGGCATCCTTGGAATTGTAGGTATCTTAGGTGGACATATTAGTAAACTTTTAAAAATCACAGACGTAGTAATCTATTTTTTACTTGGGTTTAATATTTTCTATATTATAACGGGCTATACTCATTTGCTTTTCATTTTCTCGTTGCTTATCTTTTAGTCTTTTAATGACTTCTTGTTTAGATAAGTTTAAAGCCTTTATCTCTTTTATTTCATTTAGTTTAAAGCCTACTTTTTAAAGCTCATAATCGTATTGAACTCTAACATTTGCTCTGTATCATAATAACGATAGTAATTTTTCTCATCTATAAATACAGGCTGAAATAATCCTATCTTATCATAAAGATGCAACGCTCTTACAGACACATTCATAAACTCTGCAAACTCTTTAATTTGTAATTACATCTCCCTCCCCCTTATCTTCTATCTATTAAAGATGAAATTCCATTGGGTTTAAGATATTACTTATAAAACCTTGCTTTAACTCTGGCTCTGTATTTAACCAATCTTGCATACAAGTAAACAATAACATTCTTCTATAAACAAGAAATGTGCCTATTTTTCTAAGCCACTTATCCTCTATATGATTTTGTGTTTCATAGCCATTTAAGAAGCTATGGTAAAATCGTTTTACTCTATCTTCATCTGTAAATGGAGATAACATTCCCCCTGTCGTATCAAACATGAGTCCCTGTGCTGGCACAGTAATATCCTGCATAAAGAAATTTCTATTGGCACAGTCAAAATCTATGAGTATAATCTCATCTTTATTTACTAATATATTTTTTGATGATTATCATTATGTATGAAACCATAGTCATTTATTCCTTTAGGCAATGTCCCTAAATAGTTTTTCATGTCTCTCCAAGCTTTCTTGACCTGTTCATCCTGACACCAGTTTTCAAAGAAATCTATTTCTCCTACATAATCTAAACTAGACCTTTCTTCAGTCTCCTTAAATGTCTTAGTAATGGCATGTGATTTACCAGTAAGTTTACCCCAATCATAAGCTAACTGATCTGTAAGTGCTTCATTTTCAGGATTAATTCCTTCATAAAAATTCATTACATATGCTACAAAACAATGCTCATTATCTAAACTAATCTCATATAAGTTCCTATTCCTATTTACCATAGGATAAGCTGATTGAACACCGTTTTCTCCAAGATAATTAGCAAACTTAATACGCACCTCAAGATCCTTTAACTTTCCTTGTTCATTTTCTTTAAGTGCTAAAATCTTAAGTACCTTTTTTTGATTACCTTCAAAGTACGTATAAACAATGCCATCTGAAGATATGGTACCCCCACCAAGATACTCAATTTGCTTTACAGCAATAGCAAACTTCTCACAGATATCTAACTTCACTTTGTCTGTTACTTCTATCATTTTTCTCCCCCTTATGATAAAAATTCTAAAATTTTTATTGCTGATTCTATCCTATTAAACCCATATGTAGAATATATATTTTTTTCTGTATAATAATTAACTATTTTAATTATTATAATATTTGTGTTATATTTTATAATATAATGTATTTTTATAAATTTATCGGAGGTTATATACATGGAAAAAATTAGAATGACCACACCTTTAGTTGAGATGGATGGAGACGAAATGACAAGAATTCTTTGGCAAATGATCAAAGATGAATTACTTTTACCTTTCATTGATTTAAAAACAGAATACTATGACCTTGGTCTTGAACACAGAAATGAAACAAATGACCAAGTAACTTTTGATTCTGCTGAAGCAACAAAAAAATATGGCGTTGCTGTAAAATGTGCAACAATCACACCTAATGCTGCCAGAGTAAAAGAATATAACTTAAAAGAAATGTGGAAAAGTCCTAACGGTACAATCCGTGCAATCTTAGATGGTACTGTATTTAGAGCACCTATCGTTGTTAAAGGCATTGAACCATGCGTTAAAAACTGGAAAAAACCTATCACTATTGCAAGACATGCATACGGTGACGTTTACAAAGCAACAGAAATGAAAATCCCTGCTGCTGGTAAAGCTGAACTTGTTTACACAAATGAAAAAGGCGAAGAGGTAAGAGAACTTATTCACAACTTCACAGGCGCTGGTGTAATCCAAGGGCAACACAATATCTGCGATTCTATTGAAAGTTTTGCAAGAAGCTGTTTCAACTATGCTTTAGATACAAAACAAGATTTATGGTTTGCAACTAAAGATACTATTTCTAAAAAATACGATCATACTTTTAAAGATATCTTCAACGAAATCTTCGAAAAAGATTATGCTGATAAATTCAAAGAAGCTGGCATCGTTTACTTCTACACATTAATCGATGATGCTGTTGCACGTATTATGAAAGCTGAAGGTGGCTTCATTTGGGCATGTAAAACTATGATGGAGACGTTATGAGTGATATGGTATCTTCTGCATTCGGTTCACTTGCTATGATGACATCTGTTCTCGTTTCTCCACACGGTTACTATGAATATGAAGCTGCTCACGGTACAGTTCAAAGACATTACTACAAACACTTAAAAGGCGAAGAAACTTCTACTAACTCTATCGCAACAATCTTTGCTTGGACTGGTGCTTTAAGAAAACGTGGTGAATTAGATAATATTCCAGAACTTTGCACATTCGCTGATAAACTTGAAAAAGCAAGTCTTCAAACTATCGAAGATGGTAAAATGACAAAAGACTTAGCACTTATTACAACTCTTGAAAATCCAACTGTATTAAATAGCCAAGATTTCATTAAAGCAATTCGTGCTACTCTTGAACAAATGTAATACTTATTAAATGAATATTATACTTATACACTTGAAATTTACAGGTTTTGATGGCATTGTCTAATAGATTCTTCTAGTGTAGTCCAAGCATTTGCTAAAACTTTAACATCCTTTGTAATACTGTTTAGTCAAAAATAATGTTCTCTTAAATAACTTTCTCTAAGCCCTGTGAAATTGTTCTTTGTATTAATCGTACAAAACACTTAAAATAATTTCTAATCAAAGAAGGCGTTGTAATACATTTCATATTACAACGCCTTCTTCCTATAAATATTCACTTAGCAATTACTCCACTTATCCCAAGAATATCTTAATATTATTTTCGCTCAAAACTTAGACAGTCAGTATCTGTATAACTTGTTACTGTTCCTAAATTTCCTACTTCAATACCATCACTTAATGAACAGTATTCATGTTTGTTATAAACACATGTTTGTACATCACAGCCTATGGTTTCTGTTTCACCTCTACTTACACATGTAGAATTGTTACATCTACCATTGCCATCATAAGTACTACAGCTTGTTTGTTCAGTGATATTAGCATTATTTCCCACAATTTTCAAAGCACTGGCATCACATATTCCACTCGCATTATAAGAACATGAAGTTACACTACAACTTATTCTAGGCATGAATTTTGCTCCTTACATTATTCTTTTTCGGTACGTACAAATTTATTATGCGTTGAGTGCTTTTAAAATATGCAAACCTATAACTAATTTCACTATTACTATATTTCTCTTTTAAAACAATCCATTAATAATTTATAATTTTTTTCTGGATGCTTCTCTTGGGCAACTTCTAAAGTTTTTAATGAAAGTAAACTGTATAATTTCTTATCTTCATCATTCAACACATTTAAATGCTTTTTGATTGTTTCTATATCCCCTCGTTCCACAGGCCCTGTTAAGGCATTTATTAAACCTTTATGCTCTACATTTTCAATGTTTCCTCCTATTAGAGGCCATAATGCTTTTAATGCCATCTCATCTTCAAAGCCACACTGTTTCATTAATGCTACCCCTTGATTTAATAAACCAATCACTTGATTACTCACAGTAACTGCAGCTGCATGATATAAGCTTTTATGTTCTGCCGAAATGATTTGATAAGGATTACCCAGCTTTTTAAATAACGCTTCTATCACATACATTTTTTCTAAATCCCCTTCAAGAGAAAAATAAGCTTGTCCCAACTGCTTATAACTTTCTTCTTTGCTGCTAATGGCATAAAGAGGATGCACTGCATAAACATACGCCTTATATTTTTTGCTTTCTTCAAAAATCGTAGAAACTAGAGAGCCACTACAATGACAAATAATCTTATCTTCAATATTGAATTCTCGTATTTGTTGCCATACACTGCTAATTTTATCATCCGGTGTTGTAACAAAAATTAAATCACTGACTTCTATTAAATCTATTATTTTTTTAAAAGCTTTACTATTTGTAAAAGCTGCCGCATCCTTAGAAGAACTCACACTTTGACTATAATACCCTGCAATATGTATTCCTTTCTCTTTTAAATAACGACCTAAAGAAAATCCTACTTTTCCTGCACCTATAAATCCTATTTTCACTGTCCTATCTCCTCTATAGAAATCTTATATATTTCATCTATTTTTATTATAATTCATAAATAATAAAAAGATCTACTACCTTATTGGAGGTATAAACTTTTACTACATAATCACATACTAAAGGTAAACTTATATTAACTAAAAAAATTAGGAGGTTTAAATGTTTTCACAAAACACATATTCTGAAGATATCCAAGCATTCAGTAAGGTTTCTGCCTTTGAAGCGAAACGTTTATTAGATGCTGAAGATTTAGCCGTTGTTTATATTGGCCGTGCAAGCTGTCCTTATTGTCAAAAGTTTGTTAAGAAGCTTAGTAAACTCAGTGCTGAAATCAGCACAACAATTTATTATGTAGATAGTAGTAATACTTCTGATCCCGACATTGAATCTTTTAGAAAGGCATTTAATGTTGTAACAGTACCAGGATTTATCGTTGGTAAAAGTGGGACAACTACTACCCGCTGCGATTCGTCTATGCCTGAAATCGAAATTCTTTCTATGAGTAAATAAACGATTACCATAAAATAAGCACCCTAAAATTATTATAATTCTAGGATGCTTATTCTTTTAATATCACTTATAAATTAATTGAGATTTTATCTTTCGTATAATTTATACTGTACCCTAACTGATTTAATGTACTTCGCATAGGTACATATAAGCTTTCTTTAATTCCTATTGTTTCTTGCATGACTAACTGCATACCATTTAAATAAAACGTTAGTGTTCCCTGTTCAACAGTAGTATAACCACCTATGCACTGCACTAAATCTTCAGCTTTAATATAAATTACACCTGCTCGTTCTATAACATGATAATCTTTAATTATTTTCTCATTCACATTCTCTGTAGAGAATGTTTCAATATGTACTTGTTTTTCTTTTATGCAACAATGTTCTACTTCTTCTAAAGTAAGTTTATTCTCATAACAATATGTAGCTAACTCATTTCCCACATATCTAATATGCCATGGTTCATAAATATATCCTGTTATTTTTTCTTTTCCTTTTGGATATCTAATGATAAATCCGTATTTATGTGCATTTTTAGCTAACCATTTTCCTTCTTTAGTATTTTCAAACTTTTGATTAATATCATTAATATCCATCGCTAATCCTGTTTGATGTTCACTCTCTCCAGGTTTTGCAGTTCCTTTTTGATTAACCCCTCTTAATGCAACGGCGTTTTCATATAACTGTTGTTGTCTGCTATAACTTCTATACCCACTTACTGCTACAAGTTTAACGCCTTCTTTGTTAGCTTCATTAAACATTTTTTCTAATGCTTTTGCTGCATGATACTCCATGTAATTCTTTTCAATGTTCCCTGGATTTAAAAATTTCACCTTCGGCATAATAAGATTACTTGGTTTATAATCTTTGGATAATCCAACTTGTTTATTAACTAAAATATGATATGGATTATTCCCTAAACACTTTGTTAAGTTCTCCTTGCTATATGCAAAACAAGGTACTTGCACCATTAAAGCTGTCCCTAATAAAACACTAATAAATTTTTTCACTTTTTTCTCCTATCACATGTCTTTAGTTTATTGATATGTAAAAAGAAGGAGCCATTAATAAATTATAAATAATTTTATGATGGTTCCTTCTTTTGTTAGCCTACAAATAAATTTGTAGTACCCCTGCCAAGGAGTCGACATGTTAGGTTTCGAACCTAATACTTAGACAATACTATGCTCTTCCAGATAAGATCATATCGCTATTTATTTCTAAAATAATCATAGCACACTTTAAAATGCACGTCTAGTATTCAAATAATTTGTCCTAAACTAAATTCTTTTTAAAAAAATACACTTGAAATGGCACAGAAATCATAAATGTCATAATATCTGCTGTAGCTTGTAACATTTCAATTCCTGTTAATCCTATGGATTTTGGTAATATAAATGCTAGTGGGACAAAGAAAATACCTTGTCTACACGAAGCAAGTATCGTCGCACCTACACTATAGCCAAGACATTGATAAGTTTGATTCACATATGTTGAATAGGCTAAAAATGGCATAGCTAGACAGAACCACTTGAGTGCATGTATTCCAACAGCAATAACTTCTTCATCTGCTCTAAACCAAGTCATAATAGGCATCCTAAATAAATAAACTATAACAGCAAGTGTCACACAAAGTACTGTCCCTACTAAGCAAGAAAGTATAAATGCCTTTTTAACCCTTGCTTTCTTTCCTGCACCATAACAATAACCTGCTATAGGTTGATATCCTTGACCTATACCCATAGTCGTACTTCTAACTAACATATAAATCTTATTGGCAATAGAAATAGCTGCAACAGCTGCATCTCCATATACAGTGGCTTGAACATTCAAAATAGCTGAAGATACACTGCCAAGTCCCTGTCTAAAAATCGTTGGCATTCCTGTCTTAAATATATTTAAATAATCAGATGCATTTCTACTGATATCATTAAAACTAAGCTGTATAACTGTTCTCTTAGTTCTAAAATATGTATACATCAAAACACCACTCATCATTTGACTAATCATAGTTGCCATTGCCGCTCCACTAATATTCATATGACATCCAAAAATAAATATTGGATCCAATATCACATTTAAAATCCCACCTATTGTCATGCCAATCATGGCAAGAAATGACTGTCCTTCTGCCTTCAGTATATTATTTAAAACGAAAGCCAAACACATAAATGGTGCTGCAACTAAAATATATCTCGCATAATTAGATGCATATGGTAGTACCGATTCACTGGCACCTATTAATCGCATTAGCCTATTAATATTAAATAATCCTATTAGCATGAGTAAACTACCAAATAATATGCCTGAAAATACAGCTGTACTACCATATTTATTAGCTCTCTTGCTATCCTGTGCGCCAAGGCTTCTACTAATTATAGAACTAGCTCCCATTCCTATCCCAAATCCGACTGCTGTATAATAGACATCAAAGAAAATACAACCCCAACAGCAGCTGCTGACTGCGTATTGATCTTAGCAACAAAATACGTATCTGCGGTATTATATATCATGGAAATGAGTTGAATGATGACTGTAGGATATGATTTTTCAAATAAAAGCCATCCCATAGGTTTCTCCAACATCTCCTTGCGTATGGCTTCATTACTTACTTTCATTTTTTAATCGTCTCCTTAAATATTTATCCCTTCCTATCTTATCAGTTTTATTATATTGCACATTTTATATACTCTCAATAAAAAAGTGGCTCC
>NZ_BBCG01000080.1 GCF_001311925.1 Cellulosilyticum ruminicola JCM 14822
GATGTAGAATGAGAGAAGATAAAGAGTATATAGATGTAGAATGAGAGAAGGATAAAGAAGTATATTAGATGTAGGAAATGAGGAGAAGGATAAAGAAAGTATATTAGATGTAGGAAATGAGGAGAAGGATAAAGAAAGTATATTAGATGTAGGAAATGAAGAAAAGGATGAAGAAGTATATTAGATGTAGGAAATGAAGAAAAGGATGAAGAAGTATATTAGATGTAGGAAATGAGGAGAAGTATAAAGGAGGCATATTAGATATAGAAAAGCAGGAAAGAGATAAAGTAAATGGAGTAGAAGCGAAAGGGAATAATCAATCTAAGGGAATAGGAGAAAATAAAGGAAGTAAGAAATTGCATAATGATGAGGAAAGTGTATTTAAGTTATCTAGTAATGAAGAGCAATATATATGGAACACAGTTATGTATCATAAAGACTTTGATTGGAATAAGTTAAGTCCTACTAATAAATCTTATTATATAAGTTATGGTGTTAAACCTAAATAAATCATTTAGCAAAATAAAAGCTTTAACATCAAATCAAGATGTTAAAGCTTTTATTTTGCTAAAGTTATTGGGCAAGAGCAGCATCTAAACAGTCTTTGAGGTAAGTAAATTGTTTGATGTTACAGCCTACTATACCAATACCTTTGAAAACTGTTTGATAAAACTGTTTATCATACTCAAAATACATATAAGTTGACTTTTCGCCTTCTGGTGAAGTAAAGCTAAAGCTTGCAATAGGTGTAGTACTAGATAGTGCAGCATTTTTAAGTTCAGTATCAGCTGAAATACCAATAATATTTTTATAGAGTGACTTAAATTCCTCAGTAGAAAGCTTTTTGTCATTAAGCATATAAGTGTCTCCGTTTATTTTGAGCGTATAGTTTTGATTTGAAAGAGATATGTCAATTTGAATAATATCAGCAATATTAATAAGCTGGGTAAATTTAGCTGATAAGTAGAATGGATTAAAATCTTTAAGGAGTGGTTCTAAGAAAGAACTACTCATACTATAAACGCTTTGAGTGTCTGCTTTCATAAAATAAACTTGTCCATCATCTGTTGTATTACCCCATAAATAATGGATTTTTGTAACGACTTCTTTAGGTTCATTGGTTGTTTCATCGGCTTCAGTTGTAGTATTTTCAATAGATAAATCTAAAGTAGGATTGTCTAAGCCATATGCACTTAAATCAGTTACATCATCAGCTACGAAATGCTCAATAGTAATAGGAGATGGAATGAGTTTAAGAAGTTCTACAAAGTTAGTTGTACTCATATCTCTCTTACTACCATCATTAAGCTTTAGAAGATAAGAAGTAGTATATGTGCTTGTTTCATCATTTAAAATAACTTCTAAAGGGTCAATATCCCTACCAGAAGCTTTAAGAGCTGTAACTGTAGCAGTATCAAATTTATCTAATTCAGTTGTTCTAAAAAGTGTTAGATCACCTTTAAAGCTATCTGCCATAGAAGTTGTAATAAGGAAGACTTTTGTATCTCCTTCTTGCATAAGGTAAACGCTACGTTCATCAGGGGTATTATTACCTAAAAGAATACGTTTGGTAGAGCCATCTGTAAAGGTATAGGTAATTACTTTTGATGGTGTATTAAGACCAAAGTCCTCAATGTTGGCTGCATCAATTTGTTTGAAAGCGTCTAAAGTAAGTAAGTTATCACAAAGCACTTTAATCGCAGCAGTATTTAAATCAGCTTGATTATTTAAACTTTCTATGCACCAGTTTTCACCATCAGGAATAAATGAAAGTTCAGTGGCTCCTTGAGTGATTGTAAGTTTGTTAATTTGGTCTTTTGGATAATTAGTTACTTCTATAGTACTTTGTGGATGGGAAGAAGTATCTGTAGTAGATACTTCTTCGGAGTCAGCAGTATTTTTGTTTTGTACAAAGATAGCTAGTCCGACTAATAAAACTAATATAATAGTGATTAAGAAGAGAAATTTATTTTTTTCATTAAAGATTCTTCCTCCTTACTAAAACAATAATACCTAAGATAAGGACAACTGCTGGAATAATTACAACAGCAATACATGAGAATGCAAGGAATTTGGTAGTACTCATTGCAGGAAGAGAATAGTCATTAGAAGCCTTACCTGCTATTTCAAAGCTTGTTAATGTATCATTTTGTAACCAGTTTAAACAGTTAGTAATGAAAGTTTCATTACCAGTAGAAGAAAGATTCATTTTAGTTTCATCAATGAAATAAGAATCAGCAAATACAACAAGTCTTGTAGTAATTACATTATCGTTATTTAATGAGTTCTTATCTTCAATAGCATAGGCAAGGTCAAAAGGTCCAGCAATATCATCAGCTGTTTTATTTGTAGTAGCACCTTCTAAGTTAGTTTTTAAGAAGGCTTCATCAGATGTAGAAATAAGTGGTGTAATAGTAACGCTTGTACGTACATTATCAGCTTTATTAAGTGCTGAAGATAATGGGAGAAGTAGAGGAAGTTATTTGTGATTAAGCTATTTGTAATATCATGTTCAGAGTAGTTAGGGATTAAGTATGTAGGATATGAAGAAAGCATATTACTACTAGCAGCCTCTACAACGGCACCTGATGAATGTTTTATACCATAATAATTTAAAAGTGCATTAAAATTCTTAAGTTCCGGTGTATCATAATCAGTAAAGATTAAAGCTTTACCACCAGCATCTAAGAAATTAGTGATTTTATCAAATTCTACTTCATTAAAATCTGTGTGAGGTGAGTAGATGATTAAAGTACTTGTACTAGGATCACCTAAATCTTCAGTTGATAAACTAATATTTTGTGTAGGCATATTTGTTTTACTAAAGATAGTAGTAAGTGTTTTAGGTAAATTAAGTTCACCATGGCCAGATGAGATATAAAGTGTGTGTTCTATAGTAGAAACTACATAACTAATAGCAGAGGTTACAGCATTTTCTACGGCAAGAGATTGTGTAGCTGATTCACCATAGCCAGTAGATGAATAGAAATCTGTCTGAGTAAGTACTTTAAATTTACCTGTTACATTATTTTCTACAATGATTGAACCATTATCAATTTTAGGTGTATTTTCATCAATATATTTTTGTGTAAATTGAGGATAAAGAATAGGGTCTTTATAAACTAAAGAAACATGACTATTTAATTTGTCATAACGCACTAAGATTTCTTTGAAAGCAGAAGACTCAGTACCAGTCTCTTCTAGCACATAAAGTGTAATATCATCAGTAACTCCTTTAACGACTTCTTCTGTTTTAGGGGATAAAGAGAAGAATTTTTCTTCTGTTAAGTCTAACTTGAGGTTAAGGCCTGAAAAGATAACGTTAACAGCAATAGCAATGGCGATGATAATGACAGCTACGATGGTTTGATAACCACCAAATCTAATGTTTTTATTATTAAGATTTACAATTTTCATAGTAGCATCCTCCTAGTTCCAACTACGTTTTTCAATAACTTGTTTTGTTAAAAATAGAAAAACGCCTATGAAAGATAAATAATAAATAATGGCACTTACATCTAATAAACCATTAGAGAAAGATTCGAAGCGGCCATATACAGAGAACCATTTTAAGAATTTAGTTGGTAATCCATCAAATAGTTCACCTTTGAAATTGAAAAGTAAACAAGAAATAATGATACTGATAAAGGCAACAAAAAGACTGATATAAATGTCTTTTACGCGTTATAAATAATAAGAGATATTATGGCGATGACTATAAGCAAGAATACAAGAGATGCAAGACGTGAAGTAGGAATAAGTGTAGCAATACCATCAGCTAATAAGAGAAACATAAAAGCACCAATTGAACCAATAGCAGCAACGATTTGATTTTCTGTAAGAGCTGAAATAAATAATCCTATAGAGATAAGGGTACAGCCTAATAAGAAGAAACCAAGATAAGAACATAAGATGCTGCCTAAAGGAATAGTTCCTAATGTCATTAATAAAATTGGGTGAATAAAAGTAATGGCTAATGTAATGAGTAATAATGTTGTAGCGGCTAAGTATTTACCAAGGACAATAGAAGTTACAGTGATTGGTGCAGTTATAAGTAACTGATCCGTTCTGTTTTTTCGTTCTTCAGAAAGTAATCGCATTGTTAGGATAGGAACAGTGAAGAGGAGCATATTACTAAGAGAAGAAATAACATATGTATAATTACCGTTTGGATGGAAAACGTTTATAGCTGTAAAATAGAGTCCAAATATAAGTAAGAAAAAGCACATAAATACATAGCCAATTGGTGAAGTGAAATAAGATTTTAATTCTTTATTGAGCAATATTGTCATTGTGAATACCTTCTTCCTGATTTGTTGTAATGCCTAAGGGATGCTTATTTTTTTTGCCAAATTTTTTAAAACTAGAAGGTTGTTCTTCTTCAAGAGGTGTTACTGGTTCGTTTTTAGTAACTTCTAAGAAGATATCTTCTAGAGAAACAGCTTTGGAATGCATCATAAGTAATGGATTATACATTTCATAGCAAAGGTTGAAGACTTGTTTACGGATATCTACATCTTTGGATGTTTCAATTAAAATATCATGAGTACCTTCTTCAATAATACCTAAATCTTGAATTTGATTAACTTCTTCTATACTACTAAGCGCACTTAAGAAATCATCATCTACTTTTTCTACACGAATTGTAATTTGAGAGGTTGGATTAAAGAGGTTTGCTAAGTTTTCAGTAGTATCACTAGCAACAATAGTGCCTTTATTGATGATCATAACGTGGTCGCAAATGGCACTAATTTCTGATAGGATATGTGAACTTAAAATAATAGTATGTTCTTTACTGAGTTCGATAATTAGTTCACGCATTTCTATGATTTGTTTTGGATCAAGACCAACAGTAGGTTCATCTAAGATGAGTACTTTAGGGGAACCGATAAGAGCGCCACCAAGGCCAACTCTTTGTCTATAACCTTTAGAAAGATGTTTAATAAGTCTGCCTGCAACATTATCTAAACTAAGACGTGTAATAATCTTTTGAATGTGTTCATCTAAAGCTTTTATATTTACTTTTTTTAGCTTAGCAACAAAATAGAGATATTCACTAACTGTCATATCTAGATATAGTGGAGGTATTTCAGGTAGGTAGCCAATATTTTTTTTGCTTTGATGGGATTTTCTAATATATCAATTCCATTTATTTTAATGGTACCAGATGTTGAAGAAAGGTAACCTGTCAGCATATTCATAGTAGTCGATTTTCCAGCACCATTAGGTCCTAAGAAGCCTAAGATTTGGCCTTCTTTTACAGTGAAACTTAAGTCGTTTACAGCAGTATGTTTGCCATATACTTTGTTTAAATTAGTGACTTCAATCAATGTGTTCATCCTCCTTAAATAGATACATATGATATAAATTCAATCTACTTACTACTATAAAACTAAAATTTGAACAAAGTGTTAACTTTTGATGAAAAAAACGAATATTTTTTGATAATTTTTAAAATCGTGATAATTTATGTGTCAAATAATATTTTGAATAGAAATTTAAAGTTTATTTAATACTACTAGTGTGAGTAAGTAAGATGATAAATTTTACCAAGAGGAGGTAGCGAATGTCAGACGAATATAAAGGAGACCTAGTTTTATCTGATGTTGTGAATAAGGTTGTATCCGAAGGTAGCATAGATGCTCAGCAGATTACTAAACTTATTAAACACAGTGGAGATGTGGTTGGATATGAATTAGCTTCAGGACAACACATTTCAGTAGAAGAAGCCATTCAAATGGCCAAAGAAAATAAGTTATGCCATGTAGGCGTTGCGACATCAAAAGATGGTAGTGAGTATATTCGTTCCTTAGCAGATGGTGATGAGTCCAATAATTTAGGTAACCTGCCATCAATTACAACGTAATTAGAAAACAGTTTAATTAAAATTATGTTATTTAAATGAAATGTAAAAGTGCTATTAGATTAAAGTAAGTATGATTAAATCCTAATAGCACTTTTATATTTTGCGAAATTTAACAATAAAAAATAGCGATAGGGGTCTATCGCTGGAAAAAAATGTCTGTTAGTAATTGTTTAAATAATATTGGGGTTGTGAGATAATTGGAATGGGGAGGAATCATAACTATCTCGTAGTTAGTATGTCTCCAACTTAAAAAATTATGCTAAAATAAATAAACCTAATATGGTAAAATATGAAGTTTTGAATTAGAGTACAATCAAAGTATAAAATATAGTTAGTAGATGAATTAATAAATAGATATTTAAGAGAGGATTTTTATGAATAAATTTGAAAAGTATGAAGAAATGCGCAGAGTATTAGAATTAAAAGGTATTGGTGTCTACGATTATAAAGAGATTAATTATGGCTTACAGTTTGATGTAGAAATGGGTGACATGGTTTCTAAGGTTAGAATTTATGAAAGTAAAAAAGGCATTAAAGTAGATTTATCAGTTGTAAAATATGAGGCATTAAAAGAAACTATTTTAAATATAGATAGTACAAGTAGTTTAAGTCAGCCAGTAGAAAGTAAAGTGAAAAATAAAACTGGTAAAATATTTGCAACAGATATTTTAGAAAATCCACTCATCGGTGTAGATGAATCAGGGAAAGGAGATTATTTTGGGCCACTAGTTATAGCAGGTGTTTATGCTAATGCACAAATGAAAATAGAACTCAAAAAGATGGGTGTGATGGATAGTAAGGTACTTTCGGATAAGAAGATAGAGTTATTGGCTACAAAAATTAAAACAACTTGCCCATACAATATAGTAATTATTGGAAATAAGTCTTATAATAAAATGTATCAAGAGATAAACAATTTGAACAAATTACTGGCATGGGGTCATGCAAGAGTTATAGAAAACATGCTAGAAAAGATAGATTGCCCATATGCACTTTCTGACCAATTTGGAAATGAAAGTTTTATAAAAAATGCACTAATGGAGAAGGGAAAGCAAATTACGTTAGAACAACGTCCAAAAGGTGAAGAGAACGTAGTCGTTGCGGCAGCAAGTATCTTGGCTAGAAACGAGTTTGTGAAGAAAATGGAGGAAATGAAAAATACTTATAATATGACATTTCCTAAAGGGGCGGGAAATCAAACTCTTATGGTGGCAAAAGAATTTAAGGCACGTTTTGGTAAACATGAACTAGTAAACGTTAGTAAACTTCATTTTAAAACAACAGAGAATATATAATATTTACCAATGTACTTGTTAGAGAGAAAGTTTTATAATGGGAGTAGGGCTTAACCCTTTGTAAAGGCTTAATAAATGAGACATGTAAATAAAATAGCTTAAAAGGTTTAAAAGTTAAATAAAGAGATGTAACGTGTGAGTACACTTAGGGGGTGTAGTTTGGTGAATGAGGTAGAACGTTTAGAGAATCGTTCAAAGAAGGAAATCTATTGTAATTGTTGTGGTAAACCAATTATTAAGACAACTTTAAAAGGTGTGACTATGGATTATTTACACATTGAAAAAGAATGGGGATACTTTTCGAATAAAGATTTAACAAGACAAAAGTTTAATGTTTGTGAAAGGTGTTTTGATAAATGGATTTCTACTTTTGAGATTCCTGTGGAGGAAAGTCTCGTAGAAGATATATATGTTTACACAGATGAAGAGATGGAAATATTAAGTGCAGCATATAAAGCATCAGGTGAAATATAAAAAATAGGCGCTACGCATAGCAGTGTAGCGTCTATTTTTGTATACAAATAAGTTAATAAAATACGTTTGCTTATAAGTTATAATGGGAATAATTTGACTACTAAGTACATAGTTTTCCTTATACATTGTAACAATGCCTATAAAAGGATATAATATGAGTAGCGAAAAGAAAGGAATTATAAAAATATGTTAGACATTTGTTTACTCGGAACAGGCGGCATGCTGCCTTTACCAGACCGTTATTTAACAGCAATGATAGCAAGATATAATGGCAGAAAACTTTTAATAGATTGTGGCGAAGGAACACAAGTAACGATGCGAATGTTAGGATGGGGATATAAGACTCTAGATGTTATTTGTTTTACACATTATCATGGAGATCATGTAACTGGACTTCCAGGATTATTATTAACGCTTAATAATACAGGCAGAACAGAACCACTTACAATTATTGGACCTCTAGGACTTCGTAAAGTTGTAGAAGGATTAACTGTAGTAAGCCGTGATATTGCATTTAGCCTTAATCTAATTGAATTACCATATGAAAGACAAACTGTAAAAGTTGGAGAATTCCATATTACAGTACAACCTGTGCCACATAATGTAAAATGTTTTGCTTATACTATTGAAAATCAAAGAATGCCTAAATTTATCGTAGAAAAGGCAAGAAAGAATAATGTACCACAAAAACTATGGAAACAACTTCAACAAGGCAATAGTGTAACTTTTGAAGGTCAAATCTATACACCAGATATGGTACTTGGTGATGCTAGAAAAGGTATCAAAGTATCTTATGCTACAGACTGTAGGCCAACAGAGGCATTAAAAGAATTAATTACAGATTCAGATTTACTTATTTGTGAAGCTATGTATACAGATGATAGTTACTTAGATCAAGTAAAAAAACATAAACATATGTTAGCTTCAGAAGCGGCAACACTTGCTAAAGAAACAGGTGCTAAAGAACTATGGCTCACACACTATAGTCCAGCAGTACCAAATGCATATATTGACCAACAGGGGCACAAAAGATTTTTCCAAATACCAAAGCGGGTTATGACCGCATGGTAACAACTATAGATTTTCAAGATAAATAGTAGACATAGCCATAATAAAAGTGTACTAAAATAATATAGGGGAATGAAATAAGTTTAGAGGAGGGTGTCTATGAGGAAGTTTGGGATTATTGTCTTTATGATTGCAATATGTGTTGCATATTTCTTTTATGTAAAAGCAAGACCTGGCATCAAGAGTGAGGTTAGAACAAATGCTATTCAGGTAGATAAAAGGTTTAAAGATATAAAAGAAAATATTGAAGAAGATTATCCAGCTACAGCTAAAGAAGTAATAAAAGTTTATAATGAACTCTTAGGATACGCATATTGTAGTAGTATGAAGGATGAATATATTAATCAATATGTAGAGGATATAAGATTATTATATTCTAAAGAACTTTTAAAACTTAATTCTAAAGAAAAACAAATAGCAGCTATTATTGCAGAACGTGTAGCAGAAATAGATAAACCACTTGTTGTAATAGAAAGTTCAATTGAAACAGTTGTTAAACCAGAAATTGATGGTAAAATCAGCGACACTGAGGCACAAGTAGAAGTTAAACATAGCACAAATAAAAGTGATATTTTAAGAACTTATACACTAGTTAAAGAAGACGGAAAATGGAAAATTAAAAGTTGGAAAGACGAAAAATAACAATCAGTGGAGGAACAAAAGATGAAAGACGTAACAATACTTGCTATTGAAACATCATGTGACGAGACATCAGTAGCAGTTGTAAGAAATGGGAGAGAAGTACTTGCAAATAGTATTTCAACACAAATTCCATTACATGAATTATATGGCGGGGTTGTACCAGAGATTGCATCTAGAATGCACGTAGAAAAAATCAATTTAGTAATTGAAGATGCACTTCAAACTGCTGGCATGACATTTGATGATATTGATGTAGTAGGTGTAACATATGGACCAGGATTAGTTGGGGCGCTTCTTGTAGGTGTAGTAGCAGCTAAAGCTATTGCATTTGCTAAAAACAAACCATTAGTAGGTGTACATCATATTGAAGGACACATTTCAGCTAACTATATTGAACATTTAGACTTAGAACCACCATTTTTATGCCTTGTTGTATCAGGTGGACATACAAATTTAGTTTATGTGGAAGACTATACAAATTATGAGATTATGGGCCGTACAAGGGATGATGCAGCTGGTGAAGCTTATGATAAAGTAGCGAGAGCTATTGGTCTTACTTATCCAGGTGGACCTAAGATTGATAAGCTTGCTAAAGAAGGAAATAAAGACGCAATCAAATTTCCAAGAGCAATGAAAGATTCAGGTTATGATTTCAGCTTTAGTGGCGTGAAATCAGCGGTACTTAATCATATTAATGGCGCTAAAATGAAAGGTGAAGAAATTAATGTAGCAGATATTGCAGCTTCATTCCAAGCCAGTGTTGTAGATGTTCTCGTAGAAAAAGCAATGCAACTTGCTAAAAAGAAAAATATTGATAAGATTGCTTTAGCTGGTGGAGTATCAGCAAATCAAGGACTTCGTAGTGCTATGGAAGCAGCATGTCAAAAAGAAGGTAAAAAATTATATTATCCAGGGCTTAAACTTTGTACAGATAATGCAGCAATGATTGGGTGTGCAGCATACTATGAATATCTCAAAGGAACAAGAGCAGATATGACATTAAATGCAGTACCTAACTTACCACTCGGTAAAAAATAACAAAAGAAGAGAGGCAGGCTATGAAACAGGTTATTAGAATTCTTATTTCAGGAGTAATAGCTGGACTGATTGCATTAGGTGTTACAGAATTACAAGTAATGGGACTTATTCCAAAATCTATTGAGGGTGAATTAAATCATATATATACCAACAAACAGATTATTATATTTGTGGTGATATTTTTAACTATGTTTTTTACAATAAGTATGCCACTTTCAAAGAATCTAGTAGAAAAGATTGATAAGAGTATTAGTAAATACCCTATGCAAGAAATATTAATGTACATTATAGGACTTGGAATAGGTTTATATGTAGCTTATCTTGCAAGTACAGCGTTTAAAACATCAGGTAATAATAGAATTAGTGAGATGTTTATTTTACTTATATATATTGGGCTGGGATGTTTTGGAATTTATCTTGTTCATTTAAAGAAGGAAGAAATTAAAGGTTGGCTTAGCAAAAAAGGAGAAGCTCTTGCACATGTCAGTTCGGCAAAGATTTTAGATACAAGTGTAATTATTGATGGTAGGATTTTAGATATCATAAATACAGGGTTTATTGAAGGGAAAATAATTATTCCATCATTTGTATTAGATGAACTACGTCATATAGCAGATTCTTCTGATTCTCTTAAGAGAAATAGGGGGAGACGTGGACTTGATATTTTAAATGAAATTAGAAATACTAAATTAAATACAGTAGAAGTAATAGATATTGATTATAGTGAGATGGAAGAAGTAGATAGCAAACTTTTAAAGCTTGCCAAGCAGATACAAGGGAAAGTTGTTACAAATGACTTTAATTTAAATAAAGTAGCTAAGTTTCAAAAGGTATCTGTACTGAATATAAATGATCTTGCCAATGCCATCAAACAAGTTGTGCTACCTAATGAAGAAATACAGGTACAGATTGTTAAAGAAGGCAAAGAACAAGAACAAGGCCTTGCATATCTTAATGATGGAACTATGATAGTAGTGGAAAAGGGCAAAAAATATGTAGGAAAAACTGTTAATATACTTGTAAGCACAGTACTTCAAACGTCTGCTGGACGTATGATATTCGCTAAGGTAAAAGAAGAGAATAAATAAGGAGATTAAAGTGCAATTTATAAAAAAATATAAGTTTACGATAATAGTAGCAATTATAATTTTAGTAGCTATTTTAATGCCTGCTAGTGACATACCATCAGTAGGAATTCCTTATATGGATAAGCTTGTACATTGTAGTATGTTTGGAGGGTTAGTGTTTGTTTTTTACTGCGAATATTATTATCAATATAACAAATATCCAAAGGAATGGTATGTAATAATAATTGTCGCTTTATATGCAGCATTAACAGAAGTGTTACAATTATTTATAGAAGGAAGGTCTTGTGATTTTTTAGACTGGATGACAGATTGTATAGGAATGTTTTTAGCTATAGGAATATTTTATATAGGGATTAAAATTTATATAACAAAGCATAAGTAAAACATATTCGTAAGAATATGTTTTTTTATGAAGTAATTAATAAGTTGATTAGCCTACAAAAAGGCTAGTTTTTAAAACTACTTTACATTATTATGGTATAATTAAGTAAAAAATAAAGGGGATAATTTTATGTTTCGTAAAAATACAGTCCAATAACTTAATCTTGGGGATCCGACAATTAATCTACCTAAATGTCTTCGTAAAAATCTTGAGAAGAGTTGGGCTACCCCTTTTAATCAATATATTTTTCTAACATTAATGAAGAACGTTTTGAAGTGCTCTATAGTGATGAAGTTTCTAGACCAAATTCTCCTGTTAATGTATTAGTAGGTCGTCTTATTCTTAAAGAGAACTTTAGTTTATCAGATGAAGACCTTATTGGCG
>NZ_BBCG01000081.1 GCF_001311925.1 Cellulosilyticum ruminicola JCM 14822
GGCATTGGCAAGCTAACTTTCTAATCTCATCAGCAACTACTGCAAATCCTCTTCCTGCAGCGCCTGCTCTAGCTGCTTCAATTGCTGCATTTAAAGCAAGTAAATTAGTTTGTTCTGAAATTGATTTAATAAGCACTGTCATCTCATCAATTTCTTTAGCAAAACTATCAAATGAATAGTTAAGTGTCTCAATCGCTTTTGAAAGTGTACTCATATCACTACAACTTACTGCAACCTGCTGACTTATCATTAATCTGTAACATCTTATCTTATCACTATTTTGATTTAAGTTATTATCTAACTCTGATAGCACATTACTAATATTACATAGTTCACTAGCCTGTTCTTCACAATTTTTTGTTGATCCTTCAAAAGAAACAGAACATATTATTAATTCCATTACCAATATGTTCTGTTTCTTTTGATAATAACATCATATTGACGCATTGTTTCTTCATATGATTCTTGTAAGTCTGCTATCATTTTACCAACTGAAGCTTTTGTTTCTTGAAGTGCCATATCAATATTTGTGATTTCATCAATTACTTTAAATTCTTTCTTATCTAGAGTAAATTCACCTGAAGCCATTCTATTAACATCTTCTTGTATAATACCTAATCTTTTCGCTAACCCATGAGCTATGATATAACTTAAAATACTCATACCTAAAAGCATAATTAAGATTGATAGTGTCATTCCTTGACTAAATCCCTTAAGTCCCGAAAGCATATCATCTAATTCTGTTGTAATCCCCACTGACCAACCTGTGACAGCTGCTAATTCTGCATATGCCGAATTTGTTTTTGCATCTTCAATACGGTTTACCCCATCAATTACCTTTTGAATATCTTGATTAATAATATTTGTTCCATGTTCATCTACTACATAAGCTGTTCCTGTCTTTCCGAAAGAAATATCATTTGTAATAGCTGAGAATTTCTCTGCTTCTTTTGAGAAGAATACAATTCCTATTACTTTGCCATCTTGTTTAATAGGTGCTGTAATAGAAATTTGTAAACCACCATCTGCTTTACTTACAAATGGTGCTGTTAAATAACCTTCTCCATTCATCCCCTTTTTATAGCCAAATCCACTTACAATGCCTCGTAAATACTCAAGTTTATCTTTTTGGCTTACTTCTTCATCATATAATTTACTGAATTAGCTACTAATTCAACTTTCTGTATCTCTAATTCTCTAATTCTATAATTCTACTAATGTTATTTCCTATCTCTAATGCAAAGTTAATTAATAATACTTCTGAGTTTCTTATAAGTGCGTTTTGAGCTAACCCCAACCCAGTTATTAAAGTAATTGCCGAAAATACTAAAATAATACCCTCATACTTAGTAATCAACTACTTTTTAATATTAAACTTTCTCATACTCCCTCCTTAACCATTTTATAATTTTTGTATTTTTCTCTATTATTATATACCATTTTTTTGCATAACTCTCTAATTGTAGTAGATTTTTACTTTATAATAATAAAATTATCTTTATATGTTCTACTTATTTTTTGGTATAACAAAATTATTTTTATAGCATTCTTCTTATTTTTCATATCGATTTTTTATATAAAAATACTCGCACATATTACAGAGACTTATAAGGTATTATTTTTAGCTATTTTGTATAATGAATTTAGTGTTTTTTTAAAAAACTTAATTTTATTTGTGCGCTTTGTATATGTTATTACCTAAAAAATTTTTTATTATTTAATATTGACATTTATATTAAAATTGTTTATATTTATATTAAATATTAAGAATTTGAAGTAAATAAATAGCACATAAACAATTTCAATTATTTATATTTCAATGCAATTTAATACTAATTAAGGGGTGTTTAAATATGAAAAATAATATGTTTATCAAAAAAATGTCTAGATTTTCACAAAAATTAATGCTTACAGCTTTAGCTTCTACAGTAGTTGTTGCACCTGTCGTATCTGTTAGCACACCTGTTTTAGCTGCAACTTTCTCTCAATCTACTTCTTCAGTAACTATTACATCTAGTGAAGGATTTTTAGAATCAGCAGCTGTTACATGGGTGCCTGTAGCAAATGCAAATGGATATAACGTATATTACAAATCAGCTTATTCTAATAACTACAAACAACTTGATACACAATTAATTAGACAATACTCATCTTATATGAGAGCAGACGTACTCGGTCTTCCAGCCGGAAATTATGTCGTTAAAGTTGTTCCTATTATTAATGGCAGTGAAAATGAAGCGAAAAGTGCTACAACATCTACAATCAATGTAACAGCACATACTAGAGAAGGATTTGCTTTTTCTCCTAACTCAGCAATGGGTACAGGTTCTGGTGGTTACAATGATGATGGTTCAGTTCCTTCTGATGCTCAAATCATCTATATTTCAGCTGATACAGTAAATAATGTGGAACTTGATGTTATTACAAATTCTAAAGGTACTACAACAACTTGTAGAGGTCTTGTAAATATTTTAGCTGCACGTCAAAAGGCTTATGATAAACGTCATCTCATTATCCGTATGATTGGAACTATTAATGCATCTGATATTAACGGTCTTAATAGTAGCGGATATGTTCAAATCAAAGGTGTTTATAATACAACTTTTGAAGGTGTCGGCGAAGATGCTACAGTTCGTGGTTGGGGACTTCTCGTTAGAGGTGCACGAAATGTAGAAATCAGAAATCTTGGTGTAATGCTCTTCCCAGATGATGGTATTTCACTTGATACAGATAATGAAAATATTTGGGTACATAATAATGATATCTTCTACGGAACAGCTGGTAGCGACAAAGACCAAGCTAAAGGTGACGGTTCTTGTGACGTAAAAGGATATTCTACTAACGTTACTGTTTCTTATAACCATTTCTATGATTCAGGAAAATGTTCACTTTGTGGTATGAGTGATACTCAAGAATTCTTCGTAACTTACCATCATAACTGGTATGATCACTCAGATTCTAGGCATCCACGTATCCGTGTGGGTACAATTCATATTTATAACAACTACTTCGATGGCAATGCTAAATATGGCGTAGGTGTTACAAAAGGAAGTTCTGCTTTTGTAGAAGCTAACTACTTCAGAAATTGCAAATATCCAATGCTTAGTTCACTTCAAGGTTCAGATATTGCTGATGGAAATATCGGTACATTTTCTAAAGAACCAGGTGGTATGATTAAAGCATACAATAACTATATCGTAGGTGCTAAACGCCTTGCTTATCAAACACAAGATAGCAAACAATTTGACGCTTACCTCGCAGCTTCTAGATACGAGGCAGTACCAAGTTCATACGTTACAGTAAGTGGCGGAACTAAATACAATAACTTCGATTCAAGTTCTGCAATGTATCGTTATACTCCAGATGCACCAGAAAATGTAGAATACAAAGTAACAACTTATGCTGGACGTGTAAATGGCGGAGATTTCTCTTGGACATTTACATCTGCTGACGATACAGATTACAGTGTAAACCAAAATCTTATGGCTGCAATCAGAGGATATCAATCTAATCTTGTTTCTATCGGTGGTAACTCTTCTACTCCTGTAACACCTGTTATCCCTGATGATCCAACACTAGATCCAACACTAGATCCAACACTAGATCCAACACCAGATCCAACACCAGATCCAGTAGTTTTAGCAACTGCACATAACTTTACAACTAACGGTTTAAATAGTAACTTCTTTATTATTAACGGTAATCTTTCTTCATCTAAAGGCACTGTAAACTACAATAATACTGTACTTACAACTTGCTTAAAGATAGAATCATCTACAAACATCACTTTCAATGCAGCAAATGCATCAACTTTAACATTAGTATTTAATACTGATTTCAATGGAAATGTTAAAATTGACGGTGTAAACTACAGAGCTACTAATGGAATCGTAACTACATCTGTAAATGCTGGTTACCACATTATCACAAAAGCTGATTCTACAAACTTATACTACATTGCTTTAAATTAATGTGTATATTCATATAAGCTAAATAAGAAAAGAGGTTTTTATCTGATTTAATGATAAATACCTCTTTCTCTTATGTTAAAGTATAAGCTGGCACACCACCGAAGATGCCCTGATTGTACATCTTTTCTATATTTTGTGCTTCTCTTGGTTTCATATTTAAAAATCTGTTTACTTTACTACCTTGATCTGCGAAAAATGTAATCGCATATTCCTACTCAGGTCTAAAAATAGTATTTGATAATAAATTAGTTGAATGTGAAACTAAAAATATCTGTCCTTTTTGTGTCTGCATCATAAAAAATTTCACAAACAATGCTTCTAATTCATTATGAAATGCACTACTAAATTCATCTATAATTAACATCCCACCATGTTCTATCACATTAAACATAGCAGGCAATAACTAAAGTAAACTTCTACTACCTAGTGATTCCATCGAAAACGTTATGGACTCACTAATACCTTGTCTTTTAAATAAAAGGCTTTACATGGCTAATATGAGATACCGTAGTCTCTCCGATTCGCTCTAGAACTGGATTACTATCCACAAAAACAGTTCCTTTTAATATTTACTCTTTTGTCACATGAGTATCCTTCAGAATCTTATAATTTGTACTCTCAAAATCTAATACAGCTCTTTCTTTAAAAGACTTAAAGTTTTCTATTTCTAATCTTACTAACATCTATATTTTTCACTCCTACAACTTGCCCAAAAACAAAGTGTAATTTTTTTACACTATTTACATCTCTTGTTTTACAAGCCTTCCAGCTCTATCTTTAACTTCTCAATCAAATCATTAGCAGCTGCACCTAAACCCTTTTTAGTTAATTGTACAATCGCAGCCTCTACAGAAGGTAATTTAAAACTTGTCTGATATAACTGTACTTTATTTAAAATATCAACAGGTATACTTATCTCTACTTTTTCTACCTTTTGATGTATAACTTCTTTCTTTTCTTGTTTTTCTTCTTTCTTCTTCTCATACCAAGCTGGTAAAGCAATACATCGTCCTGTCGGTGTCTCCACAAACATTAATCTTGGCTTATTTCCTTTATCTAATCTAATATTACGTTCAATAACTTGTGATAGTGATTGAATAGGATCTTTCGCAGCACTTGGTGCCACTAATTTTCTTTCTTGCGCTAACCTTGCTAAATCTTTAGATTTAAGAGGTTTCTTATGTTCGGCTAAAATCTGAGCCGCCGCTTGTTGTATTGTAATCGTCTTCTCCATCATAGTGCCTCTTATATTCATTTTATGCTATAACTACTAAAACACTGGTATTACAGTATTTTTTATCTATTATAAAAGATATTTTATCACATAATCAATACCATTAATCCCACTTTTATACTATACATACTAAATCATCATCAAGAATAATTTTCTACCATCATTCAGGGATTTTTATCATCGTTTTTTAATCATTTATTGATTATTTAATCACTATATAATCATATCTTCATCACCTTATGATTATTAGTGATTAATTGATGATTATTTAGTGATTATGTATTTTAATGGTATTTTTCCCATTTCTTCTTTTCCCTTTATCATTCTATGTAGCAATGCCCTCAATCTCTTGTGTTTACTAGCTTAATCACATTTGTGATATAACTATTTTACTATGATTAAATCACATCATATCAACATTTCAGCACTTTATAACTTCATTATAAGTTTCTAAAAAATATCTAATCCATTATATTTCAAGAAACACCTATTTTAGCATATATCAACGCATCTACACCTACTATAGAATTAATCAAACATGAATTGCAACTAAACCTACACGCCAAATCGGATATTTACTCTTACAATATTATTTCATCCATAACTTCAAATGCATTATCTTCATCATCAATTTGATGGTCACTATATTCACATTCTCTAAGCGTTCTAAATAACGTTTCTAAAAACGCAAGTTTTAATACCACGCTATTCACCTGACAAAAACTTCAAACTTAACTATCAAAGTCTTAAATCAACTTTTCCATTTTATTTTGCACAAAAGCTAAATCACATTTTGAAATATTGTTAAAGTGGTTAAACTTTATTTTCAAGATATACATTAGTTCTATTATCCCAAGCTCCATTTTCTAAAATGTGTTAAAGTACACGTAATCCACCTAAAAAAATAACTTATATAGTAATTTTTCCTAACAACTGTCAGCTTTTTGTTTTTAGTTTTCCACATCTATCCACAGCTTATCCCCAGTTTTTTATAAACTTTATCTAGGCCTATATTCAACCATCTTAACCCCTTCTTATTTCATACCTCAAATCGCTCTCTAACCTTGCAAACTAATGGAAATACCCAAAAATCCCCCCTTTTAACATCAGCCTCCCCTCAGACCCCTACTTCACCCTATATTTTATATACATAATTTACAAACACATTTTTTATCCACAATTGTATCCAATATAATAAACTGTAAGTTTTTACTAATAACTCCTAGTTTTTCTTATACTTTCATAACTTTTACATCTGCCCTTGCTCTTCATATTTTCTTCCGAGCTGTTTATATATACTAAACTTTTCAATCTCTAATTCTATTTTTTTGCGCTCAAACTGTTATAAATATATTTTGTAGCGCCTCTTCTTTATTCATTTTATATGCATAAATATTTATTTTTAAACATAAAAAAGAAGCACACCAAAACTATCTTTTATTTTCAGCAGTGCTTCTTTCCTATCTCTTTTATCTAAATATATTTCTAATCTATCTTAACTTTACATTCCCGCGCGACAACTATCACTAGGTTTTTCACTGAACATATCTACTCTTCTCTTTTTATTTAAGTAGTTAAGTACACGCATTTTAAAACGCCCTAATTCTCCTAGTTTAAAATAAGTTTCAAGATCTCCAGCTAAAAACAAGCTATCCATTATAAGATATCTTAAATCCTTAAAGTTTTCCTCATTTTCAGCATCTACTTCAAGTGCGCTACACACTTCCATAAGTCTTTGAAATTGTTCCTTTGTGTCCTGCAGTCTAATTCTAATAATTGGCTGCGCATCATTTTGAAAATCTTCATTTACAAGTGTTTCAATCCATGCTGCATATTCATTATTTATAGCTATATAATCTTCATAGATCTCTAATAAGTTCATTCCTTCACCTCTTTCACTAAGCTTTCATTAGCCTTTATTCTTTCTTATCATAACACATATATCTTACCACAACATTCTTGTAAAAAGTAGTTGGCCCCAAATCTACTTCATCTGAGGTATTTATATTTATAGGCAGTAACATGAAGATAGGTTGTTTTTAAATGTATAGGCACCGCTTGTATTTTACGAACATATGTAGCATAAAAAAGCTACTCGTCTCTCCACAATTTGGACAAATAGCTTTACATGATTTAGATTTTATATAGATATGTATTTCTTCATCAGATTCTACCCAGTCATAGACTAGATAATCCTTAGCAAATAATTTTTTATTGATATTTAATTCTTTGTATTTCATTTATAATGTTACCCTTCGTTGATATACTATCAGTCTATCAAAACATAGGAAATAGCTCAACAAAAAATGGCATTCAAAAATACCACTTTTTTGTCGAGCCATCTTTAAAATACCCAAAGTTGAGTAAGAACCTGATACTACTCCCTTTCCCTATTTATAAACAACTTTGTTATTTGATTACTTTACCGTCATAAGTTACAACTGTATTAACTTCTTCAAATCCGCTAATATCTGACCAATCTTCATTAGTAATACGAGCTTGAACTTTTACAGTACCTTCATTTTGTTTTAATTCCATTGCTTTATCAAAGCTTATTTCTAAGTAGTTACCTTTGCTATCTTTACCTAATTTACCATTTGTATTACCTGTTAAAGCTACGTACCATGGAGCTACATTAAGTTGTGCATCACTGCAATCAATCCAGCATTTCATATTTTTTGAATCTGATTTTGTGAAGTAGTATTTAACTGCTACTTTAGATAAATCAATTGCATTTTGGCTTGTTGCTTTAATTTCATATGTTTGATTAACTATGCTATTTCCAGTTGTATTTAACTTTACATCTAATCCTGGATTTTGAGTAACTTCTTGACTGCCGCCTTGTTGATTTCCACCTTGGTTTTCACCTTGTTGATTTCCGCCTTGTTGGTTTTCACCTTGATTTCCTTGAGATGCTTTGCCTACTAAGTCAAGTCTAGCTAAAGCATGTACTAAAGCTGAGTTCCAGTAAATATCTACTTCGTTTGTAGAGTAGCTTTCTGGATCATCAAGATAACATTTAGCTGGAGCTACATCTCTTAAGAATACTTTTGCACGGCTATCTTCAAGTTGAGAGTTTACACCACCAGCAATCATACCCGGAGCTGCTCCTCTAACCATAGATGGTCTATGATGTAATTTTTCTGGATATTTTGAACCGTATCCTGTTACAAAAGACATTGCTAACGCATTTTTACCGAAGCAGTAGTTTACATGTTCTTTTGCATAATCAATATATTCATTATTTGGTGCTATAGCATTAGCTGCTTGCATGTAGATTGCATCATTAAGGATTGCCATATTACTTCCCCAATAGAATACACCTTCATTAGCTGTACCATATGCATCTTCTTTAGTTGCTGCTAATACTTTATCAGCATCTTTTTTGATTTGACCTTTGATTTTCTCAACGATTGCACTGTCTGCTCCTTTTGCTGCTAAGTAAGCATCATTTCCGAAGCTTCCTACACTTTGCCAGTCATATCCTGTTTCGATATTTTGTCCAGCAAGTTTTTTGAATGCATCATTGTATTTGCTCTTACCTGTTGCTTTGAATAATTCTGCTGCTGCCCAATATCTTTCGTCAGCATCTTTTTTATCGCCATATTCACCTGTTACAATGCCAGATGGATTGGTTACGATTTGACTTGGTTGTTGTACTAAGTAATCCCAAGCTTTTTCTGCTGCTGCTAAACATTCATTTGCAAATTTAGTATCTGTATCTTTGAATGTTTCATATCCCATCGCCATAACTGCTGCAAAGTCTCCTGTTGCAGTTGTTGAGATTGGACATACGATAAGTGGTGCTGTTTCTTCATTTGGCATAACATATGAAGGGAAGTCTTTACATGTTACTTTGTGATATACACCACCGTTTGATTTATTTTGCATCTTGAAGAGCCATTTTAATTGACCTTTTACTTCATCTAAGATATCTGGTGTACCATTTCCACTTTCAGGAATGTTTGTATCATCACCAAAAGCAGCTGGATTTACATTATAAGCTGTTATTAAATCTCCTACTGTTTTACTTGTTGCTACAACGTAACGTCCATAGTCACCTGCATCATGCCATCCACCAGAAACATCAATTTTTTCATTAGTTCCGTAGATAGTTGCCATAGTTGTATGACATGTAGGATGGTGCATATTACCAGCATATTTTTCTGGAAGTTCTTCACCACATCTTTGTAAATAGAACATTCTTACTGCATCTTTTAATACATCTTTATATACATCCTCATCAATTTTGAATGTATAAGATTCACCTAATGAATCTGTTGTAATTTTGTATGTACCTGGTGTTGTTACAGATGAGAAATCACCAATATGTGTTGTTTCTTGTGCACCAGCATTAAAGCTTCCAGCACCGATTTTTCCTGTATAAACAGTTTTACCATCAGCCCGAACTACTTTGAATTCTGTATCTTTTACGTCTCCTCTAAATACAACACGTTTAGAATCATTTGGTAAGTAACCTACTTGGTTAAGAATAATATTTTGTTCTTTAACTTCTACTTCACCATCATCTGTAATTCCACTACCATCTAAAAGATATACACCAACATTATCAATAGTTACTGTATGTTCTGGTAAATCTTTTTCATTAACTTTTCCTAAGTTGAATGCAAGTCTTGGCACTTTATCTGTGTCATCTTTCATTGTAAATTCGCCAATAACTGTTTGTGTAGTACTATTAGTATCTACTCTACCATCAATATATCCACGATAATCTCCGCCATTTAATTGGATACGATAGTCAACTTGTCTTGGAATAGATGAAGTAATATCAAATTTTAAAGCATATTTTCCACCTTTGTGAAGTGTAAAACCTTCATTATAAACTTGTAAGCTATAGTTTACGTCCCCTGTATTTGTAATAGTAGCTTTAGCTGCACCGTTTGTATATGTTACGTCCCCTTCTCCGTTTTCACATGTGAAATGAGCCCATGCAAGGTCTCCTTCATTAAAGTTACCGTTAATAACTATGTTTTGTTTTCCATTTACTATGCTAGCACTTGGAGCTGCCATAACTGTTGTTCCCATTGAACTCATAACCATTGCTGCAAGAGCAATCATTGCAAAAGCTTTACGCATTTTAAACATCCCCTTACACATATTATTTTGATAATATTGTAACTCTCTTAATTTACTGCTACAATGATATATCATGTTATATTGCTGATAAATTATGTTCTAAAGGAGGATTTTATATGCAAATTGAATATATTGGTCATAATTATACTCATAATATGGATTTTAAAATTACTCGTCCTAATGGTTCAAATAATTACTTAGCACTTATTATTAAAAGTCCTGCTACTTTTTACATAGATGGACAGCCTATACATACATCTCCTAATACCTTTTTTCTCTATAAAAAAGGATCACCTCAATATTATGAGGCTTATGAACAACCATTTTCTAATGATTGGTTTCATTTCAATCTTGCTCCAAATGAAATTCACTACCTTGAGCAGTTAAATATTCCATTTGAAACACCTATACAACTCATAGATGTTTCCTTTTTCTCACTTCTTATCAAACAAATGGCTTATGAAGTATATTCTGATAATCTTTACAAATCTATAACATTGGATAGATATTTTCAAATTTTTTTCATCAAACTTGCTGAATCTTATAATGCAGCTCATTCAAATGAACTTATACCACGTTATCAACAGCTTGATTTATTACGTAGTAAAATCTATAACTTTCCTTATAAAAAATGGACTGTGGAATGGCTTGCTCATGAAATCACCTTAAGTCCTTGCTATTTTCAAAAACTGTATAAAAAACGTTTTGGCATAACCTGTGCCAATGATATTATCAATGCCAGAATAGAGCTAGCTAAATATAATCTCACAACAACCGACTTATCTATAAAAAATATTGCTGAATTATGTGGTTATGCCAATGATGTTCATTTCATGCGTCAATTTAAGAAAATTACTAATCTTACACCAAGCGAATATAGACTTCAACACATGCAAAAAATAGAATTCACCTCATAATGGCATATCCCATATAAATCATATAAATGATTAGATTCCAAAACTAACGTTTTTGAAGTCTTATTATAGTTACATTTATTTACATCCTCTATTATACTTAATTTTTTACCAATAAATGTATATATCTCTATACTTAAAATTGTATCCGAAGTTAAGATACCTTTTTTTCTTAAGGTATCTTAGCAGTTTATTGAAATTATATGCTCCAATTTTGAAGCCAAACACTATTTTTGAGCGCAAAAGGCCACGAACTGGCATGGCATCCACTTGATATATTCTTTTGTTTGCATTAATTCACGAATCTTACTGTTACTATAACTTTTATTGCTAACCTTAACACTATAGCCCTTTTTTTCTTTTTTACTCGGGCATTGATTACGTAGTGGATAATTTTCACATTGTTCGTTCTTATATTTTGCTGTATGGCTATTTTTACTAAAATAGCTCATTTGTGGTATTTCCTTATTAGGGAATAAGACTATTTTTTGCGTTTCTTCATTTACTTCAAAAGAACTATATGGTAATTTCTCCTATACTGGTGCTTTTCCTATTAATTGACTTGGTTTTAACATGATCCTTGTTTTTTAGCCTTTTGATCCATTTCATAAGAATAGTAAGCACCATCTACTAATACATTGACTTGTGGCACTTTACCAAGAGCATCTATTACATCTTCACAAAATCTAATATCAGAATAGGTGTTAGG
>NZ_BBCG01000082.1 GCF_001311925.1 Cellulosilyticum ruminicola JCM 14822
TATTATTTATGCCTCAATCAAGTGTGCGTACAAGAGTAGCCTTTGAAAGAGGCATTTATTTATTAGGCGGACAGGTTATTTCATTTTCAAATGAGGTAATTGATAAAAAAGAAGACTTAAGAGATGTCTGTGGCTACTTAAATAACTGGGCAGATTTATTAGTTATAAGATATCCAGCATTGGATGTGCTTAAGAAGTTAGCAGGGTATTCAAAGGTTCCTGTGATTAATGCTATGACTAGCCAGAATCATCCTTGTGAAATTATGACAGATTTATATGCCTTATCTAAGATTAGAAAAGATTTTCTAAAGGATAAATATCTGTTTTGTGGCCTAGCAGGCAATATCGGATATACTTGGAAAGCAGCAGCTAAGGTGCTGGGACTTGAGTTTTCGGCGTGTTGCCCAAAAGGTTATGAGATAGAAGGGGTGAAAACATATTATAGCCTGGATAAAGCTATTCAAGAAAAAGATGTGATTTGTACAGATTCAATACCGTCAAAGGCCTTAGTAGATTTTAAAGATTTCCGGATTACAAAGGAAGTCATGCAAAAGGCCAATGAAGGTGCTGTTTTAAATCCTTGTCCACCTTTTTATCGCAAGGAAGAAGTCTCGGAAGATGTAATTGATTCCAAGTATTTCGTGGGATATGACTTTAAGAAATATTTAGTTGAGGTGCATCAGGCTATTATGATTTATTGATCTTAATAAGATCAGATACTTAAATAAATTATTTGTAAAGGGTCATGCATAAGCAGAAATAGCAATTATAAAAAATAGTTAAAAAGATATAACTAAATCAAATTCAATTGATATAGATTTATATAATTTTATATAAATCTATAAAAATTTAAAAAACTATTGTTTTTTATAATTTACTTATGTATAATTGTAGAATCTTAATAAAAATGCAGTTAAATTTATAAATATACGGAGGTAGACTATGTTTGGATTAAAAGGAAAATCATTATTAACATTACATGATTTCACACCAGAACAAATTGGCTATTTATTAGATTTAGCAGCGGAGCTAAAAGCTAAAAAACGCATGGGTGTGAAAGGTAATCTTTTAGCAGGTAAAAATGTAGCACTTATTTTTGAAAAACCTTCTACACGTACACGTTGCGCATTTACAGTAGCTTGTAATGATGAAGGGGCTTTCCCAGAATACTTAGGAAAAGATGATATTCAATTAGGACACAAAGAAAGTGTAGCCGATACAGCACGTGTACTTGGACGTTTCTTTGATGCCATTGAATTTAGAGGATTTTCACAGGAAGTTGTAACAGATCTTGCAAAATATAGTGGAGTACCTGTATATAATGGACTTACTGACCTTTATCATCCTACACAAATTTTAGCTGACCTTCTAACAATGAAAGAGCATTTAGGGACATTAAAAGGTAAGAAATTTGTTTTTGTAGGGGACGGTCGTTTTAATATGGCAAATAGCTTACTGATTGGTTGTGCAAAAATGGGTGTAGATATTGTTGTTTTAGCACCAGAAGCATTATGGCCAGATAAAAATCATGTTGCAGTATGTGAAGGCTATGCAAAAGAGAGCGGTTCGAAAGTAACAATTACAAGTGATATTGAATCTGTAAAAGGTGCAGATGTTATTTATACAGATGTATGGTTCTCTATGGGTGAAGAAGAAAAAGCTAAAGAACGTATTGCTTTATTACAACCATATCAAGTAAATAGTGAAATGATGCAAAAGACAGGTAATCCTAATGTCTTATTTATGCATTGTTTACCAGCTGTTAAAGGTTATGAAGTAACAGAGGAAGTGTTTGAAAGTAAGCAATCTGTGGTATTTGATGAGGCTGAAAACCGTATGCATACTATTAAAGCTGTCATGGTTGCAACCTTGTCATAATTTGTCCTATATTCTAGAAAAATATTTTAGAAATATTGACTAAATTTAAAATTGAGAATATAATCTTGATAATAAATAAATATAATAAAATATACAAAAATAAACAGAAAACTTGGGAGGAAATGTGATGCGAGTATTTAATTTTTCAGCAGGACCAGGAGCGTTACCATTAGAGGTATTAGAAAGGCACAAAAAGAATTAGTAGAGTATAAAGATGCAGGAATGAGTGTTATGGAAATGAGCCACCGCTCAAAACCATATGCAGCAATCATTGAAGCAGCAGAAGCAAAACTTCGTAAAATCATGGGCATTCCAGATAACTATACAGTACTTTTCTTACAAGGTGGAGCTTCTCTTCAATTTGCCATGATTCCATTAAACTTACTTAGAAATTCTAAGAAAGCAGATTATATTGAATCAGGTGCATTCGCTTCTAAAGCACTTAAAGAAGCTCAAAAATATGGAGATATTAAAGTAGTTGGTTCATCTAAAGCAGATAAATACAGCTATATTCCAAAAGTAGACCCATCTGAATATCGTCAAGATGCAGATTATTTCTATATCTGTGCGAATAACACAATTTATGGTACAAAATTCCATGAATACCCAGAAACAGGTAATGTGCCTTTAGTAGCAGATATGTCTTCTTGCATCCTTTCAGAAAAAGTTGATGTTTCTAAATTCGGTATGATTTATGCTGGAGCACAAAAGAACTTAGGACCTGCAGGGGTTACACTTGTTATCATCCGTAATGACCTTATTGGTGAAGTAGATGAAAAAGTACCTGCAATGCTTAATTACAAATTAATGGCTGACAATGGTTCTATGTACAATACACCTCCAACATATGGTATTTATATGTTAGGTTTAATGTTCGATTGGATTGAGGGGCAAGGTGGCGTAGAAGCTCTTGAAGTAAGAAACCGTGAAAAAGCTGCACTTCTTTATGATTACATTGATCAATCAGAGTTATTCAAAGGTACAGCAGCTAAAGAAGACCGTTCATTAATGAACGTAACATTTGTAACAGGTAATCCAGACCTTGATGCAAAATTCGTAGCAGAAGCAGCTAAAGAAGGTCTTGTAAATATTAAAGGACACAGAAGTGTTGGTGGTATGCGTGCAAGTATTTACAATGCTATGACACTTGAAGGTGTACAAAAACTTGTAGATTTCATGAAGAAATTCGAAGTAGAAAATAAGGAGGCATAATCATGTATAACGTTTACACACTTAATAAAATTTCAAAAGCAGGCTTATCTTTATTAGACGAAAATTATACAGTTACTGAAACAGTAGAAGGCGCTGATGCGATTTTAGTAAGAAGTGCTAAAATGCATGATATGGAACTTCCAAAAAGCGTAAAAGCTATTGCTAGAGCTGGTGCAGGTGTTAACAATATTCCTATTATGGAATGTGCAGCAAAAGGTATTGCTGTATTTAATACACCAGGTGCAAATGCTAACGCTGTTAAAGAATTAGTAATTGCTGGTCTTTTATTAGCTTCTCGTGATGTTGTAGGTGGTGTTAACTGGGTACGTACATTAGAATCTGATGTGGCAAAACAAGTAGAAAAAGGTAAGAGTGCTTTTGCAGGCCAAGAAATTTTAGGCAAAACACTTGGTGTAATCGGTCTTGGTGCTATCGGTGTTATGGTTGCAAATGCCGCAAATTCACTTGGTATGAAAGTAATCGGATATGACCCTTATATTTCAGTAGATGCAGCTTGGGGACTTTCAAGAAATGTAAAACATGCTACAAATCTTGAGACAATATTTGCAGAAGCTGATTATATTACAATTCACGTACCTCTTTTAGATGCTACAAAACATATGCTTAATGAAGATGCATTTGCTAAAATGAAAGATGGCGTACGTATCCTTAACTTCTCAAGAGACACACTTGTAGAAAATAATGGTTTAAAAGCTGCTCTTGAAAGTGGTAAAGTAGCAAAATATGTAACAGACTTCCCGGTAGAAGACGTTATGAATAATGATAAAATCCTTACAATTCCTCACTTAGGAGCTTCTACAGCTGAATCAGAAGATAACTGTGCTGCTATGGCTGTGAAAGAAGTAAGAGATTACTTAGAAAATGGTAATATCACAAACTCTGTTAACTTACCAGCTTGTCAAATGGCATGGGGTACAGACTGCCGTCTTGCAATGATTCATAAAAATACACCAGCTATGATTGGTCAAATTACAAATATCATTGCAGAAGCAGGTATCAATATTTGCGATATGACAAATAGAAGCCGTGGAGACTTTGCTTACACATTAATTGATACAGATACATCTGTATCAGAAGCACAAGTTGCAAAAATTGAAGGCATTGAAAATATGATTAGTGTACGTCTTCTTAAAAAATAATTGATATGCAAAAAGTATCTATAATATGTCTTATAGATACTTTTTACAAAATAGATTAAAAGGTAGTTATCCAAGTTTAAGTGGATAACTATTTTTATGCCTAAAAGAGAAAGGTGCCTATAAAACGGTAGTAATTTATGAAGCGATGACATATATTAGAAGTAAAATTTTAATGCATAAATAATCCTTGGATAGCAGGCTATAGGGGGGAAAAGATGAAAGACTTATCACTTCATATCTTAGATATTGTGGAAAATAGTATAAGGGCAGGGGCGACGCTTATTGAAATTACAGTTAGTGAGTTAACTGTGAAGAATCAATTGGTTATAGAAATTAAAGACAATGGCAAGGGGATGCCAGCAGCAATGTGTCAAAGTGTAACAAGCCCTTTTGTAACGACAAGAAGCACGAGAAAAGTTGGATTAGGATTACCACTTTTAGCTCATCGCTGTGAACTTTGTGAAGGCCAGTTACATATTACAAGTGAAGAGGGAAAAGGAACCATGGTGACAGCACAAATGTGTTATAGTCATATTGATAGAACCCCTTTAGGAGATATAGGGAGCACGATGATGACACTCATTATGGGACATCCAGAGATTCAGTATATTTATACATATATTTATGAAAGAAAAGAAAAACAAGTAAATAGCTTTCAGATGAATACAAATAAGATAAAAGAAATTCTAGGTGATGTGGAGATTCAGAAAATGGAAATTCTCCTATGGCTGAAAGACTATATTAATGAAAATATGATTTTAGCTTGTGAAAAAATAAACTAAAAATATACAAAAAACGAGCTGTTTTGAATAGAAATACACAATTTCGTTGAAAAGGTAAATAAAATTACAAATTTGTTTATTTGTTTGGATTAAAATGATATAATTTAAATTATCAAAAAAACAAAGGGGGATCTATATGAATATATTAACCTTCAAAAAAGGTATTCATCCAGACTATCATAAAACTGAAACGCAAAATAAAGCGATTGAAGTTTTAATGCCGCTAGATGAATTAGTTTTCCCAATGTCTCAGCATATTGGCGCACCCGCTAAACCAATTGTAAAAAAAGGTGACCGCGTGCTTGTAGGACAAAAAATTGGGGAAGCTGGTGGCTTTGTGTCAGCACCAATCCATAGTAGCGTATCGGGTACAGTAAAAGCTGTAGAAGAACGTATAACACATCGCGGAACAAAGGATATGTGCGTTGTGATTACGCAGGATGGTGAATTTGAAGAATCAGAAGAAATGGCTCAAAATGCTAAACCTGACTATTCAAATTTAACACAAGAGGAACTTGTGAAAATAGTTCAAGAAGCAGGAATTGTAGGAATGGGTGGAGCAACATTCCCAACACATGTCAAACTTTCTGTACCAAAAGATAAAAAAGCTGAATATATCGTTATTAATGGTGCAGAATGTGAACCTTATTTAACTTCTGACCACCGTGTGATGTTAGAGAGTAGCGAAGAAATCATAGGTGGGCTTAAAGTACTTTTAAGTGTTTTTAAAGATGCAAAAGCCATTATTGGTATTGAAGATAATAAAATGGATGCAGTAAATAAACTTCAAGCACTTGCAGCAAAAGAAGAACGCATTGAAGTGGCGTTGCTTCATACAAAATATCCACAAGGTTCTGAAAAACATTTAATCTACGCCACAACAAAACGTGAAGTACCAAGTGGCAAACTTCCTATTGATGTAGGATGTATTGTACATAACATTGACTCAATTGTAGCGATTTATCGTGCAGTTGTAAAAGGACGTCCTATTATGCGACGTATTGTAACAGTATCTGGTAGCGGTGTTAAAAATCCTTGTAACTTAGAAGTAAAAATTGGTTGTTCATACCGTCAATTACTTGAAAAAGCAGGATGGGATCCAGAACGTACTGTGAAAATTATTGCAGGTGGTCCTATGATGGGAACTGCCATGAGTGATATTGATGTACCCGTTGTAAAAGGAACTTCTGCGATTTTATGCTTTACAGAAGAAGAAATGAGCAAGGATCAAACAACAGCTTGTATCCGTTGTGGTAAATGCGTAGATGTTTGTCCAATGTCTCTTGTACCAAATACACTTCACCGTGCGGCTATGCATGGACATATTGATACTTTCCTTGCAAATAATGGTATGGATTGTATTGAATGTGGTTGCTGTTCATTTACATGTCCAGCTAAAAGAGATTTAGTACAAAGTATTCGTACAGCCAAAGCAGCAGCGCGTGCTAAAAAATAAAAAGGAGAATGAACAATGGAAAAGATGTTAACAGTATCCTCTTCACCACATGTTAGAGCAAAACATACAACAAAGAGTATTATGTTAGATGTAATTATTGCCCTCATGCCAGCGCTTATTGCAGGAATTTATTTTTATGGCATGCGTGCATTATTTGTAACAGCACTCTGTGTTGCTTTTTGTGTCTTCTTTGAGTGGGGATGGGAAAAGATTTTTAAAAGACCAAGCACAATTAAAGATTTAAGTACTGTGGTTACAGGAATTTTACTTGCTTTTAATATGCCTGTGGGTGCACCTATTTATGCAATTATTGTAGGTTCACTTGTGGCAATTATATTTGCAAAACAAATTTTTGGTGGAATCGGTCAAAACTTTATCAACCCAGCCCTTGCAGGACGTGCAGCGCTTTTAGCTGCTTATCCTACAGCTATGCGTACTTTTACAGAAACTATTCCAGGTAAATTTGTAGCCGATGCGGTAACAGGTGCGACACCACTTGAACTGATGAAAAATGATTTATTTGATCAAATGCCAAGTTTCATGGATGCCTTCATTGGAAATGTAGGTGGGTGTATTGGTGAAGCATCAGCTTTAGCTCTTTTAATTGGTGGTATTTATTTACTTGCACGTCGTGTGATTAAATGGCATATTCCAGTTTGTTATTTAGGAACTATTTTTGTCATGACACTTATCTTTGGTGGTATGGGCACATTTCTTAGCTTTGAATCACTTTTCTTAGGTGGGGCAATACTTGGGGCATTCTTCATGGCAACTGACTATACAACAACACCTATGACTGTAAAAGGTCAAATCATCTTTGCAGTAGGTGCTGGTATTATTACAACAGTTATTAGATTATGGGGTGGTTACCCAGAAGGTGTAAGTTACAGTATCTTACTTATGAACTTAACAGTACCACTTATCGATCGTTACATTAAACAAAAACGTTTCGGGGAGGAAAAATAGCATGAAAGATATTTTAAAGCTTGGCGTTATTCTTTTCCTTATAACAGGTATTTGTACAGGTCTTTTAGGTGGCATCTATCAGGTAACAAAACCTATTATTGAAGAAAATAATGCGAAAACACAAATGGAAGCAATGAAAGCACTTTTAACAGATGCTGATGAGTTTGTAGAAGTGGAAGGCGCTACAGAAGGCGATGTAGCTGCAATATTCGTTGCAAAATCTAGTGGTGCTCCAATGGGTTATGTCGCAAAAGTAACACCAAATGGTTACGGCGGTGCGATTCAAATGTTAGTAGCCTTCAATCAAGAAGGTAGTGTAGAAGGTATTAAAATCTTAAGTCACTCAGAAACACCTGGATTTGGTGCAAATGCTGAAAAACCTACATTCTCTGACCAATTCAAAGGAAAAGTGGCACCACTTACAGTGACAAAAGTGGCACCAGCTGATACAGAAATTCAAGCCATTACAGGGGCAACTATTACATCAACAGCTGTAACAAACGCTGTAAATGCAGCTACAGAGTACATAAACGCACATAGCGCAGAATGGGGGGATTTATAATGAGTAAATTAGTTGAAAGACTTAAAGCTGGTTTAGTGACAGATAACCCTACATTTGTGCAAGTATTAGGGATGTGTCCAACTTTAGCCGTTACAACAAGTGCTACAAATGGTTTTGCCATGGGACTTACAACAACAGCCGTACTGATGTGTTCAAACTTTGCAATTTCACTTCTTAGAAAAGTGATTCCAAACAAAATCAGAATCCCAGCATTCATCGTTATCATTGCAAGTTTCGTAACAATGATTGAGTTATTATTAAAAGCTTATATGTTAGATTTATATAATACGCTTGGTTTATTTATTCCACTGATTGTTGTTAACTGTATTATTTTAGGTCGTGCAGAAGCTTATGCTTTCAAAAATGGTCCTATTTCATCAATTTTTGATGGACTTGGTATGGGACTTGGATTTACAGCATCTCTTACAGTAATTGGTATTATCCGTGAAGTATTAGGTGTAGGTGAATTATTTGGTATCCGCGTTATGCCAGCATATTATACACCAGCTATTATTATGATTTTAGCACCAGGTGCATTCTTTACACTTGCTATTTTAATGGCAATCTTAAATACATTGAAGGCTAAAAAACATTAGGAGGGATTAAAGATGAACTTGTTATTACTCTTTATTGGTGGGGCACTTGTTAATAACTTTGTACTTTCTAAGTTTTTAGGGATTTGTGCCTTCCTTGGGGTTTCTAAAAAAGTAGATACAGCTGTCGGTATGGGTGCTGCAGTTACTTTCGTTATGAGCCTTGCATCTATGTTTACTTATTTAGTATATAAATTTATTTTAGTACCATTTAAACTTGAGTACTTATACACTGTTGCATTTATCTTAGTGATTGCATCACTTGTACAATTCGTAGAAATGGTTATTCAAAAAACAAGTCCAGCACTTTATAGTGCACTTGGGGTATTCTTACCTTTAATCACAACAAACTGTGCTGTACTTGGTGTTTCTATCTTAAATATGCAAAATAACTATTCACTTATTGAATCTGTTGTAAATGGTGTAGGTGGAGCTGTAGGTTTCACAATTGTTATGGTCCTTATGGCAGGAATTCGTGAACGTATCGAAGACAATGATGTGCTATCTGGATTTAAAGGCTTACCAATTGCCTTATGACAGCTGGTTTTATGGCAATTGCCTTTGCAGGTTTTTCAAATTTAATCAAATAAGGAGGGGAAAAGATGTTACAAGGAATTTTAACTCCTGTACTTTTAATTGGAGGCATTGGGCTACTCTTTGGGATTGTACTTGGCATTGCGGCTAAGAAATTTGCAGTACCAGTAGATGAAAAAGTAGAAGCTATTAGAGAATGTTTACCAGGTGCAAACTGCGGTGGTTGTGGATTTGCAGGTTGTGATGCTATGGCAAAATCTATTGCAAGTGGCGAAAGTGCCGTAAATGGTTGTCCTGTTTGTAATAGCGAACAAGTAGAAGCAATTAGTAAAGTCATGGGCATTGAAGCAGCTACAGGTGAAAAGCAAGTGGCTGTTGTAAGATGTAAAGGAAATCATGAAAATGCCAAAGCAAAATTTGAATACGCAGGGATTCAAACTTGTAAAGACGCTAACTTAGTGGGTGGTGGCCCTAAAATGTGTGCTTATGGTTGTTTAGGTCTAGGGACATGTGCGGCAGCTTGCCAATTTGGTGCAATTCATATGGAAGAGGGTCTTCCAGTGATTGATAAAGAAAAATGTGTAGGTTGTGGTGCTTGTCAAAGAGAATGTCCAAGACAAGTTATTCATGTGTTACCAATCTCTACAAGTTATCATGTAAACTGTGTATCTAAAGATAAAGGGAAAGCTGTAAAAGATAACTGTAAAGTAGGTTGTATGGGCTGTGGACTTTGTGCACGTCAATGTGAAAATGGTGCTATTACAGTGGCTAATAACTTTGCAACTATTGATCCAGAAAAATGTACTTCTTGTGGTAAATGTGCTGCAAAATGTCCTACAAAAGCTATCTCTAACTTATTAGAGGAAGTTATGAAAGAAAAATTAGATATGCCAACAATACCTAAAAAACCTAATACGCCTAATGTGGCAGATGTACCAGCTAAGTCAACTGCATCTATGTAATGGTGTAAGTTTAGGTTAAATAACGATATGATAAGAGCCCTTTCACTTAGCGTAATAAAGTGAAAGGGCTTTAAGTATTAAAAACATATATCTCATAATGTGTAAAATACCATAAAAAGTAATTTTTAAAACAAATATAGGTGACGCTTATATAGGAATATAGTATACTTAAATAAGAGGTTAGGAAAATGAAATAAATATACAAATGAGGAGAGGGATTCTGGTATGGCAAACGGTAAAGCTGTTGAGCGAACAGGTGTACTTATCTTGTGTTTATTGTCAGGACTTACAGTAGGTTATTTTGTAGGTGAATTGTGTCGTAATGTTCAAGTCTTAAATTGGATGAATTATGCAGGACAATTTGGTTTAGATACCCCTGTACAAGTAAACTTAGGTGTGATATGGTTTTCATTACAAATTAAATTTAATTTAAGCATTGCATCGATTTTAGGGTTATTATTAGGTGTATTTGTTTATCGTAAATTATAAGTAACTAATCTTAAAGAAATAGTTTTAATTATGTTATAAATAAAATACGAAGATTATTTCATAATAAGTAATATAAAAAGAAAATAAAGGAGTTAAAAATGATTTTAGCATCAGCGTCTCCTAGAAGACATGAATTAATTAAATTATTAGTAGATAAAATTACAATTCAAACAAAAGAAGTAGAAGAGATTATTGACCTTAAAGCGTCACCGCAGAAGAATGTACAAGACCTTGCAAGGCTTAAAGCTTTAGCAGTGGCGCAGGAAAATGAAGATAAGCTTGTAATTGGCGCCGATACAGTAGTATGCCTGGATGGTCAGATTATGGGCAAACCAACAAATAAGCAAGAAGCTAAAGAGATGCTTCGTAAGCTTTCAGGCAGAACCCATGAGGTATGTACAGGTGTAGCACTTATTCAAAAAAGTAAAGGGATTGATCACACCTTTGTAGAAACAACAAATGTAACGATGAAAGCGTTAAGTGATGAAGAAATTGATTATTATGTGAGCACTAAAGAACCTATGGATAAAGCAGGTAGCTATGGCATTCAAGGTAAAGGGGCATTATATATTTCACATATTGATGGGGATTATTATAATGTTATGGGATTACCAGTGCATAGACTTTATGAAACATTAAAGATTATTAAATGAGATAATTTCATAATTTTTATCCCTTGATTTTACAATGTTTATATTGCATATAAAAAACAGCCTACCTCGATTCGATATACATTTTAAGCAAATAATCCACATCGACAGGAGTAAACTGTTAAATATGTATCGACAACAATCTTTAATTACTTTAGACGAATTTTACGAATTGAAACCTCTTACTAAACTTGAGGCTATATTGACTTCTATTGATTTTACATTTTTTCTTGAAATATACCCTGAATCTTTTTCAAGACGAGGTCCTAAAGGCTATTCTAAAAAGCAACTTCTTATGGCGCTTATTGCTATGCAAGTAGAACATATTCCAGTCTTAAAGTTCTCTTAACACTAATGGTAACTTTATTAAATGGTTTGGTTGGAAAATGCATGCATTAGTTGATACTGCTAGTGGTATTACATTATCCTGCTTGCGTCAAGATTAAATGATGTTCAAAAAAATCAAACTGTATCAGCATAACTCTAAGTAATTAAAAGAAAAATATTGTAACAAAGCCTGTGGATAAAAATATCAAATTTTACTGGCTGAACTGAATGACGCCATTTTTTGAACTTTTTTATAAAAAATAAAAAAGTTTATCCACAGAAGGCAACTTTTGAATTATGAAATATCCTAAGCGTTAAC
>NZ_BBCG01000083.1 GCF_001311925.1 Cellulosilyticum ruminicola JCM 14822
CGTTTTTATCAGGCTAATAATTAGGCTGTCAAGCACACATTTTGGTGATGAGCCTAAAGAAATCAAAAAGATTTCAGCATATGACACCATTACAGAGCTTAATTCTGAAATCCTTACACAGTTCATCAATTCAATCACAATTAATCAAGAAGGCAAACCTACTATCAATTATAGGTTTACCCTCCCTTCAAATGCTATTTAATTTTTTTTGAGCGACACACAACACTCCACGTGCGTTGTATGTGGAAACATATCTACTGGTTGCACCTCTCCTATTGTATATCCTGCTTCTTTAACTAAATAAGCTAAATCTCTTGCAAGAGTTGCTGGATCACATGATACATATACTATTTTCTGTGGTGCCATATCTTTTAAAGTTTCTAAGAGATAGATGTCACATCCCTTTCTTGGTGGATCCACAACAATTGTATCAGCTTTAATGCCTTCTTCTTTATACAGAGTTGGAATAATCTCTTCTGCTTTTCCAGTAAAGAACTCTACATTTGTAAGACCATTAAGCTTAGCATTTTCTTTAGCATTTTCAATTGCTTGAGGTACAATTTCTACACCATATACTTTTTTAGCTTTTTGTGCTAAGAAAAGTGAAATTGTACCAATCCCACAATATGCATCCCATACAATTTCTTCACCTGTAAGCTCTGCATATTCTAGGGCTTTTTTATAAAGCACTTCTGTTTGAAGTGGATTAACTTGGAAGAATGATAACGGAGAAATTTTAAAGCTTAAGTCTCCAATTTTATCAATAATATATTCCTTACCATAAAGCAGTGTTGTCTCACCACCTAAAATAACATTTGTTTTAGCTAATTGATGATTAAGTAAAATGCTACTTACACCGTCTACCTTTCGAAGTTCGGCTACTAATAAATCTGCCTTGGATAACTTATGACCATTGATTACTAAACAAACCATGATTTCATTTGTATGATAACCTGTCTTAATCATTAAGTGACGTACAAGCCCTTTATGTGTTTCTTCATTATATATAGTAATATGATTTTCATTTAAGAAATCCGTTACAATTTGCATAATCTGCTCATTCTTAGGATCTTGAATACTACATTTATTAGAAGGTACAATTCTATGACTTTTCTGTGCAAAGAAGCCCATTTGAATGCTATCTTCTTCTTTACGTATTGGATATTGTGCTTTATTACGATAATGATATGGTACTTCCATCCCTAAAGTATCTTTGACTTTAATGTCTTTTAGGCCACCAATACGTTCTATGCAATCTTTAACTTTCTTTGTTTTAAAATCAAGCTGTACTTGATATTTCATATGTTGAATTTGACAACCGCCGCATTTTGCAGCAACTGCACACTTAGAATCTTGTCTAAATGGTGAAGGCGAAATAATTTGCATAACCTTTCCATAACCATAACTTTTTTTAACTTTTATAAGACGTACTTCAACAACGTCTCCTGTAATGGCTTCCGGTACAAATACAGTAAATTCACCGATTTTACCTACACCTTCACCTTGTGCCCCAAGGTCAATAATTTCTATTTCATAATGCTTGTTTTTTAAAATTGGTTGTTCCATGAATGCTCCTAGTTCATATATTTATTGTCATCTTTCATTAAAAGACTCTTTATTGCTTTTGCTATAATTTTTTCATGCATATTTTGTAAACGATTACTCATTTGACGTTGAATCATGCGATCTAAAAGTGATGAATTAGCTTGTACTTTTGTTTCTTTTTCTTTCATCGTCACCGCTCCTATTCTTGAAATTCACAAACTGTCCTCTGACATATACAATGCTTACATTTTGTAAATTCTGGATTTACCGTTACCTTAGACTTCTCTTGTAACATCCCACGCATTTGCTTTAAAATACCTTTAAGTTCACGTCTCAGCCTTGCTGTATTACGCACCTTAAATGTTTTATTTGCATAGACTAATTTACCATAAGGTGGCCTTTTGCCATAAACATCTTCTATGATTAAAAAATATGCCACCAGTTGATATATATCACCTAGATGTGGCTCTTCATCAGCTTTTAAACGGCCACTTTTTATTTCCAAAGGAATATAACGTTTTAAACACCAGGTTTCAAAGATATAGTCTGGTTTTCCATGTAAGTCATAGGTATCTGCTACTAATAATTTAGCTCCCTTTTCGTCTGCATAAATGGGACTTGCACCTCTAACACCTATTTCCTTCTTATGCTTTTCCGTAATAGTAGGTCTTAATCCTAACCATAAAGCACCTGTCATCAAACTAACACCTATAAACTGTCCCACTAATGCCATTTAATCACCATCCATATGCTAAACCCTACAATTATTAGTATGATTACTAATTTTAACATTTGCTGCATACGATACTGCATATAATAACGCTTATGAAAACGTAAGCCTTTTTTAAACTGGCTCTCTACTTTACTATTTTTATCTTTAAGTGACTTATATTTTTCCTTCAAAGCAGCTTGACCATAGTAACGATTATAATACCACTGATAGGGGCAATAGACAAAACTATTGACTTCATTGGCAGATATTTTTAAACTCTTATTTTTAGGACCATCTTTATTTTTATTCTTCATTATTTAATTTGGCGAATATTTCTTCCTAATATTTTATTATATCCAATATATTCATCCTCTATTGGTACTGTTTGAAACATTTCTTCTAACATTTTAAGTTTAGAATCCGAATAATCTGCCAAATGTACAATCATTGCCTCAATGCATTTAGGACGTTTAGGTGACGCATATTCATATTCACCATGATGAGAAATTATAATATGTTTCAGTAAAATTTCTGTTTCTCTTGGAAAACCTTGGATTTTTCTTGCCTTATCATGGATTATTTCAGCTCCCATTACAAGATGCCCTATAAGCTGTCCCTCATCAGAATAATCATTTTTAGGAAATGGTGTTAACTCGTAAAGCTTACCAATATCATGTAATAAACACCCTGCTATAACATAGTCCTTTTTTACATGATTATATAAGTCTGCCATCTTCATTCCAATTTTTGTAACTGTCACAGTATGTTCTAATAAGCCACTTAAATAAGCATGGTGTACACTCTTAGCAGCACTGTGTTGTATAAAACGTTCATAAATACTTTCTTCACAAAAGATACTTTCTAAAAGATTTTTAATATAATTATCTTCCACACAATCAATCATAGCTAATAAATCTGTTTCTAATTGATTAATATCTTTCTTAGTATGTGGTAAATAATCCTTTAAATTATATTGACCTTCTTCTACTTTTTTAATTGTACTTACATTAAATTGAAGATTTTCCTGATATAAAATCACTTCTCCTTCAACTTCTACAACATCATCTACGTCAAAAGGCATAATCCCACTATGCATTGACCAAATTTTGCCATCTATTGTACCTGTACAATCTTGAAGACGTATTGTACAATAATCTTTGCCATTTTTATTTTTCAATATTTGTTTATACTTACATAAATATGTGCCTTTGACTGTTTCTTGAGGTTTTAATGCACTTATTGTTACCATTTTGATCTCTCCCTATTTGCTTCTACAAGTAATAGTACCAAATCTATCCTATAATTTCAACGTCTCATATAAAAGAGCTGCTATTTTAAGCAGCTCTTTTTATATGATTAATATAATTTTGTTATACTAGATTGTGCATTTGCTGGTTGTGTTGCTTTTAAAGTCAAATGAAGAATTTTCTTTTTCTTTATTACGTACAACTTTTACTTCTACTTTATCTCCTACACGTTTATTACCAATAAGTGATTTCAATTGATTCATATCCGTAATCTGTGTGCCATCAAATTCAAATAAAATATCTCCAGCTTGAATGCCTGCTACATCGGCACTACCACCTGGTGTCACTTGTGCAACATAAACACCTATTGGTAATTCATACATTTGTGCAGCATCTGAACTTACATTGCTACCCATAATACCTAATGTTGGTCTTTCAATTGTACCATTTTGAATAATCTCTTCAATAACTGGTTTTACAGTATTCATAGGAATTGCAAATCCCATTCCTTCTACACTGCTATCTACCATTTTAATTGTATTAATACCAATTATTTCACCAGTTGGTCCTACTAATGCGCCGCCACTATTTCCTGGATTAATTGCTGCATCTGTTTGTAAAAGAGTCATTGTACGAGAAGCATCTACTTGTACCTCTCGATTAATAGCACTAATGACCCCCACTGTAACCGTGTTATTAAAAGCTGCTTCCATAGGTGTCCCAATAGCTACTGCAAGTTGCCCTACTTGTACCTTATCACTATTACCAAGTTTAGCAACACGTATAGCTGATAAGGTTTCTGTATTTAAATTAGCTTTTTGTACTGCAACAACGGCTAAATCTGTTGTTACATCTTTACCAATTAATTCACCCTCTACTTTTGTATTGCCTAAAAAATTAACAGCTAAGCTCGTTGCGCCTTCTACAACATGACAATTCGTTACCATATAAATTTTTTCACTATCTTCTTTAAAAATAACACCCGAACCTAAACCTGACTCATCATAATTTCCTAAAAATGTTGAAACGACTTTTGTATTATAAATAGAAACAACACTTGGCCCTAAATTATTTGCAATATCTGTAATTGTATTATTAGTTGCAATAGGTTGTACCATCCCATCTGCCCCATTGCCTGTGACAGCTTGCTCGACAACCAGCCCACTGCCTTTATCCATCTTAGCACTTACAAATGCAAAACTAGAACCAATAGCTGTACCACCTATTAAACTAGCAATTGTAACCCCTGCTACAAATTTAGGCCATCCTGATTTTTTAGCTGTTTTCTTATTAATCTCTTGAGTTTGATATACTGGATTGGTTTCATACGCATAACTACTTGTGTCTTGATTAATTTGACTTGCACTTTGATCTATATTATGAATTGTTGCACTATCGTCAGCCTGACTTGCATTTGTATATTGGCTCTCTTCTAATGCCTCTCTTCTTATTGATTCTTCATTTTGATTAAAATCATTTGATTCACTCATAATGTTTTCCTCCCGTCAATTTATCTTTTTCGTCAGTATAATTCGCTAATATGAAGTTTTTGTTAATTTTCATATTTTTCTTTTTGTGGCGTTAAAGAAAAATAAAACTCAACCATTTCACCTGGTTCAGATTTCACACCAACAATCTCACCATGCTGTTTTAAAATTTCTTTTACAATAACAAGTCCTAATCCAACGCCACGCTTATCTTGACCTCTTGAACGATCACCTTTGTAAAATCGGTTCCAAATCATTTTTTGCTGCTGCTCAGATATAGCTATACCGCTATTACTAATATGAACCCATACTTTTTGATTGTAATAAGATGTTTTTACCTTAATTTGTCCATTCTCATTTACAAATTTCAAAGCATTATCTAATAAATTTTGAATCACACGACTAATACCATCCATATCACCCATTATAAATTGATGTTCTTTATTAAAATCCATGGTAATTGTTACACCCTTGCTTTTTGCATGATTCTCTAATGTTAAGACACTATTTTGTAACATACGATTAATATTTAACGGCACTTTCTCCACAGTTGCTCTGCCTTCTTCTAATTTACTTAAATCTAAAATCTTATTGGTCATATTAATCATACGTTTTGACTCGTTAAGCACAATCTCCAAATACTTTTCTTGATTCTCAGCTGGTATCGTGCCATCTAACATAGCTGTTACAAATCCCTGAATCGATGTAAGGGGCGATCTCAAATCATGTGAAATGTTTGCAATAAAACTATTCCGATTTTCTTCTATCTTATCTAGTTCTTGTGCCATATTATTAAAAGATGCTGCAAGTTGTGCAATTTCATCTTTTCCTGTAATAGCCATACGCTTATCAAACTGTCCACTTGCAATTTGCTTTGCAATAATATTCATTTCTTTAAGTGGATTAGTCATACGCTTAGCAATAAAATAAATCCATATAAATAAAATACTTCCAATAAATCCTACAACCTGTAAAATAATATTACGTACTTCATCTATTGTAGATAAAATAATCGGTAATGGCGTATGAATAAATAATGCATAAATTGTTTCACCATTAGTTTCTATAGGATATCCTACAGTTAAAACAGGCATTGAAAAGTACTCTTTAAAGCCGTTTTCAATTCCTACCATATTTCCTTCAAATACTTTTTCAATATCTTCCTTATTTAGAAGCACTTGATTCTCAATAGCTTTAATTTCATTCGATGCAAACATATATATTTGACCATCTTGTCTCATAATCCAAGTTGTAGATTCCATTTGACTTTCTAAAACTTCTATACGATAAAAAATCTTTTCGATTCCTTCATCACAATAGGCACTAAAATGCTCTAATTTATAAAATTCCTCCGCTAATTTTTCAGCTTGTTTAATCATTAAAGACTTTGTATAATCTACAAAATAATCACGAAATGTATTTGTAAAAGTAATAAATAATATCATTAAAATAATAGTTAATATACTAATATATACAGTAACTAGGCGGCTAAATAGTGATGAAACTTAAGGTCTTCTTTTATTTTTCGAATTTGTAACCTACTCCCCAAACAGTTTTTATACTCCATGTATGATCACCCTCAAATTTATCTCTTAATCTCTTAATGTGAACATCCACTGTTCGTGTATCACCCACAAAATCATATCCCCAAATTTTATCTAAAAGTTGTTCACGTGTAAACACTTGTTTTGGGTGACTTGCTAAGAAATAAAGTACTTCTAATTCTTTAGGTGGTAATCCTACAAGATTTCCTTCGTAGGTTACAGAATAGTTATCTTTATCAATAACTAAATTATCAAGCACAATGCGATTTTTAGTTTCTACAGTTTCTACTGGCATAATATTTCTTCTTAGTACTGCTTTTACCCTTGCCATTAATTCTTTAGGATCAAAAGGTTTAACAATATAGTCATCCGCACCTAATTCAAGTCCTAACACCTTATCAAATACTTCACCTTTAGCTGTAAGCATGATAATAGGGGTACGACTTTTCTTTCTAATTTCTTTACATACATCATAACCATCTAATTCTGGAAGCATAATGTCTAAAAGAACTAGGTCTGGTCCATATTCTTCAAAAGCAGTAAGTGCTGCACGCCCATTATGAACCTCCTGTGTCTGATATCCTTCCTTATTTAAATATAAGGAAATAAGCTCAGAAATATTTGTGTCATCATCTATTATAAGTATCTTAAGCATGTGTATTCCTCTCTTCTTTCTACTTCTTTGATTCTTCCCTTAGGCAATATATCTCTCCCATTTATGACTATGAACAGCATGTATTTAATCTATTTAATAGTAACTACAGTTACCCCCATTTCACCTTCCCCAAATGTACCAGGACGATGTGCTGCTACATGAGGATGGCGACGTAACATTTGTGTAATTCCGGCACGTAATGCACCTGTTCCTTTACCATGAATAATAGTTACTTGTTTTAATCCTGATAAATATGCATCATCTAAATACTTATCTACAATTGGATTAGCTTCATCAACCATCATACCGCGTACATCTACTTCTGTAGAAATTGTAGCTGCTTTACCTATTCCATAGCTTACCCCACTTGCAGAAGATTTACCATGTACCTTTTTCTTTGGCGCTTCTTTTATTTCATTTTCTTCAACACGCATTAAATCACTTAAATTAACTTTCATTGGCATAATACCCATGCGTACTTCTACTTTTCCATTGTTATCTACAGCCTTGGTAACAATGCCTTTTTGCATAAGTGAAGCCACCATAACCTCTTCCCCTACTTGAACACTTGTCAGTTTCTTAGGCGCATTCTTATGGCTTCCTGTAATTTTGCTAATACGTTTCTTTTGTCCTTCTACTGTAGAAGTCATTTTTTGTTTTGCATTTTGAAGACTACGTTCATCAATCATTACTTTAGCATCTCTTGCAACAGCACGTACTTCTTTAAGTGTTTGATCTGCTTCTAACTCTGCAGCCTTAAGTAATTCCTTTACTTTTGTTTCTGCTCGTTCTAGAATTTTCTTTTTAGCTTTATCAATTTTCTTACGCTCATTTTGAATTTCTTCTTTTAAACGTTCTGCTTCAGCTCGGTAAGCTTTAGCACGTTCGCTTTCAATTTCAGCCATACGTTTACTTTGTTCAAGATCTACTAAAATGTCTTCCATCTTAACATTTTCTTTTTGAAGAAATTCTTTTGCATCATCAATAAGATGTTTTGGCAGTCCTAATTTAGTTGAAATAGCAAAGGCGTTACTTTTTCCTGGCACACCAATTAATAGACGATAAGTTGGACTTAAAGTTTCCACATTAAATTCTGCACTTGCATTTTCTACACCGTCAGTAGATAATGCATAAAGTTTAAGTTCACTGTAGTGAGTTGTTGCTACTGTGCGAATTTGTTGCTTTCTAAGATGTTCTAAAATTGACATTGCAAGAGCAGCCCCTTCAATAGGGTCTGTTCCTGACCCAACCTCATCTAATAATACCAGTGAGTTAAGACTCATATCATTTAAAATTTCAACAATGTTGGTCATATGTGATGAAAATGTGCTTAAACTTTGTTCAATACTCTGTTCATCCCCAAGGTCTGCATAAATTCCTTCAAATACTGCAATTTCACTTTCTTCAGCTGCTGGTAATTGAAGCCCTATTGCTGCCATTAATGTAAATAAACCAATTGTTTTAAGCGTAACTGTCTTACCACCTGTATTAGGCCCTGTAATTAATAAGCTTGTAAATTTTTTTCCCACATAAACATCAATTGGTACAACGGTCTCTTTATTTAAAAGTGGATGTCTTGCTTTTTTTAGATTAATATATCCTTTATTATTAAGTCGTGGCTGACGACAATCATATTTTAATGAAAACTCACTACGTGCAAAAATCGCATCTAATTTTACAAGATATTCATAATTAATATTCATCTCTAATGTAATTGGTGCAATTTGATTTGTTAAATCAATAAGTAACTTTTCAATTTCTTCTTGTTCTTTACTTTCTAAGCTTTTAATCTCATTTCCAAGTTCTACAACAGCCATTGGTTCTATAAATACAGTTGCCCCTGTAGCTGACTGATCATGTACAATACCTTTAAATTGACCCTTGTATTCTACTTTAACTGGAACACAATATCGTTCACGACGCATAGTAATAACCGGATCTTGAATCATATCTTGATAGTGACTTGAATGGATTATATTTTGAAGCGCTTCTTTAATCTTTGCACTTAAGTTTTTAATTTGACGACGAATTTGAAATAGTTCTGGCGTTGCATCATCTGCAAATTGATCAACTGCTAAAATGCACCTGCTAATTTCACGTTCTAATATAGCATAAGATGTAAGTGTTTCAAACTGCTCACTTAATACCTCATAAGTTTGACCCGTTGCAATGGCATCTTGATAGTAATTTCTAACTTGTCTTGTCATACGCATCGTATCTCTTACAGCTAATAGTTCGCCACTACCAAGAATAGCCCCCATTTCAACACGCTTTAAAATAGGCTTCATCTCATGAAGCTTTGCAAGAGGTAATTTGCCTTGCTTAATGCTCATCTTAATGGCCTCTGCAGTTTCCTCTTGAAGTTTTTTTACAATATCTAAATCAGAAGAAGGTAGCATTTTACTAATTAAATTTTTACCACCTTCTGTTGCTGCTTGCATTTTTACAAGTTCAAGTACTTTATGAAATTCTAATTTATAGAGTGTTTTTTCATTCATTATTATAACCTCTTTTTAATATTTAGCGTTATTTCTATTATGACATACTTTATTTGCTTTGCAAATATTAAAAAATCTTCTTAACATAAAAAATATGGGGTTGTTTTCGCAACCCCGTGTTTCTATTAACTATTAATAATGCGACTACTTGTCACATAATTTCGTGTATAATACGGACTATCTAATCTACTGAGCATCACACCATTTGTACCATCTGCATGCAAAAACATATTATTTCCTGCATAGATACCTACATGAGATATCTTTCCTGTATTATAGCCTGTTGTATCAAAAAATACTAAATCTCCAGGCCTAAGCTCTTTTTTATCAATAATCTTGCCATCTTCTACTTGTGTTGCCGCAAGTCTTGTAATATGAATATCAAATGTTTTATAAATACCTTTTGTAAGTCCTGAACAGTCTACTCCCTTTTTAAGGTCATTACCTCCCCATACATAAGGCGTACCAATAAACTGTTTACCATAATCCACAATCTCTTCACCTAAAACCTTACTATAAGGCACATAATTGGTATCTTCTATTTGAATATCTGATTTATCAATCCATCCAACTTCACCATTTAAATTTACTTTATACCAATCATTATTTTGACCAATAATATAAACTTTACGACTCGTTGTCTGACCAATACACTCAGCATATTCATCAGGATAACTTTTTACATTAATATGCTCCTTGCAAATATTCGCTGACAACCCTGTATAGTTTGGAAAAATTGACGGCTTCGTTGTACTTGCATAAAGTGATGTGCTGGTAAAAAGAGCTAGTCCTACTACTAAAACACGCTTCACTAAAAATTTCATATTTTCCTCCTCAAAACGATGGTAGAATAATAAAACTACTCTATCAAAACTTTCATTTGCAATTATTACACAATATTTTACTTTTTATACATTTCAAAGAGGTCTTTATGGAAATTTATTTTACCAGTGATAGTGATGTAATTCGCCTTCTGTCTTAAGATGTTCGAAGTTGTGTTGTTTTAAAGCTTCATAAAGTACGATCGCTACAGAGTTCGATAAATTCAAAGAACGTGCTTCTGAAATCATTGGAATACGAATGCATGTTTCTTTATTATCTAATAAAATTTCCTCTGGAATTCCTGCTGTTTCTTTTCCAAACATAATAAATGCATCTTCTTCATAAGACACTTCTGCATAAGTTTGACGTGATTTTGTTGTTGCCATATATACTTTAGGATAATTGTTTTGTTCTAAGAATTCTTGATAATTTTTATAAGTTTTAATTTTTACAAGATGCCAATAATCAAGTCCTGCACGTTTAATGTGTTTTTCATCTAAAGAGAATCCAAGTGGCTCAATAAGATGTAGTGTCGCACCTGTTGCAGCACAAGTTCTCGCAATATTTCCTGTATTTTGTGGAATTTCTGGTTCATGTAAAACGATATTCATCATTTTTCCTCTTCTTTCTATTATCTTTTATATTTTATAAAATTAATTTCAACATTTCCATTGTCTGCCTATTATTATATGTCATATTTCATGTTGAATCAACGTTCATATATGTTTCTTTTACATGTTTTAATAAACTTTTTTAAGTTTGTTTATATTTTAGAAATATAAACATATCACGCTTTATGCTTTTACATAATTCAGTATTTCTTTACTTTAATATAAGTTTTT
>NZ_BBCG01000084.1 GCF_001311925.1 Cellulosilyticum ruminicola JCM 14822
TCTTCGATTTTATGGACAGAATAATATTTGAGCTCTGACACATGATGTCCCCCTATTTTTGTGATGTAAGGGTAAGATATCATATGATTGGAGCTTAGTCTACTTGTAAATTTAACTAGCACAACTCGTTATATTAATATTGTTATATCATTTAACATTATTATAGCACCTTATTTTTATTATACTTCTCAAAGATATTACATATTAATTTCAGTTTTATTATTTTTCAGAGTACCTTAATTAATTGTTTATGGAGGATTTTTATAGTTCTATTCATTTCTTAAATTTATTTACTTTCTAGATTTAAAAGATATTCTTTGATATTTAAGCCACCGCCATAGCCTACTAACTTGCCGTTTGCCCCAATAACTCTATGGCATGGAATAACAATCATAATATCATTCAGCCATAAAATTATGATAGTTATGAGCATCCGCTTCTTTAAAAGAAGCTCGCCATCCTTTTTCAGTTCTTAGCTCTAAAAGAATCTCCTGCATTTTCATTTCTTTAAATAAAGGAATCTGCACGGTCATGACTCCTCTTGGTTTTAATGCTTTAAACCAATCTGCAATGACTTACTCCTGTGCTTTAAGCCATTGCAAACTAGCATTAGAAAATATAATATCTACTTTATCAAATGCTTCAAGACTTTCATTACAATTCTTTAAAATCCATTCTACATTAAGCCCTAATTCCTTAGCTTTATCAAACATTGACTGGGAATTGTCTAAGCCTATAATTTCTGCACTTTTAAATCTATCCGCAAGAATTTTAGTACTCATTCCTGAGCCGCAGCCCACGCACACTATATTTCTCAACCAGCCATTAGTAAATCCATTAAAACACTTGAAAATACCTTAAGGCCTCACCTTATTTTCAAGAGGTTTCAAAGGCATTTTACTAACCTCAGAAGGTAAACTTTTATATGATCATTTAAAAATGCCTTTTCTACTATCACACAAGGAGAAGTTCTCCTTAATAAACTTAAAAACATGGAATCTGGTGAACTTAAAGTAGGTGTAATTTCTACTTTAGGTACCCACTTTTTTATTATCTTTACTCTCTCAGTTCACTAAAACCTATCCAGCACTGCAAGTTCATGTTACTAATGATAATACTACTCAAACCTTAATCAAACAAAATCTCATAGACTTAGCCATCATCAGCTCACCACTTACACATCCTTCACTACAATTCATTCCTCTACATCCAAAAGACATCTTCGTTTGTAGCCCTACTTACTACAACAGCAATATTAAAGACCTGTCCCCAAATCACTTTCCTAACAGCAGTTTTAGAGACCTGTCCCAAAATTAAAAGAGGATATCGCAATAAACCCGTACCTATAGATTAAACACATAGAAAAAGTGTACCTAGTCTATAGGTACTTTTTTTGTGTATACTTATAAATGACTTGAAGTTATAACAATCATAGATGCCAATGGGGATTAAAAAAGATGACTCCTAAACAATATAGAAGCCATCTTTTTATCTGCTTTATTTTTGTAAGCTCTCGCCTTGAGTAGCGATTACTTCTTTGTACCAATCGAAGCTTTTCTTTTTGTATCTTTCAAGAGTTCCTGAACCATCGTCATGTCTATCTACATAGATGAAACCATAACGTTTTTTAAGTTCTGCTGTTGAAGCTGATACTAAGTCAATGCAGCCCCATGTTGTGTATCCCATAAGTTCTACACCATCTTCGATTGCTTCTCCTACTTGAACTAAATGATCGTTTAAGTATTTGATTCTGTAATCATCATTTACTATTTTGTTACCATTTTCATCTTCGATTAATTCATCAACTGCGCCAAGGCCGTTTTCTACGATGAATAATGGTTTTTGATAACGATCGTAGTAGAAGTTAAGAATGTATCTTAATCCTTTTGGATCGATTTGCCATCCCCATTCAGAAGCATCTAAATATGGGTTTGGTACACCAAAGATTAAGTTTCCTTCTGCTTTTTTAAGTTCATCTGGATTTGCTGTAGCACATGTACTCATGTAGTAGCTAAATGAAATGAAGTCTACTGTATTTTTTAATATTTCAGCGTCGCCTTCTTCCATTTTGATTGAGATATTATTTTCTTTGAAGAAGCGGTTCATGTATTTTGGATATTCTCCTCTTGCATGAATATCTCCGAAGAATAATGATTCTCTATCTTGTGCCATGGCTTTTAACATATCATCTGGATGAGCTGTTAATGGGTAAGTTGGTACCCCTAAAATCATACAACCAATTTTGAACTCTGGATTGATTTCATGACCAATTTTAACTGCTAAAGCACTTGCCACTAATTCATGGTGCATTGCTTGATATAAATCTTGTTTGCTTAATTGATCCATAGGAGTCATAATACCAGCACTCATAAATGGAGCATGAATTGCTGAGTTGATTTCATTGAATGTAAGCCAGTATTTAACTTTATCTTTATATCTTGTAAATACTGTTCTTGCATATCTTTCGAAGAATCCAATAAGTCTTCTATCTGTCCAGCCATCGTATTCTTTTGCAAGATGGAGTGGTGTTTCATAGTGTGATAAAGTTACTAATGGTTCAATACCATATTTAGCAAGTTCATCAAATACGCGGTCATAGAATTCTAATCCTTTTTCATTTGGTTCTAAATCATCCCCATTAGGAAAAATTCTTGACCATGCAATTGACATTCTAAATGTTTTGAATCCCATTTCTGCAAAGAGTTTAATATCTTCTTTATATCTGTGATAAAAATCAATCCCTATTAATTTCATATTATCTTCTGTAGGACCTTCTGTAATAGGTCCTACAATGCCTTTTGGTGCAATATCTTGAATTGATAATCCTTTACCGTCTTCATTATATGCCCCTTCAAATTGATTAGCTGCTGTTGCACCGCCCCAAAGAAAATTATCTGGAAATCTCATTATATACCCCTCCTAAATTGCTGTTAATAATTCGTCTCTATAACTTACTTCTGTTTGATCTGTTTCGATTACATCTAAATAATTTGCTGTGTTTGTAATAATGATAGGTGTTACTGTTGAGTAACCTGCTTCATTGATTGCATGAATATCAAATTCTAATAATACGTCTCCTGCTTTTACTTTAGCACCTTGTTTTACTTTTGGACTAAAGTGTTTACCTTGTAATTGAACTGTGTCCATTCCTACATGCATTAATACTTCAGCACCTTTATCTGTTGTGATTGCAATAGCATGTCCTGTTGGGAAGAATGTTGTTACTGTTCCATCTGCTGGAGCAATTACTTTACCTTCTGTTGGATTAATTGCTAATCCTTTTCCTAAAGCTCCTGATGAAAATACTGGATCTTCAATGTCACTTAATTTTTTAACTTGACCTTTTAATGGGCTTACGATTACTTCTCTTTTTGCTACTTTTTCAGCAGCATCTTTATTTAATGCTTCTTTTAATGTTTCTTCTGCTTTTTTCACTTCTTGAATTGCTGTTTGTGTAGCTTCTTCTTTAGTTTCTTCTACTTCTTCATCTACTTTGTTGAAGAACGCAAGAGCGAATCCTAATACTAAACCTACAACCATTGATAAAATCATACCATAGAATCCTTTATCAATTCCTGCTGGATTAATGTAAGCTGGAATTGCAAATACACCTAAACCACCCATTGTGTATCCTTTAGAACCAAAGAATCCTACGATAGCACCTGCTACTGCACCTGCGATACAGCTTAATGTAAAAGGTTTTTTTCTTGGTAATGTAATACCGTAAATAGCTGGTTCAGTTACACCAAAGAATCCTGAAATTACTGCTGGAATACTTAAAGATTTTAATTTTTGATCTTTTGTTTTTAATAAAATTGCCATTACTACGCCTGTTTGTGCGAAACATACCGGAACTGATGTTGCTAATAATGGATCATATCCTAATACTGATAAATTGTTCATTGCAAGTGGTACAAGTCCCCAGTGTAAACCGAACATAACGAATACTTGCCAGAAACCACCGATTACAAGTCCTGCTAATACTGGACTAAAGTTATATACTGCTAAAGTTGCAGCACCTAATAAATTTGATGCCCAAGTTGCTACTGGACCAATTGCCATAAATGTAACTGGTACTGAAACTAATAATGTTGCAAATGGTACAATAAATGTTTTAACAACATCTGGTACTACTTTTTTGAAGAATTTTTCTACTTTTGATGCAATATAAACTGCTAAAATAATTGGTACTACAGTTGATTGATAACTACTCATTGGCATTACTACTGGTATCCCACAAAAGTCCACAGTTGTTCCTGCAAGTCCTGTAATTGCTGGATAAACCATTGCTGCTCCAATTGTCATCGCTGTAAATTGATTCATTTTGAATTTCTTAGCTGCTGTAAATCCTAAGAAGACTGGGAAGAAGTTAAATAAACAATCCCCGATTGCATTTAAAATAATATATGTAGAATCTGTGTCTACTAATAAACCTAATGCAATAAGTATTGCATTTAAGCCTTTAATCATACCGGTTGCACAAAGCACCCCAAGAGTTGGTTGGAATACCCCTGAAATAATATCTATGAACTTATCAAAAGGTTTCATTTTTTCTTCTTGCTCATCTCTTTGTACGTCTGCGCCTAAGCCTGCAACTTTAACTACATCTGCATAAACTTCTGGCACGTGATTTCCAATAACTACTTGATATTGTCCACCACTTTTTACAACTGTTACTACTCCATTCATTTTCTTTAACACATCTGTGTTAGCTTTACTCTCATCTTTAAGCTTAAAGCGTAATCTTGTGATACAGTGTGTTAAGCTATTAATGTTTTCTTTGCCACCAACATTCTTAACAATTTCTTGAGCTAATTGTTCGTACTTCATACCATCGTCCCTTTCTCAAGATTTAAAATAGAGGACTTTAGAAAACAAAAAATACCTAAACAAAAATCATTAGTTCATTCACTAATTTCTTTTCATTTAGGTATAGCCTACTTAAAGTAACAATCCAATTTTAAATCTTTACCATTAATATTTTCCTAAATATAAATCTTGGACTCTAAAGAATCCGATTTGAAAATGGTATAGCCTACTTAAAGTAACAATCCGATTTCTTTTATGTTTAAATTATATTATGCTTTTATGTAAATGTCAATTAAAATAAATATTTTTATGTGAAGTTATATATAATTATGCACAAACAAATACAAATCTACACAAAAAAGAAGAGCTATCGAAAAAGTTACTCCCTTTCACAACAACTCTTCCCAAATATATAACCTCACTCAACCTCAGAGCAATGCGATAAACCAAGTGTTATCTTAATTACAGAAGTTGTAGACAAAGCCCCACCACTATCCCAGCGGACTATTTATAGACATCTATCTTAGGCACTCCCCTTGAGTTGCAATAACTTCTTTATACCAGTGGAATGATTTTTTTCTAGATCTTTTAAGTGTTCCATTTCCTTCATTATCTTTATCTACATAGATAAATCCGTAACGTTTTTTCATTTCACCTGTCGAAGCACTTACAAGGTCAATACAGCCCCATGGTGTATAGCCGATAAGCTCAACACCATCTTCTTCTACTGCTTTGATCATTTCTTTAATATGTGCTTCTAAGTAAGCAATTCTGTAATCATCATTGATTGTACCATCTTCTTCTGGTGTATCAATTGCACCTAAACCATTTTCTACGATGAAGAGTGGTTTTTGGTAACGGTCATATAATGTATTCATTGTAATACGTAATCCAAGTGGATCGATTTGCCATCCCCATTCACTTTCTGGTAAGTGTGGATTTTTGATACCTGCAAAAGCATTCCCTTGTTTTGCTTCTCCTACTGTTGGATCTGCACTTACTACACGTGAAGAATAGTAGCTGAATGCGATGAAGTCTACTGTGTTTTCTCTTAACACTTTTTCATCATCTTCATGCATTTCAATTTGAATATTATTTCTTTCTAAGAATTTTTTAGCATAGTTTGGATATGCCCCTCTTGATTGTACATCAATAAAGAAGTAATTTCCTCTATCTTTACAGATAGCTGCAAAAATATCTTCTGGTTTACAGCTATATGGATAGTAATCCCCAGCTGCTAACATACATCCTACTTGGTTTTCTGGATTGATTTCATGTGCAAGTTTAGTTGCGAGCGCAGAAGCTATAAGTTCATTATGCGCTGCTTGATATTGTACTTGAAGTTTATCTTCACCTTCTTTGAATTCAATACCTGCACCCATAAATGGTAAGTGCATAAGCATATTAATTTCATTAAATGTCATCCAATATTTAACTTTACCATTATATCTTTTGAAAATAGCTTCACAGTATCTTACGTAAGCCTCTACAACTTCACGGCTTCTCCAAGAACCATATTCGTCTACAAGCACAAGTGGTAAATCGAAGTGACAAATTGTAACAACTGGCTCAATATTATATTTTAATAATTCATCGATGAAATCTTCATAAAATTTAAGTCCTTCTTCATTTGGCTCTGTTTCCATTCCTGTTGGGAAGATTCTAGACCAAGCGAATGAGAAACGGTAACATTTAAATCCCATTTCTGCAAATAAAGCGATATCTTCTTTATAATTACCATACATATCAATTGATTGATGAGATGGATAATATACATCTTCTGGTAGGTCTTTATAGCTCATTTCACCTTTCATAATAGGGAATCTATATTGACCGTTTGGAATAACGTCAACTGTTCCTAATCCTTTTCCTCCAGATAAGTATCCACCTTCACATTGATTAGCAGCTGTAGCGCCACCCCATAAAAAATTCTTTGGTAATCCTGTCATATTAATTTCCTCATTTCTTTCCTGTATAAAATTCTTCTTATACATCTTATATTTTATATTACAAATCTTAAATCTCAAAACTTCTAACCTTATAATAAGAAAGCCGCACCAAGATTTCTCCCGCCGCGCCCTCCTTAACATCATATATATACTCTAAATAACTACATTTTTTGACTACTTTGAAGCAATTAGCTTCCTTCAACATAAATCAATTCACTTTTCTTCGCCTGTACTTATATTAAATTGAGATAGCCTAGTGAGGAGATGAGGTGCTTGATAAGCTACATTCGTAGTAAATTATTGAAAGTCTTAGTGAAATATTACAAAGCGTTTTTAAGCGGAGCGTTCAAGCACCTCATCTCCTCACAGCCCTACTCAATTTACCCTATTTATTAACCACCTTATTTAACTACTTTGATAACTGGATCTCCGCATTTTACTGCTTTGTCATCAATTGCAATTACTTCTCTATAATCAGCTGTATTTGTTACAATGACTGGTGTAATACAGTCATATCCTTCTCTTTTGATTGCTTCTAAATCAAAGTTTACAAGTGGTGTACCAACTTTTACTTTGTCTCCTTCTTTTACATGAGCATCGAAGTATTTACCACCTAATTTAACTGTGTCTAAACCTACGTGAATTAATAATTCTGTACCATTATCTGCTTTAATTGCTACCGCGTGTTTTGTATTAAAGATCATTTCTACTGTACCATCTACTGGTGATACTACTTTACCTTCAGTTGGAATGATTGCCATCCCTTGTCCCATAATCCCTTCTGAAAATGTTGGATCACTTACAAGTTGTAATGAAACTGCCTCACCTGTTAATGGTGCGCAAACTGTTGGCATTTCTTCTTTTACTACTTTTTCTACTTTTGCTGTTTTTTCTTCTTTAACTTCAACTTCTTTTTTATCTTTGTACATTACGAATGCTGCGATAAATGCTACTACCATTGCAATTACTACACCGATACATGCATAGTAGAAGTTAGTCATTGTTTCTCCACCAATGTATACTGGTAATGTTAAAAGTCCTGGAGAACCTGTTGCGAATCTTCTTACACCGAAGATACCGAAGAATAATCCACCAAGTCCACCACCAATCATTGATGCGTAAAGACCTACTTTAGTTTTTAAATTAACACCATATAATGCTGGTTCTGTGATACCACATAATGCTGTAATACCTGATGTACTTGCTAATTGTTTTAAGTCTGAGTCTTTTGTTTTTAAAGAAATTGCAAATGCTGCTGCACCTTGTGCTACGTTTGATGACATCATAGCTGGTCCAACTAATGTGTCATAACCCATTGTCATAATGTTATTAATACCAATTGGAACTAAACCATAGTGTGTTCCTGTCATAACTAAGATTGGTGATAATACCCCAAGAATTGTTGGTACTAACCAACTTGCATATGTTTCAATTGTTGAAATAGCTTTTGCTACTAAATCACTAAGCATGTAGCCAAGTGGTCCTACTAATGTTAATGTTGCAATACCTACGATTAATGCTGTAATAAGTGGTTTTGTAAAGAATTTAACTGCATTTGGAGATACTTTATCTGCAAATGGTTCTACATAAGACATTAACCAAACTGCTAAAATAATTGGAAGTACACTTGAACTATAACTTGCAAGTGGAATATTTAATCCAAATACTGCGATTCTGGTTCCGGCTTCTTTTGCACTACTAACCATTGAAATGAATGTTGGGTGTAATAAGATACCACCGATCATCATTGCTAAGTAACTATTCACTTTAAATCTTTTAGCTGCTGAGTTTGCTAATAGGATTGGTAAGAAGTAGAATCCTGCATCAGCCATAAAGTTAAATACTTGATATGTTTGTGAAGTATTTGAAAGTACTTTAGTTGCAATGAGAAGTGCAAGTACTGCTTTAATCATCCCTGCAGCTGTAATTGCTGGTAAGATTGGTGTGAAGATACCTGTTACTGTATCAATCACTTTTGCCCCTATACTACGATTATCTTTTTGTGTTTCATCTGAGCTGCTGTTATCTAACTTTGTCATCGCCATGATTTCTTTGAAAACATGAGCTACGTTACTTCCAATGATAACTTGGTATTGACCACCATTACTTACAGCACCCATAACCCCTTTTGTATTTTTTAATTTTGCTGTATCAGCCTTACTTTTATCTTTTAAAGTAAATCTTAATCTTGTTGCACAGTGTACTAATGATTTAATATTACTTTCGCCACCGACTAATTTGATAATTGTTTCTGCTAAATCCTTATAATTCATATTATTCCTCCGAAAATTTAAAAACGGAAAAGGTATTTTGGGTAATAAAAAACACCTAAACAAAAAGTATTAGTCTTACTAACTTCTTTTTATTTAGGTATAGCCTACTTAAAGTAACAATCCCGTTCTATTCTATTTAGGTATCTATGAATTTGTAACTCTGTTGATATGAATTGTTAAATACACCATTTCATCTTCTGAAAGTGCCCAATTAAACTCGCTATGAATGTATTCTTTTATTTTTAGTGTACATTCATATTCTTTTCTATACTTTGTTTTAAGTACTTCCAAGAACTGATCATCTTGATCTTCAATAGTTACACCCATGAAAATTCTTTGTGCAAAGAACTTAAGGTGTGTAATGAAGCGTTCATAATGAATCGAATACTCATCTAATTCTAAGTTAAAGTGATACTTGATAATGTTTAATATGTTTTGTATCATCTTCGTCATATCTGTAGTTTTTTCCATAGATATGTCGTCCATTAAAGCGTTTACGAAGTGAAGAGCAATAAATCCTGCCTCATCTTCTGGAAGCTCCACATTTAAACGACGTTTTATAATACTTAACGCTTCTTTTCCTACTAAATACTCGTGATTATATAATTTCTTGATTTCCCATAATAAAGCATTTTTAACTTTAATGCCTTGTCCATTACGTTCAATTGCAAAATTAATATGATCTGCTAAAGAAATGTAGATATTTTGGCTTAACTTTTTGCCTAAAGAAGCTTTTGCGAAACTGATAATTTCATTAGTAGCTTGGATCTGTTCTAGAGGAATCTTTTCAAGTAACTGATAAGCTGCCTTGAGTTTGTTTGTTCGTTACATGTGTAAACCTTTTCAATTAAACTCTCATCAATTTCATCACCAGCTACCTTTTTAAAGCCAAGTCCACATCCCATTACTAGTATTTCATTATTCTTCTCATCTACGGACTTAATTAAGTTATTATTAATAACTTTAACAACTTTCATCTTCGGCATCCCCCTTATTGCTCATAACTTAGACGTCACCGCCATATTAGCAAAAAAGGCCATACCTCCTCCGCGAATATTTAGAATAAGAAATTATCCATTCACAAAATTGGTATAGCCTGCATTACCAGTAACAATCCGTTTATTAATTATATTTACATAATACAATAACCTCTTACCAATGTCAACCATTTGTTTACACTTTATACTTATTTATAAATACTCAAGTTTTTTGTTCAATTTCAACAAAGTACTATAATTTTATTCAAATCCTTTTTATTTAAACTCTAAAAATCCTATAAATACAGGCTTTCCATTATAAGCTACTTAATATGTTCTAATATTCTTAGTATAATTATTCATTTATTTATTTGATTATGAATTTTTATTATAAAAAAACTTGTCATTATGGTAAAAAAATTGTTAAATTATATTATATATTATAATCGTAACTGTTCAGCCGTTGGCTGAATAAATATATTTTTTTTGCTGTGGATAAACGAGTTTTTTAGCATGATTTTTATGCTAGATTTCCACATTTAAATTTAGTTATCAACTAGCTTTTGCCTTCCTAAAACGATATACTTTAAGTATATTATTTCAGAACAAACTGCTACTATTAACAAGCTAACTGAAACTATTCAAAAACAAGAAA
>NZ_BBCG01000085.1 GCF_001311925.1 Cellulosilyticum ruminicola JCM 14822
AATACACAAAATTATTTATAGACCCAAGAATTGGAAAATTGTTGATTAATAATATTACATAACACTTTATACTTCATCATATTTTGCTCATAGACATCTTGGATAGAACATCCAGCAACAATATAATTAACAGTTAAATCCGCCTTATATGCCTCACTTTGTTTTTTCCAGCTTTGTTTTAAATGATATTGTGCTCTTTTTCTCTTAACCTTTTTCTCCATAACGCTTTTTATAGCATTAAGTACTCTTGAATTTTTTCTAGAATATATACTAATATCTATATTTTCTTGCTCTAATAATCGTTCTGCCATTTGTCTTAATTTATCTTGTATAAATACTGCTTGACTTTCTTTAATTAACTTATAATTATATATTCCACAAAAAACTTCTTGAAGTACACTTTCTTCTGATAAGTTTGCCAATAATCTAAGTAATACATATCTATTAGGATATCTCACTAAATCTATTTTATATTCACTTATCAAGATATTTATCATTTCTTTTAAAGGTGATATATATATCTTGTTTTAAGATTTCTTCTAGTATTTGTATAATATGTATCAAACTTTTCTCTATTTCTAATTCTCTTTCTTTCATATAAATAACAAATTTAGTTATACCTTTATCACACATTTTACAGTAGCACTTTATATCTTCTCTTCCCTCTTGATAAAGACTATAATTAATTAATCTTCCTAATAAGGTCATATATCCAATATCTTCATAGCTTAAGCTCGTGATATCAATATATAATCTAACTACTGCACTATCTGATTTCACATCATATAAATAATATCTAATGTTATCTATTATTTGCTTTTCTCCTGTAAAAGAATTTTCCAGCTTTCTTTCCACCGCTTTTTTATCATCTTTTTTTATCCTAAAATCACTTAAATCAATTGCTTTCTTTGTATATACATATTCATTAACATTTCCATTTTTAATGGCTTGCTTTATTATGTTACTATAATCAACTTCAATATCTTGAGGATATATCTGTACCTTAGATATTTTACTATCATCAATTAATGCATGACCTAGCTCTTCAAAAAACTCTCTACGATTTATCTCATATGATTCATCAATATAGCTGAATATCTCTAGTCCATTTGCAAATGCTTCCATTATATATTTTGCTAGATTAAGTCCATTAACGTGTTTGTTAGTATATATTTCTGCTTTAACAAAATTTTCAACTTCCATTTTTTGAATGCTCTCAAATACTTGCTTCATTGCTTGACTACACAACTGATAAAATAGTTCCTTTGCTGACTGCTCTGTATTACATAATACTAATGTTAAATAGGGTGTATATACAGTATTTTTAAAAGCAACTTTGACGCAGCCCTTCATGCCTAATTCCTTAATTAAACTTGTTAATATTCCATTATATTCATTACATAATAATGCTGTTATATTTTCATACACATTGTATGACCATTGATTCATTGGAACAGGTATCCTATAATTCTGAGAAAAAAAGTACCCCCTTTCCTCTTGCTTGTGACTGCTATAAGTAATACTACTCTCTTTAATCACTTTACTATCTTTTAAAATACTCGGTTCACTATTTCTACTTTTAATATTGATAAAAAAATTCGCTATTAACTCTTCCACTACTTCTAAACTATGATATGCATGTATATAAATACATGAATTTGATGGTATATAGTACTTATTATGATACTCTATCGTCTCATCATAGCTTAACTGTACAATTTTTTCTGCTATTCCGCCAGCTACATTTTCATATATTGATCCACTATTAAACGTCTTTGGAATATAATTAATTAACTTATATAAAGGCATATTGTATGTTTCTTTTATCTCTTGGAATACAACACCCCTTATTATATAATCCTCATCCTTATCTATACGCCATGCCTCTCTTAAAAAATATTTTTTCTTGTTTTAAAAGTTGGCTTATACATCTCTTTTAACAAATCCGATATTATATCTATATTTTCCTTGGCAACTACATACTCAAAACTCGTTCTATTTTGCATGGTTCGTGCATACTGCTTCTTAAAAAAATGCTTAAAGACTTCACTTTGTATACAATGTTCTATTACATGAGTAACTCCCTTATTATTTATTGCAGGTGTTTTTATTGTTATATTTATGTCTATATAATCAGGGTATTCTTTATCATCTATGTATATAAGTTTAAGTCCCGTGCTATGCCTAAGTTCATATGCTTCACACTCTATCTCTTTAATCCATTTTTTTCTCTACTAACCCATCCCATAGTATACCCCTCTATCAAATTATTTTGTCTTGAATATACCTTTTTTATTTAAAGCAAAAAATAAAATCATTATGGTTACAACTAATACTATGATATTTAGCCCATAATATTTAAAACTCCTTACTAAATACTGTGATATTTCAATATCATAATATTCTGCTGGACTATAGAAAGTGGTAATTGGAAATCTTATTACTTTCCCTAGTATCTCAATCTTAATAGTTATATAATTAGAGATTGTTAATAATATCACTGAAATTGCACAACTAAAAACAGTATTTTTTACAAGTACAGAAATAATAGCTGAAACAATACAGTAGAACAAACATATTGTAATAATATGATTCACATAAATAATACATCTAAGAATCGAATCTATAATGCTCTTATCAAATGCAAATTGTCTTATATCACAAAATATAAAGCCTACTATTAAAGTAACTATTATACTTATTCCTATCATCTTTATATAATAAATCATACTTGCACAAATCTTACTTAATACTAACCATTTTTTTTGCACAGGACGAATAACTACATACGTCATAGTATTTTCTTCTATTTCTTTTGCGAACAATAATGCCGAAAATGCTGCTCCCGGAATAACTAATGGCAAATAATTAAGTCCCGCTAATACCTTAAATATCAGTTTAAATATATCTAACTTATCATATACCATTAAAAATACAGCAAACATAGCTATTAAATAAACTATTACCATAGCTAGACACCACTGATATATTCTAGATTTTTTTAATTTCTCCTGCTCAATTTTGATATATTTCATATGCATTATTCCTCCACTATATTAAAGAAATAATCTTCTAATGTTAATTTAACAGGTGCATAACTTGTTACCTTTATCCCCTCATTTATAAGTTTAATAAGTAACTCTTCTGGTTTTATAGTACTATTAAATCTTATCTTCCTTTCAAAAGCATTTTCTAATATTTCTACTGCACTAATCTTTTCTAATACTTCATCTAATCTATCATAATTAGTAGCTTCTATTTTATACATGTTGCTCTTACCAATTAATTCTTGTGTGATACCAGAAGCAACTTCTTTCCCTTTATTAATAATCAATATCTTATTACACAGATGTTCTAGTTCTGCTAAAATATGACTAGATATTAATATCGTTGTCCCCTGCTTACTTAATTCAAATATTATATTTCGTATCTCCTTTATCCATTTAGGATCTAATCCATTAATTGGTTCGTCTAAGATCAATAGCCTTGGATTATTAATGAGTGCTTGTGCTATTCCTAGACGTTGCTTCATCCCTAAAGAAAACTCTCTAACCCTAATATTTTCTTTTTCAAATAATCCAACTAGATCTAAAACCTCTTTAATCCTTTCCTTTGTTACGCCACCTGAATATTGTCCAAATATCTCTAGATTTTCCTTAGCTGTCATATAACTATAAAAACTAGGTCCTTCAACTAATGCTCCTACTTGAGCTATTATATCTTTAAAATTTGTCCTTATATCTTTTCCACTAATATACACTTTTCCTTTATCTGGCGTTAATAGTCCTAATAACATTTTTATTGTTGTTGTTTTTCCTGCACCATTAGGTCCTATAAATCCAAATATATCACCTTCATTAGCGCTAAAGCTAATGCTATCTACTATCTTATTTTTACCAAACGACTTACTAATGTGGTCTACTTTCAAAATTTCACTTTTCATAGCTTTCCCTCTAATAAACATATTATTTTATACACGTTTTGTATGTATATATAAACGTATAGCATTTTCTATTAATATTTTTTTGAATCTACAATTCACTTCTGAGAGTCCTTTAATATCACAAGCTCCACCACATAAACGTTTTGCCCAACACTCTTGACAAATTGCTAAGTTATTTTTATTCTCTTTTATAATATTTAGTTTAATTCCATCTGCTATATTCCCTATACAATACTCATGATTACCAATCGTCCTAAGACAATGATAAATATCTCCTGCCGGATTACATATTACTCTATTTAAACTATATAAAAAGCACTTATGTCTAACTTTTCGATTTACCAACCTTTGGATTATAAAGATCAAATTACTAATCACATCATTTTCTGCTACTGAATTTATCTTATTTTCATACATCAAGTCAGCTATATGCTTTAATTGTATTTCAAAGATGTCTAGATCTTCTTGAGTTATGGCTAAGCTATATCTTCAGTTTCTACTAAGTCTATATATATACAATGCAATCCTAACTTCCATAAATATCTTACATTTTCCTCAAAAGCCTGTATTGTTGGTTTTGTTAACGTCATTCGTGCAGTTACATTTGTATATTGATTAATTAATTTTTTGATATTGTTAACAACTATTTCAAAACTTGCTGCACCATTATTAAATTTTCGATTTAAGTCATATGACTGCTGATCACCATCTATACTTACAGTAACACTTATATTGTTCTTTTTAATAATGTCTATTATATTATCATCTAAAAGGGTACAGTTTGTAGTTAGTAAATAATGTGGTTTCAAATTTAACAACTTACACTTCTCATTAATATAATTTATAGCAAAAATAAAAACTGATTTATTTAATAAAGGTTCCCCGCCAAACAAATCAATTTCTACCTTTCTTACGTCACTTCTTAGTGAATTAAAGAAAAAATCTATAGTTTCTTTTGCTGTTTGTTCATCCATTATAGATTCTTTATCATATACCCTTGATGTGCATAACAATACTCGCATTTCATATTACACTTTTGAGTAAGTAATAAGCATAATTTCTCTGCAATATGCTTATTGTTCCAATCCTCTTGGGATATAGGCATTACTTTATTTACTGTGCTTTCCATATAATTAGATGATAATTTAAATCTATTAAGTACTGTTTCTTCTAATTGCATCAAAATACTTTTTGCATCAATATCCTGATCTTCAAACGCATTATTAATATTATCTATCGTATATCCTTCATTTATTTTATCAATCACCTGATTTATATTACTATCTGAATCAAAAATAATGCCCGTATCCGCATCATAAAATTTATCATCTATTGTATAAAATCTATTAATACGCATATTTACCCCCAATCATAAAGCTCATCATACTTTTGAAAACCTTTTAATTTTAATTTAGCGTAAATCCGCAAACTCTCAGTGGCAAGAATCTTTATCCTATTGCACCACTCCTCATTAGGGGTATTAATATCTCCCTTAAATGATTCATTTTCATATGCACAACCATCCTTACAAAGCAATTGTCCCCAGCACTTTGTACACTTATCAATATGACTTTTCTCCATAGTTCCTTCTAATAATTCTAGATTCTTGTCATCTATATTTCCTAACTTATACTTATTATTTCCTACTGCCTTATAGCATCTATAGCTATCTCCAGATGGAGAAAATGTGAATACACCATTAGTAAATAATCCACAATTTATTCTAGGTTTTCTGTTATGTATTGTATTTATAAGATCAATATAATTTAATACCAGTTTACGTGTCCCATTTAAGATATTTTTATATGTCATATCTGCAAGTATTTTCATTTGCTCATGCCACTGCATATAATCTTCATTACTATAAACACCTTCTCCACTAGTACAAAGAGCAATATTCACATAATCTATTCCCATATCCCATAATTTCTGAACTGATTTTACAGTATATGGAATATCCTCTTTAGTCACCACCATATTAGCAATCATCTTATCAAAAGACTCTCTTAATCTATAAATATTTTTCTCAACATCTTTATAGCTACTTTTCCCTGAAATATAAGGTCTATTCCGAGTGTGTATATCCTCTAACCCATCTATACTAACTACAAACTCGAAATCATTTTCCTTAAAAAGTTTTATAATCTTCTCATTCATAATAGTTCCGTTAGTTGTCAACATATATCGCACTCTACCATCTAATGGTTCTATTAATTGATTAATGTAATTCACTGAGAAAAATAAAGTATCTTGATTTATAAGAGGCTCCCCCCCAAAAAAGCTACTGAGAATTTTTTGTCACTCTTATCAATCCTTTGATACCAATAGTCTATGCATTTCTTAGCTGTTTCTTTAGACATAATTCTTCTTTCTTCTCCGTAACTTCCTCCACTCGCATAACAGTACCTACACCTCAGGTTACAATCATGTACTAAGTTAAGCCATAAACTCCCTTTAAAAAAGTTTTCTTTATCTCTCCTTAATTCAGCTTCATAAACTTTATATATTTCGCCTTTTCTACTTAATAATCCTTTGTCATTCCTAATTTTTAATCCTTGGAAAGCTTTTCCTATCACACTTATATCGTACTTATAACTTAGCTTGTCCTCGATTTGTTGTATACTATATGCTATATCTTTTTCTTCATAAATGCTAAGGATATCATAAATTACATTTGATATCTGATGTACAACACCATTTCCTCCATCATAAACAAAGAACGCCCCATCAGCTTTAAAAAGCATATATGGTGCGCATATTCTTAAATAATCGTCTTTCATATTTAACATCTCCAATTCTACTGTTACCCTCATTAATACTTATAATTATTAAAGTCTATATCAATATTATTTTGAATTAAGTAGTCATATAAATATATTTGGAGCTTAGCAATATGCTTTTTCAATTCACATCTTAATCTCTGTTGTTCTTTATTTTCCCAAATCACTTCGTTTAAACATTTTCCCCCGCATAAATATCTAGCCCAACATTCATTACACCCATCTTCTGTCTGCATCTGCTTTATTAATTTATTACTAGCTGCTGTATCTATCCCCTCATAAATAGAACCCATTGCATACTGATTCCACATTAACATATCACAAGGGTATATATTTCCCACTGGGTCAATACAAATTTGCTTTTTTAATACACCACATCTTAATCTATAGTAAGAACGTTCATGTAAACATCCCAAATTCCTCATCAAAGGATGACAACTTGGCATCTTTCTTTCTTTAAGCAAACTAATAATTAATTCACACAGCTCTTCATATTCTATTTTTAGTTTGTCAATATCCTTTTGACTAAATAAAAACATTGGGTCATCCGATTTAACCAAATCAAAGTGAATATGTGCTACACCCATTCTATATAATTGTTCTGCAATTTCTTTAATATTTAAATTAAATGGTGTAATAGTAATATGGAATGCATGTTTTCTTAATTGAGTCTTATACTTCTCATAGTTCATCATTAGCTTCTCATATACACTAAATTCTAATGCCTTAGCTTCTCTCAAAAAATCATTTGTTGATTGATTACAACTATCTAAACTAATCATACATTCCACATTATACTTATTACAAAATTCCACTATTTCATCATCAAACAATGTCCCATTAGTTGTTGTATTAATAAGAAGTCTTTTATTTCTGCTCTGACATTGCTCTGTAGTGTATTGTACAATATACTTAAATATCTCTTTATTTAAAAATGGCTCCCCCCCCTATAATGGTTAATGCTAATTTAGCATTTTCATCTGAATTTGCCATTATAAAGTCTATTGTTTCTTTTGCTACTTCTCTAGTCATCTTTCCAGATTTGTGATGTGTCCCATCCCCCGCAAAACAATACTTACACTTCAAGTTGCATGCATTTATTAAATTAATTTGACAAGACGTTATATTAATAGATTCCTGCCTATCATAGTACACTTTGCGACTATCTTCTAATTTATGCTTAGCATTCATATTTGCATCTAATAATTTCTTAATAATCACAAAATCCTCATCTACACTTTCCCCATCTTTTATTTTTCTTGCTACACGAACTATGTCTTCATCATATTCAAGAATCATTTGGAGATATGGTAGATATAAATACTTCTTAGATTTAATATCTATAATCTTAAACATTTATCTTCTCCCTCTTATGTAGCTAACTTTTAATCTCCTGTTTAGCAAAAATATACATGCCTAATAAAATCAATATAATAGTATATATTGCTAAACATATTAAACGATCATTGCCATTCCCATTCACCAATTCCCTACAAATACAATCTGAATTAAGTGGCAATATACTAGTCAATAGTGTTGTTTTAAGATATTTTACATTGTCTAGTAAATCTAATATTCCTACTATAATAGGCACTGTCAAGATAGGTATAAATTGCTTTTGCGACCATACGCTAATCAATAATGAAAATGCTATTATAAATATACTTGCTATAAATTGCCTACCATAAATCATTTGTACTGCTCGCATGCTTTCATAACTATTTTGATAACTTAAATTATATTTAGTCATATGTATGCCTTCTTTTGATAAAAATACATAGCCAAACATTAAACCCATAATATAAATCAAACAACATATAAGCCCACAATATATTACAGCTGTACTAAACTTACTCATATACAGTTTAAATATACTTATAGGTTTTGCTCTTACTATTTTTAATGTATCACATGATATCTCTAGGCCAAACACATAGCTTGATAAAGCTGCTATAAATGAAATAATAAAAAACTCACCAAACATATTCAGTAATTCAATTTGATATTCAAAAACCGTCATGTGCAAACTAGTACAAGATATACCACATACACACATTAGAATCATGATAACTAAAATACTAATTTTGATAGGTCTAAACTTAAACATCTTTTTTAGCTCTATTAAAAACATATGTCATTATTCCCCTAACTTATATAAGAGAAGTTAAACCAAATTTTCAATCCAGCATAACTTCTCTATTTTTAAAATATATAATACCCTATGTAATTAAAAATTCTTATGTAAAATAATAACTATCTTTTAAATATTACCAAACAAATGGTTTACAAACACCATCACAACCATCGCAGCAGTCTGAACCGCCACAATCAAGAGGGCAAACTTTTACTTCAAAACAAACATCACAAATAAAGTTTTCATCATATTCCATTGATGCATTAATAGGTTTTACTACTTTTTGATTCATAATTATCTCACCTTTCATTGTTTATTTTTACTATTCTAACGAGTTG
>NZ_BBCG01000086.1 GCF_001311925.1 Cellulosilyticum ruminicola JCM 14822
TTACTTACAATGTCACTTTATGATAGTGTAGATTAAACCATGCTTAAGAATCAGGGGAGAGGCGTAAGTATCCAAAGATTTTATACATTACTGCTTGTAGATTTATATCAGTTTTATACACTAAAAAGAATCACACTACATACTTACGAGACGTTTTCTAACTTAATTCAGAGGATATGAAGGTTGGCTTTGCATGAAAAACGTTTAAGACAAACTACCTATTCCAAAATAGAAGGTTATTTAGAACAACTTATTATTGCTGGAAAAAACTTAGTCTTAAGTTAACGACATGATATAAGATTAATATTGTAATTGATGTGTGCACAATGGCGTATTCAGCTTTTCATCCACAATTTAATAAGAATCCTATTAAACAGTTTTTAAATAGTCATCAAATTTTATATCGTCAAATGGAAGAAGGATTTGGCATTATACGTCCGGATTCGATTTTGCTAAATGAAGCAGGATATTTAGATTTTACTAAAATTGCACAATTAAGTACTTTTAAAGAGGGAATAGAAAAATTTGTCGTAGCATTGAAAAAGGTTATAAGATTGCTTTTATGTGTGCGGAAAAAGCACCAAGTGATTGTCACCGCAGTACGTTAGTCACAAGAAATTTAAATGAGAAAGGTTATGAAGTGGAATATATTTTATCTGATAGCACATTACAAAGTCAAAAACAATTGGAAGAAGAGCTTGTGTCGTGTTATTTTCCAAATCAAAATCAAATGGATCTTTTTGGGATGTATGATCAAGAAAAAGTTTTAATAGATAAGCATATGAGTTACGTAGTAATCAAATTGCTAGTGTAAATGGTAAACGTGTATTAAAAGATAAATATACTAGCAAATAAAAATTTAGTTTAACTATGTAGAATTATTTTTAATATGAAGTAAAAGGAGATATTACATGAATATAGAAACAATCCATGAAGCACAATTTCAACAAGCCTATGGCAAAATTGTGCTTCACGAAAGAAAACGAACGAGCATTGGGACTTTAAGTGAAAAAACATTGCATGCTGTATTAAAACATTATTTTGAACCTGATGAAAGTAAGCAAGAAATTAAAGTGGGTACATATTATGCTGATATTTGTACGCAGCAAGGGATTATAGAAATTCAAACACGTCAGTTTAATAAATTAAGAGCAAAGCTTACATATTTTTTAGAGCAATATCCAGTCACCATTGTTTATCCTATACCGTATCAAAAATGGATTTATTGGGTTGATGAAGAAACTGGGGAAATCAGTGGGGGAAGACGTTCACCTAAAAAAGGAAATTTTTATGAAGCATTTATTGAACTTTATAGGATTAAAGAGTTTTTAAACCATAAAAATTTTAGACTTTGCTTAGTATTAGTAGATGTAGAAGAATATAAACGGCTTAATGGATGGAACAAGAATCGTAAAAGAGGATCACATCGTAAGGATCGTATTCCTATTGCTTTACAAGAAATATTATATATTCAGCAGGCAGCAGATTATCAAAAACTTTTACCAAAAGATTTACCAGAGGAATTTGACAGTAAAGAGTTTGCAAAGACAGCTAAGATTCCGACGAGGCTTGCTCAAATGAGTTTAAATATCTTATTGGAAGTAGGCTTGGTGAATCGTATTGGAAAACGTGGCAGATCATACATGTATGAAATAAATAATTAATAAAAAACACTGCAAGTAAAGAAAACTTATTTGCAGTGTTTTTTATTATCAATTATTTGGTATTTTGTATATAAGTAATACCGTATTCGTACATGCCTTCAAGAAGAGGGAGCATCTGATTACCCATATCTGTCAGTGCATATTCTACTTTAGGCGGTACTATAGGATAAACAGTACGTGAAATAAGACCATCTTCTTCTAAACTACGTAACTGATTGGTAAGCATTTTTTGAGTAATGTCGGGCAATTTCTTTTTTAAATCACTAAAACGAAGTGTTTGATTACTAAGATACCAAAGTATAAGTATTTTCCATTTGCCTGAAATAAGTTTATGGACAACAACCATGGGACAAGATGCATAATGAGCACAACTTTCCTTACGGTGACATTGATTGTGTTGTGGTAAATTAAGTGTCATAAGATAATTCCTTTATGTATGTGTTTTTATAAGATACTTATTTTATTTAAATTCCAATAGATGATTAAAAATACAAATAATCATGGAAGTATAAAATTGATATCTTATTTCTATTTTAACATATAAGTATCTTTTTTAACACTATATATAAAAAAAGTATCTACTTGCCAAAAATAACTATTATCAATACAATAAAAGAAGGTTGTCACATGTCAATGTAATAACCTGAATAATTATTTTATAAGTGAATTTGCAAATGCTTTACCAAAATTAATACATTCAGTAAGTTCTGTTTCACTTGGATTGAAGCAGATTGAAAGTGGTACAACAGGCATTGGACATTTAAGTTGTTTAAGACGTTCAGCCATGTTTTTAACACTTTCACCACTCCAGCCACAAGAACCGAAGCAGCCTACGTGAAGAGGTTTATGAACTACTGGATTAAGTGAAGTCATAATCCCCCAGATTGGTGGAAGAGCATCAGCAAGAATAGTTGGAGAACCTAGAAGAAGTCCTTCAACTACATTGACTTTTGTCATAACATCAGCAACAGTTTCAGTTTCTAAATCACAAAGGTGAACAGTTCCTGTATAACCACTTGCATGGATTCCTTCACAAATAGCATGCGCCATTTTTCTTGTATAGCCATGTGCACAAACATAGGCAACAACAATACTTGGATCATGTGTAACAGGTGTACTCCATGTATGGTAAAAATCAATATATTTGGCTATATTTGATTGGTCTAAAATCATCCCATGACCAGGACGGATATAAGCAATTTCCAAATCTTGAATCTTATCAAGAGCCTTTAAAACGAAAGGTTTAAAGGGCCCCATAATCATATCGTAGTAATATTTATAAGCTGAAACATAATCATCATCTTTTTCAGCTGGGAGTTTACTTTTAAGTACACGCTCATCACTATAGTGAGCACCAAATGAATCACATGTAATAAGAAGTTTATCTTCTTCTACATAAGTATACATTGTATCTGGCCAGTGAAGTTGAGGAACACTAATGAAGCGAAATGTTTTATTCAATAGTAAGCCTCTCATTATCTTTTACAGCTAAGTTTTTAAAAGGTTTATTAACAATTTGAGTAAGATAATTAATAGCGATAGTACTTCCTATAACCGTAATATGTGGTGCAACTTCAAGTAATTTAGCAACACTACCAGCATGATCAGGTTCTGTATGATCTACAACAATATATTTGATTTCATCTAAGGAAATAAGCGATTTGATCTTTTCTAAGTATTCATCAAAGCATTTATCTTTGACTGCTTCGAAAAGAACACCACCTTCTGATGTTTTTAAGAGATAAGCATTATAAATTGTACCAAATTCAGTTTCCATGACGATGTCGAAAATACGAAGATTTGGGTCTAAAGCCCCTAACCAATAAAAGTCGGAATTAATAGATAGAATACGAGACATATAAACACTGCTTTGAATATTCTGAATCTTTATTGTCTACTAACTGTAATTTTTTATATTAGATAATAATTATTACAATTTAAAAAGAAGTATTGTCAATTAAAAAGCAAAAATTTAAATATCATAAGCGTTAACTTAATAGGCAATAAGCTTTCTAATGAGATTGCGACTAAACGTATTAAAAAGGCAATCCTCCAAAATAATGGTGAGTTTATTGACTCATATAATCGTCAGCTTTTATATTGGAATCTTATGATTACTAACAACCCTTAATACATCTATTATTACAGAACTTTATTGTATAAGATGGCAAATAGAACTACTTTTTAAGGTTCTAAAAAGCACATTTTCCCTAAATAAAATGTATGTAGGTAAAACTAAATATGTAGAAGCAATTCTTTATGGGAAACTTCTAGGAACATTACTTACAATGCCACTTTATGATGGTATAGATTAAACCATGCTTAAGAATCAGGGGAGAGGCGTAAGCATCTAAAGATTTTACACAGTACTGCTTATAGATTTATATCAGTTTTATACACTAAAAAGAATCATACTACATACTTACGAGACGTTTTCTAACTTAGTTCAAAGAATAGGAAAGTTGGCTTTACATGAAAAAACGCTTAAGACAAAACACCTATTCTAAAATAGAAGGTTATTTAGAATAACTTATTGTTGCTGGAAAAATTTAGTATTAAGTTAACGACTATGATTTAAATGTACTAAAAAGTACTGGACTTATTTTAGTACATAAGTATAATTAAAATTATTTAATAATTATTATTTATTACAAGAAACTTTGAAATGTAATTAAAATCTCTATTATATAAAGTAATAAATAAGTTTTTATTAAATTAATATTACATAGAAAAGAGGAATTATATACATGGCAAAACAATTAATGACCATTGACGGTAATACAGCAGCAGCACATGTTGCTTATGCGTTTACAGACGTTGCAGCAATTTATCCTATTACACCATCATCAACAATGGCTGAGGTAGTAGATGATTGGGCAGCTCAAAATAGAAAGAATATTTTTGGACAAACAGTTAAAGTAGTAGAAATGCAGTCAGAAGCAGGTGCAGCAGGAACATTTCACGGATCACTTCAAGCAGGAGCTTTAACAACTACTTTTACAGCTTCACAAGGGCTTTTACTTATGATTCCTAATATGTATAAAGTAGCTGGTGAATTATTACCAGGGGTATTTCATGTAAGTGCACGTGCATTAGCAGCACAAGCGTTATCAATTTTTGGAGATCACCAAGACGTTATGGCAACAAGACAATCAGGATGTGTCATGTTAGTGTCTGGTTCAGTTCAAGAAGTAGCGGATCTTGCACCTGTAGCCCATCTTGCAGCTATTAAAGGAAGACTTCCATTTATCCACTTCTTTGATGGATTTAGAACATCACATGAAATTCAAAAAGTAGAAGTACTTGAATATGGTGATTATGCATCACTTGTAGATCAAGAAGCACTTGCAGAATTTAGGGGAAGAGCACTTTCCCCTAACCGTCCTGTAACAAGAGGAACGGCTCAAAATACAGATATTTACTTCCAAACAAAAGAAGCAAGTAACAAATTCTACAACAATATTGTGCCAATCGTAGAAGAATATATGCAAAAAATGAATGCACTTACAGGTAGAAACTATGGTTTATTTAACTACTATGGTGCAGAAGACGCAATACATGTGATTATTGCAATGGGTTCTGTAACAGAAACAATTGAAGAAACAATTGACGCACTTAATGCACAAGGTGAGAAATATGGTCTTGTAAAAGTTCATTTATATCGTCCATTCAGTACAGAACATTTTTGGCAACTATGCCAAAAACAGTACAAAAAGTAGCGGTACTTGATCGTACAAAAGAATCAGGCAGCATAGGTGAACCTTTATACTTAGATGTACGTTCAGCATTCTTTAAAACTGAAAATGCACCAGAAATCATTGGTGGACGTTATGGTCTTGGTTCAAAAGACGTAACACCTACACATATTAAAGCTGTATTTGATAACTTAAAATCAGAAGAAGCTAAAAATCAATTCACAGTAGGGATTGAAGATGACGTAACTTATACATCAATTCCAGTAAACGATGAACTTCGTGTATCAGATGCAGGCACAGTAAGATGTAAATTCTGGGGACTTGGTTCAGACGGAACAGTAGGTGCTAATAAACAAGCTATTAAAATCATTGGTGAACATACAGAAAAATATGTACAAGCTTACTTTGCTTATGATTCAAAAAAATCAGGTGGGATTACAATGTCACACTTAAGATTTGGTGATGAACCTATTCGTTCAACATACCTTATTGATGAAGCAGATTATATTGCATGTTCACAACAAGCTTATGTAAATAAGTATGATTTATTAAAAGGTCTTAAAGATGGAGGTAACTTTGTACTTAACTGCTTATGGTCACAAGAAGAACTTGAAGCTAAATTACCAGCTAAAATGAAACGCTATATTGCAAAACATAATATTAACTTCTATACAATTGATGCAGTAGGTATTGCAGCAGAAATTGGTCTTGGCAAACGTGTTAACATGATTATGCAAGCAGCATTCTTTAAACTTGCTAACATTATTTCAGAAGAAGATGCCATCACATATCTTAAAAAATCAATTGAAAAAGCTTATGGTAAAAAAGGTCAAGACATTGTAGAAATGAACTACAAAGCTGTAGAAGCAGGATTTACATCACTTGTTAAAGTAGAAGTACCGGCAAATTGGGCAGATACGGCTGATGAAGAAGTAAAAGTAAGTCATAAACCAGATTTCATTAAAAATATTGTAGAGCATATTAATCGTTTAGAAGGGGATAACCTTCCAGTAAGTGCATTCAATGGTTATGAAGATGGAACATTCCCAGCTGGGACAGCAGCATATGAAAAACGTGGTATCGGAATTAATGTACCAGAATGGAAAGTAGATACATGTATTCAATGCAACCAATGTGCATTTGTTTGTCCACATGCATGTATTCGTCCAGTATTAGTATCAGAAGAAGAAATGCAAAATGCACCAGAAAGCTTTGAAGCTAAAAAAGCAATAGGAAAAGGATTTGATGGACTTGTATTTAAAATGCAAGTAAGTCCAATGGACTGTACAGGTTGTGGTAACTGTGTAGATATCTGTCCTACAAAAGTAAAATCACTTGAAATGAAACCACTTGCAACACAAGTAGAAAAAGAAGTACCAAACTGGGAATTCGCTGTTTCAGAAAAAGTATCTTATAAAGGTGATTTAGTACAAGGTACAACAGTTAAAGATAGCCAATTTAAAACACCACTTATGGAGTTCTCAGGGGCTTGTGCAGGATGTGGAGAAACACCTTACATGAAACTTTTAACACAACTCTTTGGTGATCGTATGATGATTGCTAATGCAACAGGATGTTCATCAATTTGGGGTGGTTCAGCGCCATCTACACCATATACAACAAATCATGAAGGTAAAGGACCAGCTTGGGCAAACTCACTCTTTGAAGATAATGCAGAATATGGTTTAGGCATGATGCTTGGTGTAAATCAAATGAGAGATCGTATTGCAGAATGTTTAAGTGAAGTTGCAGCACTTCCAATTGATGAAGTATCTAAGGAAAGCATTAATAATTGGCTTGCAAATAAAGAAAATGGTGAACTTTCAAAAGTATACAGTCGTGAAATTGAAGCAATCCTTGATCATAATGTGATTACATTAGAGGAAGCGAAAGAAGCACTTAAACAAGTAGAAGAAAGAAGAGATTACCTTGTAAAACGTTCACAATGGATCATTGGTGGTGACGGATGGGCATATGACATCGGTTACGGCGGTCTTGATCATGTTCTTGCTTCAGGTGAAAATATTAATGTTTTAGTATTTGACACAGAAATTTATTCAAATACAGGTGGTCAAGCATCTAAATCAACACCAATGGCAGCTATGGCAAAATTCGCTGCATCAGGTAAACGTACACGTAAAAAAGATCTAGGTCGTATGATGATGGCTTATGGTAATGTATACGTTGCACAAGTAGCAATGGGAGCAGATAAAAACCAACTTGTAAAAGCTATGCTTGAAGCTGAAAGATATGAAGGACCATCTATTATCATTGCTTATGCAACATGTATTAGTCATGGACTTAAATGTGGAATGAGTAAATCAATTGCTACAATGGGTGACGCAGTGAAATCAGGCTACTGGCATTTATACCGCTATAATCCACTTCTTGAAGAACAAGGTAAAAATCCATTTATTTTAGATTCTAAAGAGCCAACAGAAAGCTTTAGAGAATTTATTATGGGACAAGTACGTTATGCAGCTATTGCAAAACAATATCCAGAGCAAGCTGAAGAAATGTTCCAAATGGCTGAAAAACAAGCAAAAGATCGTTTAGCAAACTACAAACGTTTAGCAGCACAAGAATTTTAATATATGCATAATAAAAACTGTAGCATGTGAAAAACACATACTACAGTTTTTTATTATGCATATAATATATACTTTTTACGTATTATAAATTGTATAAAGCATTCAACTTTAGTGTGAGGAAATATATAGATTAACTCAACTTTCCTACCAGTAAAATTATGTTTTTTAACGATATACTTTGGCTTGAGTGAAAAAATTTAGGTCTATAGATAAAAATACACCTTTTGTTTGATAAAATATAATTACCACAAAACATTCCAAATAAGAAAGGTGTATATATACATTCAAGCTTTCAAATCGTTACAAATTGCTAAGCTTCTTGGTCAATCTGATATTACTAAAAGTACTGGTATTTCAGCTTATAATGTTTTTTCAAGGTAAGAATCTTTATTCATTCCTTGGCTCTAAAAAGGTGACCAAATCGCTTCTAAAAATACTTACTATCGTTTCTTGAACAATAATACATTTAACTAGCGCCGTTTTTTTACTACTTCTTGTTGCTAAAATAGTAGCTTACTTAAAAAACTCACAGTATTTAATAGAGTTAATGTCTTTATACTTGATGATTCTATTGTGACATGTAATCATTGATGGACACTTGGTTTACTAATGAACCTATGCTCAAAAATATATTGAATGAAGGTCTTGACGTTATAGGAATGGTAAAGCAACTCAAACAAAAATATCTTTATAAAAATCATGAATGTACGCTAAAAGAATTAAGAACACTCCTTCCCAAAAATGTAAAAGATGATATTTTAGGAGATGTTGTTGTGCAAACAAAAGTAGGAATTCCTGTAAAGTTAGTATTTGTAAAAAACAGAAATAACAAGCGTGAATGGCTAACTATTTTTAGTACAGACTTATCCTTAGATTCACAAGAGATTGTAAGAATTTATGGCAATCGTTGTAGTATTGAAGTCTTCTTAAAGTTGATTAAATCATTCATGAAGTTAGGTACTGAATTTCAAGGTGGAAGCTATAATAACGAGTTGTGCTAGTTAAATTTACAAGTAGAATAAGCTCCAATCATATGATATCTTACCCTTACATTACAAAAATAGGGGGACATCATATGTCAGAGCTCAAATATTATTCTGTCCATAAAATCGAAAATCTAAAAGATTTCTTTTTAGTTTCTTACGTTATCATTGACGATATTTACCATAAGATTATTCCAAAC
>NZ_BBCG01000087.1 GCF_001311925.1 Cellulosilyticum ruminicola JCM 14822
TTTACTACTTAAAGTAGTTTAATGAATCGACTGGTTTATATGATTACTATTTTGTTTTCAAGGTTCATTATGTTTGTCAGTCGTTGTCCGTTGACTTGTATTATCTTATCTTACTCGGTTACATATGTCAACACCTTTTTTACATTTATTTTACTTTTTTTATTTTCAGGCCTGATTTATCTGTTTTGCAAAGGTTTTTATATTGTCATATTGTATATCTATAATATCTGTTTTACCATCTACCTCTTTGCCTTGCCCCTTTTTAGCTCCTGCATTTTCAATTTGCTTTATTATAAATTTTTCTAAAAAATTCATTTTACTAAATTGATAAGATCCACCACAACAGCATTTTGCAATTACTCCGTTTATAAAATCGGCATCAAAACTATTTGTTATATATCGCTCTGGATTAGATCTATCCATACAACAGATAAATACTGCTACCTTCTTACTCTTAAGTGCTTCCTTATTAGTTTCATAAAATTCTTTAACTTCTTTTATTATATGTCCTGCATAAATAGCTCCACCTATTACGATTTTATCATAGTCTACTGTTTTAATATCTTTGTTATCCTTTAAATTAATTACATCTACCTGTCCAGTTAAATTCTTTGCAAGTTCCTTAACACATTTCTCCGCTGTGCCATATTTAGTTCCATATACTATAAGTGTTTTCATATTTTTCCTCCTTTTTGTATCTCATCACCTTGCTCTAATAGCTCTTCCATATCAGTTATATTCATCATTAATTTTTTTAGTCCTCTAGCAGTAATATCAATGTCCTCTTATATTTAATCTCACTTCTTTCAATATAATATACTATATTAATTTAAGAATACGCCTTTATTTCAGAATAGTCAATTATATCTATTTAAAGAAATAGCCTTAAAATGACTTTGATCTTCTCTTCATTTTAAGGCTACTATACTACATAATCTTATCTAATAAATATACCATTGCTGGAATAGTAACTATACACATGGCTGTAGAAATTAATATAGTTTGTGATGCTAATATGGCATTATTCTTATATTCTTTTGCTAACATTCCTGTATTTGTAGCTACTGGCATTCCTGCTGTAATAACTGGTACGATCACTAACCATGGATTATCTATTTTTAAGCCATAATAAAGTACAATGCACACTAAAAATGGAATCACCATCAGTCTAATAACTGCAAAGATGTAAATCTCTACTTTATTAAACATCTCTTTGATTGGCAGTTCGCTAAGCATGGCCCCTATAGTAATCATAGATAATGGCGTACATAAACTTCCAACCTCTTTCATGCTACCTATTACAAATCGAGGTAACGGTAATCCTATAATAAATAATGCTAAACCTATTACGCTAGCTACTGTACCTGGATTAATTAATGCTTTTAAATTTAATTTTCCCTTTTCACTATTATGAGAATTCATAACGGCAATCCCTAAAGTATATACAAGTACATTAAATGGAATATTATAAATTACTGCATAAAATAATGCTTCTTCACCATAAATTGCTTGGAATACTGGAAATCCCATAAATCCTGCATTTGAAAAAGTACTCGCAAATACAAATATATTACGGTTTGTTAAATCTTTTGCTAAGAACTTAGAACTAATTAATCCTATCACATATGCAAGAGCATAAGATGGTATTGATAATAATAAAATTATTATTGCACTTTGTAACTTTTCCTTGGTTAAAGGAATAATCATACTTGATACTAATAACATTGGTAAAGTTACACGTACTACAAATTTCGATAAAAATGCTGTATGTTCAGGTAATATAAATTTAATTCTTCCTAATATATACCCAATTAATAAAATCATAAATAAAATACCTAGCTGCGTATATATATTGCCAAAATCCACTGTGTTCTCTCCCTTTAAGTTTTATATTAATCATATAATAATTTATTACACCATTTAGTTTTTTTGAATCACTAACTCCGTATTTTTCATAAATTCAGTTGGTGCAATACCTATATATTTTTTAAAGACCTGGCAAAAATGTTTATATTCATTGAATCCTGTCATATTGGATACTTCATAGACTTTATATTTTCCTTCATTTAATAACTCAATTGCTTTTTGCAATCTATACTTATGTAATATCTCTAGAAATGTTTGTTCCATTTCTTCCTTTAGTTTACGGCTTAAATAACTACTGCTTACGCCTAATTGCTCTGCGACCAATTCTATAGTAAGTTTATGTGTATATTCTAGTTTAATAATATTTAGTACTTTACTCACATAAGAGTTACTAGACTTATTTTTTTCAATATAAATATCTAAATCATTAAACTGTATTTCTCCTTTATCCTTAGTCTTTTCTAATAAAGTATTATACGTACGCAAATTATAAATTTCTTTTTTTATCTTCTCAACTACCATGCCTAATTCATCTTCATCTATTGGCTTTAGTAAATAATTAGACACTTGCAAGGCAATCGCTTTTTGTGCATATTCAAATTCAGAATAGCTAGTTAAAATAACACTTTTAAAACTCCTTATACCTTTGGCCTGCTCTAGCATTTCAATTCCCGTCATCTTAGGCATAATAATATCTGTAAAAACAATATCCGGATTTAGCTCTTGTATCTTTTCTAATCCATCCTTACCATTTTTCGCTTCACCTACTATAATGCATCCCATATTAGTCCAATCTACAGTATGTATTAGTCCTTTTCTAATCATATCTTCATCTTCTACAATCAAGACTTTTAGCACATTTCATCGCCCCTTTATGAATCGGTAATGTTATTTTCACAACTGTTCCTTCATTTTTTTCACTTTTTAAATCTATACCATAGGCTTTACCATACATTAATTGGATTCTCCTATGAACATTGTATATCCCGATGTGTCTTAAACATTCTCCTTCTTGATTTAATAATCCCTTTATCTCTTCAAGCTTTTCACTACTCATTCCCACACCATCATCATAAATTACAATTACTAAATCATCTGCTAAAAGGCTGACTCTAATATGCACCATTAATTTGCCCTGTTCTCCGAAACCATACTTAATAGCATTTTCTATAATAGGCTGCAAGATAAGTTTCGGTACTACACATTCCTCTGTTCCTCTTTCCATATAAATTTCATAATTAAACCGTTCACGAAAGCGATATCGCTGAATTAATAAATATTTCTTGATATATTCTAAGTCCTCTAATATAGTTACTTCTAAATTACCACTAGTAATACTATATCTTAACAATGTAGATAAACTAATTATCATTCTACTCGCTGCATTAGGATCTAATTTAATCATATATTTAATATGCTCCAATGTATTAAATATAAAGTGCGGATTAAATTGAGATTCTAATTGTTTAATTTCAGCAATACTTGTCTGTCTAATCTTTTCTTCATTTATGGCCATCAATTTCTTAATACTGTCTAACATCAGATTATATGATCTACCAATAATCTCAAATTCTTCATAAGACTGTATATCTAAAATCATATCTAAATTTCCTGTCTGCACTTCTTTAAATGCCTCTACAGTTTTATTAATCACTTTAGTTTTTTCCATTGTAAGCCTTTTTAATATATACAGCATAGCCACACTTAATATAATTACAATTATTCCAATAAATATTCCTGCATATACAAAGATATCGTATAACCTACCTACTGGTGTAAGTGTATAAATCTTCATTTTTCCATCTATAATGCTGCTATCTCTTTTATAATATTTTTCATTATCTATACTGATATAATTATTTTTTTCTTTAAATTCATTTCTTATCTTATCTAAAGAATTAGTATAACCAAACGAAGTTGCTAAAAATAAATTATCATGAGAATCTGTCACAATGATATGTGTCAATTCTGCTCCCGATGTTTTTACAAATTCATCCCCATATAAAACAAATAGAATATAACCTTCAACTTCTCCATATTCTTTAATCGCCTTACCAATTAAAAGTTTAGTTCTGCTTAAATTCTCCTTATAGATTCTATTGCATTCTAAAATTACCTCTTCAGGCTGATTTTTCATACGTTGTGTAATTCCCCAAGAAACATGAGTATCTCTAGGTAGAAAGTTAGGCACTTGCCTCGTACTTCCAGCTAACATATGCAGATTTTTATCTAACACATAAAAATCCACTTTTTCCTCTATACTATTAGCAAAATAATAAAGTTCTTCATAAGCTTTATTTTTATGTTTCTCATCATTGAGTGCTGCATAAAAGTCTTGATCTTCAGTAAGCTCATCTACCTTATCAATAAATTGACCTATCACTCTTTCTAATCTATTTTTCATCCATACATTCTTATCTGCTGTCCTACTGATAATTGTCTGATTCCAAATAATCATAATCATGCCACACGTAATAAGCGTAATAATTGTAATAGGAATGAGGGCATTAAAAACAAAAATACGATAAATATCTTCCATAAAATAACGTTTCTTTAGCTGTTTCATGCCCTCACCTCTAACTTATTGAATTTTCTTAACTTTAATACCCATTTTACCACCTTATCCCACTTTTGTCACCTACTACACATTTACTTCTTTGCTTCCAGATAGTTTAAAGAATATTAATAATGAAATAACTGTTGTTATAGTTAATATAGTGGATAAAGCTGCGGCGGTACCATAGCTTGCCCTAATAACCTCTGTATAAATTGCTACTGACATTGTTCTTGTATTCCCTGTATAGAGGATAATAGAAGAACTCAGTTCATTAATAACCGTAATCCAGCTCAAGATTGCACCAGCTAATACACCTGGGAGCATCATAACTGCTGTCACCTTAAAGAAAGTTCGAACAGGTGAATATCCTAAACTAATAGAAGCTTCCTCCATACTTGGACTAATCTGATATAAAATTGCCGCACTTGAACGTAATGTATAAGGTAATCGCCTAATAACAAATGAAACAATCAAAATCATAAATGTCCCACTTAATAATATAGGCTTTTTATTAAACGCAAGTAACAATGTAATACCTAATACAGAACCTGGTACAATATAAGGGAACATCGTAATGGTATCAATGATACTTGTAAAAATATTTTTCCTACGTATAGAAAGGTACGCAATAAACATGCCTAAAATAATAATAAGCACAATAGCTATAAGACCATAGCTATAACTATTTATAATTGCTTTTCCTGCATTCTTAAATATTTTTCTATAACTATCTAATGAGAATCCGCTAGTAAACATAGATCCTTTCGTCTTAAGAAATGATGTATATATAACTGTAATCTGAGGAACGATAGATAGAAATATAGAGAAATAAATGAACACATGCATTAATACGCCTCTTACCCCTCTAGGTTCTTTAGGCTGAATAGGTCTTAATGAACTCATAGTAAAAGACTTTTTATTAACTACATATTTTTGAGCCATAAATAATAAGGCTGTGATTAATACCATAATAGCCGCCATAGCTGCTGCAAAGTTAGCTTGCCCACCTACTTCACTAATAAACTCTGAATAAATAATAACCGGCATAACACTATACCCTTCACCGATTAACATTGGTGTACCAAAGTCTGCTAAGGCATTCATAAATACTAAAAGTGCTCCAGCTAATACAGTTGGTAAAATAAGTGGCATAATAATGGTTACAATTTTCTTAGTTGAACTACACCCTAAACTTCTGCTGCTTCACTTAATGACACATCAATTTTCTTCAATGCACCTGATACATACAAATAAATGAAAGGATATAATTTCAAAGTGAATACTAACAAAATGCCCCCAAATCCATAAATAGAAGGTAACTCAATATTAAATACATTTGCAAAGAACTTTGTAATAACACCACTTCTACCAGCTAATAAAATCCATGAATACGCTCCAATAAATGGAGGTGAAAGCATAGAAATGATGACAAGTACTTCTACAAGTCCTTTTAATTTAATCTTGTAACAAGTCATAAAGTACGCAATAGGTGCCCCAATTAATATAGCTAAAATTGTTACACTAATTGTGACCTTAAAGCTGTTTAACATAGATTGATAATAATATTTCTTTTGAAAGAACTTAGTAAAGTTACTTAAAGTAAATGCTCCTGTTTCTGTATCTTGAAAACCACTGATAAATAACGAAAGCAATGGATAAATTAAAAACAAAGCAAATATACCCATAATAACTACAGTAATAGTACTCCAAAAATCCCATTTTATCTTAGCTTTATTCATATGCATTCACATCCTTAATCAAACTCTTTTGACCATCATCTGTAAATATATTAATCTTAGATTTATTAGGTGCTAAGCTAATTGTATCTCCTACTTCATAAGTCTTTTCAATATGGCCTACATCTTGAGAATACTCAATAGATGGCTGCCTTCTACAATCATATCTTCATCAAATTCTAATTCATACTCTATGTATTTGCCTAAGAATGTCTTACTTTTAACTTTTGCTTTGATTCCTTCATCTGCTATACTAAATTCTTCTGGTCTAATTGCTATGATAACATTAGCCTTATCTCTTGTATCCTCAACTAATGTATCCATTTTTATTTCATAACCATTTTTAAATTTAACAAAAGATCCCTCTTTAGTTGTAGTTAATACCCCTTTAAATAGATTTGAATGACCAATAAATGTAGCTACGAAAGTATTCGCTGGTCTTGTATAAATGTTATGTGGTGTACCTACCTGCTGAATAACACCTTCTTTCATAACTGCAATTCTATCAGAAACGGCTAACGCTTCTTCTTGATCATGGGTTACATAAACAGTGGTAATACCAACTTCTTTTTGGACTTCACGTATAGCACTTCTCATTTCTACTCTTAACTTAGCATCTAGATTAGAGAGAGGCTCATCCATTAATAATACACTGGGATGAATAACTATAGCTCTCGCTAATGCCACACGCTGCTGCTGTCCACCTGACAATCTTTCTGGCAAGCGATCTTGATAATCTTCTATTTTAACTACCTTTAGAATTTCATCTACCTTCTCTTTCATTTCCACTTTATTAATCTTTCTAAGCTTTAATCCATACTCCACATTTTGTCTAACAGTCAAATGTGGGAATATAGCATAACTTTGAAATACCATCCCTATATTTCTCTTATAAGCAGGAATATCATTGATTACTTGATCACCAAATTTGATTTCACCGCCTTCTATAGTGTTAAATCCAGCAATCATACGTAATAAGGTAGTCTTTCCACAACCAGATGGGCCTAATAAGGTAAAAAACTCCCCATTCTTTATTTCTAAAGATAAGTCTGGAATAACTGTAAACTCAGCATATTTCTTTACTACTTTCTGTGCACTAATTGAAACACTCATTTTATTCCCTCCCTTATAATGAATAATACCCACAAGGACTTAGCAATGTGGGTATTATTTTATATCTTATTGGCTAAAGTTACTGTACACTTGTAAAGATATCTTTAAACTTATCAAGCCACTCTTGCTTTTTCTCTACAACAAGTTCTTCATCATCTTCAATGAGATTAATATTTTCAAGTTTCTCAAGACCATTTGGTGCTGGTACATCTTTTCTTACAGAACGACGGTTAAGTTGTTCAATGATAATTGTTTGTGCATCTTTGCTTGTTACAAAATCAATAAATTTCTTAGCATTTGCTATATTTTTAGCATCTTTAATGATATAAACACCATCTGGTTTAGAGATAACGCCCTCTTTCATATAGACGAGTTTAACTGGTGCACCATCTGCTACATATTTAGCTCCACCTTCTTCAAAAGTAAGACCTACTGTATATTCACCATCTGCTACTCCTTTATATACGGCTGATGAACCACTTAATAATTTACCATCTAAGTTCTCACATAATTTTTCTACATAATCCCATCCATCATCAGGATTACCATTACCCATTGCATAAAGCATATTAATAAGGTGTTCATAAGATGATGAAGATTTTGCTGGATCACAGTGTGCAATCTTTCCTTTTAATGCTGGATTTAATAAATCCTCATATCCTTCTATCTTAATATCTCCTATAAGATCTGTGTTTACCATGATTACACTAGGGATATTTGTGAAACGTGTTAATGAGCCTTCAACATTTTTCATATTATCATATACATACTCTTCATTAACTGATTGATACTCTTCGAATAAATCTTGTTTAGGTTTCATTGTAGAAAGTGAACCACCCCAGAAAATATCGCCAAGAGGATTACCTTGTTCAGATTCTACTCTCTTTAAAAGTTCTCCCGTACCAGCAGCTACAACGTCTACTGAAATCCCTGTTTGTGTTTCGAATTCATTAACAAGTGGTTCAATAAATTCAAGTGGATGTGGACAATATACAACTAATTCATCGGTTTCAGGTTCTGTTTGTTCCTGTGCTACTTCCACATTCTCTTTCTGTGCTTCCCCATTATTAGCTGATACTTGATTTGCAGCACCGCCACATCCAGCCATAGAAACAGCCATGATTAAGCTTGTCATTAATATAGCTAATTTTCTCATTTAATTTCCCCCTTATAACTCATATTTTATTAATAACTCCATTTTAAAATTTTCATCTATCCATCTCAATCCACAAAACATGTAAAATATCTTAAAATCTGAACTTATAAAAATTTATAAAAAACGCCCTAAAGGGGGGTTACTAAATGAGGATATTTCATAATTCAAAAGTTGCCTTCTGTTTTAATTACTTAGAGTTATGCTGATACAGTTTGATTTTTTTCAGCATCATTGTATTTCTCCAATTGATAGGAATAATGCCCTGACCATTATATTTTCATAGAAGGCCTGATAAAGTTCAGGTTTATCATAGCTGCATCCATTAAGTAGTATGAAGGTTTAAATAGTTCTTCATAATCTTCCTTTAATTTTTATACAAGTGGCTCTGCCATATCCATATCGGCTACATTAGCTGGAGTAATCATGTACGATAATGTAATACCACTAACAGTATCAACTAATGCATGCATTTTCCAACCAAAGCATTTAATAAAGTTACCATTAAGTTAGGAAAAGTTACATGCATCAATAAGTCCTAGCGAATTAGCTTTATAAATCATTCTTCTATAAGTTCTTTCTAAAATATCTGTCTCAGAAAGCTTTTTAATAAAACAACTAAAAGTTACTGCACTAGGAGTTTTA
>NZ_BBCG01000088.1 GCF_001311925.1 Cellulosilyticum ruminicola JCM 14822
GATGAGCTATAATTTTAATTTATTTTATGTTCTATTATAATATTGATAAAATAAATTGTTTAGCTGTTCGGCCTGAACGTCCCCCATGTAAAAGTTCCCATTGGATAGCTCTCTCACGTAAAGTATTTTCATCCAGTGTCACTTTATAATGTTTTGCTATAGAATAGACCATTTCCAAGTATAAATTTTGATTAGGTGATGTAAACGTTAATGAAAGACCAAAGCGATCTGCTAAAGAAAGTTTCTCTTGTCTTGTATCTGAAATATTGATTTCTTGTCCTTGACGGTCATTCCAAGTTTCCTTTACAAGGTGACGCCTATTAGATGTGGCATATATTAATACATTTCTAGGACGCACTTCAATACCACCTTCTATTAAGGCTTTCATATATTTGTACTCTACCTCGAATTCCTCAAAAGAAAGATCATCTAAAAATAATATAAACTTCAACCCTCTTTTTCTTAAGGTATGTAAAATACGATTGAAATATTTAAAATCTGTTTTTGAAAGCTCTACAACACGTAATCCTTCTTCGCAATAAGCATTTAAAGCTGCTTTAACTGATGATGATTTTCCTGTTCCACGATCACCAAATAGTAACGCATTATTAGATTCTTTACCTTGTAGAAAGGCTTCTGTATTTTTAATTAAAGCATTTTTTTGATAATCACATCCAATTAACTGATCAAAAGTAATTGGATCACACTCTCCAATACCTACAAGTCCCAGCTTTTCATCCCATTTAAATGCTTTATATCCATTCATTATTCCTGTCCCAAAACGTTTATAATATCTTACTAAATAATCTACAACTTCCTGTGCTGATGTAGCCTTATTCAATGTATCATATAATGGATTTAAAAAATTAGGCGCTCCTTCTTGTAATAAAACTGTAAAAGGTGATTCCTTCCACAAGTCTAGTATTTTTCTTATATCTTCAAGAGCTAAGATGCGAAGTGCCTCATCTACATTTTCTCCCTCTCGTTCACAACTTACTGAAAAAGCATTTTCATCACGGGCTACAAGATACGTTAAATACATCTTAAATAAATCTTGTTTTAAGCCTTCTTTTATACCTACTTCTAATAATTCACTTAAGATTTCATTGTATAACTTTTCTCTTTCAATATCTGTTATACACTCTCTTAATGCATACACTCCATTTATAATTTTGTTTTCATTAAAACTACGATAAAATACAAATGACATATGTTTCCCCTCCTGTTGTCTTTATACAGGGAATATTATAATCTATTTTGTACTTTTTTCAATTATTATTTATATTTTATATTTTCACTCTAACGAATCCATACTGCTGTCCCTATTGGAATATGCTTATATAACCATGCACTATCTTTCTCAGAAAGTCTAATACACCCATGAGATACCTTTCGTCCTAAATCACATTGTCCAGACTTAACATAAGTTCCAGTCTTATCAAACAAAATGGAATGATACATGTAACTAGAAAAGAATACTAGTGCATTCTTACAACGGAAATTTTTATCTACACCAAAATAAGGCATGCTATATTCTACTTTAAAAATTCCAGTTGGTGTTGCATTATTTACTTTACCTGTAGAACATACAAAAGTTTTTTGTAAATGCCACTGTCCCTCTACTTTCTTTAAAACATGAGTACGTTGCCTATAAGGGTCTGTCCAAAGTAAATAATCTGTATCACTTTTTATGTTATTTAACATAACAAAGTCCTCTACATCTTTTGTCTTTACTTTTGGATTTAAACTACCCAGGTCCCCTTCAATATGAATACTATTCCATGGAATACGTACTTTTTTTCCTAATTTATCTTTTACAATATAATAATAAGTTTTCTCAGAACGCCAAATCTCTACTGATCATTCGCTTTTAAATTCCCTACATTATAGCGCATTGTTCCTACTATCTTAAAAGCTGGAAAAAGTTTTGTAAGATAGTCTCTTCTTTTCTCACTTTCATATTTATTTAATAAGAACTCATTTTTTTGACCGTAAAGTTGCCCACTTCGATATTGCGTAGTAAATCCATTGATTTGTAATATAATTGTGGTCATATATTGTCCATTCTTGCCAAGATTTTTTGCATACTTTTCTCTCGTTTCACTAGGTTTTAAATTAACACCTAACTCATATTGATTTATAAGATTTTTGCCATTCCAAAAAATATGCAATAAATCAACTGAAAGTGCCATTTGTGACGTGTTTCTAATTTTTTTCTCATCAATGCTTACAAAATGATTCATTTTAAGCCAACTATGTCTTATAATAAATGCGCCTTGATGAACATCAAATTGCCATAATACCTTAAGTGCATCTAGTGGTATCAGTATTTGCCCATCTACCTCAATGGCATAAGTACGTAGAGGGCCAATATAAATAATTTGATTACTTAAACTTACAGGTTTATCTTTTAAAGGCAAAGTGCTAACTGCTTCTGTATCTACCGAATCTCCATAGTTAAAATACATCACTTCATTGATGATTTCTTTATTTAATCCCATCTTTTCTAGATATATAAGTGGAATATACTTATCTTCATTAATTTGATAAAGCGGATAAATATTACCACCAATAATACAAATATTGTAGTCTTCTTGTAAAGTACCTACATATATTTTAGGATTATAAACTGTGCCTTTCGCATTGCAAGTCATACATAAAAAACACTAAAAAATATGCACAAAAAATACTAATCAGATGCTGTCGTTTAATCATTCTACTTCCTCCTCTGATTAGCATTTCCTATTTGTATTAATTTATTATACTATCAAAATATTTTTTATGCTTTTTAATTTGTGTTTTTCCACCTACAACACATAAATATGGTGCTTTGGCAAAAGCATCAAATAATTTAGCAAGTTCTTGTATTTGTTGCATATCTGTATTTAAGACTTCTTTTATAATATTTTCGAGCTGTAACGTTGTCATACCACATAATGTATAAGTTAGAGCACGTTCACTTTTCTGTTCCATACTCATTGGTATTTGCATTGTCCCTATGGTATGAATAATATAGCGGTCCAATTCGCTTTCTTTCAATTGTAAATTTTTTAAGAAATCGCCAATTCCTTCAAATGTTTTAAGTGTACTTCCTAGCTTAGGGTCACAATATGAACAAGTTACTACATGTCCATCTCGACTAATTAAAATATCACATCCATAGGCACCACCTTGTAAACGAATTCGATTCCAAAGATATATACTTTCTATAATATGTGCAGCGACTTCCATAGCTCCGTGATAAGTAAAACCGGCATCTTTAAAGCTAAATCCTTTTGCAACAGCTTCTACTTTTTGCATTGTACAATAAGCTTCACTTTGAGTGGTGAGCTTTAAATCATAAATTTGTTTTGGATAATTATTATTTGGCAAGCTTGCTCCTAAATCAAATAGTTCTTGTTGTAAAAAGCTTTCTTCCTCTTGAGGTGCTGTTACAAACACCATTAGATTCTGCTTACCCATAATCTGTTTGTAGACTGCGTTTACCTTATGCATTATCATTTCATATTGGGTATCAAATTCCTTCATAAAGCCTTTCATAAATTCATAAAATCTAATGCCTGAAACCACATCCTCATATTGACCTGCTGGTGCAAAGAAAGCAAATACACGTCTTGTCGCACGATATTCGGGTGCGCCTTCAAAACTTCTAGCAATTTCATAATGTACATTGCCAAGGATCTCTTTAATTTTATCCTTTTCAATGAAAATAGTTTCTTTTAAAATAGCAGTCATAAGCTTTTTCCATTCTACTATTTCTTCAATAAGTACTTTACTTGTAATTTTAAAATAAGGACGATAATTTGCTTGTTCTAAATGGGTATAAGCCTGAAGCGAACAATTCAACCCTCCTGTTAAACGATTAATCTTATTTTCTAACGCTTGATAATTCATATCTTGTGTCCCAATATAAGATAACAAGTGCCCTAATATTCCTAAATAAGGTAAATCTTCTTCTTTCACACTTTGTGTATCAAATAAAAGGTGAATATAAGCAATCCCTTTTGTTTCTTCTTCATGAAAATGATATTCAAATATTTGATCGTTATTTTGTTTTTTGTGAATTGGTACAATATTTATTTCTAAATCTTCTTTCTTTAACTGAGGTAATAAATTAATTTTTTCCTCACTGTTTTGTACCATATGCATTTCTTCCAACTCTTCATTAACTGCTATTAGCAGATCTTTCTTTTCTTTTGTAAGCGTTTGTTCATATGCCATTAAATGTTGTTCTAACTTCACTTGTTCTTCTTCTGCTAATGCATGACTTGGATTTAATATAGTTAATACACGATGCTTATTATCTAAGAAATATTCCTTAATAAGCGTTTCAAAATATCCTTTATCCTTATACTTCTTGATTTTTTCTACATGAGATTTATATTTTAGATGTGTAAAAGGTTCCCCGCCATATAAATAACTATTAAAAATCATTTCACTATATTGTAGTCCTACAGGGTCGTAAGAAGCATCTACCTCTTTTAATTCAAATGCCAATGTATGTAATGCTGCCTCTATTAACTCTTTATCAATTCCCTCTTTTGCAAGTCTCTCAAGTTCTCTTAATACAATCTTTTCAAACTTTTCACCTTGTGTCTTTTCTGCCCCTTTTAAACTAATAGAAAAAACAGATTGAAAACGGCTTGTATCATAACCACCTTCACCTAAACTAATACCTAACTTTCCATCCACTACAATAGCTTTTGTAAGTGGTGATGCACTACTTCTAAGCAGCATATGCTCTAAAAGTTCAAAAGCTAGTCTTAATTCTGCATCATAAGCAGTTCCAATAACAAAGCTTAAGCTCATAAGTGTTTGTTCTTCTTCTTTGTCTGCTGGGTAACATTCTGATATATACATTGGTACTATTGGTGCTTCCTGTACCATTTTTTCATAATATATTTTTTCCACTTCTTCATTTATCTTTGGTAAGTCATTTAAGCACTCTACTTCAAGCTCACTTAACCACTTATCTAACTGCATATCCCCATATAAGTAAATAATACAATTATCAGCCACATAATATTTTTCATAAAAAGCCATAAATCTTCATAACTTAACGAAATAATATCTTGCGGTATTCCACCTGCATCAAATCGATAATGTGTATCTTTAAAGAGTGCTTTACTTAAAGCATGTTCGAGCCTCGTGGTTGCTTCCCCATATTCACCTTGCATTTCATGATAAACCACACCACTTACACCTAATGCTTGGGTTTCTTCATCTACTGTATAATGCCACCCTTCTTGGGCAAATAAACGTGCATCTTCTTTAATTAATGGTTGAAATACCATATCCATATACACTTTCATAATCCCATTTAAGTCTTTTTCACTTAAACTTGCGCCATAATACATCGTCATATCTGGATAAGTACATGCATTAAGTGCTGTACACACAGACCCTTTTTCAAGTGCCATAAATGTTTCGTTTAATGCATACTCCTTTGAAGCACAACATACTGTATGCTCTATGATATGTGGTATCCCTTTATTATTTTCTGGTGGTGTGCGAAATACCACACAAAATACTTTATGTGGATCATTATTGCTCACATTAATAATTGTTGCCCCAGTTCTTTCATGTCTTAAAACACGACCTATACCTTCTACTTCTTCAATATATTCTTCTTGAAGGAGTTTAAAGCCCTTATATTGCTGTACTAATTGTAAATCCATGCTAAATCCCTTCTAATTAATCATTTATTTTATATTCTAATATTAATTTTCATTAATTACTTCAAACTGTAGCCAAACTGGTGCTGCCGAACCGTTTGGTAACATATAACTTAATGTACGTATTTCACCAGCTGTTAGCCATCCTAAATCAACAGGTTCTTTACAATGCTTAAAATAATGTGTGCGTTCAATAGGTATTATTTGTCCATTTTCCCATTTGATTACCCCTTTAAACACACCTGCACGTGGTACAATTTGTACTTTAGTTACAGCTTCTGCTTGTATTGTAACATGATACATTATACCATAATTTCCTCTGTTCATGGTAATTTCCTGTGTAATTCCATCTTTTCCTACTGCCCAATCTTCATCATCTTCTAAACGTACATAATACCTTCCAAAACTAGGTAAATGTAATGCATAACTTTCCTCTAAACAATAAAAAGTTCCTCTCGGATGTTTATCCCTTTCTAAATAAGGTAGTTTTTTAATCTCAGAAATGCTAGTAGTCTTATCAATAGCCGCTATAATTACTTCTACTATTCCATCTGTTTCAAAATCTATAATGCCAGTTAAAAGTAACTGCGGCTGCCATTCATTAGGTAAACTCATAAATAAAATTTTTTCTTCATATGGGTCCAATGTTATTATTCCCTTTTGTTTTCCCATAAAATAACGTTCTAGTAAAGTCTGTCCTGCATGTAAAATATATTTTGTAGGTCCCATTACTTCCTGTTTTAATATTTTCGCCTGTTTTTTTAATCCTTCTTTATTACATATAATAATAGCAAGGTTTTTCACATCTTCTGATTCATTAATATGATGAAATAGTATACGTCCTAATCCATCTATTTTCTCTTCATATAAAATGCCTATTTCCCTTACATTCTCAGGAGAATCACTTAGAATCAATTTACCTGTTAATCTCTGTTGTGGCTGCCACTCAAGTAACTGATATCCTATAAACATCTCTTTTCCCATTAGGGGACTTACTCCAACTATAAAACATGCTATTATCACAAAAAGTAGCTGAAATGATTTCTTTAACATTTGTTCACCTCATATAATGTACTTCTTGTAGTATAACTAAATATATGCTTTATCATACTGAAAAATCTAAAACTTACTACTTACCTCATATAAAATAAAGGTTATTGAACTAAATTTAGTTCAATAACCTTTATTTTAAGCTTTAATTTAATTAAGCTTTAATCATTTGACGCATTTTTTCTATTAAGATTGGTGGTTTTTGACTATGAATTACACCATGACAATTATGACATACTGGAATTAAATCTTTAATTGGATCAGTATTTTCCATAACTTCTACTTCATCTTGACTATGAACATTGTGTACTTCAATTTGGTTTTCAAAGGCTTCCCCATAAGTATAGCCATAGTCAAATCCACAAAGATCGCAAATTGCACCATAGTATTCAATACAAGCAGCTTTAGCTTTATTATATGCTATCTCATCTGCTTTTAATGGTTTTTGTGCTTCCTGTTCTTCTTTTAAATGTGCAAGAGACTTAGCAATCTCTTCTGCAATTTTATCTTCTTTTCCTACTTTTGTACTCTCCTGAGCTACTAGCAGTTGTACCATTACTTGAGGCTCTTCTTGAACTTTTATATTTTCTACTTTTGGCATCTCATTTGTCACAACTGGCTCTATTTCTACTTTGGCTGGTGTTTCTTTTACTGGTTCTGAATTATTTACAACATCTCCAAGTAAAGCATCTACAAGTTCATCAAGTGTTTGTGGCACACTACGCTTAGGTTTTACTGGACGCCCCATTAGTGTTTTATTTTCAACTACTTTTTCCTCTTTTGTTACTTCTGGTAACTCTGTTTCTTTATGTGCTTTTACTGTAATCCCATCAAGACTTACTTTCCCTTCTGCTACCAGTTCGTCAATAGCAGCACTAAGTTCTGGTCTTACTGTCCATTCAAAACAAGTATTATCTTTGAAACCACCAATGAAAAGCATATGCCACCATATAATTTTACCATCATTCCCTACAGGTGCATCAATTTTTAAATTAGCTTTAATACGTTTTGCAAGAGCTAAAACAACTTCTTTAAATGGATAAGTTGCTGTATAACCTTCTTCACTTGCTAAATCAGCCGCTTCAATACCACTTCCCATTAAATGTACACGTAGCACAAGATCTTGATTTTTAGCTGAAAATACATTTATTTTTACAAAAATCTCCTTCCATTCTTCTTTTGTGATACCTAAATCTTTATTATAAAGTGTATAAGGTTTAACTTCTGCTTTAATTTTAGCGATTTCTTGTGATGCTTCACTGTCCATATCACTAAAAATATCATCTAACATTTTTTCAAAGTCGTCATCTTTCTCTTCGGCTTCTTCAACTTTGTTAGGTGCATAACTATATTGCTTAAGTTTTTGATCACAATATGTCACAATATCCTCTAAAAATAAACTAGTATACTGAGGTTTTGTAATTAAAGCTTCTACAGAAAGATCTAAACGTTCATTTTCCCAAAGAATTGTGAAATCTTGAACATTACTTTCAGTTGTAATGTATTTTACAGCTGCTTCATATCCACCATATTTATTAATAAAATCAAGTAATCTTGTTGACTTATATTTTAGTTCCTGATTACGTCTCTTACATAAATTAATCATTTCCTGGTGAAAAGCTTTCTTAAGTTGGTCTGTGTTAATTTGCTCCATCATCTCGTCCCTCTAATCTTGTTATTCTCACGATATAAGACATTAAAAAAACACTGCAAGCAAAGCATCAGTGTCATTTTAATAAAATCTCCCATTAGGTAGAAAATATGCCGTTCATTCATGTCTTACGTCTTGTCTTATCTATTATAACATATGTTATTTAGATTCTCTAGACAGTAAACTTATTTTTAACTTTTATAGATTTTTATTAATTAATCTACTCAACTTTCCCAGCTTAAATCTTTAAATAACGCTTTGATAAATAAAGCTTGAGAATCAATCCATTGTCTAAGTTGATTTTTAATTGTTTCTTATTCTAGATGAGTAGGCTGATTTAATTGCTCAATAAATAAGCCTATTAAACTTTGAAAAGCTATGGATAACTTCATATCTTGATATCATCACAATACATTAAGAACAATTCTCCAAAAGTCTTAGGATTGTTCTCTTGTCTTTTAAGCCATTCTAATAAAATATATCTACAATAAACAATGGTAGTATGGCTAATCATCATATTATAACGACATGTGCTAGATTATCTCAACTTATAAATAGGATAAATATGGTAATACATCAAGCTGTATAATCCCTAAAATAATTATACTAATGTCTATTTATCC
>NZ_BBCG01000089.1 GCF_001311925.1 Cellulosilyticum ruminicola JCM 14822
GAGAGAAAATCTTATTTTCTCTCTTTCAAATTTGTATTTTATTGCCATTTAAATTTTATAAGTAGTTATTTTTGCTTTACATTATCGATTACTTTGTATCGATATTTCAAGTCTACCATCTATATAGTCTACTATAAATGTTGAAAATGGCTGTACTTCTTCTGCTATTAACTTACGTGCAATGAGTGTTTCTACTTTACGTTGTAAAAATCTTTTAAGTGGTCTTGCACCAAATATAGGATCAAATCCTTGCTCAGCAATATATGCTTTAGCTACATCTGTTAATTGAACTGATAATTGTTGCTCTTCAAGTCGTTTATTAATATCTTTAGCAAGTAATCCTACAATTTGCATAATCTCATTTTGATGAAGTGGTTTATAAAGCACAATCTCATCTAAACGATTTAAAAACTCAGGTCTAAAGTGTGTTTTAAGCAAACTATTTACATTTTCTTCAGCTTCTTCACTAATATTCCCCTTTTCATCAATACCACCTAAGATTATTTGTGAACCAATATTAGAAGTTAAAATGATAATTGTATTTTTAAAGTCTACTGTACGTCCTTTAGAATCTGTAATACGCCCATCATCTAGAACTTGAAGTAACACATTAAATACATCTGGATGTGCTTTTTCAACTTCATCAAATAATATAACAGCATAAGGTTTGCGTCTTACTGCTTCTGTTAATTGTCCCCCTTCATCATAACCCACATATCCTGGAGGTGCTCCAATAAGTCTCGCCACAGAATGTTTCTCCATATATTCACTCATATCAATACGAATCATACTGTGTTCATCATCAAATAATGCTTCAGAAAGTGCTTTGGCAAGTTCAGTTTTACCTACTCCAGTAGGTCCTAAGAATAAGAATGATCCAATTGGTCTTCTAGGATCTTTAATTCCTGCTCTAGAACGTAAGATTGCATCTGTTACTTTTTCAACAGCTTCATTTTGTCCAATAACGCGTTCATGTAAAATATCATCTAAATGTAAAAGCTTTGCACGTTCACTCTCCATAAGTTTTGTAATTGGAATTTGTGTCCATCTTGCAATAATTTTAGCAATCTCTTCTTCATTAACTTTATCACGAAGTAGCTTATCATCACCATTTGCATGAACTCTTTCTTCTGCTTCTTCTAATTCTTTCTTAAGATTCGGGATTGTACCATATTTTAGTTCAGCAGCTTTATTATAGTCATATTCTCTTTCTGCTTTTTGCATATTTGCAGTTTCTGCCTCAATTTTTTCTTTTAAAGAACGTACATTAGTAATCATTTGCTTTTCATTTTCCCATTGTGCTTTCATACTTCTAAGTTTTTCGCGAAGTTCTGCAAGCTCTTTTTGTGTCTCAGCTAAATTTTGTTTTGAAATAGGATCTTCTTCTTTTTTTAGTGCAGCTTCTGCAATTTCTAATTGTAATACTTTACGTGCAATTTCATCTACCTCTGTAGGCAATGAATCAATTTCTGTACGAAGCATTGCACAAGCTTCATCTACTAAGTCAATTGCTTTATCTGGCAAGAAACGATCTGAAATATAGCGATCTGAAAGTGTTGCCGCTGCAATCAGTGCATTATCTTGAATTTGTACGCCATGATAGATTTCATAACGCTCTTTGATACCTCTCAAGATAGCAATTGTATCTTCTACTGTAGGTTCTGCTACCATTACAGGTTGAAAACGTCTTTCAAGCGCAGCATCTTTTTCAATGTATTGACGATATTCGTTAAGTGTTGTGGCACCTATACAATGAAGTTCCCCTCTTGCAAGCATTGGTTTTAATAAGTTGCCTGCATCCATAGAACCTTCTGTTTTACCTGCACCTACAATTGTATGAAGTTCATCAATGAATAAAATAATTTTCCCTTCACTCTTTTTAATTTCTTGAAGTACAGCTTTTAGTCTCTCTTCAAATTCTCCACGATATTTAGCACCTGCAATAAGTGAGCCCATATCCAAAGAAAAGATACGACGATCTTTTAAGCTTTCTGGTACATCTCCTTTTACGATACGCTCAGCTAATCCTTCTGCTATAGCTGTTTTACCAACACCAGGCTCTCCAATTAAAACAGGGTTATTTTTAGTTTTACGTGAAAGAATACGAATAACATTTCGAATTTCACTATCACGACCAATAACTGGATCTAATTTATGATCTTTTGCACGTTCTACAAGATCATACCCATATTTATTCAGTACATCATATGTTCCTTCTGGTTCTTCGCTTGTAACTCGGCTGCTTCCTCTTACCTCACTTAACACTTCTTTAAATGACTTAGCTGTAATATGATAAGCTTTAAGTATTTTATCAAGTTCATAATCAGCTTTCTCAATAAGCGCAAGCATAATATGCTCTACAGAAATATATTCATCTTGCATTTTATCTGCAATCTTTTCACTATAATTTAAAGCACCATCTACACTCGTTGAAACATAAATTTTATCAAATTCACGTCCTGGGCCACTCACTCTTGGTAGGCGATTAATAACTTCTACCACTGATTGTAACATATCTTCTATACTTACATTCATTTTTGTCATTAACTGTGGAATAAGCCCTTGCTCTTGTGTCAAAAGTGCATATACAAGATGTACTTGTTCTATTTGATTATTTTGATGTTCCATTCCAATTTGTTGCGCACGTGTAATTGCTTCTATAGAACGTTTTGTAAATTTTTGTGTATTCATAACATATGCCTCCTTTTATATGGTATTTATAAATTATTCTATTTTAAATTTTATTAATTTTAAATTTTATTAAATTAATGTTTTATGCGTCTTACAATAACTTTCATAATAGGCTGCAAGTTCTTCTGGATTTTCAAGTTGTCGTTCAATTTGTGTAAAAAAGATACGTAATCCTTCATCTAGCATCTTAATATAATCCGATAAATAGCTTGCTAAATAAGGTGCATTTTGAGGCGTATTAAGCTCTTCAAGTTTCAGAATACGTAACCATTTAACGCCTTCTTCTTGAGACCAAGAAACTGAATGTTTACTATTTTCAAGTGCAGACCAAAAATTAAAGAATGTCTTTAAATAACCTGAAAGCACAGGACTTTGTGTACGTGATACAATGCGAAGCTGTCCAATAAGTTGTCCTTGACTTTGATTAATATAAAAACTATAACGAATAGTTGGATTATATTTATAGCGCAATGCACTTTTTATACTATACATATGTTCTGCTGCTTGATTTTGAATTTGAAATCTTTCATGAGGTACTAAATAAGTTGAAAGTTCCTCAAAAAGTTGTTGCATACGCTGTTGTGGTGTACGCATGGCCACCTTTTCAGCAAGAATTTCATTTATAAGCTGTGAACGGCTCATACCAACTGAATAAGCTAATTTATCAATTGCTTCAATCACATCATCCATGAGCACTAAACTATATACGCTTTTCTTCATCTCTTCACCTCTTTTCTGAGATTATTGTATTCCTAATCTAATAATTTGTCAATACTATTATATAATCATTTTGACGAGTTATTCTATATTACTTACATTTTATTATGTCACATCCTTATATTTTTATGCTTCTTTAATACTTTCCCTAATATTTTTATACTTATAATTTTTATAAAAAAGGTCAAACTAAGTTTAAAATCAGAACAAAGGATGAGCATAATGTTAAAACGAATTTTTTATTTTTCTTTACTTATTTTCCTGTTAAGTCTAAGTATTATACACATCTCCCCTCCACTTTTAGCCACCACACCTACTAACTTAAGCAATACTAAAATCGATTGGTGGCTTGTAAGAGCCAAAAATCATCAAACCCCTGGGTTTAATGATAAATTAAGCTTCAAACTCTCCGATTATGATGCCTTTGCTGTTGGTGACACTTCTCGTCCCGTCATTTATTTAACTTTTGATGAAGGCTATGAAAATGGTTATACTAGTAAAATCTTAGATGTCTTAAAAGAAACAGATACAAAAGCAATGTTTTTTGTTACATTACCTTATCTAAATGATAATCCCGATCTTATAAAGCGCATGTATGATGAAGGACATCTTGTTTGTAACCATTCTAATCATCATAAATCCATGCCAACGCTCACAGCAAATCCTGAGAATTTCAATGCAGAATTTACCACTGTAAGTGATGCTTATACGGCTATTACCGGCAGTCCTATGCCACATTTCTTTAGACCACCTATGGGGCATTATTCAAGATGTTCTTTAGCAATGACACAAGCATTAGGTTATAAAACTATTTTTTGGAGTTTTGCTTATTGTGATTGGAAACCAGAAGCACAACCCAATCCTTCTGCAGCTAAGCAACTTATGTGTGATAATCTTCATAACGGTGCCATCTATTTACTGCATGCTGTTTCTAAAACAAATACAGAAGTACTTGGTGATTTTATAAATACAGCAAAAAGTATGGGCTATACTTTTGAACTCTTACCTGAAAATTAATATAAACTAGTAGAAGGAAGTACCATTAATGGCTACTTCCTTCTACTAGTTTATATTAATTTTCTTCTAAACTTCTACATATTGTCAATGAAGAATCCAATATCCCAACTCTCAATATAATCTATATTAAAGCCTTGTTCCTCGAAAAGCTCATTAACACTTTCAATAAAATCATCAATGCCACCCATCGCTTCATCTAATACCTCAAAAAGATGTTTTAAACGAATTGTTACACTTGATGATTCAATAACATTTGTATATATTTCATGCAAATCATTTACATACTCTTCTACTTCTTCGAGAAGTGCATCTAACCCTTTATGAAAAGTCATTGTTTTTCTAAAATCAATCACCTGTTGAATTGTCTTTGTTATTTCTTCACCTGTTTGAATTAATATTGTATAAAGCTCTGACGTTTCCTTAGTCTTTAATACTTTTATATCTTCTTGTAGTTGTTTTAAACTTTGCATATTTACCTCCAGATGTCATATGTTATTGTTTACATTATATGTATTTTACTTCTTTGTAAACAATAGGCGCTTGTTTTAATTTTAATACAATCTCTTGTATGTATGCAACGACAGCTTGTTTTTGCTTAAAAATAAAGAAATGGTCCCCTTGATAACATTTATAAATACATGTTTTATGCAAAATTTTTTCCCAACTCAGCTGGGAACTTACAAAATAATCTTGCATGCCATTTAAAACTGAAACATTACATTCGATTTGCTCTTCTCGTGGTTTGTAAATATAACTTTCCAATGCACAGACATCACATCTTAACCTTTTAAATAGCTCTTGGCTCATCTTTTCATCTTCTAAAACATTCATACTAATACCACCTAGTTGCATAAAATAATCCCTAAATTTTTCTTCTACTAGTTCTGATTTTTTCTCATCTTTAAGACACTCTTTAGGTGTGAAATTTCCTGAAAAAAAGACATGTTTAGGCAATATATATCCATTTTCTTTAAGTTTAAAATATAATTCATAGGCAAAAATACATCCCATACTATGTCCAAACAATAAGTATTCCTCATCATCAGCTATTACAGCTTTAACTTGCCTAAAAATATCCTCTAAAAGAGTTTCAAATTCTGTAATGTAAGGCTCTTCTTTACGTTCTCCTCTTCCCGGATATTGAATCGTTATTAATTCTACTTCTTCATCTATTAATACTTGCCAAGACTTAAACTCATTTCCCATTCCACCTGCAAAGGGTATAGCAATAAGTTTCATTTTAATTCCTCCAAGTTTTGTTTGAAAATTATAAAAATATATTTTATCTTTATGATATCATATTCTTCCATTTTTCAGCAAGTACATTTTGTATTGCTTATTCTACACTAAATTTCATTAAACCCCTTCATTATTAAAATTCGGAATAAAACTTTCTAACGCTGTTTCTCCTTGTTGTATAAATCCATTTTCTACACCTAATTCAGATGCATAATTTATAAGTTTCTTATAGGATATTTTAGACACCTTTCGATTAAGTTCTGGAAAGCCTTTAATTTGTTCTTGAAGGGGAGTATACTGATTCATTATACTAATATAAATACGATTACCATAAGTTTCATATAAATAGCTAATAATATTTTTAGAATCCTGCAAATAACCCGGAAGCATTAAATGTCTTACAATGACACCTTTTTGCATAATGCCTGCTTCACTAAATACTGGACTGCCTACTTGTTTGACCATCTCCTCTAATGCTAAACTTGCCTTTTCAAAATAATCATTGACCTTGGCATACTTCTTTCCTACAAGCGAAGAATAATATTTAAAATCTGGTAAGTAAATATCTATAAGCCCCTCTAAAAGTTTTAAGCTTTCCACCTTCTCATAACCACTTGTATTATAAACAATAGGAATATGTAAGCCTTTTGCCTTAGCATTTTTAAGAGCTATTTTTATTTGATAAATATAATGTGTTGGTGTTACCAAATTAATATTAACAGCTCCTTTTTCTTGTAATTCTAAAAATATTTCCGTAAGTCTTTGAGTTGTAATATACTTTCCTGCTTTTCCTGATGCTATCTTTTGATTTTGACAAAAAACACATCCCATATTACATCCTGAAAAAAACACTGTACCCGAACCACTTTGAGCTGATATACAAGGTTCTTCCCAATAATGTAAGCCTGCTCTCGCAACAATCAATTGCCCATCTACTTTGCAATATCCTTTTTTACCTTGTAAACGATCAACACCACATTCTCTAGGACATAATTTACATTGTGATAATTCTTCAAATTCTAACAAAATCTTTAACCTCCACCTATCTCATTACTGTGTATGAAAACGACGAATTAATTCATTTTTAACACGTTTATCCCCAAAAAGAATTGTACCTAATAAAATTAAAATTGAAATCGCCACACTTATTATCGCTAGGGTTGGTCTTTCTATTACTTTAAGTACAATGAGTATAATTTGCCCTAAACTCAAAATAATCATAGACAATTGATACATAATATACTCTTGGCAATTCATATGATTAATAATCATTAAAAGCATAATTGCTAAATTAGCAATCAAGCAAATACAAGGTAATGCATAGTTAATAGACCACCCCTCATAACCTATAGCATAATCTATAACAAAGATCAGCACCTGGGCACCTATTGTCTGAACTAATATTTTGGCAGCTAAATTAGCTCTATGTAGCACTGAATAGTTTACAGTTATTGCAAAATAAATCGCACTTGCACTTACAATAATATACCCCATTAAACTATTGTATATTAAGTAATTAATAACACTAAATAATGTAACTATCATTAATAACATAAAACATAACATACGTTTTACCAATTGATAGCGTTTTGCATTAAATTGCACTTTAGGATAAATCCTTGTCCCTCCTCCCTTTCCTTGTAAAACTCTAAGGCAAAGTGGACAGACACAAGTATCATCCAAAACTTCTACTTGACATTTAGGACATATTTTCATTTAAAACACCATTACTTTCTATTTTAATTTTTACGCCTTCTTTAACTAATTCACGAAATACTCGTCGCTGTAAATACGGTTGTTTTAATACACTGGCAAAACTTAATACTAGCTCATCACCATAGCTACATACACTACATTTCATCTTTTGTTTCTTAGATACACCTATAAAAAATGGAAACGTTCTATTTCCTCTCTAAATTCAGGTAATACATCTATTGTCCCTAAATTCGAAAGCGTTGTAGTAGTTGCCTTATTACTTTGACTAAAAATATATTTTAAAGCTAAGTTTTTAAATGGTAATGGCATTAAGCGTAGATAAAGTTTCTTTTCATTAGATACATTATAGGATATAGTTTGTTCTAATTTATCTTTTGTAATCTTTTCATCCATTTGTTCACAGACTACTTTTAAAACATCTTCAAACGTACAAGTATCGTCTTGAGGTAAAAATTCAATCATTGAAACTGCAAAAAAATTTCTTGTTGTAGTCGACTCAAAAAAGCTTCTTAAATTAATAGGCACATTAATAGCAATAGGCAACTTAGATACTTGTCCATTTAGATACTCTTTATAAATGCCCCAAATGATTAGTGCTGTTAAATACTTTGTAATACTCACATTCTTCTTTTTACAGGCCATTTTTAATGTTTTAACATCAATATAACCATGTATAATACTTACACCTTGAAGTTCTAAAGTTTCTCCCTTAAGTTGATAAGCTCTTTTTTGACTATATCCTTTTACATCTAGCGATTTGTAATTTTTAATATAGCTATCCTCTGTATCTAAAAAGCATTCGCTACTTGGCGTTTTTAAACTATACTTATCATTTATTAATGAATTACCTTGATTACATTTTTTAACGTTAAATAATGATAAGTTAATTCTTTCAAAAAATTCATAGCTCCCATACCATCAGTTACAGCATGAAAAACTTCTAAATTGATTCGTTTGTCATAATAACTCACACGAAACAAGAACATTTGATGACTGCGCGGATCTATATATTGACAAGGATATGTACTTTCTTCCTCGATAATAGGTTTACGAGGATTCATCTCAAAATAATACCAAAATGCACCACGACGCAACCTTACTCTAAAGCCTTCAAACCATGGCAGTATTTCTTCTAGTGCCTGCTTTAAAAGCTTTGGTATAATTTTATACTTTAAAGTTACAGATACTCGAAATACATTGCTTAAATTTTCGCTTGCAATAAGTGGGAAAAGTTTAGCTGTATTATCTAATCGCCTCCACTTAAGTTGTTCTTTACTTGTTGTCACCTTTATTCCTCTTTCTCTTTTTATCTCATATCTTTTTTGAGTATACCATATTTTATTTGTAATGACGTTATTTATTATCATTTTATTCCACATACATTATAGAATTTTATGGCGTCAGATTCATTATTTGTAAAATAGCTTTATAAATAAGAATCCACCAGCTTAGCTGC
>NZ_BBCG01000090.1 GCF_001311925.1 Cellulosilyticum ruminicola JCM 14822
GTGCTAATTAATTTTAAACTACAATAAGGATAAATATGGTAAAGTGAGAAATTATAATAACCCTATGATAATTAAACATCAGTATATTATCTAAATATTAAATGTTTAATCTGTTCTGTTGCTTGATTACCAAGACACTTATTTATGAAACAAGATATGTCATGTCCTAGAATTTTGCTTTGAAGTCTAGCTTTTAGACCACTAAACGAGTTTTCTAGAGCTTGATTAACATGAAATTGGTCAGCTAACTGTGAAAAAGTAGTTTCAATACGTCTTCTATGTTTACTAATCCAATTTTTCAAGTCTTTGGGGTAGGAATTTTTGCTATTATTTCAATATCGGTGATATAACCTTCTAGAGTAACTATAGCATGAAGTTTTAGACCGTAGTAAGTTTATTTTTTAGAAGCACAATAACCGTAAGATGAAATATCTTTGAATCGCTTGCTAAAATGAGCTCTACAAAAGCCACATACAGGAATAGGCATACTCTCTACAATGTAAATATCAGAATGGTTGTAGCCAATATAGTTATAAATTGCTTTTCTGATTGCATTAATAACAGATTCAAGATTTCTTCTAGTTCAATTAAAACGTGTACGATGCCCTAGATTAGAAAATAGGTTTTTGAAATTTTTGCAAACATAGTTAAACCAAGCTTTTTCAGATGGCGTACCATAAATGTAAGGGTAAGATATCACATGCTTGGAGCTTTATTCTACTTGTAAATTTAACTAGCACAACTCGTTAATATACCAATTCTTATACACTATAAAAAGGAGTTTTATAAATGAAATCTAAATTATCTTTTTATGCACGTACTAACAAGCTCGTACTAATATTAGTGTGCATTATTAATGCGCTTCTAGCTACGGGTAACTTTATTGAGGCTTTTAATGGCTACAAAACCTTCCCCTCTGCTTTTCTTGCTCTAGTACTTAACATCGCCGATGTTAGCATGCTTTGTTACATCTTTATAAGAAATAATGAATCTAAATTTTTTAGAGAGTTTAGTTTTTGGGGTTTTTTAGTTGTTTATTTCTACAGCCTATTTTCTTCTTATCGCGTTGGGGTTTATGTTTATATCATCCCACATATTTTCTTATACTTTTTATATCTTGACAAAAAGTTTATGCGAAAAATTATAAGTGTGGTTTTACCAGTTAACATTCTTCGTGTAATTTGGCTTATTTTCGTTATACAACAAAATGACTTTCATTCACTTATAGATTATCTTATCCAAGTGGCTTCTATGTCTGTCCTTTGTGCCATTGCTTATGCTGGAACAAGTGTTGCTAAACAACAAAACGATGAGAAAGTTCAAGCTCTAAAAAAGAGTCAAAGTAAACAAAATGAAATATTAAACAACATCTTAGAATTAGGCGTTCTCCTAGATTCACAATCTAAAGATGTTTATACTGTTGTATCAAATCTTGAACAATCTAGTGAGATCTTAGCCAATACAATGAATGATATTGCAAAAGGTATCGAGGCAACTACTCAAAACATCCAAACTCAAAATCAGCTTACCCAAGATATTCAACATATTATTATAGATACTGCTACAGCTTCTGAGAATATGTCTAAGCTTTCATCAGCAACACTGGCTGAAATTAATCATGGACAAGAAATCCTTAAAAACTTAAATACACAAACAGTTGCTATGAATACAAATAGTGATGCTGTTTATAATGCTATGATTGCTCTTCAAGAAAAAACTACAGAAATTAGCCGTATCACTGCCGCTATTTCAGCCATTGCAAATCAAACGAATATCCTCTCATTAAATGCAGCCATTGAAAGTGCCCGTGCTGGAGAAGCTGGTAAAGGCTTCGCTGTTGTTGCTACTGAAGTCCGTACCTTAGCTACACAAACAAAAGATTCTGCTGCTACTATTGCAAATATCTTGGGTGAACTTCAAGTCATGGTAGATTCTTCTGTTACAGCCATGCACGATTTTAGAGAAACTAATTTAGTTCAAAACGATCTAATCGCTCAAACAGAAGCTATTTTCAATAAAACAACTGATAGTATGCACCAAGTAAATCATAATATAAGGCTTGTATCTGATAAAATTCAAGAAGTCCTTTCTTCTAATGATCAAATCGTTGCAAGCATTGAAGAAATTTCAGCTACTAGTGAATCTAACCTTGCCAATATTGAGGACAGTTATACTGCCACAGAATCAAATAGTTCGCAAATTTCACAAACCAAAAACATTGCTGAAACTTTATTACAAACAGCTCAAAAAATCAGTACTTATCAGTATTAAAATTCTGTTTCTCATGTGAATATACAGAGTAATAAAAAAGGAAACTAAATAGGTTGTAGTGGTCTGAACATTTAGTCTTCTTTTTTATGTAATATTCCATCATGTATACTACGATACAATATTATACATATTTTTATAATTGAGGAGTTTTTATGGAAGTAACCATTAAGTAAAAAAGCTAAGCAAGGTAACTACTACCTTACTTAGCTTTTTTCTTTCCATGCAGCTTTTCTTTATTCAAGTGGAAGTAATCGGTGATACTAGTCTACCTCTAGAGCAATTTGTTGAACACCGTTTCTTTGCTTCTCGAGCTTAGCGTATCACAGATTGCGGAAGGTGTAGCTAGTAGTAGCGATTGCTTGCCACCTTTAAAGCCATATAACTTCTGCTTTTTTGCGTGGGGCTGTTCTTTTGTATTTGATGCTTGGGTAACCGATTACCATGCATGTTACGATGTTATCTGTTTCTTTGAGTCCTAAAACTTGTTTGATGATAGGTGTTCTTTCAGAGGCTAATGTCATGAATCCGCTGAAGAATGTGCCTAAGCCTAATGCATTAGTCATAAGTTCCATATTTGATGATGCCAGTGTAGCATTTACAACATGTGATGATACAGTTAAAATAGCTGCTGGTGCATTGAAGAATACGCTATCTACTTTAGGATTCTCTTTATGTGCATTGTACATGTGTACCCACATATGCGCATATTTTAATAAATTAGGGTCTGTATTGGGGTCGTTAATCATATGTGTTCCCATAACATTTAATGATTCAAATACAGCTTCTTTAAGTTCATCTAATTTATCAGTTACAACGATATATGACACGTTTTGTGAATTTGTAGCTGTTTGTGTATAACGTCCTGCTTCAATGATTTTTTCAAGTTTTTCCTTTTCAACTGGAGCTGATTTGAATTGACGTGTTGAACGTCTAAACTTAATAGCATTCATAAGATTTTCTGAGTTTAAAGTAAATGCTTCTGGTTCAAAAGGAACTACTTCACTCATATCATAATCTAAAGATTCAATAGCTGCTACTGGGCAAATGGCAATACAATGTCCACAGTTAAAGCATCTCTCATTTTTAGGATGTGCCTTTAAGTCTTCTTTCATTTCAATGTCACTAACTGGGCAGTCTTTTGTACATAGTGTACAACCTATACATTTTTCTTGTTCAATTTTAATCACAGTATTTCTCCTTATTAAGTTTTTTTCTTAGTATCCTCTATAAAAAATTTTCTATGTATATTTTATAGAATTATTATAATTCTTATATGAATTTTAAAAGAACATTCTATATAAGATAAACTTATTGATTATGACACTTTTTATAAATTTTATCAATATGACAGTTTCCCCCAAAACTGCCAAGTGCTAATCCCACCCTAGCTTTTCCGGTATAATGGACTTTTCCATTATCGCAGCTTAGCCTTTGTTTCTATAGCTTTTTATTAGTTTATTCATATAACTTATCCATTAAAACTATTTTTCTATAAAATAAAAAAACAAGTTGCTAAATTTCTTGTTAGTTCTAAAGTCGGCATTTTCTTCGCATTGGCGATGCGCACAGTTGTTGTCCCTTGTGTTTCTCCTGTATATGTGAGATATAATATACCACCTTCTGGTGCATCTACATAAACAAGTACTTCATTTTTTGCCCTAGCGCCTGTAGCTTGAAGATTGCTAAGTCCCTGTGCCGCAAATTTTTGATCTGCTGAAGACTTTTGTCATTAATTAAGTTATCAACTTCTGAAACTATGATGCCTTCTTTTACTTTTGTATGTGTGCCATTTGCAAAGACATTGTCAATGCGTTCAATGAAATCTTGATACTCATAGAACATAATCTCAGAAACACTCATGGCTCCTGCCCCCGTTCCATTCATATAAAAATACATCTATTTTTTTAGCCACTTTAGATTTTTCAAATGGTAAAATCATTAAAACATCTTTACCACAGTTTGAAATGACTTCATGATTAACTAATAATTTCGGTTCACTATCTAAAGTTTCCCATACACGAATTGAATACCAAAATGGATATTCATGATATTTACGAGTCCCTTTATAATGATTTAAATGGCTATCAAGTCTTGGTACAAATGCCACATAGTCCATATCATAAACCTGGTCAAATGTAGCTCTAAAGCCACGCTCTCTTTGATAAGTTGCTTCTGTATAATGTGTTGTGTAATCATTATCTATGATTTGACTTACATTGAAGCCTTCTAGATAGAATTTCATATCTACATTATTGATATCTAAAGGCTGTAAACCGATTACATGAGAAGCATCTATTATTCTCACTGTTAGAATTTCTGGTGCTACAAGCTCTTCAGCCATTGGCGCTACTTTTACCACTTGTGATGGTTTACTTTCTCACACTTCATTAACGGCCGTCACATAAACCATGTATTCCACATCATTTCCAATGAGGTAACGCACTTTAAGGCCTTTATCAAAACAAAACTTCCTAAAGCTACTTCTGTCGGTGCAGCTGGTTTATTTTGTATATTCAGCGGCGCTGTCTCATTCATAAGAATCTGCCACAACATATCTTCTGACTCATAATCTTACCAATCATAGCTAGGCTAAAGCCTATACCCTTAAGGTCTGTAATGCGATTTACCCTAGAAAGCTACATTTCACTATAATAATGATACCCCGTAAACTCATACAGATACTCACCCTTAATAACTGAAAATTCACCTATTCTAAGCATTTTATCCACCTCGCATATGTGCTTTCCTTGAGCTCAAATTCAGTATAGAGTCTACCATTATGTCAGAGTCAATAGCTGTTAAATATATTTTCTTACCACCACATTGGTCTTACTAATTCTTTAGGTAATCGCGTTTTTTCACTACCTTGCGCTGTATTAATTTGAGCTTGGGTTAAGAACAAACAGCTTGATAAATTAGCGTCTCTTAAGTTAGCATCTCTTAAGTCTGCTCCTATTAAATTAGCACCTGTTAAATCTGCATTTTTAAGATTTGCACCAATTAAAATAGCTCCAGCTAAATCCGCACCTATTAAATTTGTATTACTTAGATTTTTACCCATAAAGAAATGGCCCGGTACAAATTTCTTCCTATCCTTAGCTTTTGCTACCTTAAGATTTATCACACTTAACTCAACTAAATAACAAAGCTCTTTTAATAAACGGTTGACCTTATTTCTATGCTTTTCAATATCAAGTTTTAAAATCTCCTCTGGTGCTGATTGAGTAAGCCCCTCTGTCTCTTCAATCATATTCACTAACTCTATTTTAATAGGCTCAGCTGCTGAGAAGGTTAAAGCATCTGTTAAATACCACTTCATTTCTTGAAGTTTCTTAACCTTGATAAATACCTCTATCATTTCTTTCTTCTTTTGAGATGCACTCTGCCAATTCTCACCTTTATAGATCACCTGTGTTACCTTTTGTCCTGCACCAAGACATTCGTAAGTTGTACACCCCTTATACCCCTTACTTCTTAACGCACTATGTTGATTACACATAAAGCCTTCATCTAAAAATTTACAAGGCACACCACTGTTCTTATCCATCGGAAATCCATCACTTGCAGCAAAATAAAGTGCCACACAACATAGGCCTGCACATTTCATACAATCAATCTTTAAATCATTAAATAACTGTTTATCATACTCTTCCACACGTAAGTTCATAATTTTCTCCGTATACTGTTTTTTCTGTTTATTACTCCGTTCATTATATCATGAAATAGTTATACTACGTAGTAGCTATTCCTTAACGTTATTTATTCTATGGAATCCACTTATGTGATTAGAATATCTTGTCTTCTTCATTCATAAATTACAGCTTGTTTATTTTGTTACTTTTATCACTTTATTTTTGTTCATTATTTGAAATACAATTTTGTTATAATTAACTTATATTGAGTCTGTACAAATACTGTTTGTAATAAGGACCACCTCAAACGTTGGTTACATTAGGCTGATTGACAACAGCCCAAGCCAAAAAGTTTACTCTGCAACTTCTTTAGAATGTTCTTCAATATAGTTAAGACCTTTTTTAAAGAGATTCATAGCTCCTATACGATTATCATTAGACTGATAACCACAATTTTTACAACAGAACAAATGTAATTTCTTATTACGATTAGATTTATCAATATGTCCACATTTAGGACTCATTTGACTTGTATATTGTGGTGGAACTGTAATTACTAACGATTGCTTCATGGATGCTTTATATTCAAGAAGTTGTCTAAATTGATATGACCAAGATGCCGAAACATATCTATCTTTTATAAATACTTTTTTGGTTACAGAACGCACATTAGATAAGTCTTCTAAGACAAATAGGGTATTTCGTCCATAGTGCTCAACGAGTGCCTTAGTAATGGAGTGGTTAACATCCGTACAATAACGGTTTTCTCTTGAACCGATAGCTTTAATTTTTCTTGTAGCTGATTTATATCAACTTCTTGTAATTCTTTCCGTAGGTATTTATAGTGGCTTCTTATATGCTTAATCTTACACCCACTAAATCAATACCTACAATTTTATCAATTTTTAGGATGGATGTTTGTTCAAACTCTTTTGTCATTGGTATATGCAAAAAATATTTGTTATATTTATATACCAATTTAGCTGTAACAAATTTATAAGAGTTATCAAAGTAATGTTCCATACCCTTAGTTTCAAAAGAGATTTTCAATCTACCTTGTAAACTATTCATGGAAAATACGTCTTTAGCAATAGAATAATCTCTATTCCAAACTAAATCGTATTCAAGTTTTTTGAAATTTACCAAAGCAAAATTGTGACCATTGAATTTATTGGTTTTGTATTTTGCGATTGCTGTTTTCATACAAGATTGAGCCATTTGTGACTTCAAACCACATGCTTCTCTAAGTTAATAATAAGTATCTTCATTAATCTTCTTCTGATTAAAACAATTATTATCATAGATATACTTTGAAACCTCATTAAGAGTTTTTCTAATTTGTTTCATTGTATCTAAGAGTATGATTTCTTGTTCACAAGTGGGATATATTTGTATTTTAGCAGTAATAGTTAATTCGATATTAACACAACCTTTCACTAAAACCATATATTTTTGTTTCTAGTGAATATTATACTAAAAACAAAGGAGGGGGTGGCAAGTGGAGGTCTGACAATTCCTCCCCCACTTTAGAAGTGGGAGTATCCTTGCCAAATTTAGATGAAAAAATTTATAATATCTACTTTATGCTTTATATTTATCACCTTTTGCTCTTGGGTTAGTATATTCTGCATAGACTATAGCTTTAGCGAACACGGACGACCACCACTATTTGCAAAACATATCTCTACAGGCAATAATGTAGACCTATACGAGGGATTTGGTTATAAAATTGAAATCAGTCATGAATCCATAGCCGGCAAAACAGATAAGTCATCAACAGGTCATTTTTCTTTTTATAATCCATTTACTCATTAATACTCTCTTTTCATCGTAAGCGGTCAATAATCCGACGTAAAATGCTCCAGTTTACACGTTTTCCGTGTAAACTGGAGCATTTTACTTTATATTTAATTACGACATTGATTAATGACCTCTTGATACCATGGTGCTAATGCATCAAATTCGTAAACGGTAAATCATAAATACTGGATATTAAAAATGCCACCCGTCTTGGATGGCACATTTGTTATTGTTCTGTTTTTAGGCATTCTTTTGGTAGTGTTTTTGACCATGGCAATAATTCATCTATAAAATCTAAATTTGTGTCATCTTGATGTTTTGACAACTCAATCAGTAAGTGTTCAAAGTAGTGGTATGGTTTCAACTGATTCGCTTTATCTGTGTCCGCAATACTATAGATGATTGCACTAGCTTTTGCACCATTGATTGTATCAATCAAATGCCAGTTAGCCTTGCCTATACAGAAGCTTCGTATAGATTTTTCAGCAGCATTTATCTACTGGGACATTTCCATTCTCTAAAAAGACTCTGAGATATTGCTCCTGATTGATACAGTAAGTAAATCCTTTTCCTGTTGCAGATTTCTCAGGTACTTTATGCTGATTAGCTTTTACTCATGCAAAGAAAGCATCTACTAGTGGCTTGACACTGAGCTGACGCCTGTTCACTCTTTCCTCAGGAGAAAGGTCTTTAAGTTCTTCTTCAATCTTATAGATGGCAACGTCCATCTTTATTAACAAGCACTGGTGTTTCATCTGCTTGAATAA
>NZ_BBCG01000091.1 GCF_001311925.1 Cellulosilyticum ruminicola JCM 14822
TAAATCACATCAATAGGAGGCTAGTTATGGACGAAAAAACACTTCGTGAAATAGCACTTTTTAAGTTTTCCCTCATTGCACCTGTGGTCAATAATACGTATGAAGGGCCCTCTAAATCCTACTTTTTAGAGAACTTGCTAAACATGAGCATCTTTTACCCACTGGAAAAACTGAACGTTTTGCAGCTGATACTTTTAAAAACTGGTATCTTGACTACAAACATGGTGGCTTTGAGGCACTTATTCCTAAGCCACGTAGTGATAGAGGTCGACCTAGAATGCTTAATGACAAGGCTATTCTTAGAATTCATGAGCTTAAAGAAAAATTTCCTTATATTACAGGTAGCTTGATTTATTTTTCCAGCATAAACAGATACATGATGTTCTTCAACTTCAAAAATAGCTGAATGGAAGGTAATGCGTTTGTAAATAAGTAAAAAGCCATCTTCCTCCCATAATAAACACTTAATGCGATCAGCTCGCTTGGCACACTATAAAAAGAACCCCTTCCAAATTTGGAATAGGTTCTTTTCATCATTATCATAATTAATTTAAAAGTTCAAAGCTTGCTATAATTCCCTCATAAACTGCCTTACTAAATTGATTAATAAAGCTTTTAGAATTAATAAGATTAGCTTCTGATGGATTACTAATAAATCCTGCTTCTATTAAAATAGCTGGCATATTACTTGTACGAAGTACGTAAAGATCTGCACGTGGCTTAATCCCTCTATTACTTGTACCACAATATTTAATAATATTATTTTGTACAATTTGTGCCATCTCTTTACTTGTCGTATTCGTTACACTTGGATAATATAATGTTTCACTACCATTAGCCGCAGCCCCAGCTGAATTATTATGGAAGCTCACAAATAAATCTGCCTCTATTTCATTGGCAAGTTGTGTTCTAAACTGTAATGTTGGATATACATCTGAAGCTCTTGTTGTATAGACTTTAATATTTGGGTCTTCTTCGAGTAAGAGATATACACCCATAGCATGTTTATAGTTAATTTCTTTTTCTTTTAACCCATTACCTAAAGCCCCTGCATCTGAGCCACCATGACCTGGGTCAATGACTACAATTTTATCATATTTTTCACTTGGTTTTACAAGTTCAATGCGTACCATATTATTTGTTTCTGACACATTAAAAGCTTGTACTGTAGGTGTTGTAATTTTAAGCTTTGTCGTCCCTTCATTTGTCACTTCAATCTTTGTAACTTTATCATCACTGAATGTAAGTGTGTTTGTGATAAAGTAATCACTATAATCGTCACCTAAATCTACAACAATTTGACGTTCTCTATAATTATCTGTAAAGCTTAAGCTATTTTTAATAATGCCACTTTCTTTATTAAGATAAATGTTACCGTCTCCATTATAAGCTACAGCACTTGCTTGTAATTTTGTCATTTTAAGTGTTATCCCACTTGTACTAGTTTCCAAATCATAAGTACACTCTTTATTTAAGTATATTCTTCCTACCAAATCATTACCTTCTGGTGTAAGAATTACTTTATTAATATAATTTGTATTTAAATTTTGAAGAATTTTTGTTTCATTTAGATAGCTATTTTTTACTTTAAATATAATCTGATTACTGCTTTCACTCACACTTATTTGCTCATTAAATAAATCTTTTAAAAATACAGCATCATAGCTTGAAGTTTTACTTACTGTAATTTCCTCTGTATTTTGTTTTTGCATTTCAATAACAAGGTCTTTACGTTTATTATCTGTATATACATTTACAAATGCACCTGACTTTAAATCAAATACAACACGTGTTGTATCACTTGTAAATTGACTTGTACGAATGCGTCCAACATATGTATTGCTATTTGGTGTAATTGTACTGTTTAAATTACTCTTAGTATTTTTAAGGTCCACAATTACCTTCCCATTTGCTACACTAATTTGTGCATCTGAAAGGGCACTATCTAATTTAATTGTTGTAACTGCCTTATTATTTGCCTCTACTACATTAACGCTGTTTACTCCAGCTGTACTATAGTTTTTTGAAGAAATACTTAATTTATGATTATTTACCCCACCTTTATAAGTCTGCCCTACGATTTGACCTGCTGCATAATTTGGCACAGCATATGTATTTTTATCATCCAAAATCTCAACTACAGCATTATTACTGCTATTGCTGCTGCCACCATTATTGGCGCTATTATTCCCACTATTATTGCCATCATTAATATATACACTATATGTACTACCAATCCAATTTACATCAAATCCTAATGTCTCACTTACAAAACGAATTGGAATCATTACTTTATCATTAATAATTTTGGCTGGTACATCTAATTGTACAATCTCCTGATTAAGTCGCACATCTGTCTCATTAGCCGTTAAAATCATTGTAATGTCTTTATAATCAATAATGACTTTCTTCGCACCTGGATCCCATTGCACATTTGCTCCTAATGGTTCGAATACTTCTCTAGCTGGTACCAAAACACGCCCATCAATTGATACAGGTTCCATTGCCTTTGTTTCGATCTGATTATTATTTACATATAACGAAATCGACGGATAATCATAATAATGCATTTTTCCATCATAAACTAATTGCATACTCTTACCATACGCCGGCATACTCATCACTAGGCTCATCCCTAAAATAAGTGCCCCCATTTTTTGTCTCATGCTGTCTTTCCTCCTAGTCGTCCTTTGCAAATTCATTATACCAAATCCTCTAAAATGTTACAATTTATTTTTTTAAAATCTGCTACATGCATTGACTAGCATTTATTTGTACTTATATGTATCTTTTTGTTCATTAATATATATTTAATTTTTTATCAATGTTTTTAATACTTTTGTAATATATTTATTATCACTAAAAAGACGCAGTAACTCTCACTGCATCTTTTACTTGATCTAAACTAAATCTAACTCATTTAACTTCAAACGATAAGTAACATCCTTGCGTTCTACAATAACTTGTACTTTATCTTCTAATGACTCTTCTTTTAATTTACTAATTAATTCTCTTGTTGGATTAATAGCATAAGGATTACCTACCATTTTTAGCATGGTTAAATCTCCAGCTGTATCGCCATAAGCATAACATTGTGATAAATCTAGATTATATCTAACGGCTAAATCTAAAATGGCACTTCTTTTACTTACTGCATCCCACATTGGAATAACTTCTCCACTAAACTTCCCTTTTTCATCTCTTTGATAAATGGTTCCTCTAAAGTCATCCATACCATATTTTTGAGACATTTCTTTTACAAGTTCATAAGGGGAACCCGAAATAGCAATTACCTTATACCCTTGTGCTTTATGCCATTTAATGCGTTCTCTTGAAAAGGTATATACACGGTCTCCTTTTTGCTCAATCACTCTTTTGGCCACATAAGCTAATTGTTCCCCACTAATTCCTTGAACTGCTTCTGTATAAATGTCCACCATTTTTAATAAGTACGTATCATAATCACCTATGCGCTTATCCCAATTTAAAAAGGCTGGCCTTACTTCATTATACCATTTGCTCCCATCAATTAATTCATATGTTACAAGTTTCTTAAAAACTTCCGTTATAAGACCTTCACGATAAATAGTTCCATCAATGTCAAAAAATGCTGCTTGCTGTGTCATAGGCCACCTCCATGTTTTTTAAAGGATATTATACCCCATTTATTTTATACTAGCAATAAAATTTTTATGGTCACCACGTCCCATATCTACTTTGTATCCAGATTTTTCAATACGCTTTTCAATGCATTTTCTACATTGTGCTGCCTCATCACCTGTACAAATTTTACCATCATAAAGGGCATATTTATCTCTTACTTCTATTGGAGATAAATTGGGCATCACTACATTAGCACCTGCTTTTAAGCCTTTTTCTCTTCCCAGTGGATCAATGCTGCCTAAAGAAGTCGTTGCTGGTAATAATAAATCACCTTGTAGTAACCTTAAAATCGAAATCAAATAGGTCGTCATATCTGCTGTACCTGCTGGCATATTTCCAAGTGGCGTGTCCTTTTGAGGCATAAATGGACCAATGCCTACCATATGTGGCTTAAAGGACTTAATAAACATTAAGTCTTCCACTAAATGCTGTGCATTTTGACCTGGTAAACCTACAATAAAGCCTGTACCCACTTGATAGCCTATTTCTTTTAGATCTCTTAAGCAACGCATACGATTATCATAACTCATATGTGGATGCAAAGATTTATAAAGTGTTTCACAGGCCGTTTCATGACGTAGTAAATAACGCTCAGCCCCAGCTTCAAAGAAACGTTTATAAGCTGCATACGATTTTTCTCCAATAGATAAGGTAATAGCAATCTGAGGCCATTTTTCTTTTATTCGTTCTAAAAGCGCTACGATTCTATCATCTGTATAATAAATATCTTCTCCGCCTTGTAAAACCACTGTACGATATCCTAATTGATAACCCATATCAATGCAATTTATAATTTCATCCTCTGATAAACGATAACGACTTACTTTATCATTTTCACTACGAATGCCACAATATTTACAATGCCTATGACAATAATTCGAAAATTCTATAAGTCCTCTTAAATAAACTTTATCACCATAATGTTTAAGACGAATTTCATTAGCTCTTTGTGCCAATAATAAAGCTGCTTCTTTTGAATAATTTTGTAGTAAATAAAGTAATTCCTTCTCCTCTAATAAACTAGTTTGATATAGCTTTTCTATTAAATCCCTTATTTCTGTCCCCATATCATTCTCCTATTATATTTTTATTATTTTATATTGACTCTATAAATCTATTTTGTGATCTTCATTTTTCCTTCTTCAATATCTAAACTCACAAAACTTAAAGGTAAATTAAATCGCTTTCTACCACAACTGCCTGGATTAATATACTGTATATATTCCTCCTTATATGCTGCATATTGATGTGAATGTCCATAAATCATTACATCTATATGCCCCTTATTTGTGTTAAATCCTTCTTTTCATGCGCCATACCTATCTTATACCCTTTTAGTTCTATAATCATTTGCTTTGGTATCTTCATGGCCCATTCACCTTTGTCATTATTTCCTCTAACAGCATAAACTGTCCCAATCCCTTTAAGCTGATTTAATATCTCCAATTTACACAAATCACCTGCATGTAAAATTAAATCACATGTTTTTAGATACTCTGCCACTTCTTCTCTTAATATATTATGAGTGTCTGATATAATCCCAAGTCGCATTTTCTCTACCTATTCTTTAACTTCATTTTTATAAATTGTACTTTGATTTACATAGTGCTCAGCTGACATATATAAAGATTCTATTTGCTCCTTAGTAAGCTTTTTAAAAACCCTTGCCGGAGAACCTAAAATCATCATTCCATCTCCTATATTTGTTTTACCTGTAACCAAGCTATTAGCACCAATAATACAATTCTTTCCTATCTTTGCACCATCTAATATGGTACTCCCCATACCTACCAAAGTATAATCACCTATTTCTGCACCATGTACAATAGCACTATGCCCTATAGTTACACCTTTTCCTATAATTGTAGGATGTCCTTTGCTACCATGTAGTACACAATTATCTTGCACATTACTTTTTTCACCAATTTGAATAAGTGATTCATCTCCTCTTAAAACAGCACCGTACCAAATACTACATTGCTTATGAATTTCTACTTGTCCTACAATAGTACTATTTTCAGCTATAAATGTCGTCTCTTCAATTTCAGGTATAAACTCTTTAAATTTTTTTTATCATTTGCTTTCTCCTCGTATAATAATGTCATGCATAGAACATTATTATTTCATTTTTTAATTCATATCTTAACCAAACTAGAAGTTCTTTCTAGATTATCGGTTAACAATTATTCTATGTTATAATTACATGTAATCTTGTGAGATTTTATTCTCGTAACTAAGAGTGACTCCACTACTTTATGTGATTTTACTAATGAGCTGGATGTTGGATAGTCTTTCTATCTCTTCATATGTCTAACGAGATTGTAACACATAAAGCACTGTGGTAACTACACTATTATTAACTTTTATTATTTCGAGATGTAACTGATGATTATTGTTGGTATTGATGTTGCTAAAAACAAACATAATGCAATTATTATTGATTCTAAAGGTGATACTTTAACTAAATCTTTTATAATCAATAACTCTCATAAAGGTGCTGAAACACTTATCAATAAGATTAAATCCATTAACACTAATAACTTACCTGTTGTTATTGGTATGGAAGCTACTGGCTACTATTTGCTTCCTCTTTACTCAAGATTTGTACAAGAGGGTTTTGAGATTAATGTTATTAATCCTATTCAATCTGATAGCTTTAGAAACATGTACATACGTCAATCTAAAAATAATTCCATTAATGCTTTTATTATTGCTGAAGTTATTCGTTTTAGTCGCTTTACTACCACTTCTTTAGCTGAAGAGGACATGCTTGCCTTTAGAAATCTTTCTCGCTTCAGACTATACTATTGCTGATTTAAAACGTAAAACGATATCATTATTAGAGCAAGTATTCCCTGAGTATGCACGTTTGTTTTCAGATACATTTGGTAAATCATCTCTTAAACTTCTCTCTTCATCATGTACACCTGAAGAAATTCTTGGATACTGAAAAACTTATTTCCATCCTTAATAGTTCTAGTAAAGGTCGTTTAGGTAGTGATAAAGCCAATGAAATCAACCTTATACTCCAATGTCCTAAACCTTTACTATTAGTATTAGAGATAGAAATAGCCAAATACTATCCCTTTGTTTTCAATACCATTTTTCAGCTACAAAACTTTTTTTAACTAAACTATTTACTTTTTATAGCTGGTCTTATTTATAAATTCTAATAAAGTATATTATAACTTTAGTATACTTAACTTTCTTTACAAATAAAAGTTGAAAGATGTAAATCACCTTTATTCATTGTATAGTTCTATATATTCCTTAATTAATATTTCTCATGACTTAGGCACTTGCATTGCTCTACGTACAATGCTTTACCACTTCTCTTTTTGCCATATACTGCTAAAGCTTGTCTACTACAATATAGCATTACCCAACAATTTAACGGTTTAAATTTGAATCCAAACCCATTTTCTAGATCTTCTGTATAATCAACAACGGTATCTTTTAAACCACCTGTCGCTCTAACAATAGGTATAGTTCCATAACGCATAGCTATTAACTGTATTGTACCACAAGGCTCATAATGGGATGGCATTAAAATAAAATCTGAGTATCATATTTTGAACATGTCTCTTTTAAAATGATGGAATGTCCTAACAGCCCCATTCTAACTTAGTTGTAGCATCTTTATCACGTGTTCTATAGATTGTTTCATTCTTGTATCCTTCTTCTAAATAACACTTTAATTCCTCTGGAACAAGCTTGGGATTGATCTTATTGAGTGCTTTTATAAGTTTTAGATTAACAGTGTAGACTAATTCAATATGGAACAGTTTCTTACAAGATGAACTTATCATCATAGAATCCATACGAAGCATTTTGCCATCAAGTTTCATCTCTGTTTCAATAAGCGCAGCAAGAGCTTCTATTTCTTATTTTATCAAGTCTCTACCTGTTTTCTTTTCATACTCCAAGACTCTTGTTCTAAAGTTATAAAAAGTATATTTATTAAAAGGGGTAGCCCCACTCTTCTCAAGATTTTTACGAAGATATTTAGGTAGATTAATTGTTGGATTCCCAAGATTAAGTTGTTGGACTGTATTTTTTACGAAACATAAAATTATCCCCTTTATTTTTTGCTTAATTATACCATAATAATGTAAAGTAGTTTTAAAAACTAGCCTTTTTGTGGGCTAATCTTATTTATTATAACGAGTTGTGCTAGTTAAATTTACAAGTAGCATACGCTCCAATCATATGATATCTTACCCTTACATTACAAAAATAAAGGGACATCATATGTCAGAGTTCAAATATTATTCTGTCCATAAAATTGAAAATCTAAAAGATTTCTTTTTAA
>NZ_BBCG01000092.1 GCF_001311925.1 Cellulosilyticum ruminicola JCM 14822
TCCCAAAAGATTAAAGGAATAATATTCCAATATAAAAGGGTATACTTTCCTTTATACAACAGCTTGTTTTTTGAAATATTTTGAATTGAAATACCTTTTATCGCTTGCTCATAAATCCAAGTTATTTCAAGGCGTTTCAATTCATTTCTAGCCTGCTTTAATCCTTTACTAAATCCTAATGACATGCCTTGAACTTCTAGTTCGCAGTATAGATAGCATAGCATCAATAAGTACATATATCGTTTTATTCTTCTTATTGTATGAATCTGATATTTATCAAAGCCTAATCGTCTTTTTGTTTCTCTAAAAAATGCTTCAATAGGCCATCTTTTAAGATAATGATTTAAAATCTGTTTAGTAGACAGTTCAGTATCTAGACTAATAAAACATTTTAAAGCATGCTTATTCCAAAGAGCATTTTCAGGGCAACTCATAATAATCTTTACCTTTTTGAATCCATTAATTCTACCAAGATAGGTATATGTATAATAGGACTTACCCTTGTCTGTCACCAAGTCAAGTTCATGTTGCTTAAGTGTTTTAATAAAGTCATTAATTTTTATATCATCTTCTCTATGACCCTAGGGAAGATTTTACGATTAGATTTTAGAGCACCAAGATAGTTAAAACCTATCTAAGTTGCGGCATTAAATAATGCCGCACAACTATACCAACTATCAGCTAAAACATAGCCTTTGTTAACTGGATACGGTAGCTCTTTTAATAGGTTAGCAGCTATTTTTATTTTACTGGACGCATCTTTTTGATAAAGTACAATGTCATACGGGAGCACAAGGTCTCCACATCGAAGTATAACAGTAACAAACTGATGTCCATATACTGTTTTTCTTTTTAAATGGGAGTTATGAAATGAACAACCTTGGATAGTATTTTTTTTGAAAATAAGTATATAAATAATCCGTGCCACTACTTAAATGACTTGTATAATTGTATACAATCATTTGTTTTGATTTTATATAAATGCTTGAAATTTGCATAAAAAATATATATACTTAAGTCAAGTGAAAAAACTTCAATAGATGTGGCAGGAGGAAAATATGAAAAATGTAAGTAAAGTATGGATTGTTGGTGCAAGTGGTCAAATTGGAAAAGCATTAAATAGTATCTTAGATAGATGTGAAATGGAAATTTTGAACACAGATATAGATGATGTAGATATTACCAATGCAGAAGAAGTTATGAAATTTGCAGATAGAAATAGACCTGACGTCATTATTAATTGTGGGGCATTAACTTCTATAGATGAATGTGAAGCTGATTTACAAAAGGCATATAAAGTAAATGCTATTGGAGCAAGAAATGTGAGTATTGCCACTAAGCGTGTGCATGCCAAGTTAATTCATTTGTCAACAGATGATGTATTTGATGGAAAAAGTACTAAACCGTACAGTGAATTTGATCAGCCTATACCAAGTCTAGTTTATGGCAAATCAAAACTGGCAGGTGAACAATTTGTAAAAGACTTTGCAGACCGTTATTTTATTATCCGTAGTAATTGGGTATATGGCAAAGGTGAAAATTTTATTCAAGATTTATTAGCACTTGCCAAACAAAAGGATGTAATACATATTTCAAATGAAGCTTTTGGCAATCCAACAAGTGCTAAAGCTTTAGGGCAGTTTATTATTAAATTAATGCAAAGTAATGAATATGGTGTTTATCATGTAACTTGTGAAGGAACATGTAGTCGCAAAGAATTTGCGGAGGAAATTATTCGTTTGTCAGGATTAAATACAAAAATAGTTGCAGTTACCAATGATGAAGATGAAGTGGTTTCTAAAAGACCAGCTTATACAGTGCTAGATAACTTAATGCGACATCTTTTAGAAAATATGAAAATGCCACATTGGAAAGAAGCTTTAGCAGAGTATATGAAAATCATTTAGTAAGAAGCGTATAAAGGAGTAGTATATGGAGAGAAGAAACAAAAAGAAACTAGGCTTAACAACAGTTATTTTTATTGCATTAGTGTTAGGCACAGCTTTAGGACTTATGATGCATTATTGGATACCATCAGGTTATGTGCGTGATCAATTTATTATTAATGGTGTGTTTTATGTATTAGGAAATGGTTTTCTACGCGCTATGCGTATGCTGGTTGTACCTTTAGTATTTTGCTCGATTGTTTGTGGAACCATGTCGATTGGAGATACTAAAAAGCTTGGTAAAGTAGGTGTTAAGACTTTAGCCTTTTATATGGTTACAACAGCCATGGCAATTACAGTGGCCTTAGCAATCGGGAATCTCATTAATCCAGGACGTAATCTAGATATGAGTGCCATTCAGGTAGTAGAAACAACAGTGGCAGAAGCTAAACCTTTTGCTGATGTACTTTTAGATATTATTCCAATTAATCCTATAGGGGCTTTAGCGGAAGGAAATATGTTACAAGTTATTTTCTTTGCCCTTATTGTTGGAATTATTTTAGCTGCACAAGGTGATCGTGCAAGTACAGTGATTGACTTTTTTGCACAAGGAATAATATTATGATGGATATGACAATGATGGTGATGAAAGTAGCACCAATTGGCGTATTTTGTCTAATAGCAAAAACTTTTGCAGCCATTGGATTTGATGGTTTTGCACCAATGATTAAATATATGCTTGGAGTACTTATTGCTTTAGGTGTACAATGTTTTATTGTGTATATGCTAATGCTCAAAGGTTTTACTGGTATGAGTCCAGTGAAATTCATTAAAAAAGTTTTTACCAGTTATGGGTTTTGCTTTTTCAACAGCTACATCTAATGCTACTATTCCACTTTCAATTGAGACATTAGATAAGAAAATGGGAATTTCTAAGAAAATAAGCTCATTTACAATCCCACTTGGTGCGACTATTAATATGGATGGGACAGCGATTATGCAAGGTGTAGCAGTTGTATTTGTTGCACAAGCATTTCAAATTACATTAACACCTGTTGATTATTTAACTGTAATTGCAACAGCAACTATTGCGTCAATTGGAACAGCTGGGGTACCTAGCGTAGGGCTTATTACACTTTCAATGGTATTTGCTTCTGTAGGGCTTCCAGTAGAAGGTATCGGTTTAATAATGGGTATTGATAGACTTCTAGATATGACACGTACAGCAGTTAATATTACAGGTGATGCAGTATGTACAACAATTGTGGCACATCAAGATAAAATGATTGATCATAATGTATTTAATACGCCTGAACAAGAACTAAATCTAGAAATGTAGGTATATTTAATAGATATCGGGAGTAGTGCTTGCTACTATATACACCTTCCGTAATTTGTGCTACTCTAATAATGAAAGAAACGGCGAAAAACTTGCTCTGGTACACTCTGCTTCGGACACTTCGCTTAAAATTTCTTTCAGTATCGTCGCTAAGAGTAGCATCAAATTACTTTATAGGTGGAATAGTAGCAAGCACTACTCCCTTTACTATTTAGATAGCATAGGTGGGAGAGAGAAAGAGAAAAGTTAATGTATTCATTTTGATGGTGAATATAAACTTTAAGATTTTATTTATATGTAGTGTTAGTTATACTTGTAGAGAAAAAGCCATTTTGGAATGATTTCAAGTTGGCTTTTTGTTTGTGGGGGATAAAGGAGGGGAAAAATAGGGATACTTGTTGTAAAAGCTATAAGATGAGTTGATGAAGTGAAAGTGAAAATGGTTTTCAACATTGATGGGAAAATAAAATTTGCGGATTTACCTATGAGAGAGGAGGCACTTTTGAAGTTTAGAGGAACAGTGCTGGATTGAGATAATAGTAGGGGGGTATATAGCAGGGGCAGAAGTAAAATGCTATGATGAAGTAGGGAATGAAATAGAGAATATTTTTGAATTAAATAAGAAGTTACAGTTTTAAAACTAGTATTTTTCTGTGGAAATAAAACTAAGATAAAATAGGTCTAAATTATGCAAATTGCTAGTGAGTATAAGCCAGTGATTTGCTTTTTTATTGTCATTTATGTATAGAGTGGATGAAAGTGTTGGTTTTATTTATAATTTATAAATAAAACTTGGTAATTGCATATAATTATAAAAATTTATAAAAATATTGACAAATAATAGGGTGAAGTATAAACTAAAAATCGTATTAAACATATTAGATAAGTAGGAATTTAAACATATTAGATAAGTAGGAATTTGATAGACAGAAGAGATAAGATGATTTTTCAAAAATGGTCTTTAAACTTTGTTTGAAATACTTTTTAATAAGTGGATTAAGTTTGAGCATTTTAGTTGGTTGTGGGCAAGGGACAAATAAACAAGTAGCACTTTTAAATGTATCTTATGATCTCACCAAAGAGTTATATACACAGATTAATGAAGGATTTACTAATAAGTGGCAATCTGAAAAAGGTGAGCAAATCATTATTAGCCAGTTTCATGGTACTTCTGAAAAGCAGGCTAGGGGAGTGATGGAAGGTCTTGAAGCTGATTTGGTCACTTTAGCCTTAGGATATGATATTAAAGCTAAGGTGGTTTAATTGATAAGGATTGGCAAAGTGAGTTTGAAGGGAATAGTGCACCGTATACTTCAACTATTGTATTTCTAGTGAGAAAAGGCAATCCTAAACAAATAAAGATTGGGATGATTTAGTAAAAGAAGGTATAAGTGTAGGGACACCTAATCCGAAGACTTCAGGTGGGGCTAGATGGAATTACTTAGTAGCTTGGGCATATGCCTTAGAACGTCACGACAATGATGAAACGGCTGCAAAAGATTTTGTCAAAGCACTTTATGAAAATGTAGAAGTTTTAGATTCAGGGGCCAGAGGGGCAACAACTACATTTGTTGAAAATGGTATAGGAGATGTGCTTATTTCATAGGAGAATGAAGCTTTCTTAACTTTAGAGGAAAGAGATGATTATGCTTTTGAAATCGTTGTACCATCTATGAGCATACTTCCTGAGCCGCCAGTTGCCATAGTTGATGAAGTGGTGGAGAAAAGGGTACAAGAGAAGTGGCAACAGCTTATCTTGATTATTTATATACGAAGGAAGGGCGAAAAATTATTGCACAAAGTTATTATCGCCCAATTGATGAGGAAGTAGCTGAGGCTTATAAGGATAGTTTCCGAGTTTAAAACTTGTGACAATTGATGAGATGTTTGGTGGCTGGCAAGAGGCGCAAAAGAAACATTTTGATGATGGCGGTGTATTTGATAAAACTATGGGGATGGGTGTACATGATTTTTTAGATGTCATTATAAGCAAAAGAGCATTAATGAGTTTTCGTGTAAGTTTTGGATGTGCTTGTATAGTAGCTTTAGTATTTACAGGTATTCCATTTGTCATAAGAGCTGTACAGCCTGTACTTGAAAATTTAGATGGGCAGTATGAAGAAGTTGCTACAATGCTAGGAACAGATAAATTTGCTACCTTTAGACATGTAGTTTTACCAGAGATTTTAGTACTACTTTTAACAGGGTTTTCATTAGCCTTTGCAAGAGACTTAGGCGAATATGGTAGTGTTGTTTTCATTGCAGGGAATATGCCAATGAAAATAGAGATTGCATCACTTTTGATTATGTCAAAGTTAGAACAATGTGATTATGAAGGAGCTACAGTAATTGCTACAAGTTTAAATACGGTATTTGGGATTTTAATGGCTTGGTGTATTACAAAGTTTCAATTCAAAGGAAAAAATATTCTATTAACCTTTTTGGATTTACTAAAAACTTTGATTTACTCATCTTTAGAAATCAAATTGCTGTTTATGTAAGAGAAGGAAAAGTAGAAGATAATAAGCCAATTAAAGAATATAGTTATACAGGTGCACCTGTTATTAATGGACGTGGCTTTAGTATTAAAGCAACTTCAGAAACAGATATTCTCATTTTATTAAGTGATTATAATCGTATTAGCAATAGTCAATCTGAAATTGTATTTTTAGAGAAATGGCTTGATATTCAAAAATATAGAAAGCTTGCATGGCGTAAGGCTGATGTGGTTTAATAAGAAGGAATAAACAATTGACAGGAGGATACTTCATGAGACATTCAGAAATACCAGCAGTAATTCAAAGTGTAGCAAATTATAAGGAAACAGTTGGCCGTGTTTTAGCAGGGGAAGAAGAACTTTTAAAGGTTAAATCAATTATGGGCGGCATGGGTGTTTATCAGCAAAGAGTAAAAGGCACTTTCATGCTTCGCGTACGTATTCCATCTGGAGTTTTAAAAGTAGAGTGGTTTAAAAGCATTTATGAAATTGGGAAGAAAGTAAATGTACCACGTTTTCATTTAACATCAAGACAAGCCATTCAATATCACGGTCTTACTTTAGAACAAACGGTTGAAGTTATGGAAGCACTTTTAGCTCAGGGGCTTGTGACAACAGGTGGTGGCGGTGATAATCCTAGAAATATTGCTTGTTCACCACTTTCGGGTGTAGAGCAAGGAGAAGTTTTTGATGTGACACCATATGCTTTAGGCTGCGCAGATTATATCATGAGTATCATCGATACCTTTAATTTACCACGTAAATACAAAATCGGTTTCTCAAATACAGATGAGGATACAGCTAATGCTACAGCTACAGACTTAGGCTTTTTAGCAAAAATAGAAAATGGTCAGCCAGCTTTTAGAGTCTATGTAGGGGGCGGGATTGGTAAAAATCCTAAATCAGGTATTATTCTTAGAGAAACTATTTTTGAAGATGAAATCTTATATATTGTACAAGGGCTTAAAGAATTATTTGAAGACCTAGGCAATCGTACAAATCGTAATATTGCACGTATTCGTTTCATTGTAGACCGCTTAGGAGAAGAAGAATTCAAAAAGACTTTAGAAGAGTATATTGCCAAAGTTAAATTAAGAGGTTCTCTAACATTAAATCCAGTAGAAGTGACACATGATAAAGTAGGGAAAGTTACAAACTTTACACATAGACGTTTAACTGCTCAAAAGCAAGAAGGTTTATATGCTGTAAGCGTACAGCCACTTGGCGGTTATTTAAGCGTAGATGAAGTGGGACAAATTTTAGAAGCAGTTTCTAAAGCACCAGGTGCAAAATTACGTCTTACAAAAGAGCAATCTATGTACATAACAGATTTAAATGGTGAAGAAGCTGAAAACTTTATTAGTGCAACAGAAGATATCGTTGTAAAAGGTATTGCAGAAAGAATTTTAGTTTGTACAGGATCAAACACATGTCAAATTGGTTTAACACCTACAGAAGAAGTACTTCATGGGATTGTGGAACGCTTCAAAGATGTACCAAAAGAAGAATATGCCCTCTTACCACATATTAATCTTTCAGGATGTATGAGTGCTTGTGTGATTCCACAACTTAGTAAAGTGGGACTCTTTGGTGGCAAAAAACGTGTAGGCGATGAAGCAAGAAATGCTTATGCAGTTTGTATCAATGGTCATAGAAGTGGACATGGTACAAGTTTAGGGGAAGTGGCAGGTCTTATTTTATTAGAAGAAGTACCAGAATTCCTCTATCAATTAGGACGCGACTTAACAGCAGGGACAGTCACAATCGAAAAAGAAGCTTTACTTGAAAAATATCAATCATTTTTCGTTTAAGGTATATATAAGAAATCATCAAAAAGGAGATTGCACAAACATTTGTAAAATCTCCTTTTTCACATTTAAAGGATGAACTAGCCAATTTATCAATGAAGAAAAATAGCTAGTGCAATAAGGAAATCCGTTTTATAATAGAGTTATTCATAAGATGTATTACCAGATAGAAAACTAAGGAAGAGGGGAGACTATGATTTTTGTAGCACTTGTATGGTTTCTAATGGGTTTTATCTGCTATAAAATTGCGGCACGTAAGGGGTTTAGTAAAGCCATATGGACATTACTTGGGGTATTGTTTGGGGTGTTTACTGTAATTATTATGTTATTGATGCCAGATAAAAATGGACAATAAATGATAAAATATTTAAATTAACTTTTAAAAATTAATAAGATAACGAGTTG
>NZ_BBCG01000093.1 GCF_001311925.1 Cellulosilyticum ruminicola JCM 14822
CTACTTAAAGTAGTTTAATGAATCGACTGGTTTATAATTACTATTTTATTTTCAAAGTTCATATTGTTATGTCACCGAAGTTTTCCTTCACATCGAAAGGCTTTTGCCCTGTCGACTTGTATAATAATATACCATTCATTTACCTATGTCAACACTTGTCGATATTTTTTTATTTTAATTTTAACTTTTTATTTCTTCACTTTGATGTGCATCTGTACCATAGACTAGAGGTATATCATTATACTCTAATAGAGTTAGCATTTTTCCTGTTGGATATACCTCCTTACAATATTTTTTTCTTAATCCTGCTACATTATAATCCACTTCGTAATCTTTTTCCTTTATAGCCTGTACAATTTCCTCTAAAAGACCATCATTTGTGTACTCACATGGATACTTTTGATTAAAAATCCTTACTAAAGTAGGATGTCCGATTCTTCTAGGTTTATATCTTCCCAAATCTGATTGTACTGATTTTAATAAGGTTTCATAATACAAATCATATACACATTCTATGCTCCCTACCTTATCTAACAACATACCAAATTCATCTAAGTCATCAATAGCATAATACCTATCCCCTAATTTCACAAAATGAATAGATAATAAGCTATCTTCAATAACATCTCCATACTTTTCTAATAGCGCTTTAATTTCTTTTTCCTTACCTTCTATGTAGTCTATTTCAAAACCTACATTAATTTTAATTTGTCCTTTAAACTGTTCTTTTATTTTTCTCACAGCTTCAACATATTCCTCTATTTGTTCTTCTCTAATAACGCACTCATTGTAATAAGCATCCGATGTCACACCTCGCGGCATAGGAAAATGCTCTGTAAAACTCATTTCCTCTCTTCCTCTTTTTATTGCTTCATACACATATTGTTCAAAACAATCTTTAGTACCATGTGGACAAAATGGTGTATGTATATGTCCGTCTTTCTTCTCATTTAAATTTAACATTATTATCCCACCTTTAAATAAAAAGCTCCTAATCATTAGCTATATTAAAAGCCTATAACTAATAATTAGGAGCTTTTTAATCTACTATACTATACTATCTATTATAGACATTTTGTTGTTTCAAATATAATTATACTTCTTTCTCTAGTTTCTCTAGCTTTTCCTTTTTATTCGCCACTAATATCATTCCTGTACAAGCTGGCACATTGACACTTATACCGCCATTTTGTACTTCATAAACATTCTTATCATCTAAATAATCTTTTACTACTGTCTCCACTTCAATTCTAAAACTAAGTGTTTCTTCATAATCTGCAAGATTTAAAACAACATATACATTTTCATTCTCATAACTTCTTGCATATACAAGCTGCTCATTTTTTACAATAACCTGCTTGTACTCGCCACAACTTAAAGCCTTAAACTGACTCCTAGCCTCTGATAATTTCTTGATATGTTGAATTAAAGTATCATCCCTTTGTGCAAAGTCCTCTATTTCTAATGCTGGTCTTAAATTATCATCAGATTCTCTACTTTTTTCTCCTTCGATCATCCATTCACTACCATAGTATATCGAAGGAATACCTGGCATTGTAAATAATACTGTATATACATTTGTAATATGATTTTTATTTTTTAGTATACTACCTATACGTGTTACATCATGATTATCTACAAAGTTATATAATTTAAATCCTTGATATAGGCCACCTTGAGCAAATAAGCGATTTAATGAATGATTTATTTCAAAGTAATTCTTATCATTGTGACTTGAATAAATCCCCTTATAACATTCATAATTGGTACTACTATTTAACAAATCTGGTGCTACTAATCGTCTATAATCACCATGTACCATTTCTCCCATAAGCCAAAAATCTTCTTTTTTGCTATCTACAAATTTTCTAAGGCCTCTAAAAAAATCTTGATCCATACAGTAAGCTACATCTAACCTCAACCCATCTATTTCGAATTCTTCAATCCATCCTTCTATAGCACTAAATATATAATTTACTACTTTCGGATTTCTAAGATTTAATTTTACAAGATTAAAATGACCTTCCCAACCTTCATACCAAAATTCATCCCCATAAGGCTTCTACCGTCAAAGTTTACATTTTGAAACCAATCTTTATACTTAGAGTTCCATTTGTTTTTTTGCAAATCTTTAAATCCTATAAAATCTCTACCCACATGATTAAATACACCATCTAATACAACTTTAATACCCGCTTCATGAAGGGCTTTACATACAGCTTTAAAATCTTCATTTTTTCCTAATCTCTTATCTATTTTTGTATAGTCAATTGTATCATACCCATGACTTGTAGATTCAAATAATGGCCCAAAATAAATAGCATTAACACCTAAATCCTTAAAATGTGGAATCCAATCTATAACTTTAGTTATTCGGCTAACAACTTCTTCATTATTTTCTTTAGGTGCACCACAAAAACCTAATGTGTAAATATGATAAAATACTGCACTATCTATCCAATTTTCCATACTTTAAATCCCCCTTTATAAAATAATAATATGAATATTATGCATCTTAACCACTTTCTTTTCGCATTCCGTGCCCTTCTTATATAATTCGTTATATTGCGTTCTTTTTTACATATATCCACTATATCACTCAGGGTATCTATTGTAAATAAATATAGACTTTTCCGATATTTAACTTTGTATAGGTTACTTTTATCATACGCATTATAAAATTTGTCTTATGCCTAAAATATAAATTAATACACAAAAAAGACATCATACTAGCAAGTTGCTAATATGATGTCTTTTTTGTATAAAATCTTATTGATTTAATAAGATTTTTTAGCATTTAAAATAGATGTAGCACTCATTGAGAATTCGTCTAAACCGTATTCTAAAAGTGTTGGAATAGCAGCTTCATCTCCTGCCATTTCTCCACACATACCAACCCATTTACCATGTTTGTGTGCACCGTCAATAGTCATTTTAATTAATCTTAAAACAGCTGGATGCATTGGGTTGTAAAGGTATGATACTTTTTCACTCATTCTATCTGCAGCTAATGTGTATTGAATAAGGTCATTTGTTCCGATTGAGAAGAAGTCCACGTATTTAGCTAATTCATCAGCCATAACTGCTGCTGCTGGAATCTCAATCATGATACCCCACTCAATATTATTTGAGTAAGCAATACCTTCTGCATCAAGTTCTTTTTTGCATTCTTCTACAACTGCTTTAGCGTTATTGAATTCCTCGATTCCTGAGATCATTGGAAACATAACAGCAAGTTGTCCGTATACAGAAGCTCTAAGAAGAGCTCTTAATTGTACTTTGAAGATATCTGTTTGATCAAGACATAATCTGATTGCTCTGTATCCTAAGAATGGGTTCATCTCTTCTGGTAATGGTAAGTAAGGAAGAGTTTTGTCCCCACCGATATCTAATGTTCTAATAACAACCTTTTTATCTTTCATTGTTTCTAAAACATATTTGTATGCTTCATATTGTTCTTCTTCTGTTGGAGCAGAATCTCTATCCATGTATAAGAACTCTGTTCTGAAGAGACCTACACCGTCTCCACCATTTTCGAGAACTTGATCAGCATCTTTTGGTTTTCCGATGTTACCACATACTTCAATGTGTTTTCCATCTTTAGTTACAACTTTCACATCAAGAAGTTTTTTAAGTTCTTCTTTTTCTGCTTCAAAAGCTTCAATTTTAGTTTTGTATTCGGCAACAGTTGCTTCATCTGGATTGATAATAGCAAATCCTTCGATACCGTCAACGATGATTAAATCATCATTTTTTACACTTGTTGTAATGTCACCAAGACCAACTACAGCTGGGATTTCAAGTGTTCTAGCCATGATAGCAGAGTGTGATGTTCTACCACCAATATTAGTAATGAAACCTCTAACTTTTGTTTTGTCAAGTTGTGCTGTATCTGAAGGTGTTAAATCGTGTGCTACAACGATTGTGTTTTGTTTTTCGATTTCTAAACCTACTGTTTGACCTGCAAGATTAGCGATCATACGTTTAGAAACATCTTTGATGTCTGCTGCACGTTCTCTTAAGTAAGCATCATCGATTGATTCAAAAATCATAATAAGATTTTTAGAAACTGTATCTACAGCTTTAATCGCATTTGTGCTATTGTTTTTAATTTCAGCTTCTACAGAACCCACAAATTCTGGGTCATCTAAAATAAGAATATGTGCTTCAAATACGGCTGCTTCATGCTCACCGACATTTTGTCTTGTTTTTTCTTTAATTTTTTCTAATTGTTCTCTACATAAGCTTACTGCTTTTTCTAACTTAGCAAGCTCAGCAGCTGTATCAGTTACTTTTTCGTCTGTAATGATTACTTCATTTTCTTCATAAAGGAAAACATTACCGATTGCATAGCCTTTAGAAGCTGCAATACCTTTTTTCATCTGATATTCCTCCTAGTTGCTATTAATTATTCTTGGAATGAACCAATGAAATCTGCCATATGTTTAGCAGCTGCTTCTTCATCAGCACCTTCTGCAACAACTTGAAGTTCAGCTCCAGCTGTAAGACCCATTGCTAAAAGAGCGATTAAACTTTTTGCGTTACCTTCTTTATCTCCACAGATAAGTTTGATATCTGATTGGAATTGACCTGCTTCTTTGCAGAATAATGTAGCTGGTCTAGCGTGTAAACCTTGTGCATTGATAAGTTTTGTGTTAATAGTAGTCATAATATCTCCTATCTCATTTCAAATGTAGTGTATTTTTGTATCATATTTTATCCAAAATATCTCTAATTATAACTTGAATCAGTCACATAATAAACAAACATACTTTTACTTTTCTATGAACAATCTGTTAATAAATAGTGTTTATACCAAATATGTTACAATATTTTTCTCACTTTTTTATTAAATCTGCTCAATATTCATATTTGTTACTTTTAATATTCAAAACAATACATACAACTATTTAATGCATTATTACTAATTGGCTTATACTGATTACTACTCCTAGAGTTACATTCACCTCTTTGAGCAACTTCTTCCCTTATGCAATAATAGAATATAAAAAGCGCATGCAGAATAATTTCTACATGCGCTTTTTATATTCTATTATTTACCGAAATATCTTTTTAATAATCCTTCGAAAGCTTTACCATGGCGTGCTTCATCTTTACACATTTCATGTACTGTATCATGAATTGCATCATATCCTAATTGTTTTGCAAGTGTTGCAATATCTTTTTTACCTTGTGTTGCACCGTGTTCTGCTTCTACACGCATTTCAAGGTTTTTAGCTGTATCTGCAACTACTACTTCACCTAATAATTCAGCAAATTTAGCTGCATGTTCTGCTTCTTCAAAAGCAATTCTTTTATATGCTTCTGCTACTTCTGGAAATCCTTCTCTATCTGCTTGACGACTCATAGCAAGGTACATACCTACTTCTGTACATTCACCTACGAAGTTTTGACGAAGCCCTTCTAATACTCTTTCATCTACACCTTGTGCTACACCTATTCTATGTTCATCAGCATAAACTCTTTCACCTGTTTGTTCCATGAATTTATCAGCACCTGCTTTACAGATTGGACAAACTTCTGGAGCTTGTTCTCCTTCATAAACATAACCACATACTGTACATACATATTTTTTCATATCTATACCCTCCATTTATTCTTTATATATATTTTAAATGTAAATCTCAACTTTACATGATAATATTTTTTTTTAAATAATAATTATTATCCGTTTCATGTATTAATAATAACCTGTAGTTAATTTTTTGTCAACAATATTTTGAGTTAAAAAAAGAATTTTTTCCCTCATAATGCACATTCTAATTAGAGATTCTTTTTAGGAGGTTTGTTATGATAAATCAGACAACAAAAAAACTTACGTTATCCTCATTAGTGCTGATGATTTTTACATCTGTATATGGTTTTGCTAATATACCTAGAGCTTTCTTTTTAATGGGATATGCTGCAATTCCTTGGTATGTACTTGGCGCTATTGCATTCTTTATTCCCTACGCTTTTATGATGGCTGAGTATGGTACAGCTTTTAAGGAAGAAAAGGGAGGCATTTATTCATGGATGGAACGTTCCGTAGGTCCTAAATATGCCTTCATTGGTACTTTTATGTGGTATGCTTCTTATCTTATTTGGCAAGTGAGTGTTTCTTCAAGTATATGGATTCCTCTATCTAATGCTATTTTTGGAGTAGATCGTACAAGTGAACTTGGCTTTGGATTTCTAAACGCTACTCAGGTCATAGGTATACTTGGTGTGCTATGGGTCATTTTAGTAACTGTTGTTTCATCTAAAGGTATCAATTGGATAAAAAAAGTTACCTCTGTCGGCGGTTCTGCTGTATCAATGCTTAATATCGTTCTAATTTTAGGCGGTTTTATAACTTTAGCCCTTAATAGAGGACAATTTGCTCAACCTATTGTAGACCTTGCAAGTACTTTAACCCACTCTCCAAACCCACGCTATCAAACACCTCTTTCTATGGTGTCTTTCTTTACTTATGCTATTTTTGCCTATGGTGGTATTGAAGCTGTCGGCGGGCTTGTTGATCAAACTAATAAGCCTGAAGTGACTTTCCCTAAAGGAGTTAGTATCGCTGCTATTATTATATCTATTGGTTATTCTCTTGGTATATTTGTAATAGGTACATTTATTAACTGGAATAGTGTTCTTGCTGGCAGCAACGTTAATACAGCTAATGTCACTTATATTGTTATGCAAAATTTAGGTTTTGAATTAGCTCGTGCTTTGGGTGCTACAAATGCGTTTGCTCTAAATGTAGGTGCTGCACTAGCTAGGCTTTCAGGGCTTGCTATGTTCCTTGCTTTAACAGGTGCTTATTTTACTCTAATCTATTCACCACTTAAACAACTTATTGAAGGTACACCTAATGGATTATGGCCAAAAAAATGGACAGCCTTAAAAAACAATATGCCCGTATATGCTATGTACTTACAATGTCTTATTGTTTCAATCATCATACTCCTTGTTTCCTTTGGTGGTGATAATGCTTCTGAATTCTTTAATATGCTTGTAACTATGACTAATGTAGCTATGACTATTCCTTATATGTTCTTATCTATCGCTTTTCCACTCTTTAAACGTAATCGTTCTATTCGTAGGCCTTTCGTTGTTTATAAGAGTAATGGCTTTGCACTTTTTGCAACAATTATTGTTACACTCGCTGTTGGTCTTGCTAATGTATTTTCTATTATCGAACCTGCCATTGCACAAGGTAATTATCTCAATACTATTTTATCTGGTGGTGGCCCTTTACTATTTGCTATTATCGCTTTTCTATTATATAGGCGTTATGAAAAAAATCATGTTTAATGCTAATAAATAAAAAGGATTCGAAAACTATTCCAATGTCATTAAGTTAAGAATTTGTTTCTGAGATTTCCTAAAATAACCAAGTACTTATTATAGGTACTTGGTTATTTTTGCATGAAAAAGCTTGATAAAGTAACGAGTTGTGCTAGTTAAATTTACAAGTAAAATAAGCTCCAATTATATGATATCTTACCCTTACATTACAAAAATAGAGGGACATCATATGTCAGAGCTCATTTTAGCAAACGATTTAGAGATATTTCATCTTATGGTTACTGTGCATCTAAAAAAGAGACTTATTACGGTTTAAAGCTTCATGCTGCAGTTACTTTAGATGGTTATCTTGCAGAAATTAAAATTACAGCTGCCAACGTAGATGATTGTGCTATTCTATGGGAAGTATTATCAGATGTCTATCAACCTATTGTTCTAAGTGACAAAGGATATATAGGTAATCATATTGCCCAAGAACTAAAAAATGAGAAAAATATGACCTTGCTAGCTTTAAAAAGAAATAACAGTAAGAACCCTTACCCAAAAGATTTAAGAAACTGGACAG
>NZ_BBCG01000094.1 GCF_001311925.1 Cellulosilyticum ruminicola JCM 14822
CTTATGAAATGACAATCCGAAACATTTACCAGTTACTTTAGGGGGGGATTGAATAGTTATAATAGGTTATAAATTTTGGTTATAATAAATATTTTATAAATTATTGACAATAAAAATATATAATGATAATATCTAATAAATATAAAAACTACTAATTTAGTAGGAATTAAAATAAAAGAAGGAAGAGAAATGCTTTATATTAATCAACTCGAACATGAAAATATTTCATATCTCACGGATTTAGATCATCCCAAAAGTGATTTTGCAACAAAAGGAACGATAAAGGTTGCTGGCTGTGGTATTTGTGCTATTTGTATGGTTTTAGATAGATTGTCAGATAAATCATTAAGCCTTGAGGATGCTGTAAAGATTTCATATGCTGTAGGTGCAAACAGAGAAATTGGAACCGACATGAGTCTTTTAAGCAAAGCTTTTGCAAAGAAGTTTAATTTTTATGTGGAGTTTTCTGATGACATAAATGCTTTAATAGAATGCCTTCAGGATGGTGGATGTGCCATCATTAACGTAGGAGGAGATCATGATGATCATATTGGAGTATTTTCTCATACAGGTCATTATATTACAGCAGTTAGCTATAAAGAAGGTGAGTTTATGATCTTAGATCCATCTAGAACGCCTGATAAGTTCAAGGAAAAAGGCAGGGGGATGGTACGGGAAACAAAAGATGCGGTCTTTGTTTCCTTAACGACCATTGAGGCGGATACAAAAAATAGAACACCTTCCTATTATCTATTTAAACAAAAGGTTCTTATAGAATCTATTGATTAGGTTAGTATCAAGTATTAAATATTAAAATGAGTATTACTTATGAGGGGGAGAAAAATATGAAGAAGATATCATTAAAGTTAGCATCAATACTTATGATAACAGCATTTGTTGCAACATCAGTGACAGGATGTGGTGAAAAAGAAGAAACAGTAGCCACACAAACAGCAGCAGAAACATCAGAAAGTACAGAGGCATTAGCAGCACAGGAAACTGAGAAGGATGCAGAAGAGTCAGCATTAGTAGCAATTAATAAAAAAGCTTTTGATACATTAGTTGCACAAGGTCCAGTGGCGGATGATGCAACCATTCAAGCAAGTGAGTGGGCAAAAGCAATTAAGGAAGCAGGTAAATTAAGAGTTGGTGGCACAAGAACATCATTCCTCTTTAGTCAGTTAGATGAGACAGATGAAGGTGTTCGTGGATTTGATGCAGGTCTTTATCAGCTACTTACTCGTTATATCTTAGGTGATGAGTCAGCATATGAATTAACACAGGTGGATTCAAGTACAAGAGAATCTGTCCTTCAGAGCGGTCAGGTAGACGCAGTATTTGCAACCTACTCAATTACACCAGAAAGAGCAAAGGTTATTTCTTTTGCCGGTCCATATTACACATCTCAACAGGGAATCTTAGTTGCAGCAGGAAAAGAAGATATTACTGGTGTTGATAGCCTTGCAGGAAAAATTGTTGCTACGCAGGCTGGATCAACAGGACCTGATATTTTAGCAGAGTATGCACCTGAGGCAGAGATTCAGGAGTTTGAGTCAGACCAAGAAGCACGCGCAGCACTTGAGCAAGGTCGTGTTGATGCATATGTTACAGACTATACATTACTCCTTAACTCAATTGTAAAGAACCCAGGCGTGTATCAAATTGCCGGTGAAGCATTTGGATCAGAAGATAATTATGGTATTGGACTTCCAATTGATTCTGATGGTGTCCAGTTTGTAAATACTTTTCTTAAACAGATTGTAGAAGATGGAACATGGGAACAGTTATGGAAGATTAGTCTTGGAGATCGTACAGGAATTAAAGATGTTCCAAGTGTTCCTGTGATTGAATAAGATTAAGTTCATTTTTAGGAGATTATATGTCTATTTTGGAGTTATTATCACAATTTGGAGACAAGTACTGGCTGGCACTATTAACAACATGGAAACTTACAACAGTTTCGTTTATACTAGCATTTTTGGCTGGTGTGGTTATTACAGTTATGCGCATTTGTCCTATAAAGCCGTTGAGAAACTTAGGAGATTTCTATGTTCAGATTTTTAGAAATATACCAGGTTCAGCACTCTTGATTCTTTTGGTCTATGCCTTCCCTTATTTAAAGATGGTTTGGTCATACTATACTTGTGTTCTAATTGCTACAACGATTATTCCTTCAGCTTTTTGCTCGGAGTATCTTATAGCAGGAATAAATACAATTGAAGTAGGACAAATTGAAGCAGCAAGGTCGCTAGGAATGAACTTTGGAAAGATCATAAAGAATGTGGTGCTTCCACAGGCAATTAGATCTAGTGTTCTTCCGATGACCAATCTGCTTGTGGCTACAATGCTTACTACAGCATTAGCTTCACAGGTACCGCTTAAACCAACAGAGCTTACAGGAATCGTTTCTTATATCAATACACATGCAGTAGGTGGAGTGACAGCATTCCTTATTTCGGCAGTTATGTACTGTGCAACAGCAGTAGTGATAGGTCAGATTGGAAATTTAATTGATCGAAAGGTGAGAATCATGCGATGAGCTTAGAAAATGTTTCAATAAGAGATGTACTTTATGAGGCACCAGGCCCAAAGACACGAATGAAAATAAGAATTGCTACAGCAATTTCTATAGTTATAATGATTGGATTATTAGCAGTCATTGTTCGTCAGTTTTATATAACAGGTCAGTTGAAAACTAAATATTGGTCATTTTATGGAAGAGTAACAACATGGTTATTTCTTGGAAAAGGACTTTTAGGAACTTTGAAAGTTGCTGTTATATCGGGTGTTATAGCGTTTCTGACTGGCATGCTTCTCATGATGGGAAGGATTAGTAAAAGTAAGCTATTAAATGGAGTAAGTGCAGTAATCATAGAATTTAGTAGAGGTGTTCCAACCTTACTTTTTATTTATTTTTTCTTTTTAGTTGCACCACAGTTTGGTCTTAAGCTTCCTGCTTTTTGGAAGATATCAGTTCCAGTAGCTCTTTCAGCTACAGGGGTTGTGGCTGAAGTACTTCGCAGTGGTGTGAATGCAGTGCCAAAGGGGCAGACAGAAGCTGCTTTTTCTCTAGGTATGACAAATAGAAGTGTTTTTTTTAAAATCGTTTTTCCTCAGGCTTTTATGTATGTTATACCCGCTCTTATAGCAGAGATTGTCATTGTACTTAAGGATACAACCTTTGCTTATGTAGTTAATTATTCAGACCTTATGCAGAACTCAAAAGTACTGATTAGCAATTATGATGCCCTGCTTTCAGTTTACTTGGTAACAGCAATTATTTATATCCTTATAAATTATATGCTAAATAGAATTTCAGTTAAGCTGGCAGGAAAGAATCCGTTATTTTGAGTAGGAAGATAATTTTTAAAGAGGAATATATCAATGGAAAATAGAGAAACACCAGTTATAGAGTTAAAACATGTTAACAAGCATTACAGCCATTTACATGTTTTAAAGGAGATAAATCTTTCAGTAAAAAAAGGCGAGGTAGTCGTTGTAATTGGGCCATCAGGTTCAGGTAAATCTACGCTTTGCCGAACAATTAATAGACTTGAAACCATTGATTCTGGAGAGATATTTATTGACGGAGTAACTCTTCCAGAAGAGGGAAAACAACTTGCAAAGCTTCGTTCACAAGTGGGGATGGTATTTCAGTCCTTTAATCTTTTTGCTCATAAAACAATATTAGAAAATGTGACAGTTGCACCTATAGATGTACTTCATATTTCTAAGAAGGAAGCAAAAGAAGAAGCTATGAAGCTTTTGAAGAGAGTTGGTGTTGAGTCTCAGGCAACAAAGATGCCAGCTCAGCTTTCTGGTGGACAGAAACAGAGAGTGGCTATTGCTCGAGCACTTGCTATGCATCCTAAGGCCATCCTTTTTGATGAGCCTACTAGCGCTCTTGACCCAGAGATGATAGGTGAGGTTTTAGAAGTTATGGCGGAGCTTGCAAAGGAAGGAATGACGATGATTGTTGTTACTCATGAAATGAATTTTGCTAGAAGAGTTGCAGATAGGATCATCTTTATGGATGGTGGTGCAATATTAGAGGAAAATACGCCAGAGGAGTTCTTTAATAATCCGAAAACGCAACGGGCTAAGGAATTTTTGAGTGCTATTAAAAATAAATAGTATCGAGGTGAAAAGCTAGAATGTGTGAATTGTTTGGGGTTTCAGGAAAGAATCCGATACAATTAAACCATTATCTAAAGGAGTTTTTTGAGCATAGTACTGTACATCTTCATGGTTGGGGAATGGCAAATTTTGATGGTGAAATACCGGCGATCGAAAAGGAAGCAGTACCTGCGTTTGAAAGTAAGATTATCGAAGAAAAGCTAAAAAAACATATAGTTGATACTAATATGTTTGCTCATATTAGATTGGCAACTCAGGGAGGTATAGGGACGGAAAATTGTCATCCCTTTTATCAAAAGGATCAGTCGGGACGAAGTTGGACACTTATTCATAATGGAACCATGTTTAACTGTCCTATTTTGGATAAGTACAAGAAAGTGCAGATTGGAAGGACCGATAGTGAGAGAATTTTACTATACATAATAGATGAAGTAAACCAGAGACAAGCTCAAAGGGGATATGGTCTAACAAAGAAAGAGAGATTTAAGCTTCTAGATGAAATAATATGTAGGATTACTAAGAATAATAATAAGGTTAATCTTTTAATTTATGATGGGGAACTTTTTTTTGTTCATACAAACTATAAAGATACACTGCATTATAAAAAGGTTAATGACACCATAATTTTTTCTACTGTTCCTCTAGATCAGGGGAAGTGGGAGGATGTTCCGTTTACAAGACTTTTAGCGTATGAAAAAGGTGGTCTTAGTTTTACAGGAACAAATCATGGAAATGAATACATTAAGTAAGTCAGCAGTGGTAATTCATGTGATATATAAGATTAGGAGTTTAGAGATAAAGTATTTGAGCAATCAGAAATACAAGTGAATGATTAATGGTGGTTACGAGATGATACTCTTTTAGGGTGTTTCGTAGCCATCATTTTTCATGTAACGCTTATATGAACGTGATATAATTTGAAAAGAAATAAAATGAAGATAATGAGGATATAGAGAGAACAAATGAGCTTTAATTAATTAAGGAGGTATTTATGAGAGAGTTATTTGAAATGGATTTAAATGGTCCTCTGTCAAGATTTAGTACAAATTAAAATGAGAGAGTTTTCTTATTGATTATTTCGGCTCGCCAGAGCCACTGTTCCGTTATGTATTGAGCCGTGTTCACGGCTCAAAGTGAGCCACCTTTTCGCTAGGTGAGCCACTACAATTATGAGAGATCACTTGTTTCTTGTAATCCCTTTCTTTTTCTCATGGAATCCTCTCCATCAATAAAGATCGTATAGGAATCATGGATAATGCGATCTAGTATTGAATCTGCAAGGGTACTTTCACCAAGTTTTGAATGCCAGCCTCCTGTTGCAAACTGAGAACAAAAAATTGTTGATGCATTTTTGTATCGTGCTTCTATGATTTCTAGTAGGTCTCTTACTTCTGTATTAGTAAGTGGCACAAGCAACCATTCGTCAATGATGAGAAGACTTACTCGTTTGTAGTTCTTTAGCACTTTCTGATAAATGCCTTGTCCCCTTGCAACTGCAAGTTCGTCTAAAAGCTCTGGAAGTCGGATATACTTAGTACTATAGAAATTGCGGCATGCTGCAATTCCAAAAGCACAGGCAATATAAGTCTTTCCAGCACCCGATGCTCCTAATAAGATGATGTTGTGGTGCTCAGCTATATAATTGCATGTAGAAAGCCTTGTGATCTGTGCTTTATCTAGTTTCCTATCTAAGTGATATTCTATATCTTCTATGCAAGCCGCCGACTGACAAAGAGCGGCTTTCTTAATGAGTTTTGAAAGTTTATTACTTTTTCTTCTTGACCATTCTAGATCTACAAGTAATCCTAGACGTTCTTCAAAAGATAATGTTGCAAATGCAGGATCTGTTAGTTGATTACGATAGGCATCTGCCATAGCAGTTAATCGCATTTCTGTAAGTTTTGAAATAGTCGTTTCATTGATCATTATGATCGCCTCCCATAATACTCTGCACCTCTGATAAATCCAAAAGATCTATCTTCATCATTATTAGTAACAAATACATCTTCCTTTTCAAGTTTATCTTGTCCAGTCTGCAAGATGGTCTTTATCGTTTTATAACTAGGATGAGGTGTATAGGTGAGGGCTTTTTCACAAGCTATTTCCACTCTTGCAACAGAGTATTTATCAGCAAGTTTTAGAAGTGCAAGACATGGTTTGTAACCCTGTTCTTCAATCTTATAGGAAGCCAAGATAGCTTTTATAACAATCACCGTAGATGGACCAACATTTTGAGCCCAATCAATAAACCGTTTAGCATTCCATTCAACGTACTTTTTGTGTTTTTCAGGCATATGATCATTGACTGTGCTATATTGCCCAGGTTTTCCATAAAGCCTTGGATGAGAACAGATGCGTGTATTATTATAAAAAACTTCGATTACATTTTTAGTGATCCTTACATCTACTTTATACTTGATATATTCATAAGGAACACTGTAATACATTTTATCGACAGCAATGTGATAGTTGAACTGAACGGTTGCCACTTTCCAGAGTGCTAGCTCGTAGGGCTTTTTAGGAAGAGGTATAAGCATTTCTTTCTCTTCATTGATAAAAGTATCATAGCGATTGCCTTGTTTCTTTTGAAAAGGCCTGTGGTTAAAATCATAGAGCTTTTCTTTTATACAGGTATTAAGTTCTTGAAGTGAAAAGAAGGTTTGATGTCTAAGAGCTGCAATGATCCAAGTAGATATATCGCCTACAGTGCCTTCAGCACTTGGCTTATCTTTTGGTTTTCTAACTCTTGCTGGTATAACAGCTGTGTTATAGTGTTCTGCCATTTCATGATACGTTTTATTAATAGTAGGATTATACCATGATGATCTTTCAACACCTGTTTTTAGATTATCAGGCACAAGTATTCTAGTAACACCACCAAAAAATTCAAAAGCATGGACATGTGCAGTAATCCAGCATTCTTGGTTTTGTGATAGAAATGCTTCTACATAAGCGTATTGACTACTTGGTAAAGTAGCCACAAAAACATATGCAGGTAGTTCTGCACCTGTAATAGGGTCAGTAATAGAAGCTGTTTGTCCAGCCCAATCCACTTCAAGTTTTTCGCCAGGTTTTCTTTGGATATGCATAGTTGCTTTAGTTTTCGTAGCAAACTCACGATAATACTTACAAAACTGTGTATACATCAATGGAATGTCATGACTTAACCTACATGTTTCACAATACTCATTCCATAAAAGGCTTAATGTAACACCACTTTTAGCCATTTCTTTATGGATGTACTCATAATCTGGGAGTTTGCGTGAAGAGAGATTATTTTGTTTAGGAAACAAACATTTAGCAAGCATTTCATCAGACATGTTTTTAGGTAATGGCCATGAAATACCACTTTCTTCAGCACGCTTAAGCGTTTTAGCAACTGTATTTCTCGAGCATTCACAACTGATCGCAATACTTCTACCACTAATACCTTGACTATTCAGCCTAAGGATTTCACGATACTTCGACATAGGGAAGCCTCCTTGAAATAATTAATTTACACCTAAAATAAGTGCATAAATTAATTATTGCCAAATTTTACAATTTGGCTCACCCTGCGTGATAATGGCTCAATTTTTTGCGTGAAGGTGGCTCAACTTAAGCGGTTTAGATGCTCTGAAAGAGCATATTATTCAT
>NZ_BBCG01000095.1 GCF_001311925.1 Cellulosilyticum ruminicola JCM 14822
GAGTTGAAGAAATGAATCTTCAACTTCTTTTTCTAAAGAGTGCGTTTCTAACACAATGTTAACTTAATGACATTGGAACTCTATCTGTCCTTCTTTTTTAGTATTCTCTATCTAACATTAATGCTGTAATTTCTTTTAGCATTTCTTTGTACTGATTATCAGGTAATTTCGCTATAAGTTTGAAGGCTTTTGCTGTGTACTTCTTAGCAAGTACTCTTGCTTTTTCTACTCCTTCATATTTGAAAACAAGATGTTTTACTAACTCTACATCCTCATTTGTATAGCTTTCTTTACTGAGTAAGTCTACTAATACTTGTGGCTTTTTCTCTAATGCATAAATTAGAGGTAATGTATAGACACCTTCTTTGACGTCATGATTACTTTCTTTACCTAATACTTCATTTACGCTTGTATAATCTAGTACATCATCAATAATTTGGAAGGCCATTCCAATATTATAACCAATGTTCCAGAATAAGCGTGACATGTTCTTATTGCATTCACTTTCTGCTGCCCCCAAATATAAGCTGAGAGCAAAAAGTTCTGCTGTTTTCCCTGAAATTCTTTTTAAATAGTCTTTTACTGTAGCTGTTTGGTCAAAGCGTGAATTAAGTTGTTCTACTTCCCCTAAACAAATACGTGACATCGCTTTACTATCCATTTGAATACTATGAAGTGATGCAGTTTGTGCTAAAAGTTTAAAACAAATACAGAATAAATAATCTCCAATATATACGGCATAGTTTTTACCATATTTAGACTGAATCGTTTCCCTACCTCTTCTAAGCTTTGCTTCATCAATGACATCATCATGAACAAGAGTTGCCATATGAAACATTTCTAATATGGCTGCTAATACCTGTGTTCTTTCTGATTCATAATTTCCAAATTTAGATGCAATAATAGAAAACCCAGGCCTTAACATTTTCCCACTAGTATGAACAAGTTCTTTGATTGAATTCTCAATCACTTTGTCCTTACAGTAGGCATTTTTATCCATTAAGTCAATTACTGCTTCAAGTTCTTGTTTGATTTCTGGGTACTGATTCCAAATTGCGTGCATCTCATGCTGTCCTTTCTGATTCTAAAACTTCTCTTAACATCGGTAAGCTATAAATATACGTAATCACGTAGTTGGCTGCAAGTCCTACAAATATACCTGTTACAATCCCTGCGATTGATAAAAAGGGTAAGTATAAAGCCACCCCTACATTTTGTACAACCCACATTGATACAAGGACTTGTCCGATATTATGAAATACTGCGCCCGCTGCGCTTACACCAATGATACTTACTTTATCTTTTAATGTTTCTTTTATAAATATCATACTTAAGAAACTAAGTAGTGCCCCCATAGCCCCATACATTAATCCTGATACACTGCCGCCAAATATACTTGTGAGAATCAATCTTACAACGATGATCATCACAACGTCTTTCTTCTTAGGCAGGGAATACAGGGCAAGTACTGTTACTAAATTGGCAAGGCCTAATTTAGCTCCTGGGGTCATAAATGGGACAGGTATACTTCTTTCAACTAAACTCAGTACTAGAGCCATGACTACTAGTAGAGATAAATACACTAAATTTCTTGTCTGCTTCATCTTTTTTCTCCTAATAGGCTCCAGAATCTATTGTTTCTTCTGAGTCTACTTTATTTCCTCTAACTTCAACATAAATTTGATGCGGTAAACATACAATTGTTTGACCAGGCTTACTTCTCGCGCCAAATTGCTCACATACATGATCTGAACAATCTGACTTAGCCATTCTTATACTTTCATTTTCAATGGCTATAACATTTTCGCCTTTTTCAGTTTTAATCACAAATTCCTTATAATCTACCTGCCTGTTAGAGGAATTTCTTTATAGAATTCACCCTCTACTGTAATATACGCATATGTGCCTTTGGTTATATCGTCTTTGACCAATTCCTTAATTAACATATAAGGGAGGAAAGAAATAATAAGGAGTAATCCAATGATTATAATATCCCATTTTTTTATTTTCATTTTCATCTTACATTCCTCTTCTATTCCCTAGAAAATTTAAAGGGACATTGCTTGACAGCACATTTCTAGAGATCTTGTGGAATTCCACTTTTCTAGTTATGTGTTCGTGCCTTACAACATCCCTCTATCTGACTAACTTTCGCTAATTAATTGTTACTTCTATTAATAAGCTAAAGCTTGGCTTGTTCTAGTAGTTTTATTATAACATATTTTTAGTCGTTTGCATAAATATGTTTTCTTTTTCCGATCCACCAGTTACTTGCTACTTCTTTAATCCATGGCATTACATAATAATCAAGACCGAATGTTCTACCTGCACCACCCATTAAAGCAATACCTGCACATGTATACCATAAGATATTCCATCCTGCCATAGCAGAAAGAATAAAGTTAACTGTCATAAATGCAGATGCTGCGCCAGCAAGGAATGTGAATAAACCAGCAATTAATGCAAGACCCATTCCGATTTCAAGGCATACTACTATAATTTGGAATACTTGGCACATACCTTGATTTGGAATCATAATTTTCATGATTACTTCATAGAAACTAGGCATACTGCTTAAGATCGGAGTTACGACTTCTGCTGCACCTTCAGCTGCTACTGATGCACCTGTTACACCATCTTGTAACCAGCTAAATGGCATGTTGACATTACCAGCTTTAATCCAACTATCTGCACCAATTGTAAATAACCATTGACCCTTAGTAAATAATGCATCTACTGCTTTTTCCCATGTTGATGGTCCACAAAGTTTTGCAAGACCTTCGAAGAACCATAAACATCCTACATAAATACGAAGTGGAATCATCCATAATCGATTTCCGTGTGACGCTAAATGTCCTCTAAGGATATTTCTATTTTCTTTAATTCCGAAGAATTCATGATGCAAATAACGTGCTACTTGAGGAATATTTAAAATTCCGAATAAGTAAATCATGTTTACAAAGTGTTTTGCAAGCATAGCAAAGAGTCCTGAAAGTTTGATACCCATAAGGTTTGCTACACAGTATTTACCACCGATAGATACCATGAATCCGTGGTAACTTGATTTGAATTCAACTTTTTCTTTGTTTTCAATAGAAGCAATGATGTTTTTAGCTGCTGTTGCTGCTGTTTGTTCTGCTGCTTCTACGATTTGAGGATTTCCTTTACCTTGCTCTTCTTCTACGTAAGCACAGTCCCCTACAAGGTATACGTTTTCGTATTTTGTAGATTGCATAAATTTGTTAGCTTGAAGTCTAGCTGCTCTAGCTGTTTCAAGTCCCATTTTTACACAGTCTTGATTATTTTGAACCCCACATGTCCAGATTAAAGTTTGTGTTCTGATCACTTCACCTGATTTTAATGTGATTTCATCAGCTTTAACTTCTATAATTGGGCTGTCTTTAAGGATTTTCATACCATGTTTAGTCATGTATTTTTCAGCTTTATCAGCTTGTTTTCTATCTAACATGTTAAGAATTGTTCCAGCTGCTTCTACTACTAAAAGTGAAACTTCGTTTTCATCTACTCTGTACTCACGTGCAAGTGTTGTTTTCCACTCTAAAAGTTCACCAGCCATTTCGATTCCTGTAAATCCAGAACCTGCTACTACAAAAGTAAGCATTTCTTTTCTTTTCTCTGCATCTCTCTCTAAAGAAGCTGCTTTGAATTTGCATTCGATATGTGCACGGATTTTAAGGGCATCTTCTAATGACCATAAGCTAAATCCATTTTCTTTAACGCCTGGTACACCAAAATACGCTGGCTCATTACCCATACCAACCATTAAATAATCGTATGTATATTCTCCAAACTTTGTTTTAACTTTTTGAGCTTCCATATCTACGTTTTCAATGTAATCTACAACAACTTTAACTTTTGTTCTATGGAAGATTTCAGCTAAGTTTACTTTTACTGATTCTTCTTCTACACGTCCACCAGCCACTTCATGAAGCTCTGTCATTAAAGTATGGAATGGGTTTTTGTCAATTAATGTAATTTCTACATTATCATTTTTCTTATACTTTTTAGCAAGTTTTTTAGCGGCATGTATACCAGCATAACCCGCACCGAGTATAACAATTTTTGTCTTTTTAGACATAATCCACCTCTTATTTAATTTTACTATTTTACATAATCGTTCCATATTACAAATTATGTTACTTATATACTATAACTAAACTTTGTTAAAAAGTCTACTATTTATTTTTATTTATTGATTATTATTTTCTACCTATTTCCTAAAATGACCATTAAGTGTATAATACTCCATGAGATATTTATCACGTTTTATCAATATTTTTTAAGCTATAGGAGGAAATAAATGAAACGTAAATACACAAAAATATTAAATTATACATTAATATCTATATTGTCATGCGTCATTTTTTTAACAGGTTGCAGTAAAACAGACAAAACTGAGTCTTCAGCATCCCCTTATTTATCACGCCAAAACTTTGCTTTAGGTACAATTGCTACTGTAAAACTCTATGATCATCAATCAGAAGAAATTTTAGACAAAGCCTTTGACAAATTAGCAGAGATTGAAAATATCTTAAGTATTAATAAAAAAATACACTTCTTGATAAGGTTAATGAAAATGCCGGTATCGCACCTGTTCAAGTAGATGAAGCAACTTACAATGTGATTGAAAAAGGCATGTATTATAGTAAGTTAACGTCTGGTGCCTTTGACCTTACAGTAGGACCACTGGTTAAACTTTGGGATATTGGTTTCCCAGATGCCCGCATTCCAGCACAGTCAGAAATTGATGCCACATTGCCTTTAATTGATTTTAATCTTGTAACATTAGACAAAAACTCACATAGCATTTACCTTGAAAAAAAAGGGATGCTGCTTGATTTAGGTGGGATTGGAAAAGGTTATGCTGCTGATGAAGTGGCCAACATTCTCCGTGAATCTGGCGTAGAACACGCCATCATTGACCTGGGCGGAAATGTTTATGCCCTTGGTGACAAACCTGGCAATAAATTATGGACTATTGGGATTCAAGATCCATTTGGTCTTCGTGGTAATGGGATTGGTACAATCAATGTAGCTAATAAGTCTCTTGTAACCTCTGGCATCTACGAACGTTATTTAGAAACTGAAGACGGTAAGAAATACCACCATATCTTAAATCCTTCTACGGGTTATCCATATGACAATCAAATTGCAGGTGTATCGATTATTAGTGACTACTCTATCGATGGGGATGCCCTTTCAACTTCAACTTTTGCATTAGGCATTGAAGATGGACTTGCTTTTATTGAAAAACTAGATGGCATTGATGCGATTTTTGTAACAACTGATTACAATGTTTATGTGACATCTGGTATTAAAGACAAATTCCGTTTAACAAGTCCTGATTTCACATTAGGAAATTAATTTTTTTTATTTTATAATAAATTTAATCTTATTTGTTATGTATTTACACTTTTTACTTATGTATGTTATTCTCATTTCTGTAAATTTTTTATTTATGAATGGAGAAATACAAAGTATGAGAATTAACAAATTACTTGCAACAATCGCTTGCGTAGCTGTAGTTGCATCTAGCTTTGTAGGCTGTGGTAATACGACTCAATCTGCAAATGCAACTACTCAAGAAACTCAAACAGGAGAAACATCTGCATCAGTGATTACACTTAATACAGATATCGTAGTCATCGGTGCTGGTGGTGGTGGTTTAAGTGCCGCTATCGAAGCACATGATGCAGGGGCCAATGTTATTATTGTAGAAAAAATGCCTTTCGTTGGCGGAAACACAGCAAGAGCAACAGGTGGTATTAATGCTGCTGGTACAGTATTCCAAGAAAAATTAGGTATTACTGATACACCAGAAATTCACTACGCAGATACACTTGCTGGCGGTGAAAATCTTAACGACCCAGAACTTGTTAAATATTTAACAGAAAATGCAAAAAATGCAATCAACTGGCTTACTGATTTAGGTGCTGATTTATCAGATGTTGGTTCTTTAGGTGGTGCTACTAATAAACGTGCCCATAGACCTGCTGGTGGTGCTGCTGTTGGTAATCATCTTGTAGAAGTTCTTTCTGCTAATGTAGCTGAACGCGGCATTGAAACAATGAAAAACACCGAAGCAACTGAACTTATTGTGTCTGGTGATGAAATCATCGGAATTAAAGCAAAATCTGGTAATCAAGAATATATCATTAATGCTGATGCTGTTGTTATTGCATCTGGTGGTTTTGCAAATAATGCAGAAATTTATACAAAATATGTACCTGAATTAGATGGTTTCATTTCAACTAACCAAGTAGGTGCAACTGGTGATGGTATCAAACTTGCCGAATCAGTAAAAGCTGACTTCGTTGATTTAGAAGAAATTCAAATTCACCCAACTGTACATCCTGAAACAGCTGGACTTATCACTGAAGCTGTACGTGGTAACGGTGCGATTCTTGTAAATAATAAAGGTGAACGCTTCACAAACGAAATGCTTACTCGTGACAAAGTATCTGCTGCAATTTTAGAACAAGAAGGCGGACATGCTTATCTTGTATTTGATCAAAGTGTACGTGAAAGTTTAGCTGCAATTGAAAAATATGTTTCTCAAGGCATTACAACTGAAGCTGAAACACCTGAAGCTTTAGCAGAAGCTCTTGGTATGGATGCATCTACACTTAAAGCAACAATCACAAAGTATAATGAAGCAGTTACATCAGGTAATGATACTGCTTTCGGACGTAACGCTGGTCTTGAAACAACTTTTGAAAAAGCACCATACTATGCCATTGAAGTTGCTCCTGGTGTTCACCATACTATGGGTGGTATTAAAATTAATACAAATTCAGAAGTCATTTCATCAGAAGGTTCAGTTATTAAAAACCTCTATGCTGCTGGTGAGGTCACTGGTGGTGTTCATGGCGCTGAGCGCCTCGGCGGTAATGCTTTAGCTGATATTATTGTATTTGGTCGTCAAGCAGGTATTAACGCTTCTGCTCTTGCTATGTCTGATGGTAAATACATTGGTATTACTGAAACTGCTAAAATTGAAGAAATAAAAGAAAAAATCAAAGCAGATGCCATAGCGCAATATGTTGATGGTACATATCCTGGTGAATCTAAAGGAAATAACGGTACTGTTAAAGTTGAAGTCATCATAAAAGATGGTTTCATTGATGCAATTGATGTGATTGAACAACACGAAACATCTACAATCTTTGCTTCAATTCAAAATGAATTAATCCCAAGCATTATTTATAACCAATCAACAGAAAGTGTTGACGCTATATCTGGTGCTTCTAAATCAAGTGCTGCTATTCTTGAAGCTGTAACTAACGCTTTATCAACTGCAACTAAATAATTATATAAAAAGCTGCCTAGTTAAACAGCTCATTCTATCTAACTAGGCAGCTTTTTATTTT
>NZ_BBCG01000096.1 GCF_001311925.1 Cellulosilyticum ruminicola JCM 14822
GTTCTATTTGCCATCTTATACGATAAAGTTCTGTAATAATAAATGTATTAAGGGCTTCTTTGCTGATGTTAGTAACCATAAGATTCCAATGTAAAAACTGACGATTATGTGAGTCAATATCTTCACCATTATTTTGGAGGATTGCCTTTTTGATACGCTTAGTTGCAATGTCATCAGAAAGTTTTACACCTACTAAGCGGACTTTAAGCTTGTTATATTTTTCGATTCCAATATAAATATCTCAATCAATAGAATCTTTATTTTGGCTAAGAAGTTCTTCTAACTCCAGTTGTTCATAGATAGTATATCTTTCTGAAATTGATTTGTAACACTTTAAAGCTGATTTTGCAACTTTTTCTATAAAAGATGGTATAAAAAGTTTAAAAAGTCTAGATACTAACTTTGCAATATGCATGGGAAACCTCCTAATCTGAGTACTATTAGATTATAGAGGTTTCCCATTTTTATTGAATTTATTACTGGAAAATTTTATTTATAAGTTAACGCTTATGAATTATAAACAATAGCAATAAAGTTTAGTATAAAAGACTGTCTTAGTTTGAAATTTGCAATAAGGTAGTCTTTTTTTGCTTAAAAATAAAAAAAGGATTAATTACTCAATAAAATTAGGGTTAAAAAAGTTTTAATATTATGTCAAATGAATTTTGTTGCTATATGTAAAATTATATGATATATTATTTAAAAATGGTTGATGAAGATAAAAATATAAAAGGAGGACAAAATGGAAAGTAGAAGTAAATTTACAGGCAAAGTAGGCTTTGTATTAGCAGCAGCAGGTTCTGCAATTGGACTTGGGAATATTTGGCGTTTTCCCTATCTTGCAGCTAAATACGGTGGGGGGATGTTTTTATTAATTTACATATTATTGGTTATGAGTTTTGGATTTGCCATTATGATTGCAGAAACTTCGTTAGGACGTAAAACAGGATTAAGTCCAATAGGTGCGTATCGTGTATTAAACAAAAAATATAGTTGTATTGGCGCTATTGCATCAATTGTTGCATTCTTAATTTTACCTTACTACAGTGTAATTGGTGGATGGGTTATGAAATATCTTGCAGGTTATGTGCAAGGTGAAACTATTGCAATGGCTACAGATGGGTATTTTGGAGGATATATTGCACAACCAGTTGAGCCTATTGTTTGGCAAGTTATATTCGTAGTACTTTGTGGGGTTGTTATTATTCGTGGGGTAAAAGATGGGATTGAAAAGGTAAGTAAAATCTTTATGCCAATTCTTCTTATATTATCAATAGTTGTAGCTATTTATTCAGTAACTTTACCTGGTGGTATGGAAGGTGTTAAATATTTCTTATTACCAAGTTTTGAACATTTCTCAGGGATGACAGTTGTAGCAGCATTAGGACAAATGTTTTATTCTATGTCACTAGCTATGGGGATTATGATTACATATGGTTCTTACTTCCACAAGGAAGATGACCTTGAAAAATCAGTTAAACATATTGAGCTATTTGATACAGGAATTGCTATTATTGCAGGAATGATGATTATTCCAGCAGTATTTGCTTTTTCTGGCGGCGATGAAACTGCATTAAGTGCAGGGCCAGGCCTTATGTTTATTACTTTACCTAAAGTATTTGCCAATATGGGAATGAGTAGAGTGATAGGATTAATCTTCTTCTTATTAGTATTATTTGCAGCTTTAACATCAGCTATTTCACTTATGGAAGCTGTTGTATCAGTATTTTGTGATGAATTTAAATGGGATAGAAAGAAAGCAACAATCATAGTAACAATTTGTGCCATTCTTTTAGGTATTCCATCTTCATTAGGAAATGGTATTTGGAGTGGATTTACAATCTTAGGTCTTGGTATTTTAGATCAAATGGATTTCTTAACAAATTCAATCTTAATGCCAGTAGGAGCATTCCTTACATGTATCTTTGTAAGATATATTATTAAACCACAAGTATTCATTGATGAAGTGAAACAATCCTCTGAATTTAAAAGAGAAAAATTATTCGTTGTAGTTATTAAATATATTGCACCAGTTTGTATTGTTGCAATTTTAGTAACATCAATTCTTAGCACATTTGGATTTATGTCTATTTAAAATCAAAAAATAGGGCGTATTAAAGGACACGTCCTATTTTTGTGTTTGAGTATATTTCATTTTTTGATGCGATAGTAATAAGGGGGTGTAGTGGCATCTATAATTTTAAAAGTATAACCTTGCTCTTTGTAGTATTTAATGAGATTAGGTAAAGCTTTACAGGTGTTTTGGTTATTTGTATTACAGTGAGCTAGGATGATTTTTCTTGAGCTTTTATCCATAAATTTAGTGCCATTACGTACCAATTCAATTGGAGATAAATTACCTTTGACCCCATCTTGAAGATCTACATTCCAGTCATAAATTTGATAACCTTTGGCAGTTAGTGTCTCTAACCAAGCTTTTGTGAGACGCCCTGAACTGCCACCAGGAAAGCGGATTGCTTTAATATCAAGAGTGGTACCTAATACTTCATTAATGATGGTAAGATTTTGATCCATTTCTGAGATAAAGGCATCACAACTTGTATAAATTTTTTTGAAATCATGACTATAGGTATGAAGTCCAATGCCGTGTCCTTCTTCATAAATGCGTTTTAAGATAGCTTCACGACCTTTAATTTCTTTACCTACAATGAAAAATGTTGCTTTTACATTATTTGACTCTAGAATATCTAGTATTTCTTCTGTGATTTTAGGGGTAGGTCCATCATCGAAAGTGAGATAAACAAGTTTTTCTTCTGTAGAGGAAAGCTGGGCAGCCTGCATAGGTTCAAAAATAAGCAGAAATGCTAGAAATAAAGAAAGTATGGAAAATAAATAAATCTTATTTTTCATAATAACCTCCATAGAAATACATTGAAATGATTTATTAAATAGTATATACAAAGTTTGCATTATTATTTACAAAGATATATGAAAACTAGTGTGGAATAAGAATAAACAAAATGAGGCTGTATATAATAAAAGAGAAATTAAAAACGTCTTTAAAAGAAAATTACATAAGGTATATGTATTTTTTATGTAAATAATGTATAGTAGAAGCTACAAGATAATTGATGAGAAGGAGAAAAAGATGGAACAAAACGACATACCTGAGGTAACTAGTAATCTTAGAAACAATTATGTGTGTGTACCAGAAAAAATTAATTTATGTACGGGTATCTATTTCTTTTGAAAATGTTTTCGCTCTTTAATATTTACAACAGATGTTGAAATTATTAAAAATACTAATGTAGATGTTTATCCATTAACACTACAGTCAACAATTACACAAGCTATTTTAAGTGTGTTAGATATCCCAGTTATTTGTGGCGTAGGTGGTGGAATTACGTATGGGATACGTTCGGTCAATATTGTCTTACATGCACAATTCCAAGGCGCAATTGGTGTTGTTTTTAAATGCGACTGTGTCAAATGAAACAATTATTAAGGAAATGATAAGATATAAAAGTAATGTGACACAAAAGTGGATCATATTCAATAACAAAAGGCTAATTACATGAAAGATTAAAGTATGTAATTAGCCTTTTGTTATTGAATATGGTAAATAAGTTAATTAATTCATTTAAAGAGATAATAAGTTAAAAGTGTAAGTATTTTAAAATTTGTATTATAATAATGAAATAACATATAAAAATCATTGCATAGACATAAGTAGCAAACGACTCAAGAGGAGCAAAATGATGAGAAAAGTATTAATCGTATAAGATAATCCTATGTCAGCGGCCATCAATAAGAATCAACTAGAACGATTGGGGAATGTAGAAATGATAGATCCCGTAACTTCATTAGATGAAATAATGGAAATTATGGCGAATGAAAAAGGTGACCTTATATTAGTAGATGTGTATTTACCTATTACAACGGGTATAGAAATTTTAAGAGATCTACGAAGAAAAGAAATATTTAGTAGATGTTATTATGATTACAGCAGCTAAAAATAGTGATGAAATTCAAGAAGCATTTGCCTATGGCGTGATAGATTATTTAGTAAAACCATTTTCTTTTGAACGATTTCAAGAAGCTATTGCTAAATATGATGGAAAGTGTGAAATATTAAATCAAAAAGTGGTTTTGGAACAAGCCGATATAGATGTGACTTATAAAAAGCAAGAAGTTTCAAGAAATACGTTACCTAAAGGACTTGAAAGTCGTACCTTGGCTAAGGTGATTCATACATTAGAAAATTTATCCGAAAATAGTTGGACATTAAAAGAGTTAGCAAATCATATAGGGGTAAGTAATGTTACAATTAAAAAGTATATGGATTATTTAGAAGAAATGGATTGAGTAGAAGTTTCAATTAATAGAGGCTGCATTGGTAGGCCGGAGCTAAGATATAGCTTAAGGTAAGGAAGCATATAAAATATACATAAAGTCAAAAAGGTGCAAGATTTTGGTAAATCTCACACTTTTTTTGCTTCTAAGGGGGGTAAACTTTACAAAGTGATAAAAATTTGGTATAATTCGTTGAATTGTAATAGTCTCGTAATATTAGTTAATGAATATAAAAAGAATTAAGTAAACCTGTAAAGGTTTTATAAAGGAATCGCTTATAAAATATAAATGGAACAAAAAATCTAGGAGGAAACCAAGGTGGCTTTTTTAGAACATATGAAAAGTAATAAAAAGAAATACAGTCTCGTAGCAGCAGCTATGGTAGCAGGCGTTACTATTTCTTGGTTTAGTTTAAGACATAATGCATATGCAATCAGTATTAATGGAGCAGTAATAGCTGTTGTTAAGGAAAAAGAAACAGTTGCACCTATTTATACAAGTGTTGTAGAACATATAAAAGAAGAAGTTGGGACAGATATTGCGGTGCATGAAACATTAGCCGTAGAACCTATACATAGTTCAAGTAAAAAGATTAATTCAGAAGAAGATGTAAGAAAAGCTTTAAATGAAGCTGTAAGTTATGATGTAGCAGCTTATGAAATTATGGTAGATGGTAAAGGATTTGTAGCAGTAGAAAGTAGAGAAATTGCATTGCAAGTACTTGAAAAAATAGCAAAATCATATTTGCCAAATGATGGAAGTGTTATTTTACAATCAGATGCAACTGAAGAAACAGTACAAAATGAAGAAGTTGCAAGTGAAGGCCAAGAAGAAAATGCGGAACCTGAAAAGATGCAAGAAGATTCATCTAAAGCAGAGGCAGCTCAGGATAAAGTGATTCAGGAGTCTATAGAAACAGTAAATGAAACATCAACAGCTGCAATAGACAAGAAAGAATCAGAAACAACAGATTCAGCAGTTAAAGACAATGGTTTAAGTGAAGCGCAGGCAGATGCTGATAAAGGGAATGTGGCACTTGATCCATCCAAAGAAGTTATTGAAATCCCAGAAGCACTTCCAGAAAAAGAAGTTAATGAGTCTGTAAGTGTAGGAAAACTTGAAGTCGAAAAGATAATTGAAAACAAGGATTCGAAATCAAAGGGACAAAAAATTGAACGTGAGATTAAAGATTTAGATTTCCATGAGAATGTAACAATCCGTAATGTGTATGTAGATAAAGATGATATTTTAACAGCAGATGAAGCTGAAAATGTATTATTAGGTAATACGCAAGAAACATTAGAATATGAACTTCAAGAAGGGGATAATATTTGGGATCTTGCAATGCAATATGGTACAACAATGGAGCATATATTAGAGATCAATCCACAAATTGAAGATGAAACAAAGATGCAAATTGGAGATGTTATTAAATTAGAAGTACCAAATCCAATTTTATCAATTACAACAGTGACAGAGACAAACTATAAAGAGCTTATTCCAGCTAAGATTCAATATGTAGAGTTCTCAGATTTATATAAAGATGAAACAAAAGTATATCGTGAAGGAAATGATGGAATCAAAGAAGTAACTGTAGATGTTACAAAGGTAAATGGTAAAGAAGTTTCACGTAAAATGATTTCAGAGAAAACTTTAAAAGAAGCTAAGATTAAAGTTATTGCTTATGGTACAAAGGAAAAACCAAAAGTAAGTACAAATAATGGAGGAGGAAGCGCTTCTGCTTCAGTTTCTTCATCTTCTGAGTTTATGCATCCATTAAACGGTAGTGGCTCAATTTCTTCAACTTATGGTTCAAGATGGGGAACATTCCACTATGGTTTAGACTTTGCAGCACCAGCAGGTACACCAATTTATGCATCGGCAAGTGGTAGGGTTATTTATTCAGGATATAATCAAGGTGGGTATGGTAAATTAATTATTATTGATCATGGTAATGGATACCAAACTTATTATGCACATTGTAGTAGTTTATATGTGAACGTAGGTGAATCTGTTTCACAAGGACAAAATATTGCAGGTGTAGGTACAACAGGAGATTCAACAGGAAACCATTTACACTTTGAAGTACGTATAGGTGGTACACCAGTTAATCCATATGGGTATGTTTTTTAAATAATTAAAAATGCTCTTCTTTAGGACGGATAGTTTTAAACTATTTACCTAAAGAAGAGCATTTTTTATATGTAATGAAATATAACAAAAAGCGTATATAAAATTAACTTTTGTAAGATAGTCTAATAATAAAGGTACATTCACCATCAGGAGTATCCTTTAAAATGAGATTCCCTTTATGTAATTTAACGATTTCAAAGGCGATGCTTAGACCTAAGCCATAATGTTCCTTATGATGCCTTGAAGAATCTACTTGGTAAAAACGTTCAAAAACTCTAGATTTTAAGTCGTTAGGAATAACATTACCATTATCTTGAATGACTAATTCTATAAAGTGATTATTTTGCTGTAGTGCCAATGTAATTTGTGTATTAGGTGGCGTATGGGTGATGGCATTATCTAAGAGGATAATAAGGCATTGATTAATGCGATCTTTATCCACGAGAAGAGGTGGAAATATCTCATTTGGTAAGCAAATCTTAAGTGCTTTATGATTTTGACGAGTTATTGGGAGGTAATTTTCATAAAGATCAATTAAAAGTGTATCTAACTCGGTTTCATCTTTTGAAATATGCCAGTGACAGGAGTCGGCATTAGTCAAAAGAAGTAAATCATTTACCAAACGCGTCATACGTAAACTTTCGTTTTCAATTAAAGGTTCATCACCATAAACTGTGCTTGACAAACTAAATACCAAATTTTACAGATAAAAAATACATCTGGTGTCATGTACTCTAGTAAGTGCGAACAAACTTAGATACGGAGAACTTC
>NZ_BBCG01000097.1 GCF_001311925.1 Cellulosilyticum ruminicola JCM 14822
TAAAAAGGTCATCTACCAATATTTAACTATTCGTAGATGACCTTTTTATATAATATCACTTAACTAAATGACATTGGGCTCCTCCATTTCTTTATTTTATGGTAATATTTAGAATAATTATAGGGGTAAGCCAATGTGAAATATAATTTACACAATGGCTTACCCCTTTTATATTTGATAGGTGATTGACTTTTGCAAAAAACTGCGTTTTTTGAGGGCATATAATCCGCAAATCTACACTTAGCACACTGCGCTTCTGATTAAAGTCGCATCATACTTGCCAGTTACTTTATAAAAGATTGAAGGTAAACTGTTCTTTTCTAATCTTTTTACATCGTTTTCTTCTTTATTTATAGTTTTTTCTAAATGTAACAGTTGATTTTCATTTTCCCAAATGATTTTTTCTAGCTCTTGCATATGTTTGGTATCATCTTTATATGTATTTACATTTTCATAAGCTTGTTTTAATTGTTCTTTTAAATAATCTCACATAATGATCCTTTCATTTATCCTATAGTAATTTACTTAATACTTTATACTTTATATTAATCGTAATAATTTAGCTTATGATATACTTAACTTATAGGTTCTTCTATACCATCTGTTGTTTGTAGTGTTGTATCTGGTCCATTTGAAGGTTCAATTGGTGCTGGTTCTACAAATTCTACAGGTGGTTCTGGATTAGAAGGTTCATCTACTACAGGCTGGCTCACTTCTGGTTGAGCTGGTGTAACAGGAGTAGTTTCTGCTACAGATGGTGTTTCTTCTTCTGCTTGTCCTTCATTATCATCTGATGTATAATTATTAGACTCATCAGATGTATAATCATTATAAACTGGTAATTCAATATTACGATCATCTTGATCTTCATATTCATATTCTGGATAGACTTCTTGCTCCCTTTGTGGTGTCCAATTAGATGAAGTAGATTCTTCTACAGATGTAGCACTTTTTCCAGAAGTATTTGTCACATTTTTTCTAATAATTGGTACATCACGGTCATACATGAGTTTTTGCATAAAGGCATCTACTTCTGCTTGGTCTAAAATGTAATACCATTTATCTTGCCTTACAGCTTCACCTGGTAACATTTCAAATGTAATTTTGTCTACTTTAAACTGTGAAATATATTTTAAATAATTTTTAGCTTCACCAAGTTTAATATCTGTTTTGAGGTCGCTATAAACTGCTGTTACCATTTTTAATAAGTCTGCTGATGTAGCATCATTAATGAGTTGTTGTGCTAAGGCTTTTAAGAAGAGTTGTTGTGTTTCAATACGTCCTACATCCCCTTCGGCATATTGTTCGTTGTACTCATTGTCATGACGCCAACGTACAAGTCCTTCAGCTTGTTTACCATCTAATTTTTGAAGACCTGGATACAAATCAATATGTAAGTCTTGATAATTATCTGTGTAATTCATACGTCTTGGTACATTTACTTCTACGCCGCCTACTGCATCTACGATTTTACGGAAAGCATCGATATTAACAACTGCATAGTGGTCAATACGAATTCCCATAATATCTTCTAATGTATTTACAGTAAAGTAACGTAAGTTATCGAGCCCACCATAAGCACTCATCTCTGTTATTTTACTATATTCATGATAACCTTTACCAAGTTCCTCCATTTTGTCTTGTTGGAATTGTGTCCATGCTACCTTAGTATCTCTTGGTACAGCAATAACTTTAATTGCATCAGTTTCTGTATTAAGGTTTACAACGAAGATAACATCTGTTCTTGAACCATCTTTATCTACACCGAAGATTGCGATATTCTGATTGATATCTTCTTCTGCTTCTGTTTCATTTCTATCATATCTTGGTATGTTCTTAAGGGCATTTTTATCTTCTTTAATCACAATACCATCGTAAATCACTTTTATTGTAGCTGCAGCTACTCCAATTACTGCACATACAGCTACAAAAATAATTAAAGCTTTTTTTAGTATCGCTTTATTTATTTTACCGTTTGGACCAATGATCACTTATTTCACCTCTTTTAATTGTATCAATTTAATTTTAGACCTCATTATATGATTTTACCATAAAAACTCATATATACCACACAATTTCTTAAATTATTTATAAAAAATTAGTAATACTTGATTAATACTTACCTTTTTTAGCATAAATTAAGCGTTAAGCATCTATATTTTATAGAGTACTTAACGCTTATAAATAAGTTATGTGGTTTTAAAATTTTATATAAACATTTAAAATCTAAAATCACGTTTACCATTTACAATTTCATGGATATATTTTGCTGCCGTTTCACGTGCTTTAGGATTTGGTATATTTTCAAGTTCTTTTGTAATTAATGCATTTCCAATTTGAACAGTATCTTCACTTGCATAGTCTTCTAAATACTCTTTGAGTGTCATTAAAGCATTTGGATGGCAGCAGTTTTGAATTTGCTTACTTTTACATAAGCGCATAAAGCGGTCTCCCGTACGGCCTTCACGGTAACAAGCTGTACAGAAACTTGGGATATAACCCATACGCATCAGCCAATTCACTACTTCATCTAATGTACGTTTATCACTTACATCAAATTGTTCAGAGTTGTCCTCTTCTGCTTCAGGTTCATAATATCCACCTACACTTGTTTTAGAAGCGCCACTAATTTGAGAGACACCTAAACGAATAACTTCTCACGGACTTCTTGACTTTCACGTGTTGAAATAATCATTCCGGTATAAGGCACTGAAATACGAATAAGCGCACAGAGTTTTGCAAAGATTTCATCGCTGATGCCATTATCAAAAGCATTTGGATCAATGTCATCTGCATGTTTGACACGTGGCACACTAATTGTATGGGGTCCAACGCCGTGAACAGCTTCTAAATGCTCTGCATGCATTAAGAGACCTGCAAATTCATAACGATACATTTCAAGTCCAAAGAGTACACCTAAACCGACATCATCAATACCGCCTTCCATAGCACGATCCATCGCTTCTGTATGATAAGCATACTTATGTTTAGGTCCTGTTGGATGTAATACTTCATAGCTTTCTTTATGATAAGTCTCTTGAAAAAGAATATATGTACCAATTCCAGCTTCTTTAAGTTTACGGTAATTTTCTACAGTTGTGGCTGCAATATTCACATTCACACGGCGAATTGCCCCATTTTTATGTTTAATACTATAAATGGTATCAATACATTCAAGAATATATTCGATAGGATTCATTTGAGGATCTTCACCTGCTTCAATAGCAAGGCGTTTATGGCCCATATCTTGAAGTGCAGTTACTTCCTTTATAATCTCTTCCTGTGTTAGCTTCTTACGTGCTATATGTTTGTTTTTTAGATGATATGGACAGTAAACACATCCGTTCACACAGTAGTTAGAAAGATATAATGGTGCAAAAAGCACAATACGATTGCCATAAAAGTCTTTCTTGATTTGCTCAGCAAGTGCATACATCTCCTTAATTTTCCCTTCATCTTCACATGCTAGAAGTACAGAGGCTTCACGATGAGATAATCCTTTTCTAAGTCTTGCTTTTTGAAGGATTTCATCTACAAGTGCTAAGTTCTCCTTATTGGCATCTGCATAGGCAAGTGTTTCTAAAATTTCTTCATGACTAATAAATTCTTCTGCGTTTAATGACTTTGGATTATACATAGTTTTCCCTTCCTTTTGAGTTAGATTGTTCTTTCTCATTAGCATTTGTTGGTTCAAACATTAATCACTACTTCATAAGAACGATTAGTTCTCATAAATAAGTTGAAATAATTATTGCACAATTTTATATTATTTTCAACTATAATTTATTTATAATTCAAAAAAGTATTATTGTAAAATTATATTCTACAATAATACTTTTTATTCATAAAAACTTATTAAATTTATCCGAATGCACTAGCTAACATTAATTTAATACGGTTCATCTGATTTACAGCACTTACGCTCAGATCATACTCAATTGGTAGAAATTGTAAATATTCATATTCGCCTTAAGGGCTTTAAATACCCCACGGGCATTGATATGAGCTGGTAAACAGCCAAATGAGTGCATACAAACAATATGTGAAACACCTTGTTCTACCATTTCACATATTTCGGCAGGTAATTTTCCACCTTCTTCTAATTAATTGTCAAGTCCAATCATTTGTGAATCTTCATGAGCTAAATGATAAATGCGTGAAGGCGCTGACTTGCTTCTAAAACTTCTAAATATTTTTCTGGTAATATTTAATAATCTGAATCATTGCTTTACCTGCTAAGTGCTTTTTAAAGGAATCATCTAGATATTTATAGTTATAAGCAATAAATAAAAAGAGAGGTAAAAGTTCACTAGAAACAACCTCTACGCCTTCTTTTTCTAATGTTTGTACTAAATAATTATTTGCAATCGGATTGAGTTGTAAACTTGTCTTACAAATTGCAAACCACTTTTCATAAAGTGCTTGGGCACTGCCAGTTACTTTTTCATAAGGCCGTACACGATAAAGTACTTTTGTAAGTAAGTCCCCATAGATAATAGCTGCTGTGGCTTTTGGGATAAGTTTCTTGGAGAATCCCCAAAAGACACTTTCCTTTTTTATACCAGCTAAACTTAATATAAAGACAGTCACTTCTAGCATACCCTCTTCTTTTAAGGCTTTTTCTAGTATTTTGGCATAGTTTGTAAAACGACATTGTCCTTCAGTCTAAGCCATTAATACTCCTGTTTGGCTTAAATCATATCGTACAGATTTTAACGCATTGATAATTTGTCCTATAACAACCATAGCCGGATAGCGCATATCATTGTGTAAATATTGCACCCCATCATCTAAGATGCCTTCCTCATTTTTGAGGATTTCAATTTCATCCCTTCACTGGCAAATAAATCACTTAAAAGTTCAAAATGAGTTGGTACAAATTATGGCACAAGGATTGCCTTTTTAGATGTTGCCGAAGTAACAGTTGATTTTACCTCTGGCGCTATGGTCTTAAATGTATGTATTTCACGTTCTTTAAGTGCTGCTTTAAGAGAGCGTAAACGAATACATACTGCCCCTAAACTACTTCCTTCATCAATCTTAATATTCGTATACGTTTTACCTACTACATATAATAGGCGTTGTAATAGCATCAATGTCACATCCAAATGAAGTCAATTGCACAAGCTCCACATTTGGGTTGGTAATGGCTACTTTGGCTGCACGATATAAACGTGAATGATAACTCTATTGATTAACTACTTGAAGCTCTTCACTTGATAAATCTGCTAAATGAGCTACACTATCTTCTTTCACGACAGCCATGCCTAATGTATTAATGATTAAACTGCCATTGGGCTGTATAAGCCAGTACAATAGTTTTTACATCTCACTTTTTGAAATCTTAAAATCAGAAAGTGTTTCTAAAAGTGTCTTACATAATTTCTGATCATTACGCATTGTAATAAATGGATTCATATACTTAATTTGTGAAATACCTATAATATTGTGACGAACTACTTCTAGATAAGATGTTACAAAAGGACAGTTAAAGTTGTTAGCATTTTCACAAGCTTTATCTTCTTCATATATAATACATGGATAGAAAATGTATTTAATTCCTTTTTAAGTAAGCTTTCAATATATCCATAAAACATTTTAGCTGGATAACATGCTGTCTCTGAAGCAATAGATTCTAATCCTATTTCATATAGGGCTTTAGACGATTCATCAGATAACACCACTTCGAATCCTAATTTAGCAAATAGTGTTGCCCAGAATGTGGAGTTCTCATACATATTTAATACCATAGGCATACCAATCTTGCCACGTAAATTAGGATTTATAACTTCTGGAACATAGTTTCTAATGGCTTCATATTTATAAGCTACTAAATTTGGCATTTCATGTGAAATTTTTGCACCACTTAAACCTCTTTCACAACGATTTCCTGAAATGAAACGTTTACCATTACTAAAGCGATTAATCGTTAATTAACAGTTATTTGAACATTTTTTATGGATGTATCATCCATTTGTGACATGATTAATGTCGTTGATTTTTCATCCTTTTATCCCAAAAGCACCCATAAGTCCTGAAATATTTGGACGCACAACTTCACGTTCCCCTTAGTTTTCAAAAGCTCTTAATGCCGCTTCGTTATAAAAAGTGCCACCTTGCACAATGATATGCTTTCCTAAAGCAGCAGGATTCTTCAGTTTAATTACTTTACTATAAACATGCAAAATTAGTTCCAATAATTTTCCAGTAAGATTTTGAGTAAAATAAAAAACATTTATGACATCTCTTGATATAATTAAGTCGACAAAAACCATATTCATAATGAGATTACATAAATGTTTAATAACTTAATTATAAATGATTCTTTGGATATAATCAAATTCCTAAATAGATTTATTTTATTCTAAATCTCAGTACGCACATATCATCGCATTCATTTCATCTATGATGCTCAAAGGTTTTAATGGTAAAATTGCAGATGTAAATGAATTTAATATCGAAAAACATCGCACAATAATTTCCAGATTTCTTAACAAAAGTTCATGGGATGAATCTTTGCTATTTCAGGAAATGAAAAGATACGCTATTAAGCGTATATGGCAACATTCGAAAGATACTCACGAACCGATTTACATTATTATTGATGATACGATTAATTAGAAAACAGTGCCCTCGTCAAGGGCCAAAAATATCATTCAAAGTTGTTCATTTCATAACTCCCATTTAAAATGGACATCAGTTTGTTACTGTTATGCTTTGATGTGGAGACCTTGTGCTCCCGTATAAGATTGTAATTTATCAAAAAGATGCGTTCAGTAAAATAGAAATAGCTGCAAACCTATTAAAAGAGCTACCGCATCCAGTTAACAAAGGCTATGTTTTAACTGATAGTTGGTATAGTTGTGCGGCATTATTTAATGCTGTAACTCAGATAAGGTTTAACTATCTTAGTGCTCTAAAATCTAATCGTAAAATCTTCCCTAGAGTTCATAGAGAAGATGGTATAAAAATTAATGACTTTATTAAAACACTTAAGCAACATGAACTTGACTTGGTGACAGTCAAGGGTAAGACCTATTATACATATACCTATCTTGGTAGAATTAATAGATTCAAAAAGGTTTGGTAAAAAATAGGGTTGTCGCACTAAGAAATTAGTGTGCAGCTCCTTTAACTATATAAAATAAAGT
>NZ_BBCG01000098.1 GCF_001311925.1 Cellulosilyticum ruminicola JCM 14822
GCTGCTATTGAAACGCTTCAAAAGATAAGCCCTATAGATTTGTCAACTGATAAAATCAAGCTCATTTGTGAGAGAAATATAGAAGCTGAAGGTAAAAGCTATCGTTTAGAACATCGTCAATCATTATTCAAACATGAAGAAGACTAACGTTTATGCCGCGAAAGTTCCTTGACTATGAGGTTTGATATGCCATTCTAGGCAGCACATATCTTCACAGCCATACTTACTTTTAAGTTAGCTGTCTTTGCTGTCTTAAAACATATCAACGGAGGCTCATGGTCAAGGAAACTGTGGAATAAATGTGGATAAGTATAAAAAACAAATAGTTGCTATATACGCTTAATAGCGTACCTTTTCATTTCCTGAAATAGTAAAGATTCATCCCATGAACTTTTGTTAAGAAATCTGAAAATTGTTGTGCGATGTTTTTCAATATTAAATTCATTTACATCTGCAATTTTACCATTAAACCCTTTGAGCATCATAGATGAAATGAATGCGATGATATGTGAGTACTGAGATTTAGAATAAAATAAATCAGGATTTAACTTATTTAGGAATTTGATTATATCCAAAGAATCATTTATAATTAAGTTATTAAACATTTATGTAATCTCCTTATGATTATGGTTTTTGTCGACTTAATTATATCAAGAGATGTCATAAATGTTTTTTATTTTGCTCAAAATCGTACTGGAAAATTATTGGAACTAATTTTGCACGTTTATACTATAGAAGTTTAAAGTCAATGAGTAATAACAAACTAAACACCTTTAATTATGTTGTAGTTCTATTTAGATATAACGTAATTAAAGGTGTTTTCATATTACATAAATTTGATAGCTAAAAACGACAAAACTCCATGGAAAAATTTTTTACCCTTTGATTTATTCTTCTCGTAATTTAATTACAGAAGCAGCATAACGTTTTCTGGCATCATCCATTTGGGCATAATGCTTTTTCGTTGTATTAACATCTTTATGGCCTAATACGTCTGCTACAAGGTAAATATCACCGGTTTCTTGATAGAGCTGTGTACCATAGGTAGCACGGAGTTTATGAGGGGTGATTTTTTGAGACTTGTTACATGTGTACTATACTTTTTAACAAGTATTTGTATGCTGCGTACAGAAATACGTTTGTTTTGCATCGATAAGAAAAGTGGATTATCCAGATCTTTGCAGACTTTTTCTTTACGCTCGCTTATATAGTCTCGTAAAAGCTTTTCTACCTCTTGGCTGAAATAAACGATTGTTTCATTACCACCTTTGCGGGTGATTTTAAGCCCATTATAGTTAAAATCCACATCTTCCATATTAAGTCCTACACATTCTGAAACACGAATACCTGTCCCGAGTAAGACACCTATGAGGGCAAGATCGCGAGACTTTGTACACTCATGATAACGTTTTTGCTTTTCAGTAAGTTGTTCCCCTGATTCTACCACATCTAAAAGTTTAGCAATTTCATCAATTTCTAAACGAATAATTGGCTTTTCATAGATTTTAGGCATATCTACAATGGAGGTTGGGTCATATGTAATGCGTTCTTGTTTATAGAAGTAATGATACATCGTTTTAATAGAAGCGAGTTTTCTAGCTTTGCCATTTTGACCATTTTGATGGGCAACTACTTCATCTGACTCTAATGTTTTTGCTTCATAATAAGATAGATATTCTAAATACATTTCGATTTCACGGGGTTTAATGGATTCTAAGTCCCTTAATGTAATATTTTTAATACTTAGGAGTGCTTTGAATCTATCTAGCTGCTCATATAAGTAATTAAAGAAAATGCGAATATCATAGGCATAAGCCATGCGGGTATTGGCACTTGTTTTATGTTCTAGTCCTCTAAAGAAGTCAAAGATAAAAGGCGGAAGCTCCTGAAGGATCTCCCTTGTCTTAAGGGTTACATATTTTTGCTGATTTTCTTGATAACTCGACATTTGTAAACCTCCTTATTTTGGCCATCCCTGTATTTGGCTACGACTTACCGCACCGAATATATGGTCTTGAACACGTGGAATTTCTTTTTGAATTGCATAAATAAGCTGCTTAATATCTTCACGTTTTGTTTTTCCATCAGCAGGACAAGGGCTTTTAACAACTGGTAAGTTTTCACGTTTTACAAAGCCTTTAATGTCTCCTTCAGGAACATAAATAAGTGGACGAATAATATCAAGTTCTACTTGATCTATATAGGTTTTAGGCGCCATTGTATGTATGCGGCCTTCATAAAGTAATGACATTAGTAAGGTTTGGTTAATGTCATCTTTATTATGTCCTAGTGCAATTTTGTTGCAGCCTAATTTCTTTGCATAATCATATAAAGCACCTTTACGCATTTTAGAGCAGAGAGAGCAAGGATTAGGTTCTTTACGGACATCAAATATAATCTCACCAATCTGTGTCTCAATAACTTCAAAGGGTACTTCTAATTTTTCAAAGAATTGCTTCACACCTGTTAAATTGAAGTTATCAAAACCAAGTGAGACAGTAATTCCTATAATTTCAAATTTCTTTGGATAGAAACGTTGTAATTGACGGAGTGCTAACGCTAAAATCAGACTATCTTTTCCACCAGAAATGCCAATGGCAATACGGTCACCTTCGTTAATCATGTATAGTGATAGGTAACTCTTTGATGTTATCTCCGAGTTTTCCCCCACTTCACACCGTACATGAGACTTTCGAACTCATACGGCGTTCCAACATTGAGTTTATTACTAAATAGTTGAGTTTCCTGCCAAGAGTCTAAATTTATTAACCATAGTGATTTGCTCTAAATTTAATTTAAGTATTTGTAACTGTTCAGCCGCTATTTTAAGCAAAAATAAAATCACATTGATCTGAAAGTGCTTTTCTTTATGCTTTCATCGGACTGATACCTTATTTTTTAGCTGCTCCTAGATATGACATGATTGTCATAAAGTTTTTTGCCCCATCAAGTGTTCTAAAACAACCAGCTACTTTAGTCTTTACTTTTACCATTCGTACATCTCGTTCAGCTTGATTATTATCGAATGGTACATTGAAGTTTTTAGTAAATAGGCATATTGAACCCTCGTTGTCAAAGAGTCTTTCTATAAGAGCTCGGATTTTTCCTTGTCGACCTCTTTTACCTGGTACTTTTTCTGGGATGGGATTGAGTTTTCTAGCTCCCTCTATTATACTCTGATATTCTTTATAGAATTTATGGGTATAGTAATAGTTCAGCTCCTCTTTACTCATAAATACTGCTTTATCTCTTTGTTTTTTCATATCTAGTAGCAGTTCTATCATCTTTGATGCCCACGTCTTTTAAGATGATTTTCTTTGATCCCTGTAAGCTCTCTTAAAAGATGAGCACAACATACGGCGTGAGTTGCAGCATCATACTTCCAATAAGATGACCAACAATCATGAACAGCTATACCTATATAGTTTGAAAGGATACCGCTAGATTCCAATCCTTCATAGCCACGTTTGTCTTCTACTGTTAGATAAGTGTATTTTGAGTTTGAAGCATTATGTACCCAACATGTTTATTATCTACACGTGTTCCTATCTCATCGAAATGAACGATCGGAGAAGCGATCATCTTTTCTTTGATCACATCAATAACAGGAAGAATCTTTTGAGCACATTCAGTCACCATTTTATGAATAGTTCCAGTACTAATAGGTATGCAAAAAAGATTACTTAAAATCTCATGAGTACGATTAATGCTTACCATACCAATCGTATTTAATGCTATAACTAAAGCTTGCAAGTTTTGTCCATATTGCATTGTAGAAGTAATTTAAATGTGGAAATCTAACATAAAAATCATGCTAAAAAACTCGTTTATCCACAGCAAAAAAATATATTTATTCAGCCAACGGCTGAACAGTTACAAGTATTTCTAGATATTTATTAATTGATTCCTCTTTTGTGGCATGAATTAGTTTATGTACGTTACTAGTTATCCATACAAGGTTTTGATACTTATCTGTACCATCTTTATGCCTAGGTAGTATATGGTGACATTCCATTTCTCCTATCTCTAGTTGTTCTTTAGTAACTTTACATAATCCTTGTTGTCATGCCATAAGGGATATTCTGTTGTTGCATTCCTACCGTAGTTGTTTAATAGATATATTACATTTTGTCTAAATCACCACTTACGTATTTGTGAATTGTCTTCCTGCCTTATTCAGTGTACATACAGAATTTCTGATTGAAGGGCAGTGGAATTTTGTGTTTGACTGCATATATCGGAAATAGGGTTATGTCATGTATAGTATACATTTTCACATTGTATCCTTTATAAAACTTTCGATAGGTTTGTGTTTCTTTAATAGTGAATTTCTCAACCTATTTTCAATGGTTTTGCAAACTAAGAAATTTATTTTCCCAACATTGTGTACTTTGTGTTTATTTAGTTATTTAACAACATTATCGACCCTCTTAGAGTCCATTTTGCTTGTATATGTGAATTTGTTTTTTGTGTTCCTTGACTTTGGTTGATACACCTAAAAATTCAGTGTAATTTTTCCTAAGATTAGTCACTTTGAATTTTTCAGGGCTTACTTCTAAACCTAATCTTTCATGTAACCAATTCTTAGTTGCTATAAAGATTTTCTGTGCGGATTTATAATCTTTGCAGAATATCTTAAAGTCGTCGGCATATCTAACAATCCACATTTCTTTTAAATTTGAACGTTTTCTAAGAGTAGCATATTTTGAAGAATAATCTATTCGGTCACTTCTAATTTTTCCATAATCATGTCTGGTTTCAAACCTCTTCCATCGATCGCTTATCCACCAGTCTAACTCATTTAGGACAATGTTAACTAGAAGAGGGGAGAGAATCCCTCCATGTGGTGTTTCCTTTATCTGCAATACCTTCTCCTTGTATTTCGGATTTCAGTATTTTCATTATTATTTTAATGAGATTTTTATCTTGGATACCCATTGCCCACATCTGTTTAATTAGTTTCACATGATTTACGTTATTAAAGAAACCTTTAATATCAATATCTAGCACATAATAAAGGTTCATTATACCCATTAATCTATTTGCTCTTGCAATAGCATGAGAGGTTGACCTATTAGGTCTGAATCCATAACTATGTTTGTGAAATTTTGCCTCGCATATCGGCTCGAGTACTTGTTTTATAGCTTATTGTATCAATCTATCTTCAATGCATGGTATTCCTAGAGGTCTAGTTTTACCATTAAGTTTAAGTATTTCTACACGTCGAACACTCTTGGGGTGATAGTTATCTATCTTATTTTTCATCCTTTTGAGATATGTTTCAGAACCCATATTTTCAATATATGAGATATTCTTTTTATCAGTACCAACGGTTTTAGAACCTTTGTTTTTCTTTACGTTTCTATATGCCAATAGTAGATTGTCATCTGACTTAATAATGTCAATAAAATTAGTGAATTTCTTCCCTTTTTTTCGACTCTGCATATAGTTTGTCAAAGACTTTTTGTATATTATAGTACTTATTATTTCTTAGTTTCTGTTTCTTTAATTTTGATGTTTTGGGACAGTTTTTCAAGTCTACCTTTCGCAAATTATATTTGTTTTGGGTATCTCTTAGTCTTATATAAACCTTGAAAATAACTTACTTATTTTTCATTAGTAACTCAATGTCTGGTGGCTGTCTCTGTGACTCTTATTACAAGAGTCTTTAAATTGGTTTGTGCCACCGCTTTCACTTAGATAAAAGTAGGTTATAGATGTAAGTTTTCTTTTCCCTACTACTATTTCATCGATGGTAAAATCTCCATATTCTAAGCTTCCCTTGTTCCGTTATTGCTATCTTTTATCATATGTCCTTAGGTCGTTGGTATGAGCCTGTAAGCTTGATAGTGCCTTTAACACTATATGGATTTTCATAACTACGACTTTTACTCACCCACACTTACGACGTTTTTCCGTCCTTAGTCATTTCTGACTAAGCCAAGTATAGACCCGTACTTTCCCAACTTCGTCAGTTATCTTTCAAACAATCCTAACCATAGACATTTTATAGACACCCGGCCTATCACTACTCGACCACCTCTGGTTCGCCTTTCCTCAGCATAATCTGTTAGGGTAGCTCTCAGCCGACTTCAACGAGCTTTTAACCCTCTATCATTTACCTAATAGAACGCTAATCGTAGTATCAGTGTAAGTCCTTCGAGTCGTTACTCTCTCATTTGGCTTATCGCAATAACAGTTCTAAGATTTAAGATTAAATTCCTTTTATCTTAGGCAATGCTTTTCACATCGCAACAAGTCGCACCATAGTCTTGAATGGCACGTCGTACGTAGCTTAATAAATGTTGTTCTTTCATCATAATTCCTCCTAGCTTATACGCTATTTGTAATATTTCAATTTATTATAGCATGATTTTTTTAAAAGGTCATTTTAAATTTTTACTTGCAGACAAGTAATTTTTATACATGAGATAATTTCATAATTTTTATCCCTTGATTTTACAATGTTTATATTGCATATAAAAAACAGCCTACCCCGATTCGATATACATTTTAAGCAAATAATCCACATCGAAAGGAGTAAACTGTTAAATATGTATCGACAACAATCTTTAATTACTTTAGACGAATTTTACGAATTAAAACCTCTTACTCAACTTGAGGCTATATTGACTTTTATTAATTTTACATTTTTTCTTAAAATATACCCTGAATCTTTTTCAAGACAAGGTCCTAAAGGCTATTCTAAAAAACAACTTCTTATGGTGCTTATTGCTATGCAAGTAGAACATATTCCAACCATTAAAGCTCTCGTTCATCGGTAATAATAAACCTCCTTTAATTGAGATATACCTAATATATAAGTACCTCACAATTAAAGGGGTTATTTTTTATGCTTCAATAACTAAGTGTTCTCTTTCACTATAGGCTATTTCAATTTTAGTTTTTAACTGTCTTGATAGGTCATCTAACTGTTTACATATGCTAGTAACTTGTTGCTTAGCTGCTAATGCACTGCTTTTTGCCTCTTTAATGCGGTTTTTCATATGCAAATCAGCTAACATGCTAACTCATTTTTCAATTGTTCTAATTCCCACTGCTTTTGCGTGAGTAGAGACTTAGCTGTTGATTCACACATTATTTACACCTAGTATG
>NZ_BBCG01000099.1 GCF_001311925.1 Cellulosilyticum ruminicola JCM 14822
AAAATTATTAAAAATAAAACTCTCATGCTTTTTACCATAAAAACATGAGAGTTTTATTTTTACTTGTAGATTTTTTATAAAAATTTACGAGATAGGTATAAATATGTAGAAAATGTGAATTTAAAGAGGTATAATAAAAATCGTTTCAAAGTGAAAATTTTAATAAGGTGGGAAAAGCATGATTAAGCAGTATATTTTAGACATTAAAAATGAATTTGCCGGATATAATGGAAAAAGATTTTCTAATGACCTTTTAGCTGGGCTCACTGTAACAGCTGTAGCACTACCTTTAGCACTTGCCTTTGGTGTAAGTAGTGGTGCAGATGCAGCAGCAGGTCTTATTACAGCGATTTTATCAGGGCTTGTAATGAGTGCTTTATCAGGGGCTTCTTATCAAATCTCTGGTCCAACAGGTGCCATGACAGCGATTTTAATTGGTCTTGTACACCAATATCAAATGAAAGGTGTATTTATTGCAACATTATTAGCAGGTATTATTTTACTTATTGCAGGTATTTTAAAAGTTGGTAAATTAGTATCATTAATACCAGCTCCAGTTATCACAGGTTTTACTTCAGGTATTGCAATTATTATTGCATTAGGACAAGTTGATAATTTCTTTGGTGTAACATCAGAAGGTAGCACAGCTATTGAGAAGTTACTTTCATATGGACATTTAGGATTTACACCAAATATGTCAGCTGTTTTATTAGGTGGTATTGTTATTGTAACAATGATTATTTGGCCTAAGAAATGGAATGCAAAAGTACCTTCTTCATTAGTCGGGATTATTGTGGCTTTAGTTGTAAGTATGAGTTTAAAAATGGATGTTGCAGTAGTAGGAAACATCCCTAAAACATTACTTCCAGACACAAGACTTGGATTTAAAGCACTTACAGAACAAAGATTAACACCATTTATCGTACCAGCGATTAGTATTGCAGCATTAGGTATGATTGAAAGTTTATTATGCGGTGCTTCAGCAGGTAGAATGAAAAATGAAAAACTTAATGCAGACCGAGAGCTTGTAGCACAAGGTATAGGTAATATTCTTATTCCTTTCTTTGGTGGGGTACCATCAACAGCAGCTATTGCACGTACAAGTGTAGCGATTAAATCAGGTGCAGAAACAAGACTTACAGGTGTATTTCATGCAGTAGGACTTTTAGCATCTATGTTTTTATTAGGTGGCGTAATGTCACAAATTCCACTTGCAGCACTTGCTGGGGTATTAATGGTAACTGCCTGGCGTATGAATGAGTGGGAAAGTATTAAATACATATTTGAGAAAAAATTAAAAACAGCTATTTCACAATTTTTAATTACAATGGTATGTACAGTATTATTTGATCTTACAACTGCAATTTTAGTAGGTGTATTATTCTCAGTTATTTTATTTGTTGTACGTATTGCAGATATTGAAATTAATTTAAGTGATATTGATGTAGATAAACTTATTGCAAATGGTATTGATGTACGATATCATCACCGTCGTACAAAAGTTATTTATTTATCAGGTCCTATTTTCTTTGCAACAACAGATAAGCTTTCACAAGAAATGGAAAACCTTGATAACTTACACTATATGATTTTATCTATGCGTGGGGTACCACTTATTGATACAACAGGTGTACAAATGCTTGCTGAAATGAGCGCAAGTCTTAGAACACAAGGCACAAAAGTACTTTTTGCAGGGTACAACCTAAAGTAAAAGAAATGATGGCACGTAGTGGACTTGTAGAACAAGTTGGTGAAAATTATTTCTTCTGGAGTGTAGAACAAAGTATTGTGGCAATTGAAGAACATATGTTAGAAGTTGCAGCACAAAGAAAAGAAGTGGCAGTTTAAAAAGTATAACGATTTACAAAAAATTGGCTCAAGCGTCGAAAATGCTTGAGCCAATTTTTTTTGTTATATGATATAATTAAATTAAGATAATTCAGAAAAAACGACATTGAAAAGGGGTGCCTATGCTTCATAGAAGTATAAGAGATATAATAGTTATTTTTTGATGTGTTTAGGGATTAATACGACTTATGCAGAGGAATATGTAAAGATTATACAGTTAGGGGAATTCGAGACAAGTTATACAGCTGACTTTACAGGAAAAACTGCTATGATTAGTCGAGATGGAAGTAAGGCAAAGATATTAAAGAAAGGAGAAAAGATTACATTACCAGGTAAATATTATGTATGTATTGAAAATAACAAAACTATACAGATAGAGAGCTTTACGATTACAGAAGATCAAACAAAAAGAGAATGGGACGTAAGATGTGAAGAAGATTTAGATGAAATTTTAAAAAGTGCATTAGGAAGGCACTGTAAGCAGATTACAATAAAATTTCAATACGGAGATTTTTCTATTAATGAGATGCAATCTATGATACAAGCGCATATAGAAGAACTAATGTTACTTTATCCTGCGCTTGTTTATACAGGTGGGGAAATAGAACAAAAAGGAAATGATAAACCGACGGTAAGTGTTAAGTTTAATTATCCAATAAATGCTATAGAAACAATGCAAGATTATGATTTGAAAATTTCAAAAGAAATAAGTGAAATTATTAATTCACATATTATGACTAAAATGAATGTTTTTGAACGTGAAGAAGCACTAATAAAGGCGCTAATGGAGAAAATAACTTATTCAGTCCAGTTGGTTAATGGAAAAGCCACGCCAATGTCTCATACAATATGGGGAGGCTTAGTAAATGGCATGGCAGTGTGTGATGGTTATGCTAAAAGTTTAATGTACAGTTTAAATGTACTAGGGATACCGAATGAGATTATTACAGGAACTGCAAAAAATCAAAGTCATGCATGGAATCTTTTAGATCTATTCAATAATTATTACCATGTGGATTTAACTTGGGCAGATCAAGATGAAAATACTGTAGGTATATTACCAAATTATTTTAATGAATTAGATGAGTATATGATGAGGACACATACTTGGAATCATAGCAAGTATCCAAGCACTTCAAAAAATACATATTGTGGCGTTTTTGTACCAGTAAAAATAAAAGGGGTTTATTATGCTAAAAACCAAAGTGAGTTTAATATAGCCTTAAAAAATATTAAAAATCAAGCACTTTCATCTGGAACAGTTATACTTTATAATTTAAGCAAAAATAAATGGGAGAAGGATAAGGTTGTAACCAATATTACAGAAGCTATAGGAAAATCAATTTGTTATACAACGGAAAGTAAGTATAATACGTTTATAGTAGGATACAATGTAAAATGAAATAAGTGTAAATGCCTAATGTGCATTTACACTTATTTTTAGGTTGTCCAATTACCTACGCTTTTACAGTATGGGCAAACAATTTGATTGTATGGCCTTGTATTAAGAGCGAGTAAAGTACTATTACTATACATAGGTCCATCAATAGCTAATGAAGAATCTACGGTATTAGCAATATATTCAGAACCAACCATATCATAACCACAGTTGGTACATAATAGATGTTTCACCATATTTTATACCTCCTAATAAACATAGAACATGAAAGAGATAGGCTAAGTTTAATATGTCCATTAATAGTGAAAATATACATACTAAAAATAAATATGGATAATTTTGGAAGTATAATATCAAAGAATTTTCACAATCTATACATATAGAAAGATTTTAAGGAGGAACATCATGAAACGCAAATTAACTCAAAGTATAGCAGGTTTATTACTTGTATGTATGGCGGGAACAACAATATTTGGGGCAGTAGCTACTACTAGACAAGGAACGCCATCAACAAATACACCAAATAAAGCACCAACGGTACCAACAGCACCGGAAAAAACACCAGCAACACCAGTACCACCCGTGCTAAATAGTCCAACGACGCCAGCACCAAGTAAACCAATGACACCTGTTGTGCCAAGCAAACCAGCAAAGCCAACAACAGCACCAACACCAGTAAAACCAACAGAGCCACCAACAACACAAACTAAACCAGTAAAACCAACAGAGCCACCAACAACACAAACTAAACCAGCAAAACCACAACAAAGTACATGTCCAGGGAAGCCAAACGCATGTCCAAATAAACCAAAGCCATTTGCACTAGATAACTTTAAAGTAATTCAAGCAACTCTTGCAGGATGTGGTGTAGATGAACAAGAATTAGCAGCTTATATTAAACAAGGGAAAAAACTTGAAGATGTCTTAAAAGAAGAAAAAATTTCAACACGTAAATTTAAAAAACGTGTACTTAAAGAATATTGTAAAGTAATTGATCAAGCAGTAAAAGATGGTCAACTTACTAATGAGCAAGGCGCACAACTTAAAGAAGCTATTAAAGAAACAGTTAAAAATTGGTTACCTAAAAATAATATATATACTATAAAATATTATAAGGTGCATAATATAGAAAAGAGAACTAAAGAGTCGTATGAATACTGACATATTACATTTGAAGTTCTCTTTTTTTGACTGAATTAAATATTTTAAATAAAATAAAAATTTTATTTTAGAAATTTACACTGGCATTCAGAAAAAATTATGCTATAATAGCAAAAGGGAAATAAAAAAACAAGCGCCAGAACTTAATTGTATGTTAAGTTGACGAGGACTAGAGCTATCGAAAATTCGGCGGATACTCTAGAGGTATCACAACCTTAATAAGCTGACAAAACTAAGAAGTGATTCTTAGGACAATAAGCTTATCGTGAATTTCCCTGATTAGTATTTTGGTACTTTAATAATTGAACAATCAGGAGGTATATATAACTATGTGTGGAATCGTAGGTTATATCGGAAACAAACAAGCATCAGAAATTATTGTAGATGGGTTATCAAAACTTGAGTATAGAGGATATGACTCAGCAGGGATTGCAGTTGTTAATGATAACGATACAATTAATTGGGCTAAAAAGAAAGGACGTTTAGCAGGTCTTGAAAAAATTTTAGCTGAAAATCCTATTCAAGGTACAGTTGGAATCGGACATACAAGATGGGCAACACATGGAGCGCCATCAGATGTAAATTCACATCCACATTTAAACTCTGCAGAAACACTTGCAGTTGTACACAATGGGATTATTGAGAACTATATGCAGATTCGTGAAATACTTACAGAAGAAGGTTATGTATTTAAATCTGAAACAGATACAGAAGTAGCTGTACACCTTATTGATAAATACTATGAAGGTGATTTACTTGCAGCAGCACGTAAAGCAGTAAGTGTTTTTAGAGGAGCATATGCACTTGGTGTAGTATCTTCAGAGCATAAAGGTGAACTTGTTGCAGTACGTAAAGAAAGTCCACTTATCGTAGGTATAGGAGAAGGGGAATATTTTATCGCATCAGACGTACCAGCTATCTTAAAATATACACGTAATGTATATTACTTAGAAAATGATGAAATGGTTCATGTAAAAGATGGCGTGCTTACAATTTATGATGGTAATAATAATGTTGTTGAAAAAGAACTTAAAACAGTAGAATGGGATATTGAAGCTGCATCAAAAGGTGGATTTGATCACTTCATGATGAAAGAAATCTATGATCAACCACAAGCTATCCGTGACACACTTTTAAGAAGGCTTGATGAAGAAGGTATGATTCACCTTGATGATATCAAACTTACAAAAGAAGACTTAGAAGGCATTACAAAAATGTATATCGTAGCATGTGGCACAGCTTATCATGCAGGTCTTGTAGGTAAATTTGCAATTGAAAAGCTTGCTAAAGTACCAGTAGAAGTAGATATCGCATCAGAATTCAGATATAGTGACCCATTTATTGATGAACACACAATGCTTATTGTTGTTTCTCAATCAGGTGAAACAGCAGATACATTAGCAGCTATGAAACTTGCTAAAGCAAAAGGGGCAAGAGTACTTGCTATCACTAACGTAGTAGGTTCATCTGTAGCAAGAGAAGCTCATGATGTATTCTATACATGGGCAGGTCCAGAAATCGCTGTAGCTTCAACAAAAGCTTATACAGCACAAATGATTGCATTCTATATGATTGCCTTAGATTTTGCATACAAAAAAGGTGCGGTAATAATCGAAAGATATCAAGAACTTATCAAAAATATCGAAGGATTAGCTGCAAAAGTAGAATCAATCTTAGCAAATAAAGATGCAATTGAACAATACTCAAAAGATATGAAAGATACACATAATGCGTTCTATCTTGGACGTGGTGTAGACTATACAACAGCTAGAGAAGCTGCACTTAAATTAAAAGAAATCTCTTATATCTACACAGAGGCATTTGCAGCAGGAGAACTTAAACATGGGCCTATCGCACTTATTGAAGAAGGTACACCTGTTCTTTGTGTTGTAACACAAGATGCATTAGAAGAAAAAATGATTTCAAATATCAAAGAAGTAAAAGCAAGAGGTGCATTCGTTATTGCAATTGCTAAGGAAGGAAATACAGAAGTTGCAAAAGTAGCTGATGATGTAATTTATATCCCAGTAGCAGAAGACTTATTAATGCCAGTACTTGCTGTTATTCCAACACAACTTATTTCTTACTATGTATCAATTGCAAGAGGCAATGATGTAGATAAACCAAGAAACTTAGCAAAATCAGTTACTGTAGAGTAATTTAAAAAATACTCCTTGTGAAATACTGTTGCACTAGAATTAAGAGTGTATAGTGAAAATTAAGTTTGGATAGCTAGAATTAAGATTGTATAATGAGAATTAAGATTGTATAATGAGAATTAAGTGTGTATGAATATACATTTATAATTGCATATTTTTAAACAAGAATAATGTTAGAAATAAAAATGAAGTTAGGTAATTTAAGCTTAACTTCATTTTTATAAGTATAGGTTCAAAGTTACAAGTTAATAGGAGCAGTTAGGAAAATGAAAATCTTCCTAGCTGCTTTTTTATTGTCTAGGAAAGTCCTACTTTCCTAGATGATTTT
>NZ_BBCG01000100.1 GCF_001311925.1 Cellulosilyticum ruminicola JCM 14822
GTTAACGCTTATGAAATAGGATTATTAATAAAACAGAGTAGTATATAGAGGAAGATAAGAAGATAAAAAAGGAGATTATTCAATCAGTAACGGTAGCAGATTGTTTGCAAAATGCTTCATCCTATGCCAATAAATTATATGTTGTTTATATATTTATAATGAAACATCTAACAATAGGTGAATTTACATTATTTATGGATAGCTTAAATAATGTAGAGTATAGTGTTAGAAGTATGCTAAGTTCTATTTCAGCAATATACAATGATAATTTATATGTAGATGATTTATTTAACTTTCTTCAAGAAAAAGAAATGGAGAATAAATCTTTATCAAATAAAACATTTCCGCATCAATTTAATGAAATTAGATTTGAACATGTATATTTTAAATATCCAGGAGTAGAAAATTATTGTTTACAAGATATTAATATTACAATTCAAAGTAATAAGATTTACGCTTTAGTTGGAGAAAATGGCTCAGGAAAGACTACACTTATAAAATTATTGATGGGATTATACTATCCAACAGAAGGGAATATTTATATAGACAATATAAATATAAATGACATTTCTAGAGAAAGTTTATATCAAAATATGGGTGTCATTTTTCAAGATTTTATAAAGTATCCACTAAGTATTAAAGAGAATATCGGTATAGGAAATACTGAGCATATAAAAGAAGAAGATAGAATTCTAGAGATAGGCAAATCGGTAGGTATAGATAAGTTTGTGGAGGGACTACCAGAGAAGTATGCAACACAATTGCAGAAAGAGTGGGAAGGTGGTGTAGATTTATCTATTGGCCAATGGCAGAAAATAGCTATTGGTAGAGCATTAATAGCAGATTCTAAAATAACCATATTAGATGAGCCGACAGCTTCTTTAGATCCTAAAGCAGAATATGAACTCTTTAAAAATCTAAAACAATTAATGGACCAAAAAACTTGTTTATTTATAACACATAGATTTGCTAATGTTCAATTAGCACATGAAATTATAGTAGTAGATAAAGGAAGAATTGCTGAATGTAATTCACATGAGAATCTTATGAAGTTAGATGGGATTTATGCAGAACTTTACAAAATTCAGTCAGAGGCATATGCAAGTTAATAAACTAAATGCTGTTTAGACAGATAAATGAATCATTAAGACATTTGAAATGAAATTTTTTGAAAAGGTGATATAGTAAAAATAATAAAAGGGCGAAAAATATTTGGAGGATATATTATGGTTAACAAAAATATAAGTAAAACTATAAGTGGATTGCTAATAATGGGAATGATTACAGGATGTGGAGCAAGTAATGCAACAAATGAATTAAAGGATAAACAAATTACTATCTCTACATATTGGCCAAGTCCGTATTTAGAAGAAGTTGCTAAACAATTTGAAAAGGAACATCCTGATGTGGATGTAAAAATAGAAGCTTTTAAAGAAGTAGGAGAACCTATAAAGATTAAAGAAGGGATGGAAGCACCAGGAGAAGATAAGAATCCAAATCTGTCACTAGAAGATTATATAACCTATTTAAATACAGCCTTTATGGGGAATTCGGCACCAGATTTATTAATGCTTGGTTGGGTGCCTGACTATAAATATGCTCAAAGTGGTTATTTAGTTGATTTAACATCCAATATAGAAAGTACAAGCCAATTTACGGATGAGCAGTATTATATGAATGTTTTAAAAAGTTGCACCTATAAAGATAGTATTTATGCTGTACCAGTAGCTTTTAATGTAACGATGTTGGGAGTATATGAAGAGGCTATTGAAAAAGCTGGTTTGGATGAGACAACTTTTAATGAGAAATACTGGACTTATAAGAATAGGAGAGAACTACTAGATACGGTGCGAAATAAAGAAAAGCAACAATTATATTTAGAAGGTGGAGATGCAATAAATTTATTCCATAATATGTATCAATTAGAAAGTAATCAGTTCTTACAAGTAGAAGAAAAAGTAGCAAATTTTGATGATAATAAGTTTATTACATTATTAAAAGAATGTAAGCAGGCAGAAGAAAATGGTTTATTGTATAGAGGAGGAATTGAAGACGAAGCTCAAAATAGCTTATTTACTTGTGAATTAGGTGGTACAACATATTGCTTATATCAGCCAGAATATATTGGGCATGTGGGAGACACTAATTATGCAAAACCACTTATGAATGAGGCAGGAGAAATTTGTCTTAATATATCAGAAAAAGTAGCTATTACAAAAGATGCTAAAGATCAGGCACTTTGTTGGGAGTTTATTCAAGAGATGTTATCAGAAGAAATGGAGAAGAGCCCAGAAGTAGATGGTTTCCCTGTTAATAGGAATGCTGCTACCATAAAGAATACTGAAACAGCAAAAAAGATAAATAAAGAACTTAGATTTGAAGGACTTAAATTACAAAAGCAACCACAAGAAATTGCAAATGAGTTAAATGTGAAAATTGAAGAGTGGGTAAATATGCCTTATATAAAACCTTCAGCATCAGATATTGATGATGTAGTTTATGAGGAAACAGAAGAATTCTTTAAAGGGAATAAGAGTGCAGAGGAAGTAGCTAAGAATTTACAAGCAAAAGTTTATACTATGCTAAATGAATAATAATCAAATAGGAGAGGGGTGAATAAAAAATGACTCATAAAAGAAATCTTAAAGGGATAGTGTTTCTATTACCTAGTTTATTGGGATTTAGTGTTTTTTATCTCATCCCTTTTATAATTGCATTTTATTATACGATTGTAGCTCAAGGTGTTAATGCAAGTTTTGTAGGTTTACAGTATTATATAGAGTTACTAAAAAATGATATTTTTATAAATGCATTTAAAAATACAGGAATATTTATAGGGATATGTGTGCCTATTAGTATGATGTGTTCATTGGGAATTGCCATGGGAATCAAAACCTTACATGATCAAAAAAGATTATTACAGTGTATTATACTTATTCCAATGATTATTCCAACAGCCTCTATTGCGTTCTTTTGGAAAGAATTTTTTAGTGTACAGGGGCTTTTTAATAAGATTTTAAGTATAGGTGGCATAGAAGGAATCGATTGGCTAAATTCGAAATATGCACTAGGTATAATGGTTTATATATTTATATGGAAGAACATAGGGTATAATACAATTCTTTTTACAGCAGGATTATATAATATTCCAAATACATACTATGAGAGTGCCTCTATTGAAGGAGCAGGTAGTATTGCACAATTTAAGTACATTACATGGGTTTATTTGTTTCCTACAACAGTATTAGTTTTTATTATGTCTATTATTAATTGCTTTAAGGTGTTTAAAGAAATGTACTTAATAGCAGGGGGATACCCTAATGAAAGTATTTATATGATTCAACATTATATGAATAATATGTTTTTATCCCTTAATTATCAGAAACTGAGTACATCAGCGTATGTCCTAGTGTCCTTTATACTCATATTAATGTTTATTTTACGATTGGGGCAAAGGGGGATAAAAGATGAAGATTAAAGTAATATTATTGAGGGTCTGGTTTATCGTATTAAGTATCTTGCTTTTGTATCCTTTATTAATTACATTTACAAATTCTTTTATGGAATCTACAGAAGTAATAAGACATTATCAACTAGAAGGTAGCAATATGCTTCTTATACCAGAACAGGTGACTTTGAAAAGTTATTTATACATACTTTTTTATCAACCTAAGTATCTTATTTTATTTTGGAATTCAATTAAAATAGCAGTATGCGTTATTATAGGACAGGTAATAGTTGCTTTCTTAGGGGCGTATGGTTTTGTAAGATCTAAGTTTAAAGAAAAAGAAATTATTTTTTGTATTTATATAGTGGTTATGTTATTGCCACTTCAAGTGGTACTAGTACCTAACTTTATGATTATACAAAGATTGGGACTTATAGATAGCCATTTGGCTATTATTTTGCCAGGTATATTTTCACCTTTTGGTGTGTTCTTATTAACACAATATATGAAGTCTATACCAGAGGAATATGTTGAAGCAGCTTATATGGATGGATGTAATGAAATAGATATTTTAATTCATATATATTTGCCTATTGCTAAAGCAGGGGTATTTGCCTTGGTAATTTTAACATTTGTTGAATACTGGAATGTAGTAGAACAAGCTATTGTGTTTTTGCAAGATATATATAAGCAGCCACTATCCTTGTTTTTATCGAAAATAAGTGAGGAGCAAATAGGCAGCATTTTTGCAGCATCATGTTTTTATATGATTCCAGTCATTATAGTATTTTTATATGGACAAGATTATTTAGTTGAAGGCATAGAGCTTTCAGGGATAAAGGGTAGATGATATGAAAGCAGAATTAAGTCAAAAGAAGATAGCTAAAATAGGAGGCATTTTTCTGAGCACTATTTTAGTGCTCACTTTTTTTCAAAAACTTTTATGAATATGACATTACCAAATGTAAGGGTAGGACAAGCAAAGCCTATGAATTTAAGTAAAAGAGTAGAGTGTGAAGGAAATGCAGAATTTCAAAAAGAAGTGCCTGTTTATGCACCTTTTGAAGGAAAGGTATTAAAAGCCTATGTTAAAGTTGGTGATGTGGTGAAGAAAGGAGATGCACTTTATCAATTAGATATTGAAGAGATTGAAAAAGCATTACAGACTAAGCAAATAGAATTAAAAAAGGCAGAGGTGAGTTTAAAATTACAGTCAAATAAAGTGAGTAGCATTAATGATAAGTTAAATAAAATGGGAGCAGAGATACAAGAAGAACAGGAAAAACAAAGCTTAATAAACGAAGATAAAGAGTTGGAAATAAAAGATGCTAAAGAATTGGTAGCTGTTAATGAAGAGTTATATAAAAACAGTTTGCTTTCAGAAAATGAGCTTAGAAAATCTCAAATAGCGTTAGAATCATTATTAAATGAACAAAAGAATGACATGAAAGAAAAGCAAGAGGCCAAAAAAGAAGCAATTAAAAATTTAGAAAAAGAGATGGAAAGTTTACAAGATCAAAGAAAAGAAATGCAGGGGCAAGGGGAGTTACAACAAATAGAAATAGAACAAATCAAATTAGAAATAGCTGAACTAGAAGCCAAAAAAGGGCAGGCAGGAATCATTAAATCCAGTAATGAAGGAAAAGTATTGGAAACAAAAGAAGGAGAAATAGTAGGAGAAGGTGAGAAAATCGGAGAAGGTCAAGTACTTTTAAGGCTTGGCAGCCTCAATGCAGGATATAAATTAGAGGTAGAAGTAGATCCAAAGATGGATTTTATGAAGTTAGATGATGTAACAGAGCTAAAAGGAGAAGAAGTAACTAATTTACAAGGTAGCATTAGTAAAATCAAAAAAGAAAAAGATAAGTTAAAAGTAGATATAACATTTAACTCAGAACAAGTTAATGCAGGAGATCAAATTACTGCTACTTTTAAAGAAGAAGAGAAAATCTATGATAATGTTATTCCTTATAGTGCAGTGTATAAAGAAGGTGATGGTTATTTTGTGTTCGTAGCAGAAAGTATAAAGGATGCACTAGGTAAATCTTATGTAGTTAAAAAGAAAAAGGTATATGTTGAAGATTATGATGATACTTATGCGGCTATTTCAGATGGGATTACCGTTTTGGACAAAGTAATCATTACAAGTGAGGAAGAAATAGCAGAAGGCATGCGCATAAGACTAGAAAATGAAAATGAGGTTTTAGGAGATGAATAGGTTAAATATTTTGAGAGATATAAGATTTATCATAATTGTAAGCTTCATAGGAATAGTAAGTTTAGTAGTTTCAGCATGGAGTGAAAAAGTAGGGGCAAGAGAAATCGCATATGTTACACCTAAAGATCCTACACATAAAGAAAAATTATTTACTACAAAAGATATAACTAAACTAAAAGAAAAATATCCAGAGTTAGACTTATCTTATAGTTATGAGTCTACTCAAACAATACAGTCAGATAATAGAGAGTGTTTAATATGGCTTATTCAAACTAATGAAAATTATAAAAAATGGAATAGAGTAAGTTTACGCCAAGGTAGCTTTTTAAATAATAATCCTTATAATAAGCAGCAAATCGTCTTAGATAATGAGGTGGCATTTAATTTATTTGGAAAAGTAAATTTATTAGAAGATAAGCAGCAAGAGAAAAATAATATAAAAATAGAGGGACAAACATATAAGGTAGAAGGGGTAACAAAACAAGGTTTATATGATAAGTATAAGTATAAAAATAAAAAGATAAAGGGGAAAGGATATAGTTTAGATAATAAAGAAGATATAGTACTTAATGGCTTTGTGATATGCAATCTTGATGGTGAGAAGTTAAAAAATAAAGAAATAATTAATTCAGCGTTAGCTACTTTAGGAAGAGACAAAGAAGAATATATGTATATTTCAACAAAGCAATATATGGAGAAGCTTAATAATACGATGCAATTTATAAGAAGCAGTATTTTAGTCATGCTATTAATATGCTTATGGAAGCAGATGATTGCTAGTGGGAAAATAGTGTATGCAAAACTACAGGATGAGCTAAAAAAAGAATATCTGCATAAATACATAAGAAATAATGTAAAAGTAGTACTTAAGCAAATAATCATAATAATAGCTGTAGGCGGAATAAGTGCTTTTATAGGGGGGCAATTTATAAAAGAGCTTGTTGAAGTATGTACACCAATCAAAAATACACTCGTACAAATTGAAGAATACCCTAAATCTATACAAGTAATTTGTAGAAGTAGTCAAATAGGCTTAATTTTTTGTAGCATCGTAGAAGTTTTTTTTGATAAGGAAAACCCTGAAAATACAAGGATAATAAAGGTTAATATAACTTCTTTGAAAAAAATAGAAAAAAAGGGTTGACGTATGTAGAAAAT
>NZ_BBCG01000101.1 GCF_001311925.1 Cellulosilyticum ruminicola JCM 14822
CCCAAAAGGGTGTCTTTTTCGTTTTACAAATAAAACTGAAAAAGTAAAACGAGTAAGTGAAAAACAGGCAAGTAATGTTGGTGCTATGTCAATAGTTGGGGTATCCTAAGTTTATGCAAGAAATTTATGGAAGCTAAGTAAAGATATTTTCTTTACTTAGCTATTTTTTATTATCCATATGAAGAATATGATTTCTAAAACGATTAAAGTTACGATAACCATAAGCATTGCGTTTAAGTACTTTGATTTTATTATTAGTACCTTCAGTAAATCCGTTAGTATAAACTGTTTCAAATGAATTGAGTATACCGGTTATCCAGTTATTCATGGTTAAAGAAACAGAAACAAAACGTGGTAAGTTACTATTTTCAGCATGAGTAATCCATGAGGTAAGTTTCTGCAGGGCTTCCAAACGTGTTTTGGAAGACATGACACCAAAGAATTCTTCTTTTAAAGCATGAGCCATACTAAGTTTTGTACTTGTGTGTAGCATAATCTTAACGGCTTGTTTATCAGCATCACTAAGATGCTCAAAGTGTTTGATAAGTAGTTTTTTAGATTTCTTAAAGTATTTACGACGATAATCAGAGAATTCAGTTTGGACTTCCTTACGAACAGATTCAAGTGTCCAAATGACTTGTCTGATATAGTGATATTTATCCACGATATAAGTAGCGTTAGGAAAGAATTCTTTAGCAAGATCACGATAAGTAGCCCACATATCACTGATTACCATTTCAGTATGAGAGGTATCATACTTAAGAAGGTAGGCAGATAAATCATCTTTATAACGATTGGGCAAAATATCAATGATACGATGGTGCTTGGGATCAGTTATAATGCACTGATATTTTTCATGACCAGTATTACCCTTGAATTCATCAAAAGAGAGAATACGTGGTAAAGAAGACGGAGAATAAGCAAGATGATCAAAAACACGTACAACCGTAGAAGTAGATAGATTAAGTTGTTTACTGACACTCTTAAAAGAGTGAGTTGAACTCAAAAGAGTAAGAATTTGAGAAATAAGCCTAGAAGTCATACGATGATAACGAGGAAGAAAGTCAGTTGTTTCATAGAAACGTTTATGGCAATGTGTACAGACATATCTATGCTTACGAAAAAGTAGAATGACATTTCTATTGAAGAAAGGTAAGTCCTTAATTTTTTGAAGTCGATAATCATCGAATACGATTAGTCATGCAGCCGCAAGAAGGACAAAAATGAGGCTTACGAATCATTTCTACTTCAAAAGTACAGGTATCATCAGTAATAAGTGTATTTTTAATAATAAGATTGTATAAACCAAGAATTTTTTGGGAATCATGTAAAGAGAGCATTGTCAACGACCTTTCTGTAGTATTTAAAGCATACTTAGGATTGTTGAAAATGCTCTTATTTTATACATAGAATAAGAGAGAATATTTTCTAGACTCCAACATATAGTGTAGAACCTAAGTAAGATAGGTTATTAGTAGGCAAGATATGTATTATTTTATAAAATATTCAAAATTATTTTATAAAATAAAAATATATAAATATAAAAACATGTTATAATTGTATATGGTACTCTAAAAACGGAGCCACAGATGCAGTTGAAAATGGATCCACTATAATCTTATAATCCATATGTACTGAAAATTACATATGGGGTGATATGGAGTGATTACTTTGATACAAAAACAAGAGATTATTATGGCGGCACTTAATGGAAAATCTCAAAGGGCTATTGCTAAGGAGTTTAGGATTGGACGTAATACAATCAGAAGATATATGAAGCAGTACTATGCTTCACGTGAGAAGCTTCTTGCAACTAGTACTCATACTGAAGATGTTCCTTTACTCATTCAGCAAGTAGTAGAAAAACCTAAATACGATACTTCTTCTCGAACAAAAACAAAGTTAACACCTGAAGTTATGCAAAAAATCTAAATGTATCTTAATCAAAATCAAGAAAAAAGAGAACATGGTATGCATAAACAACAAATGAAAGCGGTTGATATTTATGAGGCTCTTAAAGAACAAAAAGTTGACATTAGTTATACTACTGTTTGCAAAGCTGTTAGACAGCTTAATAAACAATCTAAAGAAGCTTATATTAAGCAAGAATACAAGCTTGGCGATGTTTGTGAGTTCGATTGGGGAGAAGTAAAACTTTACATTAATAGTGATAAGCCAACCGTCTATCAGTTAGCAGTTTTTACAACCGCTAAAGGTAACTTTAGATATGCAAGACTCTTTCGTTCTCAGAAAACAGAGTGCTTTTTAGAAGCACATAGTTTATTTTTTGATTACATTGGTGGAGCCTATAAAACAATGACTTATGATAACATGAAAATCGCTGTAAAAAGATTTGTTAGCTGTACAGAAAAGGAACCAACAGATGAGCTTTTAAAACTTTCTTTATACTATGGTTTTCAGTACCGCTTTTGCAACATACGAAGTGGCAATGAAAAGGGCCATGTTGAAAGAAGTGTTGAGTACATAAGAAGAAAAACCTTTGCTAGAAAGGATACTTTTTCTAGTCTTGATGAAGCCAACGAGTATCTTTTAAAAAGGTTGGAAGAACTTAATGCACTACCCAAAGAAGGCTACGATGGAAAATCTCCTTATGATGTGCTCGCAGCTGAAAAGCCATTTCTTTTACCAAAGATGCCTAAATATCATTCTAGTCGAATCACAGAAGCTAGGTTGATAAATACGCTACTATTTCAGTGGATCAAAACAGATATTCTGTTCCTGATTATCTTGTGGGACATTTTGTTACAGTAATCATTTATACAGACCGAATAGAATGTTTTTATGACAACAAAAAAGTTGCCACACATGCTAAGAAGTATGGCAACCATGAATGGAGTCTATGTATATCCCACTACACAAAGACCCTGACTCGTAAGCCTGGTGCATTAAGACAAAGCCTCGCATTAAAGCAATCAGACCAGCGACTTAAAAAAATATACAACTCTTATTATACCGAAAATCCAAAAGATTTCATAGCTCTTCTTGAATATATTTCTGAAGTTGGAGAAGAAAAAGTATATGATGCGATTCATGCACTTCAAAAGCTAAGTCCGCTGGATCTTTCAACAGATAAGATTAAACTTATTTGTGAGAGAAACACAGTCGCTCAGGAAACCTGTAGCGGAGATCCTAAGATCATTGATATTTCTAATGAAAATATAAAACGCATCAATGAAATCTTTGGTATTCAATCTACTCACTATCAAAAGGAGGCCATCTTATGAGCACACTTTTCGATAAACAGATAGAAGAAATCCAAACAATCTGTAAAGCTATTCGATTATCAGGGATTAATGCTTGTATAACAGAAGAACTCATGCAGGCTAAGGAAAAAAGACTGTCATATGAAGCATTTTTATTAAATATCTTGCGATATGAACAAGATAGACAGAATGAAAATGGCAAACAAAAACGAATCAGAAATGCAGGATTTCCTAAAAAAATGTATCTTGAAGAGCTTGATCAAACATATCTTAGTGGAGATGTTCAAAGAAAACTGAGCATACTATCTAACTTAGAATTCATTAAGAATGGACAAAATGTCATTCTATTAGGAAGTACTGGAACAGGTAAAACACATACTGCAACAGCATTAGGAATAAAAGCCTGCATGGAAGGATACAAAGTACTTTTTACCACTGTTCCATTACTGATTACACAACTAAAAGAATGCCGTAGTAATAAGACTTTAAAGGCTTTTGAAAACAAGTTTGAGAAATATGACTTAGTGATTGCAGATGAACTAGGTTACATTTCTTTTGATAAAGAAGGGGCTGAGTTATTATTTACACATATTTCGCTACGAGCAGGAAGGAAATCAACAATCATAACAACAAATCTATCGTTTGATAGATGGCATGAAATTTTTGGAGATCAGGTGTTAACAGCTGCAATGATAGATAGGTTAACACACAAATCCTATATTTTAGATATGAGTACCAGCTCATACCGGATCCATGAAACTGAAAAATGGCTCCAAAATCAAATGTAGAAATGACTAACGTTTATGCCGCGAAAGTTCCTTGATTATGAGGGTTGATATGCTAAGATGACCAGAATAGGCAGCACACAAGCTTCGTAGCTCATCATTCAACGGTGTAGCTGCTTCAGTTGCCAAAAGCATATCAACGGAGGCTCATAGTCAAGGAAACCGTGGAATAAATGTGGAAAAGAATAGAACACATATGACCTAGCGGTCATAAATTTTTGACTTAAGATGGATCCATTTTCAAATACATTTTGGTTCCGATTTCGCTTGACAAATACAATAATATAATAAATAGATTAGATTAGATTATATTATATTATATTATATTATATGGTGGTGTGTTTTATGCTTTTTTTAGCTATTTGTGATGATGATAAAAATTTACAAACGCTTTTACTTGATATTATTAAGAAGACCTTAAAGTCTATTAATAGACTTTATGAGATATATGTATATGATGATGGTGAATCATTATTAAAGGAAAAAGTTGAGTTTGATATTATATTTTTAGATATAGGGTTAAAGTATATGAATGGTATTGAAGTGGGGAAAAATATTAGAAATAATAATAAACAAACAAAAATTATATATGTAACAAGTTATTCCGATTATAGAGCAAATGCCTTTTCTGTACATGCCTTTCAATATATTATTAAACCATTTAAAGAAGAAGATGTACAAGCAATTTTGATGGAAGCAATTAGTTATAAAATTGAAGAAAGAAACAAGGAAATCATTACTCTAGAGACAGATAAGGGAATAATGTATTTGGAGACAGATGATATTTATTACTTTGAATATGAAGATAGACACGTGAATGTAATTTGTAAGAATATAACATGCAGAATCAATGCAAGAATAAAAGATATTATTAATAAATTTAGTACTCTGGGATTTGGTATGCCACATAAGAGCTTTGTTGTTAATTTATACCACATTAGTCGTATACGAGGATATGATATAGAGATGAAAAATGGTGTAATTATTCCGTTAGCACAGAAGCAGGCAGTTATTTTCAAGCAGATATTTAATAATTATTTACAAACTACGTTTAATTTTATTTAGTTCAACTGAGGAAAAAAGATGATTATTTTTTTTAGAATGATATTTTGTGTAGTACTAGGATGGATTGTATTTGATTTTTTAGCAGAAATGTACAAGGCAAAATATAATAATAAGTATATATATTGTATAGGAAGATTAGTTTATATTGTACTTTATATGAGTATAGACCTTTGGAATAAGCCTTTAGTTAATTTAGTGTATGGGTTTATAAGTATTTCAATAGTAAGCATAATCTTGTTTGAGATAAAATCATTAAAAGGAATTATTTATAATACATTATTTATGATGGGGCTTTTGAGTATAGATATTATAACTGTTTGCATAGTATCTATTTTTAAAGATTACACAATCATAACTAGTTTAAATCATGAACAAATTATGTTATTTACATGTATTATAAATCAAATATTAGATATAGCTACATATAAATATATGATTAGCTTATTAAGAAAAAGTAAGATAGATAGAATATCTATAAGTAAAAGTGTATATTTTATACTAATGTTAATATTTCAACTAAGCATTATTATTTATTTAAGTTATTATGGTATAACAAGTTCTGGAGGAATGCTAATATACATAGTTATCGTCTTTACTATTTTGGATTTATATACAGTTTTTATATTATATCAAGTTTCAAAATATAGTGAGATAAAATACGATATATTATTTTATCAAAAGCAAAATGCAATGACCCATAAATATTATAGTAACATGAAGAAGAAGTACAATGAATCTCGTAAATTATTACATGATATAAGAAATCATATAGTTGTTCTTGAGCATTTATATGAGACAAATCAAAAAGAAGTAGCAAAAAATTATACATTGAATTTATATAAGGAAATGGAGTCACTGGGATACAACTATAAATGTAATAATAGTATATTAAATGTTATTATTGATGAAAAGATAAGAAGATGTAAAGAGAGTAATATTGTATTTAATATAAGAATTCAAGATACCAAGATGGATTTTATTGAAAGTATAGATCTAACAAAGATATTTGGTAATTTATTAGATAATGCTATTGAGGCCAATCTGCAGATTGAAGAAGGTAAGAGATATATAGAATTAAGGATACATGAATTTAATAACTATGTTGTAATTAATATTACTAATAGCATGAATCAAGTTATTTGGACAAATGATAATATATTTTTATCAACTAAGAAAGACCACCTAGGTATAGGCCTAAAAAATATAGAGGAGAGCGTTAAAAAGTACGAGGGCAACTTAAAAATAGATTATTCAATGAATGAGTTTCAAGTGAAAATAGTTTTATTAATTCCCCAAAAAGAGTAGTTTCTTATTATAAGAGGCTACTCTTTTTATATCCTTAGCATGAATACTGTATTTTATACATAAAAACTGTAGTATATGAAAAAGATATTCAAAAAAAGATAAAAACTAATAAAATGAGTATATAAGACAAATGAAAAAAATTAGGAGGTAAACATTAACTATGTTAACGACATGTGCTAGATTATCTCAACTTATAAATAGGATAAATATGGTAATATATCAGGTTGCATAATCCCTAAAATAATTATACTAAGGTTTATTTATCC
>NZ_BBCG01000102.1 GCF_001311925.1 Cellulosilyticum ruminicola JCM 14822
ATAATTATACTTATATATTCATCAAAAAGGAGCAATAGCTAGGAAAATCCTTAACTTATTGCTCCTTGTATAAAATTAGATCACTCTAATTAATTTTTATTAGTTGTTTAATGCTGCTTCGAAAGCTTCAATCATTGATGGAACTTTAATAGATACACCTGTTACAGCATCTGTGTGTCCATCTTCTGTTACTTCAAGTGCTGCAGCGTCGAAGTTATTTTCAGCCAAGAATGCTGCAAGCGCATCTGCTTGTTCATTCCATGTAAGACCTGTATCTGTCATTTTATATGTGCCAGCAGCAGCTGCTTCATATTTGCTTTCACCATTTTCTTGGATACAGTCAAATTTAACACTTACTGGTGCTTCGTTTTCAAATGTAACTGCTGCTGTAAATGTATTACCTTCATCATCTTTTACTTCTCCAACTTTAACGTTGTCATTAGCTTCTGTTGTTGCTACTTCTGTAGTAGTTGTTTCTGTTGTTGTTGTAGCTTCTTTTGAACCACAAGCTGTGAATACTAGCATTGCACTTAATGTTAATGCTAAAACTGCGAATTTTTTCATAAATTCCTCCTAGTAAAAATTTAATGTCTTATATATTATATACTAAACTATATAGTTAATCAATGGTTTCTTGTTAAATTTTCATCACTTATTTTTTATGCATTATATAAATTTATTTTAGATGCTTCTTTTCTTGCATACTTACTATAAGTTACTATATAATAATCACAGTCGTTAACTAAATCTAAATTCTTGCAATAATAGAGAATTAGAAGAAGTTTATTGCTAGTTCATAGACACGATATTATATTTCATTTTTGGAGGACATTTTATGGACATCACGAGTTTTGCACACTTAGTGGAATTACGTACAAAAGTGGCAAGTGTTTTACCATTTGTATTTGGTTCACTCTATACCCTTTACGCCTTTGATACATTTAGTGTTTCACATGCCTTAATCATGTTTTTAGCCGTTGTTATTTTTGATATGACTACAACTGCTATTAATAACTATATGGACTTTAAAAAAGCCCATCTTCAAGAAGGTTATGGCTATGAAATACATAATGCTATTTCACATTATCAGCTCAATCTTAAAGTTGTAAGAACCATTATTTTATCGATGCTGGTAATTGCTTCTTTATTAGGAATTTACTTAGTCTACTTAACCAATGTGGTTGTGCTTTTATTAGGCATGATTTGTTTTGCCATTGGTATTTTATATACTTTCGGACCATTGCCTATCTCTCGTACACCATTTGGAGAACTTTTCTCTGGGGTTACAATGGGATTTGTGCTCACATTTATTACAATCTATATTCATGTGTTTAATCGTGATCTTGTGACTTTACAATGGCAAAGTCCACAAATTATACTTAGCTTTAACATACCAGCCCTTATTGCCATTGCCTTAGTAACAGTACCTTTTGTTATTACAATTGCCAATATTATGCTTGCTAATAACTTATGTGATATGGAGGAAGATATTTGTAATAAACGCTATACTCTTCCTATTCATATTGGTAAAGAAAATGGTGTGCGTCTTTGGGTAATGGGTTACTATATCGTTTATGCAGCAATCCTCATTGCAGTCGTTATGGGATATTTGCCTTTAACATGCCTTGCTTCACTTCTTACTTTTATCTTAGTAAGCCACAACATTGCATGTTTTAAACGCAAACAAACTAAAGCAGAAACATTTAGCTGCGCCATTAAAAACTTCTTATTAGTTAACTGTAGTCTTGTAATTTGCTTAGGATTACATTTAATCATTACTACCTTATTTTTTTAAAATCATACTTAAACCTAATGAGAGGGAAAAACAATAGTGTTTTTCCCTCTCATTAGGTTTGTTTCATTTCTCCACTTTTCTTTACATTTAACAAAGGTATTAGATGATAGTGAACTCAATAAAGATGATGTGCCAATGTTTGCCAATAGAAATACAATGGTACTTCAAATCAACAATGGATTTTCGAAAAATTGGAAGAACAACCACTCCAATCTACAACTACTCAAAAAAGTCCAATCAACAACAGCTTCAAACGCTATAGAGGTACAACCTACTCAAACACCAGAAGCTGAAAAATCTGATTTAGACTTAGCTTACACTGTAGACTCATGGGCATAGGTGGTCAAGTCAGCTTTAAACTTACAAATAATACAGATGCTAAAGTAAAAGGCTAGAGCTTAAAAATCAATAAAAATGATATCAAGATTGCTTCAAACTGGAATATCAGTGTAGAAGAAATTGATGACTACTATATCGTTACACCACTCACATGGAATAATGCAATTCCAGCAGGTCAATCTATTGAATTCATCCTTACTGCAAATGGTGATACAAAGCTACTATTGATTATAGTCTTTCTTAATACTTATTTAAAATTTAAAAGGGTGTCGCAAATCAACAATTTTTTGCGGTACCCTTTTATTATATGATTATTTTAAGCTATCTTTTATAATGTTGCTTTCAATGCACTGATGCGCTTTCAATTGATTAATGAGTAACTTCCTCTCATTCACATTTAATTCACTGATTTGTGCTATAGCTAAGTCTACATACCACTCTAATAAAATAGCTTTAAGGTCTGCTCTATTAGCTTCTTCATACTTTAAATTAACACAATACTTAGGCACTTCTTTTCCCATCCTATCCCCCACTTCATCTTTTTCAATAATTAATATTTACTATTCTATTCATATGCTATATTAACATCTCTTAAATCAATCTTTTATGTCTCATCATTTTCTTCATACATTATAAATGAAAAAGGACATGTTTCAAGTGCATATACTCTTAATAGAAAGTTTAATTAAAAGGAAATTTTATTATGAAGGTTGCAATTTATACTAGAAAATCAAAGTTAACAGATCAAGGGGATAGTATTAATATGCAAATTGACTATTGCAAGCGTTACATTAGTTTAAATCATCCTGATGAAGTCCTTCACATCACAACTTACTCGGATGAAGGTTTTAGTGGTGGTAATATTGACCGCCCTGATTTTAAAAAAATGATGACGGCTGTTAAAGCGAATGCACTTGATATTATTATCTGTTATAGACTCGATCGAATCAGTCGTAATATTGCTGATTTTAGCATTACCTATCAAACACTTGAAAAACATCATGTCCAATTTATCAGTGTCAAAGAACAATTTGATACGAGTACCCCCATTGGCCGTGCCATGTTAAATATTGCTCTTGTTTTCTCTCAAATGGAACGTGAAACTATTGCTGAACGTATTCGAGATAATCTAAAATCTTTAGCTGAAAAAGGCCAATGGTTAGGTGGTACAACACCTTTGGGCTATGTGAGTCAAAAAGTAGATTATACCACTGATAAGGGTCGCACTAAACACTATTTTGAATTAGCTTTAAAAGAAGATGAGGCAGAGACTGTAAAGCTCATTTATAACCAATATCACAAATTAGGCTCCATTACACAAGTTGAATACTATCTGATTGCTCACAATATTAAAACTCGTAACAATAAGTACTTTTCGCCTAATGTTATTAGAAATATCCTTATTAATCCTTCTTATTGCGCAGCAACTTTAGAAGTCTATCACTACTTTATGAACCTAGGCTGTAATGTAACCTTTAAACCTGAACAATGTAATCCTGAGTTTGCGCTTATTGCCTTTAACCGCTTAGGTGCCAATAAAGTCTTAAGACAACCTGAAGCTTGGATTATTGCCCTTGGCAGCCACAAACCCATTATAGAGGCTTATGAGTGGCTTAAAACGCAACAGCTTATTCAAACTAATCATACCTATAATTTTGGCAAATGCAGATCTGATAAAACTTCTAAGGTAGGGATGCTCTCTAAACTATTGTATTGTGGTAAGTGCGGCGCACCTATGCGTATTACAAATCAAGAAATACTTGCCGATGGTTCCAAGTCCTATATTTACCGTTGCAGTAATAAATTACGCTCTAAAGGAAGTCTTTGCGATATTGTCAATGCCAAAGGGCATTACCTTGACCCACTCATTTGGGAGAAATTACAAGAGCTTGCACCTACTAAAGAAGAACTAATTGAACGCTTAATTCAAAAAAGTCATCAATTCGAAAAGCCCTCTTTATCAAAATCTCATTTAAATAACGTAAATGACTTACAAAGCCAATATGATGCAAATACTTCTAAAATCGCTAATTTACTAGAAGTACTCGCTATTACAAGTCATACAGCAACACGCCATAAATTATTAGAAAAAATCGAAGTTTTAGAAAAAAATAATAATCAATTACAACTTACTATCACTAAACAAGAGGCACCACTTGACAAAGAAGAAGGCATCCATAATATTGATCGAATATACAAAACTATCACTAAAACCTCCGCCCTTTCAGAACTTTCCACACTAGCAGAACGTCGTTTTTTACTCCAACAATTAATCACACGTATCGATTGGTACGAGGCGCATGTGGATGTTTTTTTTAATATCTCAAGCCGTAATTTGCATACTGGTAGTAAAATCACTCCTTAGAAATGGTAAACCCATTATTATTGCCCTAGCTAGCAATGATGGTATCAGTGGTTCACTTAAAAATATTGGTCATCTTTTGGAAAAGAAAAACATCTTCTTCGTACCACTTGGCCAAGATGATTTCGTTAAAAAACCTTTTTCTTTAGTTGCTGATTTAAGCTATGTGCCTGAAACTATTGCACTAGCTTTAGAAGGTACACAAAGGCAACCTGTATTTATAAGCTATTAATTATTTTATGAAAGGTAGATGTTTATTCAATATAACCGTCTGCCTTTTTTATATTGGCTATTTTACAAATAGTTATTGCAATAAATTAATAGAATAGTTATAATTTTTATTAAATAGTTGCATGTTTTTACAGCCATTAAATAGTAACTATGCATTTATTTACAAGGAGATTATAATGAAAAAAAGGAATATCCAAAAACGTGTTATCGGAAGTTTTGCTTTTAATTCTATCATTACTATTTTAATTGTAGTTGGCAGTATTTTAGCCCTACATAAAAGTTACGCCTACACTTCTCATATCATCGATCAAGAGTCTACACGCAAATATAATGAAGATGTTTTTGAAATGGTCCTTAATATTGAAGCAGATACTTCGCTTAATGAACTTGCCCTCCTACTTAAAGAGCATAATCTCATTTCTAATGTAGCTTATTTCAAACTAGAAGCACATCTTTCTGATTTTAAGTCACCTTTTATAGCAGGTGAATATACATTAAGTAGCAATATGTCTACTAATGAAATTCTAAAAATGCTTGCTACAGACTTTAATAATGAAGAGGAAACCGTACAATTTACAATTCCTGAAGGTTATACAATCCCTCAAATTGCAGCCAAATTAGATAGTGAAGGTATTATTGATGCGAAAGACTTTTTAGATGCGGTGCAAAATAAAAATTATGATTATGATTTTTTGCAAAATATACCAGCTACAACGACTTATAAATTAGAAGGTTATTTATTCCCTGATACCTATACTGTCAGAAAGAATGCTACCCCTGAAGAAATCATTATTCGCATGCTTATGCGTTTTAAAGAGGTAGTGGCGGGCTATACAACTTACCTTGAGCATACTAATTATAGTTTACATGATTTGCTGACAATCGCTTCTATGATTGAAGGTGAAGCCAAACTTGATGAAGAACGCCCTACTATTTCTGGTGTTATTTATAATCGTTTAGATGCACATATGAATTTACAAATGTGCTCTACAATCCAATATTTATTGGATAAACGAAAAGCAACCCTTTCTCTTGATGATTTAAAAGTGGATAGCCCTTATAATACTTATCTTTATACAGGCTTACCACCTGGACCAATTTGTGCTCCTGGCGAAACTAGCATTAAGGCTGCGCTCTTACCTGAGCAACATAACTACTATTATTTTGTGATTAGCGATACCGCTTCTGATGCTCATCATTTTAGCGAAACCGCTCAAGAACATAGCACCGCTAAAATACGTTATGCTCAAAGTATTGATAAAAACTTTTATGAATAACAAAAATGCAGCAAAGTTTATTTAGCTTTGCTGCATTTTTTATGTTTCATATATTCTATTTATTGAATACGTGCACCATCATAATATACTTCTATACTTTCTGCTGATATCTCACCATATTTTGACCAATCTTCTTTAGCCAAGTAAATTTTATAACGGCTTCCCCACTATTAACTGGTAACTGCTCGGAACTTATAAGTGTTAGAAATAGCCATCACTTATTATTTGTCCTTTCACATCATTTGTAAAGTCTACATACTAAGTGTTAATACTTAGT
>NZ_BBCG01000103.1 GCF_001311925.1 Cellulosilyticum ruminicola JCM 14822
AGTAAGCTTCAACTATAGAGTAGCATAAAAATAGGTATTTATCAATTTTTAGACAGAATAAGTATTCTGTCTATTTGCCATGCTTAAAATTATACATTTAGATAGAATTTAAGCTATAAAAAGGTCATCTACCAATATTTAACTATTCGTAGATGACCTTTTTATATAATATCACTTAACTAAATGACATTGGCCACTTTAGTGGCTGCCTTGAAAATAATGCGATTGGCGGGTTAATCGGTATATCTTTTAAGATGCTGCCAGTAATATGCCTCCTAGAGCTGTGCAAACAACCAGTTCAACTGGTGGTATTGATTTTAAACTATGCAAGTACTGCTTTTAAATATGCTGCTATTTCTTCAACTTGGCAATTTGCAAAGAAATATTCTTGGAATCTTTCACCACTAATTGTACGTTTTAAGAAATCTTGGTCAATTTCTTTAAGAATTGTCATCATATCTTTATGGGTAATTTTCTTCACATCATTAAGAATGCTTCTATTTTTAGCCATAATTTGTGCACGTTCTTTTGGATAACCTTGACCCATTTCTTGACTAAATAACTTTTCAAAGATATATTGTAAGTTTAATTCGCTACCCCAACCAAATCCTTTAGCAAATGGTAATGCAAGCGCATTTCCTGCATTGATTTGAGAAAATGTAAACGCATCTACTGGATCTTGTGCATGTCCACATACAACACCTGGAAATGAATTCGCTGCAAGCATAGCTCCCATACCTGTTCCACAACCTGTTACAACAAAATCTACTGCTTTTGCGTTAAGTAAAATAGCTGTAAGTAATCCCACTTGTACATATGTAAGCTGCGTTTCATCCTCAGCACTATACATGCCATAATTCATGACTTCATGTCCCATAGATCCTACTACTTTTGTAAGAGCCTCATATATAATACCATTTTTAGCTGCTTGACTATTTTCATTAATTAATGCAATTTTCATTTTAAGTACTCCTATCTAAATATTTATTATTAATAATAAAATACTTTAAACGTTTATTCAATATTTATACTTAAAAACACTTGTTAAACACTAAAATTAGAACAACTTTTGTAAAAAAGGACTTTATAAAACTAAATTTGTTAATTTTATAAAGTCCTCTTTCTTATCTATCTTTGATCAAAATCATCTAAGAAGTTATATGATATTTCTTTATCATGGTAACCAATAATTGTTTCTAAGTTCACATCATGTACGCTTTTAAAGATATTCATTTCAATATGTGGATTTGTCTGTCTAAATTTCTTAATGAGCTGTTTCATTTCATTACGTTTAGAACCACCGCCTTGGCCATTTACACTACAGTGTTCTGTTAAACGACATGCACATTGAATAAAGCGTAAATCATTATAACGTGACCAGGCAATGATATCTTCTTCTTTTACAAGATAAAGTGGGCGAATAAGTTCCATCCCCTCAAAGTTTGTGCTATGAAGCTTTGGCATCATTGTTTTAATTTGTCCACTGTAAAGCATACTCATTAAAATTGTCTCAATCACATCATCAAAGTGATGTCCTAATGCAATTTTATTACATCCAAGTGCTTGTGCTTCTTTATAAAGATAACCACGACGCATCCTTGCGCATAAATAACATGGTGTTTCTTCTACATCTGCTACAATATCAAAGATTGGTGATTCAAAAATTGTAATAGGAATATTTAATTCTTTTGCATTTTCTTCGATTACTTGACGATTGTATTCATTATATCCTGGGTCCATTACTAGAAATACAAGTTCAAACTTTACGACCCAGTGACGTTGTAATTCTTGCATACATTTAGCAAGTAACATGGAATCTTTCCCACCTGAAATACAAACAGCAATTTTATCTCCTGCTTGAATAAGATCATAATCATTTACACCGCGAATAAAGCGTTTCCAAATTTCTTTACGATACTTTTTTATAATGCTTTTTTCTATTTCTTTATATCTTTCCATTTTCTTATCCTTTTATTTTTTAAAATTAAGCATTCATAATTTCATTAAATACTGTAATAAATGTCTCTATATCTTCTTTAGTTGTAAGATGACTTAAGCTAATACGAAGTGTATTCATAGCACGTTTACGTTCTTTTGTAATGGCCATAACACTACGTGATGGCGTATTGAGTGTAGAACACGCTGATTTAGTTGAAATATAAATTTCTTTTTCAGCTAACGCTTCTTGTACCTCAAGTGCCTTTTTATCTTTTACACTGATATTTAAAATAAATGGTACTGATGTTTCAGGACTATTTATACGCACTTTTGAATTTTTGCTAAGACCTTCTCTTAACATTTGATTAAGGGCTTTGACATGTTCATAATGTTTTTCCTGTTTGGCACTATATAATTTCAAAGCTTCTCCTGTAGCCACTATAAGTGCTGTCGTTGGTGTACCACTTCTAAAAATCGTTGTACTAACACCACCATGAATAATTGGAGCAATACGTAAAGCTTGTTTCTTAAGTAATACACCACTCCCATGTAATCCGTAGAATTTATGAGGGGCAAAAGTCATTAAGTCTACGCCCTCCATAGAAACTGATATTTTAGCTACAGCTTGTGTCGCATCTACATGAAACTTGCAATGTTCATATTCTTTTAGGATACCAGCAATCTCCTGAATAGGCTGTATTGTCCCAAGCTCACTATCTACTGCGCAAACAGATACTAATATTGTATCTGGTCTTAAAAGTTCTTTTAAATGTTTTAAGTCAATTTGACCATTTGGTAATAAATCCACATAATCTACTTCGTAACCTTCTTGTGCAAGGGCACTCATAGGTCCTGTTACAGAAGAATGCTCTAAATAAGATGTAATCATATGTTTGCCATAGCGGCGGTTACTTGCTGCTACACCCTTGATTGCTAAATTATTAGATTCTGTAGCACCTGATGTAAAAATCACTTCTTCAGGTGCTACATTAAAATAATTTGCGATTTCTTTAGCTATCTCATTGATATGCGCTTTGGCTGCTTGTCCTAGTACATGATGAGCATTAGGATTGGCTATATATGTTTTAGCCGCATCATAATAGGCATCTAAAACTTCACTTGCAACAGGTGTATCTGCTGCATAATCTAAATATATCATTTTTTCCCTCACTTGTATATCACACTTATCTAATTGTTTTACTCTGCATTAAATGATACTTTTCTTAATGTTATTTGTCAATGTTTTACCCTATTTATCCCCTAAAAAAGCCATAAAAAAATACCGCTTGTAGCAAAGTCTGCTAAGCGGCATCTAAGTATGAATCATTTTAAAGTTAGCTTAGTCTGCTGCTCTTTGCTTTACTGTGATCACATCACGCCAGCATCTTGTTACACATAAGCCACAGCCTGTACATTTATTTTCATTAATTGTATAAGGATTGCCTTTACTAATAGCATGCACCTTACAAATTGTTTTACATGCACCACATCCTACACATTTTTCAGAAATCACATAAAATCTTTTACTGCGTTTCAAGGCTTAGGCCTCCTTACGCATCAAAATCCACATGATATTTACTAACTGGTGTGTGAATATCGATATATGATAAGTTAAATTCTTCTTCCATTACATCAATTTTATATTCAAAAAGCACGTTATCTTCTTTCTTAGACATAAAGATATAGCTCCCTACTTCTTTTTCTTCAATCTCTTCACAGATTTCATCGTAAATTTCTTCCCCATTTACTACGCCTGAATATCCAGCTTCTCTAATTTTATTTTCTATGGCTTTATATAATTCTTCCATGTCTTATACCTCTTTCTTTGTTATATGCTTAGTCTATCTTTAATGTTTACTGCTTGTCAATAAATATTTTACATTCCTAATAAGCGCATAGCATTTAATCCCATTAATTTTTGCACATCTTTTTCATCTAACCCACTTTCAAGAATTCCCTTTTCATAGCGCTTAGGTGAAAGGAGTGGATAATCACTTCCAAACACGATTTTGTCCATGAGTCCCATTTCTTTTATAATATGATAAATTTTTGTATCATATAAAAAACTGTTGCCGCATTATCATAATATACATTCTTAAATCTTTCCCTTACTTCTTTCATCATCTCATACATAAAAATCCCACCACCCCAGTGTGCTAACACAATTTTTAATTCTGGATGATGATTTACAAAAGCTTCTAAATCTTTTAATGGTGTATTGGTCTTTCCTACATAGTCATGCCCAATTGGTTCATTGGTATGCACAATGATTGGTATATGATAATACTTAGCGGCTTCTGCATGGCGCTTGTATCTTTTAAACTTGAAATATCAAATTTTTGTCCTGCAGGAAAAAGTTCTCCTATACCTTTAAGTCCAGATTTCACACAACGTTCAATCTCATCCGTCACCTTAGGATGATTAGGTACAACTGCTATAAATCCAACAAGCTCATCAGGATATTTTTGAACTTGTTCAATCACATAATCATTCACATATTGGCAAAGTCCATATCCTGAAAACTAAAACCAAATATAACACTTTTATCAATACCAACTTCCTTCATATGCCTTACAATTTGATCGGCACCTGCAAACTTATTGTTTTTACTTTGAGATAAAATATCAAAATAAGATTCTCTCTGTCCTATTTTTATATAATCTCTTATAATATCAGGTGGTGTCACATGAACATGCATATCTATTTTCACATTTTATCCTCCTTAATTTGTGCTAGACATAGGCGTTTGCGAAACGCATTAACCCGTATAAATATGGGTTATTTTTTTATAAAATAGAATAACTCTTCTCAGATTTATGGTAAACTTGAATTAATAAGAAACAAATCCACTAAAATCCAAAAGGAGTTATGTCTTTATGATACCACAAAAACAGCTTTCGTTGGCAGAAATTTATTCCGATTGCAAATCTTATTTTGAAAATGATAAACCTCATTTTCTTTCTTTATTAGAAACTACCATTAATCTTTATTAGAAACTACCATTAATCTTTATTAGAAACTACCATTAATCTTTATGAACTTATTCCATCTTCTTTTATTAATCATTTTTATGCATCTACTGGTAGGCCACGTAAATACCCATTAAAGACAATGCTTTTGGCATTTATTCTTCAACGTGTTTTTTCTATTCTTACAGATTCTCTTTTAATTATTTTTCTTAACTATTCTAAGGAACTAAGAGATTTCTGTGGTTTTACTAAAGTTCCTGATGCCTCTAAATTAACTCGTTTTAGGCAAGACTTTTTTGCCGGACTTACAATCTATGTTCCATAAGCTTGTAGACCTTACAGAACCGATATGCCAAAGCATTGATGCTTACAAAGCTGCTTATGGCTCTATGCCTTCCCATGCTTCCTGTAATAAAGAGATTTAACAACTCTGCATTAACGGACACTTTTGTTATGTCTATAAATTTGGACTGATTACCAATGGTCTTGGATTTGTTAGAGATATTTTTTATAACAAAGACTTCCTTGAAGTTCACCCTGAGATTATTGTTGATAAAAAATCCGATTCTCCTGATGAAAATAAATCACTCCATGATGCCAAGGCCCTTATTCCTGTACTTATAGACTTTTTTATAAAGCATCCTCTTATTAACCCTCATACTTTTATTGGTGATGCTACATTTGATAGTAGTACAATCTACAAAGCTTTACTTCATGATTTAAAATTTAAGAAAACCTACATTCCCCTCAATAGTCGTTCTAAAATTCAAAACGAACAATGTCCTATTAATGTGCCCTACTGAACCAAGTCTTCCTATGAAATATGAAGGTATTGCTCAAATGAAAAATGATCTTATACGCTATAAATTTGTTTGCCCAAAAATGAAATGGGTAAAGGTAGCCAAGGGTAAGTATAAACGTCAATGTTACTGTGAAAACCCTTGTACTTCTTCATCTTGCGGTAGAATGTTTTACATTTACCCTGAAAAGATTTATGTGCCTATCCTGGTGTTTTACGTGGTACAGATGAGTGGAATGAAACTTATAAAATTCGTTCCGTTGTAGAACAAAGTATCAACCATTTCAAAACAAACTTTTGTATGGCTGGACGTAAAACTCAAAATGCAAAAACACTTCATGCTGCCCTACTTTTATCAAGTATTACACAGCTTATACAGTATTATTAGCTGATAAAATCCATCAGCGTCAATATATAAGCAGTTTAAAACTTCTTATTGTATAATTGGATAGCCATTTTTTTAA
>NZ_BBCG01000104.1 GCF_001311925.1 Cellulosilyticum ruminicola JCM 14822
AACAAAAAATAGACACGTTTTTTACCGTGTCTATTAAAAAGGTAGCATTGTCACTTACGTTCAATCTGACCTCTTTTTATTTTTTAAAGAGATGTTTCCATCCTTTTTTTGATTCTTCAGCTTGTGCACCTGATTCTGGTTCAAACTCTCTTAAGAGTTCTTTTTGTCTTTCTGTTAATTCTTTAGGTACTACAATATGAACTTCTACATATTGATCACCACGACGGTTTTTATTTTGAAGGCTTGGAATACCTTTCCCTTGTAATCTGAATTTAGAAGATGTTTGTGTACCTGCTGGAATATTAAATTTAACACTTCCATCAAGTGTAGGAATTGAAAGTTCTGCGCCAAGTGCTGCTTGAGCGAAGCTAATTGGCATACGCATATATACATCCATTCCCCTTCTTTCAAGAATAGCATGTGCTTTAACTGAAACAGTTACAAGTAAATCACCGGCTGGTGCACCTGCATCTCCTGCTTCTCCTTTTCCAGATACACGAAGTGTTTGACCGTGGTCAATACCTGCTGGAATATTGATTGTAACTTTTTTCACAGTTCTAACTTTACCGTGACCATGACATGTTGGACATGGTTCTTTTACAACTTTACCTTCTCCGTGACAAGCATCACAAGTTTGAACTGTTTGCATTGCACCTAAGATAGTTCGTTGTGTGACATGAATTTGACCTGTACCACCACATTTAGAACATGTTGTAGTTGATGTACCAGGTTTAGCTTTTGAACCATGACATGTACCACAAAGCTCTGATGTATTAATTGAAATCTCTTTTTCACATCCAAAAGCTGCTTCTTCAAATGTGATTTGAATTGTTTGACGAATATCTGCACCTGGTTGGGGACCTCTTGGACGTCTACGTCCGCCACCACCAAAGCCACCGAAACCGCCACCAAACATATCGAAGATATCGTTAAGGTCGAAGTCAGCACCAAAGCCGCCATTAAATCCGCCAGCGCCACCTGCTCCGCCTTCAAAGGCTGCATGCCCATAGCGATCATAAGCTGCTTTTTTGTCTGCATCGCTTAATACTTCATAAGCTTCTGTTACTTCTTTGAATTTTGTTTCCGCTTCTTTGTTATCCGGATTTGCATCTGGATGATATTGTTTCGCTAATTTTCTATAAGCTTTTTTAATTTCTGCATCTGAGGCCGATTTAGATACGCCTAGGACCTCATAATAATCTCTTTTATCCACGCTTGTCACCACCACTAATTAAATTTTGCCAAGATCGTGTTGAAATGTCCTCCTAAGAGTATCACACCAATCTCTTTATTATATGATATAAACTGCCCTATTGCCCTTTATATCAATTTTCTCTACCTATTATATATTATAAAAACATACAGAAACAGTCAAAGAGATGCTCTTTGACCGTTTCTATGCATTAGTTTTTATTCTTCTTTGAAGTCAGCATCAATGACATCATCATCTTGAGCATTTGTATTACCTGCATTCATATCTGGAGCACCTTGTGCTGCTTGTGCTTGGCTATATACTTTTTCAGAAATAGCGTAGAATACTTGTGTAAGTTCTTCTTTAGCTGCTTTAAGTTCTTCAACTTGTGCATCTGTCATTTGACCGATTACAGCTTTTTCGTTAAGATCTTTTAATTTTGTAAGAGCTGCTTCTACTTTTGTCTTATCATCAGCTTCAAGTTTATCTTCCATATCTTTCATCATTTTTTCTGTTTGGAATACCATTGAATCCGCTTCATTTTTAACGTCGATTGCTTCTTTACGTTTTTTATCTGCTTCAGCAAATTGTTCTGCTTCTTTAACAGCTTTTTCGATTTCATCATCGCTAAGGTTTGTGCTAGCTGTGATTGTAATGTGTTGTTCTTTACCTGTTCCAAGGTCTTTAGCAGATACTTTAACAATACCATTAGCATCGATATCAAATGTTACTTCGATTTGAGGTACACCACGTGGAGCTGGCATAATACCATCTAATTTGAAGTTACCAAGTGTTTTGTTGTCGTTAGCCATTGGTCTTTCACCTTGAACAACGTGAATATCAACTGCTGGCTGATTATCTGCTGCTGTTGAGAAAACTTGAGATTTTTTAGTTGGGATTGTTGTATTTCTTGGGATTACTGGAGTTGCAACACCACCCATTGTTTCGATACCAAGTGTAAGTGGAGTTACGTCAAGAAGAAGGATGTCTCCTGAACCAGCTTCACCAGAAAGTTTACCACCTTGAATTGCAGCACCTACAGCTACACATTCATCTGGGTTGATTCCTTTGAATGGTTCTTTACCTGTGATACGTTTAACAGCTTCTTGAACAGCTGGAATACGTGTTGAACCACCTACTAATAAGATTTTGTCAAGTTCTGAAGCGTTAAGGCCTGCATCACTTAATGCATTTCTTACTGGTCCCATTGTACGTTCTACGAGGTCAGCTGTTAATTCATCGAATTTAGCTCTTGTAATTGTTACGTCTAAGCTTTGTCCACCACTGCAGATGAATGGGATAAGAACATTTGCACTTGTTTTTTGAGAAAGTTCTTTTTTAGCTGTTTCAGCAGCTTCTTTTAAACGTTGCATTGCAACTTTATCTGCTGATAAATCAATACCTTCTTGTTTTTTGAATTCTTCTACTAAGTAATTGATGATTTTTTGGTCGAAGTCATCTCCACCAAGGTGATTATCTCCACTTGTAGCAAGTACTTCGATTACACCGTCACCGATATCAATTACAGATACGTCGAATGTACCACCACCGAGGTCGTATACCATGATTTTTTGTTCGTGTTCGTTATCAAGTCCATAAGCAAGAGCTGCTGCTGTTGGTTCGTTGATGATACGTTTTACATCAAGACCTGCGATACGTCCAGCATCTTTTGTTGCTTGTCTTTGGCTATCTGTGAAGTAAGCTGGTACTGTGATAACAGCTTCTGTTACGCTTTCACCAAGGTGAGCTTCAGCATCTGCTTTTAATTTTTGAAGAATGATTGCTGAAATTTCTTGTGGTGAAAATGCTTTATCATCAATATTTACTTTGTAATCTGTACCCATGTGACGTTTAATTGAGATTACTGTTCTTTCGTGGTTTGTTACAGCTTGACGTTTTGCTACGTCCCCTACAAGTCTTTCACCTGTTTTGCTGAAACCTACTACTGAAGGAGTTGTTCTGTTACCATCTGCATTTACGATTACAACTGGTTTTCCACCTTCCATTACTGATACACAAGAGTTTGTTGTTCCTAAGTCAATTCCTATTATTTTACCCATAATTAATTCCTCCTATCATTAATTGGCTACTTTAACCATACTATGTCTAATTACTTTTTCTTTATATAAATATCCTTTTTGAAGTTCTTCAACAATGATATTCTCTCCATAAGCTTCATCATCTATGTGCATAATTGCATTGTGAAGTTTTGGGTCAAATTCTTTATCTACTGCTTCAATCGGTGTTACTTTTAAGTTTTCAAGGGCACCCATAAGTTGTTTGTAAATCATTTGCACTCCAGCAGATAATGCTTTATCTGTGCTTTCTACTTTAAGGGCACGTTCAAAGTTATCAATGATTGGTAATAACTCTGCAACTGTATTACTTACAGCGAAATCATAAGCATCTGCTTTTTCTTTTTCGCTACGTTTTCTATAGTTATCGAACTCTGCCATTAAACGTTGAAGACGATCTAAGTATTCAGCTGCTTTGTCTCCAGCTTGAGGTACTTCTTCTACTACCTCAGCTTCTGCAGCTTCTGCAGCTTCTACAGTTTCTTCTGTAGTTGTTTCCTCAACAACCTCTTCTTGTTCTACTGCTTGTTCTAAATCTTTATTTTCTTCCATTGTTTCACCCTTTCTGCCAAGAACTATTCATTCGCTAAGGTTTGTTATTTCCTTCTTGGTTATTAATTCCTTTTAACATATTTGTAATATGATGAGAAACATATTCTAATACTGAAACAACCTCGCTATAGTTCATACGGGTTGGTCCTATAATACCAATATTTCCAATAGTCGAATCACCGATGCGGTAGCTTGTTGTAACAATACTACAATCCTTCATAGGTGTTAGTGTATTTTCTTCACCGATTCGAATTGTAATTTCATTTGGTGGATTATGATCTAAGATTTTTGCAAGATATGGTTTTTCCTCTAAGAGCTTAAACATTTCTCTTGCTTTTTCTTTATCATTAAATTCTTGAAAATCAAGAATGTTATTGGCACCACGTATGAAAACATTTGGCATATCTTTTTCTTTTAAGGCATTTGCAATCGCATCTAGAACGCTGCTTGCAATATCACCATATTCTTTCATCTTATCTTCAATTGATAAACGAATCTTGTCTAAACTAATTTGACTTAAAGCACTACCCTTTAGACTTTCGTTAAGAATATTTGTAAGTGCCATACAAATATTAGCATCTAAAGCTTTTGGTGTGCTAATCATCTGATTTTTAACACTATTAGTATCAGTTACAATTACACAAACCACACTTTGTTCATCCACCGGAACAAGTTGTAAATGTTTTATACATACTTGACTTATTGGCGGTGTCGATGCAATGGTAGCACAATTTGTTAACATGGCAATCAGCTTTGCTGTTTCTTCAACAAGATCATCAATACGTGTGATTTTTTGTTGAATCATATTCCCTATTACTTTTGCTACATCTGGACTAATATTTGTACGTTGCATCATGCCATCTACATAAAGGCGATAACCCTTATCTGAAGGTATTCTTCCAGCGGAAGTGTGGGGTTGCATAATGAAACCAAGATCTTCAAGATCAGCCATTTCATTACGAATAGTTGCTGAACTAATGCCCAAGTCATATTTCTTAGAAATAGTTCTTGAACCAACAGGTTCACCTGTTTGGATATAATCTTGAATGATAGCTTCTAAAATTCTTAGCTTACGTTCATTCATATCCATGTCATCACTTCCTTTTTCTTGTTAGCACTCACCAAACCCGAGTGCTAACTACAAATTAAAGATACCACTACTTACTTTAATTGTCAAGAGACTATGACAACTATTTTAAAAAATATTATAGATTACTATAAAACGTGTAAATAATAGCACTTTCAAAATAAAAAGATGTAACAAACATAGACGCACCCATTTATCACCTCCTTATCTTATGTAATTTAAACCTTCTTATACATATAGCTAATTATCACTATATGCCTTTTTAAAATTTATTTTTTTACCTTTTCTATTTGAGATAATTTCATAATTTTTATCCCTTGATTTTACAATGTTTATAACATAAAAAACAGCCTACCCCGATTCGATATACATTTTAAGCAAATAATCCACATCGAAAGGAGTAAACTGTTAAATATGTGTCGACAACAATCTTTAATTACTTTAGATAAATTTTACGAATTGAAACCTCTTACTAAACTTGATGCTATATTGACGCTAACTCTCTAGGACCTATTAATACAACTAATGTTGCTATAGATGCTAGCAAAATAAATGCCTTTGAACATGCCCTCCCTCTTAAAAAGATTCCTAAAGATGATGTAATTTTTCCTAACTGGGGAAGTAAACTTGACACTAATGGTAACTTTATTAAATGGTTTGGTTGGAAAATGCATGAATTAGTTAATACTACTAGTGGTATTACATTATCGTACATGATGATTAGCCCACAAAAAGGCTAGTTTTTAAAACTACTTTACATCATTATGGTATAATTAAGAAAAAAACAAGGGGGAAATTTTTATGTTTCGTAAAAATACAGTTCAACCACTTAATCTTCAAGATCCAACAATTAATCTACCTAAATATCTTCGCAAAAATCTTGAGAAAAGCTGGGCTACCCCTTTTAATCAATATATTTTTTCTAACATTAATGAAGAGCGCTTTGAAGTACTTTATAGTGATGAAGTTTCTAGACCAAATTCTCCTGTTAATGTATTAGTAGGTCTTCTTATTCTTAAAGAGAACTTTAGTTTATCAGATGAAGACCTTATTGGCGCTTTAAATTTCGATATGAGATTTCAGTTCGCTTTAAGTACAACAAGTTATGAGAAACAGTC
>NZ_BBCG01000105.1 GCF_001311925.1 Cellulosilyticum ruminicola JCM 14822
AGAATAGCACAATCATCTACGTTGGCAGCTGTAATTTCAATTTCTGCAAAATAACCATCTAAAGTAACTGCAGCATGAAGCTTTAAACCGTAATAAGTTTCTTTTTTAGATGCACAGTAACCATAAGATGAAATATCTCTAAATCGTTTACTAAAATGAGCTCTGACATATGATGTCCCCCTATTTTTGTAATGTAAGAGTAAGATATCATATGATTGGAGCTTATTCTACTTGTAAATTTAACTAGCACAACTCGTTAGTATAATAATACCAATACTCATCGCACTGCCTATCAATCTACAGTGCAAACTGAGCAGGCGATGATTGTATTCATGTATCTGGGTCACTTTTTTGTGACAACAGATGAACTTTCTAAGTATCTGTGGGACAGTAGTTTACTATCTTTGTTCCATAGGTGCTTTTTTACTTACGAAGCACAAACCCCCATTTTATATACCCTAAGATAAACCCGCAACTTAATTTTACTGGAGGTTATATTATGGAGAACAAAAAATCTATTGAAAATAGCACTGAACTTTCCCGTCATCAAACTGCTATGCATCTATCAACGCTTAGCATTATCGTTAATATTGTACTTTCACTTTTTAAACTTCTTGCAGGAATACTTGCCCATTCTGGTGCCATGGTTTCTGATGGCATTCATTCAGCTTCTGATGTTTTTAGTAACTTTATTGTCATGATTGGGGTAACCTTATCTAATAAACAACCTGATCATGAGCATCCATATGGTCATGATCGTTTTGAATGTATTGCTTCTATTGTTCTTGCCGCTTTGTTATTAGCTACTGGGATAGGTATTGGCAAAGCAGGACTAGAAACCATTATAAGTGGCCACTATGAAAATCTTAAAGCACTTGGTCTTTTAGCCCTTATCGTGGCTGGTATTTCTATTCTCACTAAAGAATGGATGTCCCAAATCACACGCTTAACAGCGAAAAGGATTAACTCCGGTGCCTTATGGCAGATGCTTGGCATCATCATTCTGATGCGCTTTCTCCCATTGGCGCATTTATAGGGATTTTAGGTGCTAGAATGGGAATAATGATTCTTGACTGCGTAGCCAGCCTTGTTATCTGCATTTTTATTGCCAAAGCGGCTTTCGATGTTTTTATGGATGCAACTAATAAAATGGTTGATAAGTCTTGTGATGCACAGCTCATTGCACAAATGAAAGAGATTATTGCTGCTGAAACTGGCGTCTTAAATATTGATGATCTCCGCACGCGCTTATTTGGGCCAAAGATCTATGTGGATATCGAAATATCTGCTGATGGAAATTTATCACTTAACGAGGCTCATACCATTGCAGAGCATGTACATGATAACATCGAAGCAAACTTTACTGATGTAAAACATTGTATGGTTCATGTTAATCCAAAGGCGCTATAACATTTTAGAATCATTTAAACCTTTAACATGAAAAGTTAAGAGATTAAAAGAAAGCATAGACCTTTTGCTCAGTCTATGCTTTCTTTTAATCTCTATATCTATCATACTAATAATCCATAAGTGCCATATTAGATATTAAAAGTTGTCTCAAATAAAACACGAGCACTTCCACCTACTTTTACTGAGCTTATTGTGCTATCTGTCATTTTAATATGCACATGGATTCTTCCCTTTTTATTCATGTGGTCCCCTTGTTCCATGATGAACTTCATATTCTCACTACATTCAATTCTATCCCTGCAGTATTTCACTAAATAACAGCCTAATGCCCCAGCTGCAATTCCCGTTACTGGATCTTCATTCACGCCAACTGTCGGTGCAAAATGTCTGGCAACAGTTATGCTTTCTAAATCCAGTGTATCAAATGAAAATAAATGAAATCCATTGGTATCTAACTTCTTGCATATATTATAGATTTTATTAAAGTCAGGTTTCATAGCTACTAATGTCTTACGATTCACAATCGGTATGATTAATTTCATTCTACCAGTAGATACATTTTGAATAGGATATTCTTCCATTAATGCGCTGACATCTACATTAAGTGCCTCAGCAATCTCCTCTCTACTTACAGAGACTTCTATAAACTTAGGATTTTGCTGGTGCATCATAATTTGAGTCGGTTCTTCTAATGCATTTCTTTCTATATTTATAGGTAATACCCCTATATTAGTCTCATGTGTTATCTTACTTTTCCCTATCATTCCTAATTTGCTCAGTACATAATAGGCCGCAACTGTCCCATGTCCACACACATTCACTTCCGTTTTAGGTGTAAAATATCTTGTCCTAAAGTCAGCTGCTTTGCTGCTAGAAACAAATACCGTTTCTGAAGCATTTAATTCAGTAGCAATCTTTTGCATTTCATCTTCAGTTAAAGCATCTGCATTTATAATAACTGGCGCTTGATTACCTTGAAAGTTTTCATTTGTAAAAGCATCTACATAATACATTTTTACACTTTTCATATTTCTAATTTCCTTTTTATCTTATTTAGTATTAATTGTTCAATCTGAACCTATCCTTTTTCATCTATATTATATACCAAAAAGCAGTTCCAGTTTGCTTAAACTTACTGGAACTGCTTTTTATTACCGCATTTTAATCGTTTTAGATTTTGGAAATGTGATCACGATGGCGAAACGCTCATTATGATAGTCCGCTTCAATTTTACCCCCAAATTGTTTTACAATCTCTTTTGTGATTGCTAATCCGAGTCCTGTTGTTTTTTTATTTCTAGATTTATCTTTGGTATAAAACCTTTCAAAAATGCAGTTTAACTCTTCACTTGTTATAGGTTCACTTCTATTTGAGAATAGGAATGTATACCCCGCTTCTTCCTTTATTTCAAAGTGATAATTGCCTTCCCCATGTGTCACTGTATTAAATATAATGTTTGAAAATATTCTCTTTAAGCCTTGTTCATCCCCTTCAATGATACAAGGTGTATTAGGCATACTAACCATTGGCTCCTCTCCCCTATTATAAAAGTCATTATAATGCATGGCCAGTACATCCATAAAGATCCCTTTGGCATCTATGGGTATGCGTTCATAACTGATTTCTCCTGATTCAAGGCGTACATACTCAAATAACTGCTCAAGTAACTTTTTAACCGTATTTTGTTGTTCTAATATAATCCCTATGTACTCTTGTTTCTCTTCTTCTGTAACCTCTGATTGCAGCATCTGAACATATCCACTGGCAGTGGTCAAAGGCGTTCTCAAATCATGAGAGATATTGGTGATGCTATCTCTAAAGTTTTTATTAAGCCGCTTAATCTTGATCCTTGAAATTCTATTTTCTTTTAAATAATTGTTTAGTATCGTTACGAGGTCTACTATATCCTTTTGTCTTGCTAATACTGTTAATAACTGATTCTTATCTTCTAATGTAATGATCTCATTTAACTGCTCTGTAATATGTTTGATATTCATACGATAGTACATATGGTATAAAACAAATATAATCAAAGCAAGTAACAATATACATGTATATATCATCCAAATATTTTCCATCTCTAATCCTTTATATACCTATTTACAAAATATTTCTTGTAGTCTTTTTGCATCTGCATCAAATGATTTATGTGGTAGGTAAATATTATAGTCTTCTATTGAGGCATATTCATTAAAATCATTAATATATTCTTTTAGTTCGACTACTATCTTTTGCAAGTATTTTAATTCACCTTCACTAAGTGGTTCTTTGACTAAATAGGATATCCTATCTAATTCATCATGAATACTCCTAAATTTTGAGTAGACATATCTGGAACGATTAATATGTCTAATGTCATCAAAGTATTTTTCTTCAATCGTATCTTGGTAGATAACCCCGCTCTGTAGCTCAGAGATATTCTCAATATCGCATAAGACCTCTATCAAAGCATGGAAGTCATGCATTTCTTTATTGAACTTTTCCTTGCTTTCATAGAAATATGAGGTGCTAAGTATTGATATTAAAGCTGTTGCTAGTAATGTCAAAATCCATATTACTTTTACTTTCATTTAGGCAAGTCCTCTCTTATATTAACTTTATTAATATATTAGTCTATATCCAGCTTTGAAAACAATAGGCACGAACTAACTATTGTTATAATCCCAAGTGCTAAAAATATGCCTGAACATATGTAAACATCTTTAGGGTTTGAAGCATAATCTAGAATAATACTACGCATATTCGAAAAAGAGTATCTTATAAAAATACTGTTTTGGGTTAATACCTTAAGAAAATATGCCAATAAATCTTTGCTAAGTACAAATAATATGGCAACCAAAATTGAAGCTACACCATTTTTAAATACATAAGCCAGTAAGGTCCCAATCCCTGCAATGCCAAAAAACATACAAAGTGTGCCAATACTCATACCAAGTAGGGCCATTAAATCAGCTTCTCCAAATTGATTAAAAATCGTACTGACTAATGAATACGCAGCACCAAATATCAATAAGAAGCCTGCAATGGCGAAATACATGGCAATATATTGACCCACCACTAACTTCCATCTGGCTATGCATGACAAGTCATTTGACGGATGGTCCCATTGGCATATTCACTGGTAATTAAGAACGTTACAAATATGAGAATGAGATAGTAAGTAATATCTTGACCATAAACTTCCTGATAACTGGAAATTCCTGTTGATAACTGCTGAGCTTCTTCACCATAATAAAGATTAGATGCTAGTATTAAGGCAAACATCATTAAAAGAACAACTGATAGTATCATAAAAATTTTGCTTTTAAATATTTTATAAAACTCACTTATAATCACATTAAGCATTATTCATTTCCCCCCATCTGTTTGATAAAGTATGCTTCGATATCATCACCTTCTAATCCAATGTGCGATACTAAAACCCCATTCTCAACTAATACTTTATTAATTTCAGCGGGCTGGTCCAAATAATCATAAATATGTATTCTGCCTTCACTTAACACTTTATAATCTTCACTTTTTATAGTATGCCTTATAATATAAGACGCCTTGTCTGTATCATTCACTTCTAATGCAATATACCTTTTACAACGTGTTTCTAAATCTTTTGCTGAAAACTCATCTATTAAATTACCTTCTTTAATGATGCCGTACTTTGTAGTTATTTTAGTCAGTTCACCTAAAATATGTGAAGAGATTAAAACCGTAATATCCCTTTCATAATTAAGTTTTAAAAGTAATTCTCTAATTTCTATAATCCCAGAAGGATCTAAGCCATTAATAGGCTCATCTAGAATAAGAAAATCCGGATTGCCTATGAGAGAAATAGCAATTGATAAGCGTTGTTTCATGCCTAGTGAAAATTTCTTCGTCTTCTTGTTATCTGTGTTTTGAAGCCCTACTAAATCCAGTAATTCATCCACATCATTATCCTGTAGCAGGCCCAGTAACTTACTATAGTAAATCAGATTTTCTCTAGCTGTCATAGCAGGATAAATCGCTGGCTGCTCAATCATGCAGCCAATTCTTTTCCTACCCTTATTTAAATTCATACTTTCAAAGAGTTTCACTTCTCCCTCACTTGAATGAATCAAACCACAGATTATTTTCATAAGTGTCGTTTTACCTGCACCATTTTTACCTATTAAACCATAAATATCCCCCTTTTTAATATTGATATTTACTTTGTTTAAAGCTAGCTGCTTTGTATACTTCTTTGTCAAATTACTTGTCTGCAATACATAACTCATATGTTCTCATCCCATACTTCTATAAAATTAATTATCTTGCATTTTATATCCAATTCCCCAAACGGTTTTTATGTATTTATCTTCATCATTTAACTTATTGCGTAAATTACTAATATGAACGATAACAGCTCGATCATCAACCACATATTCTTCAGACCATATGCTCTCAAATATGTTTTGTTTCGTAAATACCTTTTTCGGGTTAGTCATTAATAATTCCAATATAGAATATTCTTTGGCCGTAAGCTCTATCAGTTTATCATTTATAAATACAGTATGATTTTCACTGTCTAAAACTAAATCTTTAAACTTAAAGATTTTAACATTATTAGCGGCTTGGCTTTATTCACCC
>NZ_BBCG01000106.1 GCF_001311925.1 Cellulosilyticum ruminicola JCM 14822
CAACTCGTTATAGTTACAAATCTAAACAGCGAGGAATATCCTTCTGAGTCATACGGGAGCACAAGGTCTCCACATCGAAGCAAAACAGTAACAAACTGATGTCCATATACTGTTTTGCTTTTTAAATGAGAGTTATGAAATGAACAACCTTATGATTATGGTTTTTGTCGACTTAATTATATCAAGAAATGTCATAAATGTTTTTTATTTTGCTCAAAATCGTACTAGAAATTATTGGAATTAATTTTACACGTTTATAGTTAGTAATATAAATTAAAGACCTGTCCCTAAAAAATCCTTGAGAGTTTTTAGGGACAGGTCTTTAAGAAGTGAGACTTTGTAGAGTTGCAATGAGTTCTTCAGGAGACATTGTATTTGGAACGTTGATACGTTTTAAGTGTGAGCTTTGTAGACCTGTCCCCGATTTTGCTAGTTTGGTGATTTGAAAGTTTACGCCTTGGGTGGTTAGGGTTTTGCGAGTGAGGTAGGTGTTGCGGAATTGAGGGTAGGCGAAGGTGAAAGTGTCACGTTTGCCTAGATTTTGTTCTAGGATGCCTTTTGAAATAGAAATGTGATATTTAACATCTCTGAGTGAAAGGTGGGTAAATGGTGTGTGATTGTATCCGTGTGATTCAATATCAATTAAACCGCTTGCTTCCATTTCTCTAGCTGCATTGAACCCAAAGTGTCTATCTGTATTTTCTTGTTCCATATAATAAGGAGATACGAATAGTGTAGCTGGAATATTATATTTTTTATAGATTGGATAGGCGAGTGTATAGTTATTGAGATAGCCATCATCCATAGTAATTAAAATTGGTTTTTCTGGTAAACCTGCTTTGTTTTCTAAATAATTTTCTAAGTCATTGAAGGTAATAGGTGTGTAACCATTATCAATTAAGCTTTTAATTTGGCTTTCAAATATAGATGTTTCAACGCAGCTATTTTCATCTTCTGGGACTACAGTATCTGCAATAGTATGATACATAAGAATCGGAATGTATTCAGAGGTATAAATAGGCTTTTGATCTAATGAATAGTGTTTTTGAAGTCTAGTTACACGTGGACTTACATTATCATTAGAAATGATTAAATCGATACTAGGAGCACTTATAATTGTACCTATATTATTATATGCTAAAGCTTTAAATCGATTAATACCATTAGGTAGACTAGTGGTATCCAGGGTTAATTCATAAGGATAATAGGATTGTACCTTAAAAACTTGTGTATTGATTCTATAGTTGATATACGATGTGTTTTTAGATTTATTTTTATGTGTTTTTAATAAAGGTGAATCTGGTGATAATATAAGCTCTACATCGTTAGATAAAGTATCATAATCCTTTAAAGCTGTATAAGGAGATATACTTGTAGTTTCTTCGGATTTTATTGTAATCCAAGGCTTTGAAATAAGATTTTCATAAGTATGGATATAACGAGTATCTAAAGCTGGTAACAATTCAGCATGAATATCCTTAAGCCATTTATTACGAGTAAGAGTAACGTAAGGTGAATAGATAGTTTCAATTCTAGGATATTTAACTGCTAAGTTATAGTAAATATAGTTAATAGTTTCAGCACCAGTTATGCTATCAGATATATTATTTTGAGGAATTACATCATTCAATACTAAAGTAATAGAAGAATCTAATGTATTGTAAATGCTATTGAGTAGTTTTAAGTCTTCAATTGAAGAAAGTGTTAATCCTATATATGAACTATTTAAATTCTGATATTTTTTTAGAACAGATTTTTTAAATGTATAATTTGAAGAATGACTAGAATTTCCAGATTGAAGATAAGGGATAAGCTGGACATTAGATAAGTTTTTGTTTTTTAGTACATCTTTTAAGCTTGAAAACGCATTAATATAATCATCTATACTAGTATTTTCTAAAGGCAAGAAAGATAAAAATATAGGTTGATTATTTGATGGGAAGCTGTTTGATAATAGTTGAAGGTCATCTAATAGTTCATTTGAATTAGATGGCAAATCATTTATATTAAGTGATAGATTCACTGAAGAGTTAGAATAAGAAGGATTATTAATAATCCCCATAGTTACTTCATGTTCATAAGGTAAAATAGAAGATAGAGTAAATACTGGTTTGGTATTTGAAGTTAATTGCATAATATCTACAGATTTATTGTAGCTTTTCCAAATAGGCCAAGTTATAAATATTAAGCATGTAATTATAAGTAATAAGGCCAACATTAAGCTAATCTTAAGCTTGTTTTGGTATAGTCTTTTTTTGTTAGAAGACATAATAACCTCCAATATAGTATAGTATTGGTTATATTATAATGCATATTTATATGAAGCTACAATAAAGGTAAGGGGATATTTTTCATTGCTTTTGGAGATGAAAAAATATAAAATTAATGTTAGAATTTGGTTGAAAAATAAGTACTTGTTTATAAGGACGCAAGTAGCTAACAATAAAGGAGGCAGATATGCAGGGAATGTTAGAAAATGAAAAAGTCCAGCAAGAAGTACAGAATAAACAAAAACTCAGATTGGACAATAAAAAAAATAGAACTTAATTGGATATGCACAGTAGCACTTATGCCTATAATTGCTATGTTCATTACTCTATCAACATTTTATATACAACCAGGTTCATCTAGAGCAGTTTTAAAACTAATAGGTGAACAGCCACTTATATTATTGGTAAATTATTTACCCCCACTTATAGCACTCATATTATTATATTTTGTAATTAATAATTTATTTTATGCAGCCGCAATAATCAGTCTTATTTTTAATGTATGTTCTCTAGTTAATAGATTAAAGATTGAATTAAGAGATGATCCATTTGTACCAAGGGATTTTCAATTAGTTCAAGAAGCCATAAATACAGTATCAGATTTTCAAGTGAAAATAAAATATGAATTATTAGCATTGATTATTTTAGCAGTAATAATGTTTTTAGTTATAGGTCATTTTATAAAAGCAAAAAAAATAAAGATACGTACACGAATTATTGGATGTGTGTTAGTAGTAATAGCTATATTTTTTACTAATAAATATATTTATAGTTCAAAACAAGTGTATTACAACAAACTTCATGTAAGTAATAGAAGTTATATTAGTAGAGTATTTAATGAGTTAGGATTTACATATTGTTTCCTATACAATTTAAATAGTTATCCTGTAGAGAAACCTGCTAATTTCTCAAAAGAAGAAGTTGAAGATCTTATTAAAACATACACAACATCAGAAAGTGCCATGCCAGAAGAGAAACCTAATGTAATCTTCATTATGAATGAAGCATTTTCGGATGTAGGAATGAATGATGTATTTACTTATACATCGGAAGATGATCCATATAAATATTGGAGAGAAATTACACAGTCAAAAAATAGTATAGCAGGACATATCGTAGTTCCTGGTTTTGGTGGCGGAACAGCTAACACAGAGTTTGATGTTATGACAGGTATGCAAACCAATATGTTAAATAGTGTACCAACATCTGCATTTAGAGTAGTAGGTAAAAATACACAAAGTATTGCTAGAGTGTTTGCAGGAAATGATTATCAAACATTATTTATGCATCCAGGGATAGTTGGTTCTACAATAGATATAGCGTATATAAATACTTTGGTATGACAGAAAGTATATTTAGTGAAGCATTTACTAAAGAAGATAAAAAAGGAAATATGGTTGCAGATAGTGTGTTAACACAACGCATTATTGAGCAATTTGAAGAACATACAAATGATAATTCAAAGGGACCATTATTCTCATACATTACATCTATTCAAAATCACATGCCATATACAGTTAGAAAATATGGTGATTTACCAATACCAGAGATACAAATATCAAAAACAATTTCACAAAAAGCAAAAGATTTCGTATCTGTTTATATGGAAGGTATTAGAGATGCCAATCAAATGATTAAAGATCTTACAGATTATTTTGAAGCACAAGATAAACCAGTAGTAGTAGTATTCTTCGGAGATCATTTACCGAATTTAGGGGACAACTATTTATCTTATAAAGAGTTGGGGTTAAATGTAGGTGATGAAACGAGTGTAGAAAATATAGTTAATACTTATTCAACACCTTTTGTGATTTGGACAAATGAAAAAGCAGCTCAAATGATTAACTTAGATGAAAAGAAAGTGGAGTTAGATTTACCAGAAGATAATAGAATTAATGCAAATTATCTAGGTGGTATGATATTAGAATTACTAGGATATTCAGGACAGGATCCATTTTTTGATTATATTAATGAGTTGAGAAAAGAAGTTCCTATTATTTATAAGGAAAATTATAAAACTGTTGATGAAGGTTATGTTAAGGAATTAGAAGAATATGAACAGATAAAAGTAAGCAACTTTAAAAACTGGGAGTACTATAAAATGAGATTTGAAAAAGTAGAATAAAAATTAATGAGCAGTAATATAGAATCATACACGTTAACCTATAAATAAAATTTTCCAGTAATCAAAATAATAAAAATGGGAAACCTCTAAGTCTAATATCACTAAAACAAAGGAGGTTTCCCATGCATATTGCAAAGTTAGTATCTAGACTTTTTAAACTTTTTATACCATCTATTATCGAAAAAATTGCTAAATCATTTGGTTTTATGAAATGTCATTCTACTATAAAACTTAAATTTGTGTCATATTGATGTTTTGACAGCTCAATCAGTAAGTGTTCAAAGTAGTGTATGGTTTCAACTAATTCGCTTTAGCTGTTTCCGCAATACTATAGATGATTGCACTAGCTTTTGCACCATTGATTGTATCGATCAAATGCCAGTTAGCCTTGCCTATACAGAAGCTTCGTATAGATTGTTCAGCAGCATTATTATCTACTGTGACATTTCCATTCTCTAAAAAGAATCTGAGATATTGCTCCTGATTGATACAGTAAGTAAATCTTTTTCCTGTTGCAGATTTCTCTCTTTCCTCAGAAGAAAGGTCTTTAAGTTCTTCTTCAATCTTATAGGTGGCACTGATATGTTGAAGTGCTGTATCATACATTTTTCCTGTACGATAGACCCACATATAGCTTTTTGCTCCTGCAGAACGTCCATCTTTATTAACAAGCACTGGTGTTTCAGCTGCTTGAATGACAGGTGACCTATATAATTCTTGATGCAATCGAATCCATACTAATGATAAGTATCTTTCAGTACAACGTATTACCCAGTTAGTCATTACCTGCCTAGAGATATTGACTTCTGCACGTTTAAACTCTTGCTCTAAACGATAAAGCGGAATGGCATTTACATACTCTGCATTCATGATTGCAGCTGCTAATGATGGTGTCATAATAACGTAAAAGATCTGCAGGACGATCAGCACGTACAATCGTTTCATTATCTTTTCAAGCATAAACAGATACATGATGTTCTTTAACTTCAAAAACAGCTGGATGGAAGGTAAGGCGTTTGTATACTTCTTCGGGAAGTTCTTTCCAGTTATCTTTACTAAAAATCTGTGTAAGCTGTTCATCTATAAATTTCTCTATATTGCACAAAACTTATAATGATCTTGTAGGTATAACCTTTGGAATTATTTTTTCTGTTCAATAGCCAATCCTTGCATAAGCCATTGAAATTGCTCGGGCGTAATATTTAATACATCATTTTCCGTTCTAGGCCATAGAAAACGTCCAGCCTCTAAACGTTTGTAAAGAAGTAAAAAGCCATCTTATCTTCATCTCATAATAAACACTTAATGCGATCAGCTCGCTTGCCACAAAACATAAACAGGATGTATGGCTTGAATGGATCTAAGTGAAACTGTTCTTGTATAAGACAAGATAATCTATCAATCCCAAGTCTAAGGTCAGTATGACCACAGGCTATGTACACTTTGTCAAACCCTTTTGCATCATCAAGCAAGAGTTCCGCCTGAATCAACAAACTTAATAGCTCAGGAGAGAGTGAATTATTGATTTCTAAAGTAAAATCTTTTATATGTAAAACAGCATCAGGATTAGATCAAGTTAGATGGGCAGATGTGTGATCTGGGGCCATAGGCTTTGT
>NZ_BBCG01000107.1 GCF_001311925.1 Cellulosilyticum ruminicola JCM 14822
TCGTTATATTGTTTTAATTACACCATTTACCGTTAATTTTGTTTTAATGGCTTTAAGCGGCATTTGTAATATGAACCTTACACCTTCTCTTATCATCAACCCTGCACAATTTTCTTATGTAAGTGGATTTGTTATCATGTTTGAAGCCATCGCTCTATTTTTAGTAAGTTTTATTCTCTTCCTAAACCGAGGTTTAAACAATGAAACTTGCTAACTTAGAACTTTATATTCAATTAACGAAACATCATATGAAGTTACTTATAGTTACCTTAATACTCATGTTCATTATTTTATTAGGGATTATCAATAGTCAGTGTGATCTACTATTAGCCGATCTTCCAAGAGAGTATTTCTTAATAGAAGCCTTAAGTACATCACCATCAGTTGCTCTATTTTCATGTAGTATTTTGGTATCTTTATTTTATTCTCAGTTAATAAAATATGATTTTTCATATCCTTTATTAATTGCCCATAAAAATGTCAAAAAATTATGCTATAAAGAATGGTTAGCTGGTGCAATCCTGGCTTTATTTTTTGCTATTATTTATACACTCTTCATTTATATTTTAGGCTATGTGTATTTGCATCAATTTTTCATCATCAATCTATTATTTTTCTTAGAAGCTTTTAACTTATTTTTTGTGACACTTTTATATGCGTTAATCTTTAAATGGATTAGTTCATCTGCCTTATATGGTTTAATCTGCTTTGCCATCACTTATGCTATAAGTACTTCAAAAGTAGGCAATGGTTTGTTTTTTACTATCAAGACAAATAGTCCATTAAGCTATATTGTTGCACCAGTTTTTATTGTAATACTCACGTTTTTACTCTTTAGATTATGTAGCCGAAAGGAGTTCTTCCATGAAAAATAATAAAGCTTTTACTTTTACTCTGAAACATGATTTGTATTATGGAACTTCTAATAATATTAAACGCATAGGCTTATACATATTCATTTTTTTATTATTAATTGTTTCCTTTATAAGAGTGATACCTGCTGAGTACAAAGGGCAAATTACTTTGCTGGATTTATATTTATATATTTTTAAAGGCATACTCCCTATTAGTGCAAATAGTGAATTTGAACTGCCATTACGTTGGCTTACTTCTTTATTCACTCTCACTTTTATTCTATTAGGCTATGTCACAACAGATTTATCGGGTATTGGTTTACAATGTATTGTCAGATCTCCTAACCGAAGTATTTGGTGGTTTTGCAAACAATTATGGGGCATCTTAACGGGATGCATGTATTGGATTATCGCTTGGCTCTTAATGACCCTTGCCATCTGTTTATATAACAATAATCTTCAATTACACCCCTCTAACTTTATGATGACCTACTTTTTAGAAGGGGCACCGTCGCAGGCTCATATTATGGCATTAATTATTGGTCCCATTCTTACGAGCATGACACTATTAACCTTGCAACTACTTCTTGAGTTATGCTTCGGACCAATCATCAGTTATATACTTATAGGCGGTTATTTGATTATTGCTTTGTATATCCCACTCCCTATCTTTATAGGTAACTTCTTTATATTACAAAGATACCAATATTTCTTTGAAAATAGCAGCATCACACTTTTTAACTGTTTATTATATAACATAAGCTTAAGCATCTTTTGCGTTATATTAGGTACATACATTATACGAAGGAAAAATATCATATCTCGATAATACAAAAGGAGGACATCATGCAAGTTGAACTAAAAAATGTTTCTAAAACAATTCATAAAAGTGAAGTCTTAAAAAATGTTTCCTATACATTTGAATCAGGCAAAATATATGGTTTAATCGGCAAAAATGGCTCTGGTAAAACAATGCTAATTCGTACAATATGCGGCTTACTTCATCCTACCCAGGGCCAAGTTATCATTGCTGATAAGCCACTTGATAAAAATAAATCTTTCCCAGAAAGTGTAGGAATCCTTATTGAATCCCCTTCCTTTATTGATGCTTATAATGGTTTTCAAAATCTCAAATTAATCGCTGGCATCAAACAACTGATAAGTGATGAGGATATCGTTAAGGCCCTAGAAAGTGTTGGCCTAGGTGACAAAATGCATCTTAAATACAAGAAGTATTCACTCGGCATGAAACAACGTTTAGGCATCGCTTGTGCCATTATGGAAAATCCTAAAATTTTATTATTAGATGAGCCAACCAATGCGTTAGATGAAAGCGGTTTAAATATGCTCGAAGGCCTCTTACAACAAGCTAAAGCCAATAACAGCATTGTTATCGTTGCAAGTCATGATAAAGAAATGATTGATAAAATATCTGATGAAACACTTACTTTAAGAGATGGCAAAATGATTGAGGGGAGCATGACTAAATGAATCTAACTAAAAAGAAACTTACCCTTGGCCTCATTACTATAGCTATTTTAAGTTTATTGACCGTGTTATTCTTAATGAATTTTCACCGTCTTAATGCACTTTATCCTTCGGTTACTTCGAATTACTATAAGCTAAATGAACCTATAGAATTCGAAGACCTTACAGCTACCATAACAGACTTTGAGCTTATTTCAACTAAGGACTTATGCCAAAGGCTTGACTTAACAGATGATGAGATTAATCAATTTGGTCTTAAAACAAATACTCAGGATATGAAAATATTAGTTGCTATGGATATTTCTCATTCAACCCACAAAAGCTTCATTAAATTATGTGAGTCTTTAACGATTCAATCAGGTATTTATAGCAATGGATATAATCTCCCCTTAGCAAAAAAATCAATTCAGAGGTTGATCCTAATGCCGCTGATTTCAAATATATTTTTCCAATGGCTGTTACAGATACTTTAATCAATAACAAATACGGCGAACTCACTTCTCGTCAGTTTCAAATTAATTTTTTTAAATATCCATTGAAAAAAATAGTTGTCTTAGAAAAATAACTTAAAATACAAAGGAGCTACTACCCATGAAAAAAAATATTTCTTCTTTTTATAATCCTTCTATTAGGTGCATGTTTCTATTTCTTTACAACACATTCTAGCAAACCTGAATTACTTACTACACCAGAAGCAACAGTCAAATTAAATAATGGCGATGTACGTTTTACACTTAATGATGCCAAAGTATATGACGCCCCTTCTAGTGCTAACCTAGATGTGAATAACTTCGTCCGTTATCAAGAAGGCAAAAAAATAGTTGTTTGTGATGTTACATTAGAAAACATTAGTATCCCTACTGGGGAATTAGATATCTCTTTCATCCAATTAAGAAGCAAAACTGATTTCTTAAACAAAACTTATAACGATATCGAACGCATCGACAACGAAATCAGCTACTTCAGCGGTGGCGATTTTTCTAATCTCAAACGTTACTACATGTTTAATCTTCCACAGTCTGAAAAAAATAATTATCAAGTTGCTTTCCTCGTAGACCCAGATTCTGCAGAATTAAATAATCTTGCATTAGAATTAGGCGTAAGCCCAGACAGTTCACAAGGCATTGCACTTCAAACTACATAAAAAATGGTGGCTACGAAACACCCCAAAAAGGGTCTAATCTCGTAACCACCATTAATCGTTTACTTGTATTCCAATTAAAAACTTATTTATTAACTTTTAATTTAAAATTACTTCTTTTATATTCACGGACTATTTAGTTATATCTTTTTTGGGAAAGGTTGTACTAAGTGCTTGTTTTGGAGATACTTTTACACATTTAACACATTTATTTTCATCTACCTTTAATTGATATAATGAATATTTGTTAAACATACCATAAGTAGCACCTAACGGACAAACATATTTGCTAGCCCTCTTCCTAGTTCATATGCCTTTTTCATAACCTCTGCATATTTTCCTGCTTCATTGGCATCTGTAATGCCGCCGCCAGTTACTATTTCAAATAAACTAGCTTTTTCAAAACAGTCTACCCAGCCTTGTAACCCATTGTAAGCCTTATCAAATGTAGATTCCTCATCTTCTGCCGCTGTTGCTATCATATAAATATTTCTAAACTTATGATCTGCCTGATATAACGGATTGAGACGCTCTAGTAGAGTCTTCATTTGACCACACATCTCATAATAATAAATAGGTGTTGCAAATACGATAGACTCTGCATTTTTTACCTTATCCATAATTTCAGCCACATCATCTTGAAGCACACAAGCACCTTTACTTTGACAGACAAGGCAGCCTATACAATACTGTATTGTTTTACCTTTAAGGCTTACATATTCTACATCAAGTTCTGCCTCAATTGTCCCTCTTTCACATTCCTTTGCAAGAATTTCAGAATTACTGCCACCTCTTAAGCTCGTTGAGATAATTAATACTTTCTTTGCCATAATACTAGTCCCCTATCTATTTATATGATCTTTCGAAAATACCAGCTACATCTTCATCTGTCATTTCGTATGGATTTGCAGGATAAAGACCACCCATAGTTTCACGAGCATTGATTGCAAGTGTCATACATTCATCCTTTTTAAAGCCATAGTCACTCATTTTAAGGTCATCTACTCCACATGCTTTTTGAAGTGCAACTAATGCATCTACGAAGTCTTGAGGAGAAGTAGGACTGTCTACCCCCATAGCTTTTGCCATCTTAATAAATCTATCATCACAAGCATGACGATCTACGAAGCACTGTGCAAACTCTTTAGAAATAATAATGAGCCCTGCACCATGTTGAAGATTTCTGTGATATGCACTCATGGCATGTTCCATAGAATGTTGCGCTGTAGTCGATGTAAGCTGCATCGTAATTCCTGCCATTGTACTGGCATAAGCCACATGTTCTCTCGCTTCACGGTCATTGCCATCTGCCACTGCTCTTGGAAGATATTTTGCAATGTTTTCAATAGCAGAAAGCGCAATTGCCTCTGATAATATATTAAGTGATGTAGACATCATAACTTCAGTATTATGGAATAATGCATCAAAACCTTGGAATGCTGTATATTTAACTGGTACTGTTGTCATGAATGTAGGGTCTACAACAGCTATAACAGGTTTACAAGCTTCATTTCCAAAACCAATCTTTTCATGTGTATCTTCTTTACAAATTACACCCCACTCATTCATTTCAGAACCAGTTCCTGATGATGTGGCAATTGTAATAATAGGAAGTGGTTTATTTGCAAGTGGTTGGGCTTTTCCAGTTCCACCATATACATAGTCCCAAAGTTTCCCTGGATTTGTCGCCATAACAGCTACGGCAACTGATGAATCAAGTACGGCTCCTCCACCAAGTGCTACGATAAAGTCACAGCCATTTTCCTTAGCAAATGCTCCCGCTTCTTCACAAACTTCCATTAAAGGATTTTCCATAATTTTAGCGAACTCTACGTAAGATACACCTGCAATTTTTAACTGTTCTACAGTTTTATCATAAGAACCATTCATATGTACTGATTTACCATTAGACATAAGAAGAAGTGCTTTCTTTCCTTGCATAACTTCCTTATGAAGTTCTGCAATTTTTCCTGTACCAAATAAAAGTTTTGTTGGGTTATTAAAAACAAAATTCATCATAATCCTTATAATCTCCATATTCCCATTGCATTTTTATATTCTAAATCATATAATACATTGTAATACCTAAACTTAGCTTTAGGTTAATATATCTTTACATCTTATATGGAGGACACATTTATGTATACGATTGGACAAGTCTCTGAAATGTTTAATCTACCAGTATCAACATTAAGATATTATGATAAGGAAGGCTTATTCCCTAATCTTGAAAGGAAATCCGGCATTAGAGTATTTAAGAGCAATGAACTTGAAGCACTTCA
>NZ_BBCG01000108.1 GCF_001311925.1 Cellulosilyticum ruminicola JCM 14822
TCATTTGTTCAATAATCCCTAGTAAATTTTCTTTAATTTGTGTTGCGTAGCTAGTCATTAATATGCCTCCTTGAAGTTGTATATCATCAAGGGGCTTCGCCGCAAATTTTATAGATTTTGTCAAGCTTTTTTACATAAAAAATACCCAAGTAGCGGTTTAAGTACTTGGGTATTTAAGAAGTATTCTAAGTTCAATGTCTTAACTAAATGACATTGATCGGGGTAGGCTGTTTTTTATATGCAATATAAACATTGTAAAATCAAGGGATAAAAATTATGAAATTATCTCATTTAGTATATCGGAAGTGCCATCTTTTAAATGTAAGAAAATAGATGAATTAATTTGTTTTTCATAAGGTGTATTAGGGGCAGTGTTACTAGAACTATGGGTTCTAGAAGATTTGAGTGAATTTGTATCAGTAGAATTTGTTTTTATTGGAGTATATTTAGTCAAATCAATTTTAGTTGTTGATCGATTCATTGCATAATCAACTATATCTACATAAATGTAATCTGAAGTACAGTTACTGACATCAAAGCTTCTTGTAGTTAAAGAAGTAGATTCTGCTGTGGGTACAGCAAAAGCATTTATATAATCATAATTATCATTGTATAAGTATAGAAGCATAATATAGTGATTATCTTCAGCAGAAATTGTAAGAATTTTTTGTTGTTATCTATTGTGAGTTGGCTATTTAATAATTTAGGGGATTGTGTATCAACAACAAATGGTAAAGTTAATGATTGCTCAGGCGTGTTAGGTTCATCAATAGTAGCGAATAAAGTATAAGTGTATTGTCCATCAGGTAGTTCTTGTTCAAAACAAGGTATAAATGATGTGGATAATGTGTTATTAAAATATGTTTTACGAGTAGGAGATAAAGTATCATCAACTACTACTTCGTTATTTACAGTAGTTACTTGTCTACGTAAGGTACGAGAAGTCTATCATTAAATTAATTTTATCACCATTATGGTCATTATTTGGAGAAATTGCAATGAGCTTAGAATCAAAGTAATAGTCATTTCTATAGGGATTAGTTCCCAATATAGTGGTTACAGATGCATTATTTTCAATGATAGAAGTGCTAGCTAATTGATTAGCATAGTAATATCCAGAATCATAAATGTAATGATCAAAAATAGGTGCATCTTTCCAATTTCCATAAAAACCAACATAAGGAATATTTAGAGTAGTATGTTCAGTAGAATAAAATGTTAAGTATCCATCGATAAAAAAGCCATTAGTGAAAACTTGTTCTAGTTGATCAATATCTGAAATGGGAAGAGAAACCTTGACACATATGTTTAAGGATGAATTAGCATCTACAGTAATTGATTCAGGTGTAGTTGATGAAATAATATTTAAAGAACTTGGGGTGGTACAATTAATATTTTTGACACTATCGTTAAGTTGAATCTTGGCATTAGAAAGAGGATAAGCATGATCAGTAATAAAGTTTGGAAGATTAGAGGATCCATAATTAGAATAATTATCAGTAAATATACTTGAAGTAACATAGAAGGTAGTGGAGATGTCCGAAAAATTTTGTAGTATTACATTGAAGCTGAAAGAAGAATTTAATTGATATCCTAAATCGACTTTGGGTTCATAATTTTGAGAATTATAAACTAAAACTTTTACATTTGAGGCACCCAAAAGGTTGACAAGGCCAGCACCTTGCTTACGTGGAGAGTAAGGTAAAGAAGTTGTACTATCAATTAGAGGTTTAGCTGTATTCATTAATAAGGTTTTAATGAGTTTACTTTTTGTAAAAGAATAACCTTCAAAAGTATTTGTATGATTTAGGTATTGGGCTAATAAGTCAGAACATCCAGTAATATATGGAGTAGCCATAGAAGTTCCAGTATATGTGCCATAGGTATTGTTAGGCAAGGTAGAGTAAATATTTTCGCCTGGGGCAGAAATTTCAGGCTTTATAGATAAGTCACTAGTTACCCCCCAAGATGAAAAATTGCTAGGTGTTTGTGCATCAGATGAACTAGCTACAGCAATGGCAGTTGGTATAATGGCAGGGCTACTAGCAAGTCCATAATCAGGATTTGTTGTTAAAGGGGCTACTATATTATTTTGATAATGGTAATAGCTTGATATACCTGTACGATTAATATTTCCGGAAGAACATATAATGCTAATGCCTGCATCGGAAGCTCTATTAAAAATAGTAGTATAATCAATATAAGGCGAATTACTAAATCCGGCATCTAAACCACTACTTATATTAATTACATCAGCATTAAGCGTGATAGCATCTTCTAGTGCAGCACATAGAGTTATATCATTACCACGTCCAGTATCGTCAAAAATCTTAAAGGCTATTAATTGTGCCTCTGGTGCGATGCCATCAAATTTAGTTGGGTTTCCAGATTTATTAGCAGCTAAAATACCAGCAACATGTGTACCATGAGTATAATTGGAATGCGTATTAGAATCGAGGTTAGCATAATCATAGGCAAATGGAATTTTAGAACTTTTATATACGTCATCAACTAGTATATTTTGGGAATTAATCGAAAGAGAAGGTAGTTTATTAAGTACATCTGATTTAGATAAGGCACATAAACTAGTATCATTAAGTGTCATTAATTCGTGTTCTGTGTCTAAATCTGAATCTAAAAGAGCGATAACAGTCCCTTCTCCTTTATATGGGAAATTACCTTCGGAAAACTGAGATAATAGTGAGCTATTTTGGTTCGAAGATTCTTGAATAGACGTTTGAGAAAGTTGATATGAAGTAGAAGGATAAATGTTTTTAACTCCTTTTAAACAGCGAATTTTTTCAATGTCATCTTTATTAATAGTAGCAGAAAATCCATTTAAAAGATTTTTGTATGAATATTCAAAGGTTGCATTAGAATTTATGGTATTAATAATTTGTTCTTGAATTTGTTCTTGATTAGCTAAAATTTTAGAAGATAGTTTTTTTCTAGAGATGAATTAAGAAATGATACAAGTGTATCTTCTTGAACAAAATCATATTCCAATAAAGGCGAATCTTCAAGTTCTATGATAACAGAGATACTTTCAGATGTAGTTGTTACAGAGGTGGGAGAATCATTTAATGTCTGATTATCCACTAAGTAAAAAGTATTTTGCTGAACGGTTGGTGGTAAAATTGAAGCATATACAGTGAGTTGATTAGTAATAAGTAGCAAACAAAGAAGTATTAATATGTTTTGTTTATTCATAAAAGACCTTCTAAAATAAGTGATAATTATATAATAGCATGAATTTTCAAAAAATATTGAATTTAATTAAAAGACAAAATAATATAATAATATAAGCGCTTATAAATATATCTTTAGGAGAATTAAATATGAATGATTATTTAGGTAATATGTATAACACTAATACTAATACTAATACTGAAATTTCTACACAAGGAAGCTGTTCAATTAATGCATGTATAGTAGATGGTGGAGGATGTGCATCAATTAGTTATAGTAATGAGAAAACATATACAGCTAAGGGATGTTATAAAACTAAGGGTGTAGTAGAAAAACAAGTATTAAACTTTATACAGAATAGTGTAAAGTAATATATATGTTTATATATATGGAACTAGGCATAAGCAAGGATGAATAATATGAATGTATATAAATTTTGTAGACAATATATGGTTAAGTATAGAATCTTATTTTATATCTATATATTAATAAATATGGTTTCTAGTGGAATCAATTTGGTATTTCCACTATTAAACGGAATGTTTATTGACAATTTAACTATAAGCAAAGATAAATATTTTTTATGGAAATTTTGTGTGGCATTTGCAATATTAAATATTGTAAACATCTTAATAGGATTTATTAGTAGTTATTTATATACTATTTTACAAACTAAAGTTGCATTTGATATGAATCTAAATGTAATAAAACACTTACAGAATAGTTCATTGCTCAACGTAAATGATCAGAATCCAGTTTATTTGACGCAAAGGATAAATAGTGATTGTAATAGTTTAAGTATGTTTTTTGTAAGTTTAGCAATTAATATTATTACTAATGTAATGATACTAATATATGCTATTATTTATTTGAAAAATATAAGTAGTAAGATACTACTTATAACTATAGTTTTAAGTTATGTCTATGTATTACTGTATAATCTATTTAAAAAGCCAATGTATAAAGTTTTTAGAAAATTCAAAGAATAACAAGCTATGTTTTTTCTAGTTTAAATGATCAGTTAATGTATATAAAGTTTATAAAGATTCACTCAGCTTATAAAGTTTTTAATAATAGATTAGTAGAAAATTTCAAGAAATTGTTGAGTCGGGCAGTTTTACAACAAAGAATAAATTATTTATTTTCTAGTTGTGATAGCATTATTATGAGCATTGCACAAGTTATTATATATGTATTGGGTGGTATTGAAATTATTAATGGTAAATTGTCCATAGGTGCATTTACTATTATTATTAACTATCTTAGTAAGATATTGGATAGTTCTAGGTTTTTTTTGAATTTAGGAAAAAGTTACCAAGATAATTTAGTGTCATATAAGAGAATAGAAGAAATTTTAAAAATAGTTGATGAAGAACAAGGAAATTATATTTTAGATGAAATTAGTAGCATAGAAGTGAAAGATTTATCATTTAAGTATAGTAGTGAATATATAGTAAAGAATATTAATTTAACTTTTAATAAAGGTAATATATATTTTATTAAAGGTGGTAATGGGGCAGGAAAGAGTACTTTAATTGATTTAGTTATTGGAATGTATATAAAAAGTTACGACGGTGAAATTTTCTATAATGGAATAAATATTAAATCAATAGATATGAAACAAGCTAGGCAAAATAATATTGCAGTTACAGAGCAAGAACCTATACTTATGAATGATACATTGGAGAATAATATATATCTAAATCATGCCCAAAAAGTTGATGACATAGAATATTATTTATCTGTTTTGGGAATAGATGAATACATACACTCTTTGAAAAAAGAGGAAATAATTTTTAATGATAGTTCAAGTAATATATCTGGAGGAGAAAAACAAAAGGTATCATTATTAAGAGCTATTTTAAAGAATTCAGAGGTGCTTATTTTAGATGAGCCTACATCAGCTATGGATTATCAAAGTAAAATTAAGTTTCTAGAATATATAAAACATATTAAGTTGGATAAAATCATTATTATTATTTCACATGATGAAATGATTTATGACATTGCTGATGAAGTAATTGAGTTAGCAAAGGGAATAATTGTATAGTGATATTAAGAAAAGGAGGAAAGAGAATGGCTATAGTAAATTGTATTTATCCAGTTGTAATGATTTTGGTAGCTTTAGTGATAAAAAAATGTTCCTATGAATATAAAGGAAATGCTTCCGGAGGCTATAGCACACCAAGGGCAAGAGCTTCTAAACAAGCATGGACTTATGCGCAGATTATAGCACCAGGTGTTTTTATAAAATATGGAATAAGAGCTTTAATCGGTTGCTTAATAGTTAGTATTTTACCATTGGCGTTTATTAGAGATAATAGTCAATTAATCTGTTCTCTAATAGGATTAACTGCTTTAGTAAATTCATTTATAAAAGTGGAGAAAAGTTTAATAAATAATTAGTAAATAAGAAGTTGAGGATATTTCACAATTCAAAAGTTGCCTTCTGTGGATAAAATTTTTGATTTTTATTAAAAAGTTCAAAAAATGGCGTCATTCAGTTCAGCCAGTAAAATTTGAT
>NZ_BBCG01000109.1 GCF_001311925.1 Cellulosilyticum ruminicola JCM 14822
TTAATAATAAAAAATATAAATATGAGCATACATTGCGTAAAATGTAGAAATATGGTATAAAATAATAGACATTAAAAATATATTTACATAAGGAAATAGTATGAAAAAGGAAAACTAGAAGTAGACATAGCAAACAAGCCCTTGAATAGCTCCAAGAAGCGATAAATAAGATATTAAAATTTATACTTTGGGCTAAATTAAGTTGAAGAAAGTGTAGGATCTAAAATATTTACAGTATAACCATTTTGTTGTAATAAAAGAATAGCTTGATTGAGCTGATAAGTACTTGACATAACTGAAGGCTCTTTAATTACAGCAGTTAAATACAATTCATGATTAAAATTCTCTTCTTTAGAAAGCATATGGTAAATACAGGTTAGCATGGTTCTGGCAATTGCGATTAGGGCACATTGAACAAGAATAGGTTTTAGATAAGAGCCAGTTTTATTGATACGCACACTTTTCTTTTTACCTGCACTTTCATTATTTTGGGGTGTAAGCCCAGCCCAGGAACATAAATGTTTAGAACTATCAAACTTAGACATATCAACCCCTATTTCAGAAATGATGGTTGTTGTAGCAAGTTCTTTGATACCAGGAATGGTACAAATATGATTGATTTCATTCTGAAAAGGAGCTGCAAGAATTGCTATGGTTTCATCCATTAAATCAATACACTCATTAATGTAATCAAAGTGCTTAAAGGCTACAGACATTTTGGAGGCTTGTGTGGCAGAAAGTGTATGATTGGCAATAGAACGTCCAATATCTGAAGTTTTAGATTTAAGCTTTTTATGAAGTAAAGATTCATAGTCGAAATCTGTATCTTCAGGAGAAGAAATCATATGATTAATAATAGCAACGCTAGATTTATCGAAAGTGTCAGAAACAACACTAGCAATCATGATATTAGAGACGGTTAGGGAGTTTTGAAATCTATTTTTTTCACTAGAACGCATACTAACAAGTTTACGTCTATAACGTATAACATCTTTAAGATCACGAATAGATTTAGGTTGAATCAAACTGTCACGCACAAGACCATGTTTATGAAGATCAGCAATCCAGATAGAATCTTTCTTGTCTGTTTTCTTACCAGGAATAGCTTTAATATATTTAGGATTAGCTAAAGTGATATGATAAGAAGTTTCGAGGACATTAAAAATAGGAATCCAATACTTACCAGTGGATTCCATGCAGACTTCAGAGCAGTTATTATCCTTAAGCCAAGAAACGAGGCTGAGTAAATCATCGGTAAAAGTAGAAAACTGCTTAGTTTGATAGGTTGTAACATTATTTGAGTTAGTAGTGGCAAGCGTAGCGACAACAAATTTTTTGTGAACGTCTATGCCACAACAGATAGGATATACAATTTTAAGCATTTAAACACTCCTTTAGGCAAAAAAATAAAGTAAACAATCATTGACTGAATACTTAATAATAAACAAGGCTTTGCTTATGCAAAGATTAGTGTACGTGCTCAATGGCACAATTATTTGTACTTGGATAAAGTATTCGGCACATGTTAAGATACGGGATTTCCCGTAGAGAAATCGTTAATTCTCCTCCCGTGCTCTGTAGTATAATTGTTTACCTACTAAAAGTATTATAGGGGCTTAAACGTTTTTATGAATTTTTGTGCCTTGAGCACAGCGAAAGGAATGATAGTTAAGATGAAAAAAGCAAGCTTTAAATTATTAGCTACTATGTTGGTTACTGCATGTATGAGTGTCACACCGCTTTTAGCAAAAGATGCTACAACAATTACATTAATCCATACAAATGATACACATGGAAATGTTAAAGATGATGGTAAGAGTATTATTGGTTTTGCAAAATTAGCAACATATGCAAAAGAAGTAAAAGCTAATGAGAATGCAATCATAGTAGATGCAGGCGATATGTTCCAAGGTATGCCTTTTGCAAACCTTGAAAATGGACATAGCGTAATTAAAATTGCTAATGCAGTTGGATATGATGCAATGACAGTTGGAAACCATGAATTTGATTTTGGTGCAAAAAACTTCTTTGAAATTGTTAAAGTATTAAATTTCCCTGTACTTGCATCTAACTTAGTAACAGATGATGGTAAAGCTGTCTTAGAATCTTATATTGTAAAAGAAGTTGATGATGTAAAAGTAGGAATCTTCGGTATGGCTACTGAAGAAACAGCATTTAAAACACATCCTGATAATATTAAAGGATACAAATTTACGGATATGATTGCTGCCGCTCAAAAAAATGTTAAAATATTACGTGAAAAAAAAGGTGTAGATGTTGTCATTATGGTAGGACATCTTGGACTTGATGAAGGTGATTATACTTCAGATTTAGTAGCTAAAGCTGTAGAAGGCATTGATGTTATTGTAGATGGTCATAGCCATTCAAAGCTTGAAGAAGGACGCCTTGTAAATAATACTTTGATTGTAAGTACAGGTGATAAACTCAATAATGTAGGACGTGTTGAAATTACTGTAGAAGATGGAAAAGTAGAAAATAAAACAGCAAAATTAATAGGTTATAATGACTTTGCTGAAGTTACACCTAATGTAGAGGTTGCAGCTGAAATCGAAAAAGTAGAAACATCACAAAATACACTTCTTGACCGCGTAGTGGGTCAAACAAAAGTAAAATTAGTAGGTGAGCGTTCAATTGTGAGAACATGTGAAACAAATTTAGGACAACTCACAACAGATGCAATTCTCGATTTAACAGGTGCTGATGTAGCCTTTACAAATGGTGGTGGTATTCGTGCTTCGATTGAAGCTGGAGATATTACACATAAAGATATGATTACAGTATTCCCATTTGGTAACACAATAATGGTAAAAGAGATTAAAGGAAATGATCTTAAAGCAGCACTTGAACATGGCGTAAGTGAATATCCACACGAAAAAGGTGCGTTTCCTCATACAGCAGGTATGACATTTACATTAAATGCTTATAAAGAAGCTGGAAATCGTATCAGTGATCTTAAAGTAAATGGTGTAGCAGTGGATCCTAATAAAATGTATACATTTGCTACAAATGACTTTATAGCAGCAGGTGGAGATGGTTACATAATGCTTGCACAATATCCAATTAAAGCAGAATATAACACTTTAATGGATACACTTTTAGATTATGTAGAAAAATCAGGTGTAGTAGAAGGAAAATTCGAGCCACGTATGACAGTAGTAACTGAAGCACCAGTATCAGAAGCAGTAGAAAAAGTAGAAACAGGTAAAATGGTAGCACTTAGAAGTTACTTACAAGAGCAAAAATTTGAAGTAAAATATGCTAATAAACAAATTATTGCAACTAAAGAAAATATAACAATTACATTTACTATAGGACAAGCTGGTTTTACAGTAAAAGATGCGAATTCATCTTTAAATGGTAAGTTATCAACAGGTTTAAAACTTAAAAATAATACAACTTATGTAAATACTGCAGATGTAGCTAAAATTTTAGCAGACCTTGTAGCTTAATAAACATAAAAAGCGTCGCATGAAGCGGCGCTTTTATGTTATTCTGTAAACTGATTAATAAATTCAGGTTTCATTTTAGAATACATAATTTTTTGTTTAGAATAAAGTCCCTGATAACCAGAAGTCATATAACTAATAGCACAAGCTAGCATAAAGAATAAGCTGCCTTCAGGTCCGAAGAGTTCAAGACTTAAGATAAAGCTTGTAATTGGGCAATTGGTAACACCGCAAAATAGTGCAATAAGTCCAATGCTTGCACTAAAAGAAGAAGAGAAACCAAATAAGTCACCTACAAGATGTCCAAAGGTTGCACCTACAAAGAAGGCAGGAACAATTTCACCGCCTTTAAAGCCAGCACCTAATGTTAAAGATGTAAAAATAAGCTTTAGAATAAAGGCCCATGGAACAACGGTATCTTCAATAGCAGATTTGATAATAGGCATACCAGCACCTAAATAATCGGTACTACCACAGGTAAGAGTTAAGCCAAGTACTAAGAAACTTCCTACAACAATACGAATATAAGGATTTGGGAAGAATCGCTTATAGAGTCTTGTGCTTGTATGAAGTGTTTGACAGAAGATAATGCTCATGAGTGCTGTTAAAAGTGATAAGATAATAACATGAACTGTTGAGGTGATTGATAAACTAGGAATATTTACTAAGCGAAAGCTAGTTGGGGTGATTGAAAGTTTACCAGCAATACCATAGCCAATTAATGCGGAAAGTGTACAAGGTACAAGGGCTGCATAATGCATAATTCCAACACTAATGACTTCCATAGCAAAGATTGCAGCAGCCAAAGGTGTACCAAATAAAACTGAAAATCCAGTACTCATACCACACATCGTCATAATATGTAAATCTTTTTCATCTAAATGAAAGAGTTTACCAATTTGATAACTGATACTACTACCAAGCTGCAGGGCAGCACCTTCACGGCCAGAAGAACCGCCACATAGATGGGTAATTACAGTTGCCATAAAAATAAGAGGTGCTGTTTTAAAGGAAATAGGATTTGCTTCACGTATAGAAAGTAAAACTAGGTTTGTCCCTTTATCGTTTGCCATATGAGTTATATGATATAAGTAAATAATTAAGAGACCACCTAGAGGAAGTGTTAAGATAATGTACCAATGCTGTAACCTAAAAAGGGTAGCATATTCAATAGCATAATGGAATAGGGCACCTATAAAGCCAACAGTACAGCTGACAATAATAGCAAGAGTTACCCATTTAAGAAGAATAAGTATATCTTCTAAACGGGTTTTAAGAGAATCAATCAGTTGTGTCATTTTAAAAATCTCCTTATGTAATAAAACCAAAATAACTGCCGTACAATATGTACATACTAAAATTTTATATCAAAGATTTTGCAAATTCAATATGAGTTAAAAAATAAGTAAGTCACTTTGGAGTTTAAATGACTTACTTATTTAAAGTTTAGGCCTAAAATAAATTTTTAAAAGTCGTTTGATTGTAATTAGTATTCTTAAATTGTGGGAATTTTTCACGTACAATTACTGGTGTCAAAAGGCATGGTGTTGAAGAGGCAATCTTCAAATGTACCTTCAAGCAATCTATCAGATACGGATTGCACATATTGTATACGTGCTTTTTTAGATGACTTGTTAATATAACGTAATAATCACGAACATGTTTCATATTTTTTGAAATCTCACTAGATTTTAAGTGTTCCATCGTAACAGGGTGATTGGCATCAATCATGATTTCAACAACAAGTAATATGCCAATATTATGTGAAAATATTTCTTTGATGCGTGTGTCAACCACTTCATTTTTATGTTTATGATAAAGTGCAACAAGTGTTGTAAGGTTTGGCAAGACAAGCTCTTCTTGATTATAACCTTATGATCTTTAATATGTAATGTATCTAAGTGTGACATACTGTAATCTCCTTTTGTAGTAAAAATGTGATTATATCATACCACAAGTATTTACTTAGCATACGCGTTAACTTATAAATAAAATTTTTCAGTAATTAAAATAATAAAAATGGGAAACCTCTAAGTCTAATATCACTCAAACAAAGGAGATTTCCCATGCATATTGCAAGGTTAGTATCTAGACTTTTTAAATTTTTTATACCATTTATTA
>NZ_BBCG01000110.1 GCF_001311925.1 Cellulosilyticum ruminicola JCM 14822
TATATTATTAAATTTTATTATAATTAAGTGTTTAATGAAAATAAATTATATAAATAATATTGTGTTTTTTTTGAAAAACAGTATACAATAAAATTATAGAAATAATTATTAAATTGTAATTATTTAGCGTTATTAGGAAGGGAGGATGATAATATGTCAGATGCTACAGTTTTAATGGCTTCACCAACTGTAGGTTGTTTTCTTATATGTGGTGGACTTTGTGCTACAGCATGTGCAGCTGATACTATAAGCCCTATTGCAGATGTTGTTGGAGCAGGTGCAGCATATACATCAGCAGGAGGCAAGTAAAACATTAGATATAAAGTTAATACATAAAAAAACAGATACCACTTGAATAAAGCTAATATTTGGGTGGTATTTTTTATGTAAGAATAAATAAGCTCTGATTGGAGAGGAATAATATGAATGTTATAGAAATAGTTTCTTTAAATGGAAATAAATATATTTATAATTGTAAATACAATATAGTTCAATCAAAGAGTCAATATAATGAAGAAGAATTAGATGAAATGGCTAAACGATATTTTACACAGCGCCCGCAGATTTCAAAAGATGCTTTTATGAATGATAATACTCAAGAACAATATTTAGGTTTATGTTTAGTAATGACTGATCAGTGTAATTTTAGATGTAGTTATTGTATAAACTCTAGTGAATATAATTTTTCTAAAGGCTATAGCAATTGTAATATTTCAATTGATACTATAGACAAAGCATTAGAATTGTATGTAACTAATTATAAAAAAAGTTTAGAGTGGAATCCCAAAAATAGGTTTTCAATTACTTTTTATGGTGGAGAGCCTTTATTACAGTATGACAAAATATGTTATACAATAGAAAAAGTTAAGAAGTATTATAAGATATTAGATGCTCAATATACCATAACTACAAATGGATATTTATTGACAGAAGATAAGGTGAAATATCTTATTGATAATAATGTATACATTAATGTAAGTATTGATGGATATGAAGAAATTCACGATTTGAATAGAAAGACTATTGATAATAAGCCTACTTTTGCTAAGGTTGTATATAATTTTATGAATGCTAAAGCAATTGCACCTTCTAACATGCTAGGAATCTTGATAACTATGGATTATCAAGTTAGTCCTATTAAAATGTATGAGTTTTTTTTAGAAAATAGAGATCTAGATGAATCTATTATTAGAGTAAATACAGTTTCAGGGATAAATACTAATTATCACAAAAAATATTTTCCATATAAGAATTATATGGAAGAAATGAAAACTTTGTTGCATGAATATTTAAAAGCAAATACAAATGTAAAATTTGTTGATGAACTTTTTAGATTTAAATTAGCAAGTATATCAAACAAATTACAATTTAGTGATAAAACATGTGCGATTTGTTCACCTTTAAAATCTAAATTAACTGTTTCTGTTGAGGGGAATTTACATATATGCGAAAAGATAAATCAAAATTATAGTATTGGAAATGTTGAGAGTGGAATTGATAAAGAAGTTGCGTATGGGTATTATGAAAACTTATGTAATATTCGAAAAGAAAAATGTGCTAATTGTTCCATTAAAAATTTATGTGATATATGTTATGCAATTTTAAATACGGATGGGAGTAGGTTTACACTAGACAAAAACTTTTGTAAAAATCAAATAGAAGAGATAAAGTTATTACTGACATATTACTGTACAACATTAGATTTGTAAATAAAGTTGGTTTAATAAGAAAGGAATTGGTATATATGTATAATTTAGCAAATTTTATAGTAGAGAATAGAGGGAAAAATGGAGTGGTTCTACTAAATACTAAGTCGGGAGAATACATATCATTTAATACAGTTGAAACAATTGAATATGATAAAATAATGCAGGATGAAGCTAATAATAATGAACATATAATGCTAATAAATAAGTTATTAAGAGGAGGATGGATTGTAGAGGTAGAAAATCATTGTAAAATAGAATTACCTTTTAGTATGGATTTTGCGTATGATGAATCTAATATATCTGCATTTAATATGAGAAGAGTAATTATTGAATTAGATACAAAATGTCCGTTGGGGTGTTATTTTTGTGATGAACATAGTGATGCACCAGTTGCATCGTGTTTTTGTAAGAAATGGAATTATCAAGCAAAGTCATATAATTATGAAAAGCTAATTGAAAAAATGATTTTTTAGGAGTAAGAGAAATAATAATATTAGGGGGAGATCCTTTTAATAATTTAAATAGCTATGAAAATATAAAAGCCATATTAGATGAGGTAAATAAATTAGGTCCTAGTGTTGTAGTAGGTATTGCAGTTAATGGATATACATTAAATATTGATATAATTAAAACACTAAGTATTTACAGAAATTTATGCTTCAATATACAACTCATAGGTTGTAATGAAGAGCAATACTATAAAATTACTAAAATAAAAGGTATTTATGACAGAGTATTAAAAAATATTCTCTTAATTAAAAAGTTTAATATTAACTTGATGTTAACATTATTAATTAGTGATCCTATGATGGATGAAAAAATGGATGAAATTAAATCATTAAATGTGCCAATAGTTAAAAAGTTTATTTATAATATTCCAGTTTTATCTAAAGAAATTTTAAATGATTATAATCAGCGTATACAGAAAACAGATTATTTAACTTATCAAGTACGAAAAAATGTAAATAGTTGTTTATATGGGCAAATATTTATTGCTGCTAATCAAGAGATTTATCCATGTCCTTACTTAAGAGATTTTAAACTAGGCGATTTACATAATGATACAATATCCTCTATATTACATAAAGGGGAATATAGGAAGTTTTGGTATATGGCTAAATCAAAGATTAAACCATGCAATGATTGTAAGCATAATGTACAATGTTTTGATTGTAGGGCTATTGAATATTCAGTAGAGAAAAAAATAGATAGTGAATATTATTGTAGTCAGAGGGAGTTGTTTTGATGATAAGGAAATATAAAAAAACAATATTAGCAAGTATTTTAGTTTTTAATATGATGATTTTATCATCGATTATTTGTATATATATACCTATTATTAATAAACAAATTATAGATATAGGAATAATGAATAAAGATATCAAGGTAGTGGTAAAATTATTGCAAGTAATATTTTTACTATATTTACTTAATTTTGTATTAAAATTCATAAGTAATGGAATTATTTCTAAAGCTGGAACAGATATGACTAAGATGCTTAAAGAGCGTATTATTTCTAAGGTGTTCAGATCCCAAATGTCTTTTTTGATCAAATAAGCAGTGGAGAGTTAGCAGAGAGAATTAGAGAAGTAGATGGAATTTCTATATTCTTCACACCTATATGTCTTAATATTATTAGTTCTATTTTATCATGTATAGGGGGAATTATTGTAGTATATAGAATAAATCCTTATATTTTGCTATTTTATTGTCCGGCGTTACCAACTATTGGAATAGTAGCGTATAAAGCAGCACAAAAATATAGAGATAGCATAATGAAAACAGCACAGTTAAGAAGTTATTCTAGTGGAGTTATGTATGAAAGTATTGAAGGAATAGCAGAAATAAAGACAATGAATAGGATTAAAAGTAGAGCAGAAGAAATCAATAGTATTAATGAAAAAATATATAAGCAAACATTTTGGCAGAATATTCATTTTACACTATCTAGTGAGTCGATAATACTACTTAATATGTTGATATCTATTGGAATAACTTTATTGAGTGCTACTTTAATAATAAATAATAATATTAGTATAGGACAATATTTAGCAGTTACTCAGTATACGAGTATAATATTAGCACCAGCTCAATTAATATCTTCTGCATATACAAGTTATCAACCAGCAATTGCATGCCTAAAAAGACTAAAGTATTTTGATGCATCAGAAGAGCAAGATATTGAGGCAGGAGTAGATATAGGACAAATTCAAAGTATTGGAGTAGAATCAATTACATTTTCATATAATGAAGTTCCAGTGCTTAAAGATATAAACTTTTCAGTAAGTAAAGGGGAAAAATTAGCAATAGTTGGAGCAAATGGTTGTGGAAAAACAACTATTGCTAAGCTTTTATTGGGATTATATGGAAAATATACAGGAGATATAAAATATAATGGGAAGAAATCCTGTGAGTTTTCCCTAAAAAGTATTAGGAGAGAGATTGCAATTGTATTTCAAGAGACATTTTTATTTAATGGGTCGTTGATGGATAATATAACATTTGCTGTCCCTAATATTGATAAACAACAGGTTGTTAATGTTCTTGAAAAGTGTGGAATATTAAATACAACATCACAGCAAGAAATAGATGAAATGTTATCACTACCTATATTGGAGGGAGGAAAAAATTTATCAGGAGGTCAAAAAAGAAGAATAGCACTCGCACGTGCATTAATAAAAAAACCTAGCGTGCTTATATTAGATGAGGCAACTGCATATCTAGATGGAGATTCTCGTGAGGTGCTTAAAGAATTTATATGTAAAGATTTAGAGGACTTAATTTGCATAATAATAACTCATGATACTGATGTTGAAAAATTAGCAGATAAGACATTGAGGTTATAAAATATATGGGAGAAACTTTCATGAAGTTGCAAAACATAGAGAGGTGGAATACATAATTCATTGACAAATTAGATTTTGGGAATCATAGTAGATTAATAAATGGTATTATAAAATATGTAAGGGGGCAGATTTAATCTGTCCTCATTTTTCTATTGAGGGATAATTACAACTGAGTTTATAAAGACTGTAAGTAAGATTATTAGGGCAACAATTATTTCAAGAGTAATAATAAATATTTTGGTTCTTTTAGCATTATTACTTAATAGTTGTATATGATACTCTAAAATGGAACCAGAAATACATTTGAAAATGGAACCACTTCAATCTTATAATCCATATGTACAAACAATTACATATGGGGTGATATGGAGTAATTACTTTGATACAGAAACAAGAAATTATTATGGCAGCTCTTAATGGAAAATCTCAAAGAGCTATTGCTAGAGAGTTTGGCATAGGACGTAATACGGTAAGAAGATACATTAAGCAATACTATGCTTCTCGAGAAAAACTCATTGCAACAAATCCTCAGTCTGAAGATTTTCCTTTAATTATTCAACAAGTAGTAGAAAAACCTAAATATGATACCTCTTCTCGATCAAAAACAAAGTTAACACCAGAAGTTATGCATAAGATCCAGATGTATCTTGAGCAAAACCATGAAAAAAGAGAACACGGCATACATAAGTAGCAAATGAAGTCTATTGATATTTATGAAGCTCTTAAAGAACAGCATGTTGACATTGGATATACCACTGTTTGTAAAGCTGTTAGACAACTCAATAAACAATCTAAAGAAGCCTATATTAAACAAGAATATAAGCTTGGCGATGTGTGTGAATTCGATTGGGGTGAAGTGAAGCTTTACATCAATAGTGATAAGCCAACTGTTTATCAGTTAGCAGTCTTTACAACTGCAAAAGGTAACTTTAGATATGCAAGACTCTTTCGTTCTCAGAAAG
>NZ_BBCG01000111.1 GCF_001311925.1 Cellulosilyticum ruminicola JCM 14822
TTTAGTTGTAGCATTTTTATCACGTGTTCTATAGATTGTTTCATTCTTGTGTCCTTTTTCTAAATAACACTTTAATTCTTCTGGAACAAGCTTGGGATTGATCTTATTGAGTGCTTTTATAAGCTTTAGATTAACAGTGTAAACTAATTCAATACGGGACAGTTTCTTACAGGATGAACTTATCATCATAGAATTCATACGAAGCATTTTGTCATCAAGTTTCATCTCTGTTTCAATAAGCGCAGCAAGAACTTCTATTTCTTCTTTTATCAAGTCTCTACTCATACTCCAGGACTTTTGTTCTAAAGTTATAAAGAGTATTGATGGATACAAGCTGTTTCTCATAACTTGTTGTGCCTAAAGCGAACTGAAATCTCATATCGAAATTTAAAGCGCCAATAAGGTCTTCACCTGGTAAACTAAATAAGAATAAGAAGACCTACTAATATATTAACAGGAGAATTTGGTCTAGAAACTTCATCACTATAGAGCACTTCAAAACGTTCTTCATTAATGTTAGAAAAAATATATTTATTAAAAGGGGTAACCCAACTCTTCTCAAGATTTTTACGAAGATATTTAGGTAGAGTAATTGTTGGATCCCCAAGATTAAGTTGTTGGACTATATTTTAACAAAACATAAAATTATCCCCTTTATTTTTTGCTTAATTATACCATAATAATGTAAAGTAGTTTTAAAAACTATCTTTTTGTAGGCTAATCATAATAGACTATTTATAATAATTACAAGAGGAGTCAATATGGATATAATACATTATTAGTAGATGAAAAAGGTGAAATATTAGAGGTTACATTTAACAGAATTGAGGATAAAAATAGTATTAACATTGAACTTTTACAAGAACTGAATAGTATATTAGACTATGCTGAACAAAATCCTTATAATAAAATGATTGCTTTAAAAGGAAATAGTAAATTCTTCTGTACAGGAATGGATTTTAGTGAATATATAAAATTAATGAATCATACAACTTCTAAGGTTAATCAACCTGAGTTGTATATGCAGACAATCAAACGTCTAAGTACAATTTCAAGACTTATCGTTTCACAGGTTGAAGGGCAGATAACAGTAGGTGAAATGAGCATTATAGCAGCTAGTGATTATGTTATTGGCACACACAATGTACGTTTTAGTCTATCTGAAGCTTTATGGGGATTGTTACCAGCTATGATATTACCTTATTTAGTACGAAGAGTGGGATATCAAAAAGCTTATGCAATGACTGTAACAACTCAGGCAATAGATGCTTATAAAAATCACGTAATAGATTATTTATCAGATAATACGGCACAAGTATTACAACGCTTTTGGTTAAGGGCACGACTTGTAAGAATACCTTTTATCGGACAAATGAAAGCCTATTTTAGGAGTTTATAGATAAATGGAACAAGAAGCAGTACGTACAATAACTACATTAATGCAAGAACCACAGACCAGGGAGAATATTATGGACTTTGTAAGGTATAAGAAATTCCCATGGGAATAAGAAAATAAAAAAATGGTGAAACTGCTAATAGTATGTATATTTTATAACAAACACATCTAAGGGAGGACTTTTAAAGTGGCTTATATTTTACTTATTATTGGCTTTGTATTACTTGTAAAAGGATCGGATTATTTTGTAGATGGTAGCTCATCTATTGCACAAATTTTTCATATTCCTACACTTATTATTGGATTGACGATTGTTGCCTTTGGCACAAGCGCACCAGAAGCAGCAGTCAGCATTACTGCTGCCCTTAAAGGACAAAATGATATTGCCATGGGGAATGTTATTGGCTCTAATATTTTTAATACTTTAGTAGTCGTTGGAGGCTGTGCCATTATTACACCTTTCGCTGTGGAAGATTCAGTTCTTAAACAGGATTTTCCTTTTTCTATCTTAATTACAGTTGCACTATTATTTTTAGGATCAGACTCTTTTTTAAACAATGGTGTCCCTAATGTAATTAGTCGTGGAGATGGATTAACATTACTTTTATTCTTTATTGTTTTTATCTATAACATGATTCAAGCAGCTTTAAAGAATAAACATCAAGAAGAGGATGTTAAGCCTAAATATAGCTTAGGTAAGGGGATTTTAATTGCCCTCGGAGGAATTGTGGGCATTGTTTTAGGTGGAGAACTGGTCGTAGATAGTGCTTCAAAGATTGCGATTTCTTTTGGACTTAGTGAAACTTTAGTAGGTCTTACAATTGTTGCAATTGGTACCTCCTTACCTGAGCTTGTCACAAGTTTAGTAGCTTCTAAAAAGGGCAAAAGTGATATTGCCATTGGTAATGTTGTAGGATCTAATATTTTTAATATTTTATTAGTACTTGCACTTTCTGCTAGTATTCATCCAATTAATGTAAACGTATTATCTATTTATGATTTATTGATTTTATTAGGATTTAATGTTATTACCTATATATTTGCTTGGATACAAAAACGTGTTGGACGAATAGAAGGTAGTATTTTAGTTATACTTTACATCCTTTATACGGTTTACATTATCATCCGTTAGAAAATGAATTATTTTAGTTCATTGGCTGCCTAGCTATTTTAAGTAGTATGAAATAGCAGGCAGCTATTGTTGTATAATTTTGAAAATGTATAATGATTGAGTTATAATAGATTAAACTACTGTATAAAGAAAGTTAAGGGAGGAGAAAATGAAGGATTTATGATTAGTTATACCTTGTTATAATGAAGAAGTTTTAAGAGAAATAGCTAGTCAACTTAAAAGCATTATGGAAGCACTTATGGCCAAAAAGAAGATTGCATTGAAAAGTCGTATAGCTTTCGTAAATGATGGCTCCAAAGATTGTACATGGCAAATCATTAATGCATTAATACAAGAAGATAGTCTATTTGTAGATATTAATTTAGCGCATAATAGAGGCTATCAAAATGCATTGTTAGCAGGATTAATGGTAGCTAAAGAAAATGCAGATAGTGTAAGTTCTTTAGATGCTGATTTACAGGATGATATTCAAGTTATTGAGAAATTTGTTGATGCATATATAGCAGGAAATGATATCGTTTATGGTGATAGGTCTTCTAGGCAAAAGATACCTTCTTTAAACGTTTTACAGCAGAAGGATTTTATAAAGTCATGCATTTCTTAGGTGTTGAGATGGTTTTCAATCATGCAGATTATCGTTTAATGAGTAAAAGAGCCCTGGAGGGCCTAATGCAATTTGGTGAAGTTAATCTGTTTTTACGTGGTATTGCTCCTCAAATAGGTGTTATCCATCCACAACTGTAACTTATGAACGTCAAGAACGTATAGCCGGTAAGTCTAAGTATCCTTTAAAGAAAATGATTGCTTTTGCTCTAGAAGGTATTACTTCTTTTACAATTAAGCCTTTACGTATTGCAACATTATTAGGAAGTTTATCATTTTTAGTGAGCATGGGTATGCTTATTTACTGTCTAGTAGTGCATTTCATGGGCAAAACAGTAAGCGGTTGGGCTAGCTTAAGTGTTTCTATCTGGGCTTTAGGTGGATTAAAGCTTTTAATGCTAGGGATAGTTGGTGAGTATATTGGTAAAATATATTTAGAAACTAAGCATTGCCCTAAATATATTATAGAATCTATTATTTATCATGAAGACATTCAACAAAGACAATAGCAAAGGAGTTCAAAAAATGACAAAAAATACATTTAGTTTACACATTTTAAAAGATGAAACAACATCATATAAAAGCTATACGTATGTTATTATAGATAACAAAACTTTAGAAACAGGTATTATTGATCCTGCATGCGAAAAGGAAAAACTTGAAACTCTTATACAAGATAAGGGGTTAAAACCTAAATATATTTTACTTACTCATACCCATTCTGATCATATTCGACAAGTGGAATGGCTCTATAAGCATTATCAGATGCAAGTATGTCTTTCAGAAATAGAAGCACATTTTTATGATTATTACATGCCGAGTATGAAATTATTAGATGATGAAGAAAAAATACAAATAGGCAATACAAGTATCAGATGCATTCATACAGCAGGGCATTCTAAAGGTAGTATGTGTTATTGGGTAGGGAATAAACTTTTTACAGGTGATACACTTTTTATTGAAGGCTGTGGCGTATGCACTGGCATTGGTGGCGATGTTGAAGAAATGTACAATACTATTCAACATTTAAAAAATATTATTTTGAAAGAAACAGAAATATATCCAGGACACCGTTATGATGCATACCCAGGAGAAACGTTTGCGCAGATGTTTGAAAAAAATATTTATTTACTATTAGATGCGAAAGAGGATTTTGTGAATTTTAGAATGAGGAAAAATCAGGGAAATATTCTGAAATTTAAATAGGTACGCTTACAATGTATTAACACATGTGTTTATAAATACTAAACTAATAGTAAATTTAGTGTTCAAAAACACGGAACTTCGTAAAAGTATATCTAAACTATTGTATAAAATTCTTCCCAAAATCATATTGCAACAAGTCTTCAATCAAATTAGCGGTTTTAATCCTTGGCCAGTAGCTTATACTGTTCTAGAAGATAAAGAAATCAAAATATATGAAGCAAGCATCGGTGAGGAAACTTATAATACATACGTTAACATCTTATAGCGTTTGACGTGAGGTGTATAATTAAGCTATTCTTTTGTTAAGATGAAAGAGACAAGGTTGGTGAAATTGTGAAAGGTGAATATAAAACAAAACCAAGAACTTTAATAATCCAGTATTTGAAACAAAATGCAGAACCCCGATTCACTGCTAGAGATATTGTAAATAAACTTATTACAGATGGCGAGAACATTAATTATGCCACAGTTTATCGTAATCTAGAAAAATTATATAAGGAAGGAAAATTGATTCGTTATAAAGAAAACGATCTAAATGCCACATGTTGTAAATATTCAGAGACACAAGAACACTGTAATAGTCATATGCATGCACAGTGCTCAGCATGTGGCAAAATATTTCATCTTGATCAAGAATTTGTTGAGGAATTTGATGTGATTCTTTTTAGTGTATAGAATTGATATAAGTCTACAAGCAGTAATGTATAAAATCTTTGCATACTGACGCCTCTCTCCCGACTCTTAAGTATGCTTTGATCTACACTATCATAAAGCGGCATTGTAAGTAATGATCCTAGACTTGCGATATACATGGGAAACCTCCTAATCTAAGTGCTATTAGACTATAGAGGTTTCCCATTTTTATTGAATTTATTACTGGAAAATTTTATTTATAAGTTAACGCTTATGAAATTATATATTTAGACAAAACTTAAGATAACGACATGTGC
>NZ_BBCG01000112.1 GCF_001311925.1 Cellulosilyticum ruminicola JCM 14822
TTGGAGCGTTACTTACAATGCCACTGTATGATTGCATAGATCAAACCATGCTTAAGAATCAGGGGAGAGGCGTAAGTATGCAAAGATTTTATACATTACTGCTTGTAGACTTATATCAATTCTATACACTAAAAAGAATCACACTACATACTTACGAGACGTTTTCTAACTTAGTTCAAAGAATAGGAAAGTTGGCTTTGCATGAAAAACGTTTAAGACAAACTGTTACCGGCAAGTACTTTTGGAGAAATTTTGGCAAATAATTTTCCCTAATTCTTATTAGGCTATAGTAAATATTTTAGGTCCGCATTTATTCCACGGTTTCCTTGATTATGAGCCTCCGTTGATATGCTATCAGGCAGCTGAGGCCGCCACCCAGTTTGATGATGAACTACGATGCTTGTGTGCTGCCATTTCTATTCAGCTTAGCATATCAACCCTCATAATCAAGGAACTTTCGCGGCATAAACGCTAGTCATTTTCAACTTTATCAAAAAGCGATTGTCGATGCTCTAAGCGATAACTTTTCCCCTGCATTGTAATAACTTCACAGCGATATGTAATCCTATCAAGTACTGCCGTTGTTAATGCTGGATCTCCTAATAATTCTGTCCAATCTTCAAATCCTTTATTAGATGTGATAATAATAGATGCTTGTTCATGTAATGTAGAGATCAGGCTAAAGAATAGATTGGCTTCTTCTCTAGTTATAGGCAAATAACCTAATTCATCTATAATCACTAGACTTGATGCAAGTATACGATTAAGTTTGCCTTTACTCTTTTTTGATATTTCAGCTGTTTTCAATGTATGCATTAATAAGTCCATTGTAATAAAGCTAACGTTATAACCAGCTTCAATAGCCTTATAGCCTAATGCGATTGCTAAATGGCTTTTACCTACACCTGGTGGCCCTAGAAGGATTAAGTTATACATTTGATCTACCCAAGTGAGTTCGCATAGTTCATTAAGCTGACGCTTACTTATACTCTTTTGAAACGACAGATCAAACTCTTCGATTGTTTTTAGAGTAGGAAAACTAGCACTTTTTAGCCTTTTTTCTTTCGCACGTGCCTCTTTTGATTCCATTTCATAACATAATATAGTGCGTAGAAATTCTTGATAACTTTGATCTCTTTTCTTTGCTTCATCTAAAAGCTGCTCAAGGTTTTGCTTGAGATAGATCAATTTTAAACTTCCACTATAGCTAATGATTTCGTCTAATGTACCCATTTCCCACTGTCCTTTCTTGGATAAAACAAGTATTCTTCAATTTTTCTAGTTTCAGGCTTAATATAACTGATGTTTGGTTTGCTATTTAATTCTGGCATTTTAAAAGGTAGGCTATTACTTGCTGATTCTTCTTTTTTCATAAGAATATACTCTAGGGACTCCTTATAAAAGCTACCACCTATAAGAGATCGCTCCATACAATATTTTAATGCTGCCAGCTTATCTTCTAAGGCTTGGCCTTTGTTTACTTGGTTGATAAGATGTAATTGATCTCCATAATAACGAGGTTTCGTTTCTTCAATAAGATGTAAAAAATGAATGGCCTCATCACTATGTTCAAAATGTGCAAGTGCTTTTTGTTCCAGATCTTGAATATTTTTTCCTTTAACACGTTCAGGATGATGAATCTGGATCAAGTTACCTTTACCTTCATGGATCTTATGCGTAGCAAGCACTTCGCCTGTATCAATATCTAGTATGTTTAACATATCGTCATTTAAAGAAAGAAGAACTTCTTTCTTAGGAGAGTATGTACCTTTAGGTACTTGATAACGGTTTTGTTTATAAGATATGGTATTGTTTTTTCGAACAGAATACGTTAAACTATTAGTAGATTTTTGATCAAACAAAGTGGATGGTATCTGAAGTAAGTGTTGTTTTTCTAGGGCGAACACTTCTTTAGGTACCTTCTTTGTTATATCGTGAACCTTACCATTTCCAGTTCTATCAAGCCATAACATGCACTCGTCATTAAAAGATTCAATATCTTTAAAAACCCTATGTTTAGCAAAGTTGTATTTGACAAATTTAACTGCCGCTTCAACTTTTCCTTTACTTTCGGGATCATACGCCCGACATAGTCTCATCTTAAATTTCATGTGACACATATAGTTTTGAAAGTCCTCAGTGCAGATAATATCGCCTGCATTCTCAGACACAACAATGATGCGATCTTGATCATAAGCAATTTCAGATGGCATACCTCCAAAGTAATCGAAAGCCTTTTGATGAAGTCGTATAAGATCTTGAGTATTAAAAGGCCTATCCTGCCACCAAACAAACTTATATCTAGAATAAGAAAGTACTAATACAAAGCAATAAACTTTGATACGAGAACCATCTAATTTTTTAACCCAGATCTGACCGAAATCAGCTTGAGCTTGCTTCTCTGGTGGTAGTTCTGGGATTTCTTCATATTGCCTTAAGGGTGGATGCTTAGGAATTTTATAGACCGTTCTAATCTGACTAATATAGTTTCTTAGTGTTCGTTCGCTAAAATTTAATGTGCTATGCATTTCAAGGAGCCAATCATAAACTTGAGCTGCGGAAAGGTCGGGAAATTCTTTAAGCCATTCAATGATCTGACGTTGATAGCCGTCAATCTTTTTACTTCGAGTTTGAGCGTCTTGCTGAAGCTTAGAAAATGTACTTGGAGTCATATCCCAATACTTGCATACAGTTTTATAATCGATGCTAAGTCTTTTAGCTACTTGAGATTTATTAAGTCCTAGATTTTTATAGTTGTGAATTTCAACAAACATAAGCCATCCTTTCATTATTACAGTTCTCCTTTAACAATAATCTTTATTATTGTTTTAGAGTAACAGATAATTGTAATAAAATGTATAATCTTCACCATTTTTGTTTGCCGAAATCTCTCCGTTTTATTTTACCATTAACACAAACCACCTATCTAAAATAGAAGGTTATTTAGAACAACTTATTGTTGCTGGAAAAACTTAATCTTAAGTTAATGACTATGAAATATAATTTTTAAAAAGTCTAAGAATGATTTGTAAATAATATTTTTAAAATTCATAAAAAATAGAATTTTAATTAATATATACTAATTTATATCTAGCACTCCTATTTCAATATCAAAAAAGCTAGTAAACATAAAAGTTTACCAGCTTTTTTCATTACACCTTCACTATATACTTATTTAAAATTCATTCATTAAAGTCATTATGATTTGATCAACTTCATAAACGGCCTCAGTTTCAAAAATTTCTTGTAGTGCTTCTATATTTTCTTCTAAATGCTCAATATCCTTAGAATACATATGACTGATATCCACCATATCTACTCTGTAAATTGTCCATTTTCTATCCATCTTACAACGGCAAGTTCCTTAATCATAATTGTACTTATAATAGCTATCTTGATTTTTGCAGACATATCATAATCAAATATACACTTCATAAAGTATCTAAATATAAAATACACTAATATATTTTTAAACTTGTACATGTTATCTTTATAATACGCATTAAATGCCTTATGCTGATTAATATAAGATTTGCTATCTGCTTCACCAAAAATTTTTAATGCCTTATTTAGCCCTAATGGATCATGGGTATTGATATGTTCTAAATCTCTGTATGTATTAAAATACGCACAGACATTATGATACTTAATAACTTCATTTCCCTCATACTGGTCTAAATCATTGATCAATTCTTCTATAAAATGACTATCACTATACTTTTCTATCACATATTTGACTTCATCCATCTCATCGAAATCTATTTTATCTTGGATTTCTTCAACAAATTTAAGGACTGCTGCTGCCTTAATGCCTAAAGATATATTGAGCATTTCTATCATATTAATGATGATCTCTCTACATAGGAAAAAGTCTTCAAGTGCATTTTCGTCAATACTATCCTCCATGTCTCCTAGCTGATCATCCTCGCTTAATTCAAATACTGTTACCTTATCATTCCCTAATATGATTCTAGCAGCCTCTGGGCAAGATAATGAAATGCCCATTTCTCTTAAATCAAAGAACTCCTCCATGTACCTTGGATATTGTCTACATGTATAACAAAGACTTTTCTCACCAAGCTCATTGTATATTTCACAAAGCTTATTTTCATTTAAAAATGAACAGTTCTCACCATTTAATACAAAGACCTTGTCACCATCTTCTTCCACAATCCTACTTCTTAACTTTTGGCCAAACTCACCGTCTACATTTTGATAATCGTTATACGACTGCTCATCAATTACAACGCTCCATCCTGCACAGCAAGTATCTTCACATTCTGATGCAATACATGTAAAATCCTTAAAATAACTTGGTACTCTTATTCTCATTTCTAGTCTCACACTCTCCATATAAATTATTATTTCATTTTAATATTTATTGAGTGCAACATCAAGTGTTGCAGCTTATAAAAGAGGGCATTCAAAATCCATCTTATATCCATCCATGTCTATATATAAATTACACTTAATATTTTATGTTACCCTTTCTCCATTCATTAAGAAACATACGTGCTTCAACAGAAAACATCCCTCTTTTTTCACATAATTCTTCAAGTACATTAATTGATTTATCTGGTAACAAATTAATCATGCTTGATGCAACATTTAATAAAACATATTCGTTATCACAATTAAATAAAGGTTCTAAAATACCCAATGTCATTTAGTTAAGTGATATTATATAAAAAGGTCATCTACGAATAGTTAAATATTGGTAGATGACCTTTTTTATAGCTTAAACTCTATCTAAATGTATAATTTTAAGCATGGCAAATAGACAGAATACTTATTCTGTCTCAGGCTGTAGACAATTACATTGTCTACAGCCATTTTTACTGTTAGACTAGAAGTAGAAGTGTATACAATGATGGGCAGAAGAAATAATGATGAAAGATCCCAAATACAAATGTTAAGTATAGATGACCTTGTACCTCAAGATCATCTTATAAGAAAAATTGATGCAGCTATTGACTTAAGCTTTATCTATGACAAACTGAAAGATTTATATAAACCAGATGGTCG
>NZ_BBCG01000113.1 GCF_001311925.1 Cellulosilyticum ruminicola JCM 14822
GTTTTCAAAGTTCATCATGTTTGTCAACACTTATCTCGCTGACTTGATTAATAATACACCACTTCTCTACATAAGTCAACACCTTTTTGTATTTATTTTTCCATAAATATAATATTCCTTTCTTTTTAGTGTAATTACACCATAAAGAAAGGATTACTATATCGCTAATCTTTCGTCTTTCCCTACATTTTTCTTATATAATTCATTTCTGCATATGTTATTACATCATATGTATTTAATACCTCAACAATTTTATCCGCACTTTCTATATCTGGACATTTTATTATATAGCTTCCTATCAAATCAATATAATCTTCTATTTCTATATTATTTATACCAGTTTCTCCTATAACCTTTTCTATAACTTGCTCTATATTTCTTTCCTTTTTAACCTTTACAATAATTTTATTAGTCTTCTTATCCATTTTCACTTGATCCTTATAATGTTCTATAAGTTTCTTATTACTAAAGCCTAATACTTGTCGATTTGTATATTCATTGATACCTTCTTCTTGCTTAGGTATTACAACTGCGTTATACGCATTAAGTAATCTGCCACCAGCTACTTTATCTTTCATATTCTCTAACACTACTGCATTATCTATAATTTGTTTTTTTAAGCCATAGGTGTCAAATCTTTATTTAATGATAGAATAAGTGCACCTACACCACTTACAAAAGGTGCTGCCATCCGATGTACCTGTTCCCTCTCCATAATCATTATATGAAAATGTTCCCATTATATCTTCTCTTGGGCAACAATTTCTGTTGGTTCTCTATAGTTAGAAAAGCTCACTAACTCTCCTTTATTATTTAGTTTTCACAACAGCAGGTACTTTCTCACCATTTGTATCTCATCATCGATTGCTTTATCACCATTTCCTGTTGGTACGTTTTGTAATTTTTCTACTATATCTAAACCATTTGTTACTTTACCAAATGCTGCATATTGTCCATCTAAATTAGTTTCATCTGCTGACATAATAAAGAATTGACTTCCTGCTGAGTTAGGCTCTGCTGTTCTTGCCATTGAAATAACACCTTTTGTGTGTGAAAGAATATTTTATTTAAAACCATTTGCGGCAAATTCACCAAGGATACTGTAATTTGTTCCGCCCTCACCTGTTCCTTTTGGATCACCGCCTTGAATCATAAATCTTGAAATAATTCTATGAAAAGTAAGTCCATCATAAAATCCTTCATTAACAAGTGTTACGAAGTTATTGACTGTATTTGGTGCCATTTCTGGATAAAGTTCTAATGTAATATCACCATAATCTTTAATCTTCATTGTAACAATAGGATGCTCTTTAAGTGCTACAACTTCATTTTCTGCATTTGCTTCATTATTATTTCCCACTGTATTTGCAACAGTTTCATTTTTTACATTAGCAGCTTCATTCGTACTGCTTTGAATTGTATTTGTGTTCGTACTATTTTGCTGCACTCCACAACCTGCTAAAGTAAATGACATCATTAAGGCGATGCAGCCTATACTTAAGATTTGTTTTAATTTTTTTCATCTCTCTATGTCCTTTTTTCTTATTATTCTCCTAAATTTATTTATAAATGCAAAAAAGCAGTTAGATTAAATCTAACTGCTTTTACACTAGCAGGGCTACAAGGATTCGAACCTTGGAATGCAGGAATCAAAATCCTGTGCCTTACCGCTTGGCGATAACCCTATATTCAGAGACTGTTATGATATTCATAACAGGGTGGGTAATGGGGCTCGAACCCACGACACCTGGAACCACAATCCAGTGCTACTACCAACTGAGCTATACCCACCATTTGTTGTTGTCTTGTCGACTCAAATAATATATCATGGGCTGTATATATATGTCAACAACTTTTTTATAAAGTTTTTAGAGAAAAAATTCATTATATAAGACTATTAAAGCACTATAAATGATATACTAATAATTTCTTTAAAATATAAAATCACTATTACCCTAAAGGAACCTTCAAATGGATATGTTAGAAATTATGAAATCAAACCACGCCTACACTTCTTCTCATATGGATATGCCAGTTCATCTACAAACAAAAGCTAAAACTTTATGTTTTGAATACAATCAAACAAGTCCTATAGAAAACGAACGTCGCAGCGAAATACTTAAAGAGTTATTTGGCACATGCCATCCACTAACTTTTATTGAACCATCTTTCCGCTGTGATTATGGATTTAATATTCATACTTATGGTTTAACAGTTATTAATTATAATTGTGTCATCTTAGATACTTCACCAGTTCATATTGGTGCCAATGCCTTTATTGCCCTTGGTGTTTGTTTAACTTGTGCCGGACATGCCATTCATCCAGAGCAACGAGGTGAAGGAATCGGCACTTCTAAACCAATTATGATAGAAAATGATATATGGATTAGTGCCAATGCTACCGTATGTGGTGGCGTAACAATTGGTACTGGCAGTATCATCGGCGCTGGCAGCGTTGTAACAAAAGATATTCCAGCTAACGTTATAGCTGCTGGTGTACCTTGCAAAGTAATTAGACCAATTACTGACCAAGACCAAATTAATTTACCTACCTATTAAATAATTTATAAACTAACAAAGATATTATCTTTAACTGTTTACTGATAAATCTTTATAGTTTTAACCAATCAACAAAAAACGAGTAATAGCTTAAGAAAACTCTAGCTATTACTCGTCTACTAATCAATTTATTATTTATTTAATGCTTTTTGAATATCTTCTATAATGAGTGCTTCTGTTAAATGATATCTTTCTTGTAACTCAGCTAATGGTACGCTATCTGTAAATTCTTTAGTTGCACCGAAGTTAAGCACTTTCATATCTGTACTACCATAAAATCTAGCAATCTTTTCACCAAATCCACCATCTAAGATACCGTCTTCTAATGTAATCACAAGTTTATGATCTTTTTGTAAGCTTGTTAATAGAGCTTCATCTACACCTGTAATGAACCTTGGGTTGATAAGTGTGGCATTGATGCCGATTTCTTGAAGTTTATCGTGTACTTTTTTACCTAAGTGATAGAATGAACCAAGTCCAATAATTGCAACTTCATTTCCTTTAATAGTTGTAACATATTTGTTTAAGTCACCGAAGTTGGCTTCTACTTTTTCTCCTGTTGAAACTACATCCATATTAGGTATACGAATAGCAACTGGACGCTCTGTTTGCTCGATTGCCCATTCCATCATCCCAAGATGTTCTTCTTTAGTAGTTGGTGCTAAATATACCATGTTAGGAATATTTGAGATTAATGGAATATCAAATATTCCTAAGTGAGTTTCATCTGAACCACTAATGCCGCCACCAGTTACAAGAATCACAGCTGGATTATTATTGAGTGCTAAGTCTTGTGAAAGTTGATCATAAGTTCTTTGAATAAATGTGCTTGCAAATCCTACAACAGGTTTAGCACCTCTTTTAGCCATTCCAGAAGTCATAGCAATAGCATGTTCTTCGGCAATTCCTACATCCACATATTGTTTTTCAAGTTCACGTCTTACTTTATTAACACCAGTAATAGCTGGTGTTGCTGCATTGATTACCACTACAGTTGGATCGTTTTTAGCTTTTTCTAATAAAAAGTCTTCTGTTATGCCGCGATATGTTTCAGTAGCTCCCATTTTCATAAGTGGCTCTTTTGTTTCTAAGTTAAATGGCATAACCCAGTGGAAGTTTTCTTTATTAGTTTCTGCATCTACATATCCTTTTCCTTTCACTGTATGCATATGCACTACCACTGGATGATCAATGTCTTTTACTTTTTCAAGTGTTTCAATTAATTCATCTACATTGTTACCATCTTTTACATAGTAATAATCAAAACCTAATGCTTTAAAGAAGTTGTTTTCTGCTTTTCCTTCTGTTTCACGTAATTTAGCTAAGTTTTTATATAAGCCACCGTGATTTTCTGCAATAGACATTTCATTATCATTTACTAAGACAATAAAATTACTATTTAATTCAGCGGCATTATTTAAGCCTTCATAAGCTTCTCCACCGCTTAATGAACCATCTCCGATAATGGCAATAATATTTTCATTAGCGCCTTGTACATCTCTTCCTTTAGCAAGTCCACAAGCTAAACTAATAGAAGTTGATGTATGACCTACTTTAAAGAAGTCGTGTTCACTTTCTTCTGGTGTTGTATAACCTGATACTGTCTTATATTTTTCAGGATTAATAAAAGCTTCTTTTCTACCAGTTAAAATTTTGTGAGCATATGATTGATGAGATACATCAAAAACAAATTTATCAACTGGTGAATTAAAGACATAGTGAAGCGCTACTGTTGCTTCTACCATCCCTAAGTTTGGCCCAAAATGTCCTCCTGTGGCACTTATTTTTTGAATAAGAACTTGTCTTACTTCATCTGTTAATACTCTGATTTCTTCTCTTGATAATGCTTTTAAATCTTTTAATGCGTTAACTTTATCTAGTACTGTATATGACATTGCTTTCTCCTTTTATAAGTATATATATATATATATAAGTATAATCCCTAAAGTTAACTTTAAGTCAAGGAAATTATTACTTATCACATTCCTCTTTAAGCATGGCATAAACATATGTATCCCAATAAATAGGATTGCCATTTGCATCTTGATGAAAAGACACATTCTTTCTAAGATGTGCTTCTCTTTGTATCCCGATCTTCTCCATAGTCTTCCATGACCGTATTATCATAAAAAAGTGGCTCC
>NZ_BBCG01000114.1 GCF_001311925.1 Cellulosilyticum ruminicola JCM 14822
TCTTAATTCAAGACAACAAAAAAGGAGTAACGAAGTTAGAAATAATTTCGTTACTCCTTCCTATATTGTCAAGTCTCAAAACATAGTTAGCTTTATAACTAGAGCTAATAGTGATGAACAGATATTGTATCCTGTACTGAATAGTTAAAAATAGGCATAGTTTTAAAAGCATCCTATTGTTTTGCTTTAAAAAGGCTATTTTCCTCTATTTAACTATGATGGTGAACCTTCCGTGTCTAAAGGGATCGTGTTCCAACTTCTTTTGTCTCACCTGGTCATACACTGAGTGTTGGCTAAGCTTTTTAACAGGGTCGTGCCCTACGGAGAAAACTTCTGCCAACTACAGCTCTTGTTTGTATTTGATCTTTACTGATCTTTACCTTCACACGAGGAACTGATATTCAGTGGATGCTTTTCTCATGTTTCTTGTTGTTGGTCTTGTGGCTGATATAGTGTATAACACACTTCATATTTATCGGGTTACTTTTCTCCAGAACCCTGCTTAATTTCAGATTGCTCTGGAATCCAGCAAGGGTCTGGATTTGAAATGTACTTATTGTTCTATTTGTATAATTATGCTGGTAATGCTTCTTGTTTATCTGGATGTTTTATGTCCTTTAACATTTTATTTGGATTATATGTGAGCCCCTTAGTCAAGATCGTGTAAATCACTCTAGGTAGTTTGCATGCAATAACAATTAATGATTGCATCTTCTTCAGTGGATTATCTGATCGTGTTGTATAATAGTCGTGAAGCTCTTTAAACTCCTCTGAATGCGCTACTGTAGACTTAGCTCCTTGGAACAACCAATATCTCAGTCGTTTGCGTCCTCTATGACTGCTCTTTGTTTGACCTTTATGTTTTCCTGAACTGCAAGCTACAAGTCCTAATCCACTTAATTTCTGTATTTCTTTAACATCATCAAATCTTGATATATCTCCCATCTCTGCAAGGATCACTGTTAATACACGTTCTCCTATACCTGATATTTTGAGAATATTTTCTGCATATGGTATCTCCATACATTTCATGGATAGTTTGTTTTCTATCTCTGTAAGCTCCTAGTCCAATTCTATGATTTGCTCTGCAAACCACTTTACTGCTAAATTACTTGCATCGGCTCCATCGTTTAGTCCAACACTTTCTTTTGTGTACTTTAAGATTTCGTCAGCCTTACTATAGCCATGACCTCTGAGTTTCACATCATGCCATATTGGTTTTATGCCTTCAGCTTCAAGCGCCATTAAATCTTTTGGAAATGGTGCTTTTCTTAACAATTCTAAAACAAAAGCTCCGTCTACTTTTCCCAGTGCGTCTTTATACTCTGGGAAATAGATTTTCATTTCTCTATGAAGTCTGTTAATACATCGTATTCTGTCCTCGCATAGCTAATCACGAAACATTGATAAGCGTCATAATTCTGCATAAAGTTCCTCTGGAAGATATGGCATTCCAAAGTTGCCATCTTTAACAAGGTTTGCAATAAGCTTTGGATCTTTCCTATTATCCTTAAGCTGACTATTATCTTCAATTTCTTTTGTCTGTTTCACAGCATATGGATTCACTTGTACAACACTGATTCCGTTTGAAATCATCCAAGTGGCAAGACAAAACCAATAATGACCTGTTGGCTCTAAGCCCAATACAATCTGATTCTTGTTATTCATGGCAGCTAGTTTAAATTGCCCAATCCTTTACACTTTGAAATCCATCTGAGTTGTTGCCGAATGAAAAAGCAGCCTTACTGAGCTCTCTTCCTCTAGTATCAATGGCTCTTACATAGTGAGTTTCACTACCTATATCGCATCCTAAAATAAGCATGTCATCACTAATAAATGAGAGCTTTTCATTCTTTGTAAACTTTCCTTTAGTTTCTAACTCATGCCATGTTGAAGCTTTAAGATTACTTTTCACAACTTCTGTTTTGCTAATAACTCTTGTTGTTCAAAAATATTTACTGTTACTACTTGATTTCTTTTCTGTTTACCTTTAACATTCATTGTATGTACCTCTCGTGTATTTAGATTTATTACCAACTGGCCAGGTCAGTAATAATCTAAATTTACTTGAGGTATTTTTGGGTGTCAATCTCTTGACCTATTTAAAGTATACAGGAAGCTTTTTATATTATCATAAAGTTTTTCACTGCTCTTTTTACCTTAAAGTAGTTCTTAACCACCCCAAAGGCAATCAAAATAGAAGAGGGAGTAGCGGAGCGAATGAGTTTTCACACGTTACATTGATTATCGAACTTAGGCTATCATAAATTACGGAAGGTGTAGATAGTATTCCTCGCTACTCCCGGCTTCTTATTTGTATTCCTTAATAAGCTCCGCAAAAGCAGGTAAAGAATCCAAAATTTGTTTTTTGCTTACGCAGTATGAGATTCTTACGTATCCAGGGCAGCCGAAGTCGTCTCCAGGAACTAAGAGTAATTCGTGTTTTTTAGCTTTTTCACAGAAGGCATTAGCATCTTCTTCCAGTGCCTTTACGAAGAGGTAGAATGCACCATCTGGTTTAATGCAGTTATAACCTAATTTTGTAAGGCCATTATAAATAATATCTCTGTGTTCTTCATAAGTACTAATATCAGAAGTAGCTTTCACACATTTTGCAATTACTTTTTGGAATAAACTTGGTGCACATACGTATCCGAGAGCACGGCCAGCACCACAAATTGCAGCATAAACTTCACTACTATTTTCCATCTGATCAGATACTGCTACATAACCGATACGTTCACCAGGAAGTGAAAGAGATTTACTATATGAATAGCATACTAATGTGTTTTTGTAGTAGTTCATTAAATAAGGTACTTTAAGTCCGTTATATACTAATTCTCTATAAGGTTCATCAGAGATTAAGTAGATTGGGTGACCATATTCTTCTGATTTTTCTTTAAGAATAGTAGTAAGTTCTTTGATTGTTTCTTCTGAATAAACAACACCAGATGGATTGTTTGGTGAGTTTATAATGATACCTTTTGTTTGAGGTGAAAGTAATTGTTTGAAACTCTCAAAATTGATTTGGAAGTTTTCTGTGTTAACGGATACAACTTTAAGTTCAGCACCCATAACATTAGTAAATACAGTATATTCTGGGAAGAATGGTGCGAAAGTAATGAATTCATCTCCAGGTACAGTAAGTGCTTTAATTGAAATACATAAAGAAGCAGCAGCACCAACTGTCATATAAATATGATTTGGTGTAAGTGAAGTATTAAATCTTTCATTAATATAGTCTGAAATAGCTGTTCTTGTTTCTAAATCCCCAGGTGCAGAAGTATAGCCGTGCAGTAAAGTTGGATCTGAGTCATTTACTAATTCTAAGATAGCTTGTTTTACACATTCAGGTGCTGGCACGTTAGGATTACCTAAGCTGAAATCATATACATTTTCTGCGCCAATTTCAGTAGCACGTTTTTTACCATATTCAAAAAGTTCTCTGATTACAGAGCGTTTTGTTCCTAATTTAACCATTTCATTTGAAATCATATGTAATACTCCTTATTTTTAAATTTATTAAAGATTATAAGTAACTGTTCAGCCGCTATTTTAAGCGAAAATAAAATCACATTGATCTGAAAGTGCTTTTCTTAATGCTTTCATCGGACTGATACCTTGTTTTTTAGCTGTTTCTAGATATGACATGATTGTCATAAAGTTTTGCCCCATCAAGTGTTCTAAAACAACCAGCTACTTTAGTCTTTACTTTTACCATTCATACATCTCGTTCAGCTTGATTATTATCGAATGGTACATTGAAGTTTTTAGTAAATAGGCATATTGAACCCTCGTTGTCAAAGAGTCTTTCTATGAGGCTCGGATTTTTCCTTTTCCTTGTCGGCCACTTTTACTTGGTACTTTTTCTGGGATGGGATTGAGTTTTCTAGCTTCCTCTATTATACTCTGATATTCTTTGTGGAATTTATGGGTATAGTAATAGGTCGGCTCTTCTTTACTCATAAATACTGCTTTATCTTTTTGTTTTTTCATATTTAGTAGCAGTTCTATCATCTTTGATGACCAACAATCGTGAATAGCTATACCTATATAGTTTGGAAGGATACCGCTAGATTCTATTCCTTCATAGCCGCGTTTGTCTTCTACTGTTAGATAAGTGTATTTTGAGTTTGAAGCATTATGTACCCAGCATGTTTTATTATCTACACGTGTTCCTGTCTCATCGAAATGAACGATTGGTGAAGCGATTATCTTTTCTTTGATCACATCAATAACAGGAAGAATCTTTTGAGCACATTCAGTCACCATTTTATGAATAGTTCCAGTACTAATAGGTATGCAAAAAAGATCACTTAAGAACTTATGAGTACGATTAATGCTTACCATACCAATTGTATTTAGTGCTATAACTAAAGCTTGCAAGTTTTGTCCATATTGCATTGTAGAAGTAATATGCTCTGGAAAAGTTCCCTTTAAGATTTCATTATCACATTTAGGACATTCGACTGACATAACTTGATGCAATATCACTTTTGTTTTTACAACAACATCAACTTCATATCGTTTTTCTGCAACAGTATAAGACTTAGAACACTTACTAAAAGATGAACAATTCTTGCATGCATCAGGTATATGAGGAATGATATCATTAGGTTCTTGAGTAATAGAAAAAACTGGAGCCTTTATGACCTTTTGGGCACCTTGCTTTTTATCAGAAGATT
>NZ_BBCG01000115.1 GCF_001311925.1 Cellulosilyticum ruminicola JCM 14822
TTTGTAGTATTTGTTTTTCAAAGTACAATATATGATTACTAGAAGTAATCTTTTGTTTGTCGCTTGTGTTCCCTGCGACTTGTATAATATTACACTATCTCTTTACAAACGTCAATACCTTTTTTTATCTTTTTGAGTTTTTATTTTTATCTTATGTATATTCCTCGTAAAATCCTATATAATGTCATTATATTCAACAAATTCTTACATATTTAAGCTTATATCTTACTTGAGATATTCACCATCTTATAACTTACTAATCTTAACTTATATTTATTAACTCTATTTTTTATAAACACATCTAAACAATTTCAGATTTTATATATAAAGAAGATTTTACAATGCGCATTTTACTTATAGAAGACGACGAAAAACTCTGTGAAAGTCTTGTATTTTATTTAAATGGTGAAGGTTATGCCACTGACACCTGTCATGATGGATTGGATACCTTAAGCTTTATTAAACAATGTGATTATGATCTTATAATTTTAGACCGTATGTTACCTTCTTTAGACGGCCTAAATGTCCTACGTCAAATTCGTTCTAAAGAAATTACAACTCCTGTTCTAATGCTTACTGCTTTATCAGATATTGATAATAAGGTAGAAGGATTAGATGCTGGTGCTGATGATTATCTTGGTAAACCTTTTGCTACCCAAGAATTATTAGCACGTATACGTGCTTTAGGGCGTCGACCTGCACAACTCAAAAATATAAAGCAACTTACAGTATCAGATGTTACTTTAGATTTAAATACTTTTATTTTAACAGGTCCATCTCATAATTGTTCTCTATCAAAAAGAGAAGCTGCTTTACTTGAAATCTTTCTTAATAACATGAATACCTTGTTACCTCGTCATACGATATTGTCCCGAGTTTGGGGACCTTATTCTCCTGTTGAAGATGGTAACTTAGATAATTATATCCACTTCTTACGCCGCCGTTTAAAAACTGTAGGCAGTACCCTTAAAATATCTACAACTCGTGGTGTGGGCTATACATTGGAGGTGTCTCATGCTTAGTAAACTCCGCCATAAGCTTACTTTAATCTGCGCTTCTATCACCACTTGCGTACTACTTTTCATGGCCCTCATTTCTTTACTCACTTGTGAAACTCAGCTTTCTAATGAATGTAAGCTTTCACTAGATAATGATTTAAATACTGTTATTTATTATTTACAAACTTGTTCCTTTATTAGCCCGCTTTGGCTTTCTCAAACTGAAGTTTCAAATGATCTTATCATAAATATAGAGCAAAACCATAAGGCTTTGCTCTATCAAAGTCATTATCAAACGGAGTCGACTCGTGAATCACTTATCTCATTAGTTCAGTCACAGGGTAATCAAAAAAATATTGAATTATATACTTCACTTTCTGCTGATTATGTTCCTTTAGCATCAAGGCAATTTGAACTTTCTACGGATTATAATGAACATTTTTTAGTAACGACTTCATCCATTACAATTTCAGATGTCCCTTTTCAAATTACCTTATTGAAGAATATGCATCAAAATGATCTTCAGCTTTTACATATTAGATTATTATTTCTTTGTGTTTGCTTAGCTTGCATTATAGGACTCACATTCTTTAGTTGGTGGTTTTCAGGTCGTGCCATTAAACCAATTGAAGTAAACAATCAAAAACAAAAGGAGTTCATCGCTGCTGCTTCTCATGAACTCCGTGCGCCTATTACTGTTATTCAAACAAATGCTTCTATTTTAGAAAAGCAGGTTGATATAAATGCCAATTCCTTTGTCACTACTATTTCTAGTGAATGTGCACGAATTAGCAAATTAATAAATGATTTATTAACCCTTGCCAACATTGATGCTAAAGCCAATTGGACACTTAATTTACAACCTGCTGAATTAGATACTTTATTACTTGAGCTCTATGATACCTTTTATATAACTGCTGAAGAAAAGCAACATCCTCTTACATTAGAATTACCTGATACTCCTATTGCACCTGTCCAAGTGGATGTTAATCGCTTAAAACAAGTCATTATTATTTTATTAGATAATGCTTTAAGCCATACACCTATTTATACACCTATTAAACTTTTACTTGAAGATACTAAGGCCTCTTACCACATTAAAGTCATTGATCAAGGTCCTGGTATTCCTGATGCCTATAAACATTCTATTTTTGAACGTTTTTATCAAATGGATTCTTCAAGGCACGCCAAGAAACATTATGGTTTAGGCCTTAGCATTGCTCAAGAAATCGTTAAACTTCATCACGGAACACTTACTTTAGAGGATACGCCAAATGGTGGTTGTACTTTTATTATTACTTTAATTAAATCTTGCTAACTTATAATATTCATGATACATATCAAAATCCTCATGATTTTCTTCATAATACTCATTTATACTATATCTAATATTACTGATTGTATCATTAATACTTTGTTGCCCCATACAATATTGATGTGTTTGTTCAGTAATATATGCATAGCTTGCTGCATCTACATTATTTAAGCAAAAGTCTATGTTCTCAGTACAATTTTTAAACTCATCATATAATTCTGGGTATGCCTTCAAACTAACATTACTTACTTCTTGTTCTTTTAGTACTTGTTTATTGATAGGCATACCAGTTTCACCTTGTAATTTTTGAGCATCTTCACTTAAGGCAATTCTAACGATTTCTTTTGCTTCTTCTTGATTTTCACTCATTGCATTAATCCCTAAAATGCCACTTACTCCATACATAGCATGGTTATCTTGCCCAATTAGATTCTTTACTGTGATATTATTTCTGCTACTTAATGTATCCATAATTTCTGTTACAACCTCTAATGAATTAGGCGCTATCATAACAAGTTGTGTTTTGCCTTATGCCACATTTAAGATTTCTTTTTTCTTATTTTCTTCCATTATTATGCTACTACAATATTCATTTAAATGTGTATTATCATATTTTACTTCTTCTAATGCTGTAATATCTTCTAAAAAAACTCTATATTTGTTTTCATCAAATTTACCATTCTCATCAAACCAGCTAGAACTACAACTACTTCTAAGTTGATAAAATAACTCTAGCTTTGTTTTTCCAAATAATATTTGCTCTGGATGCTGCTTCTTATACTGAACTAAGTCTTCTAATGTCTCTACTTGATTTAATATTTCCTTATTTCCCCATATTGTTCCAACCATATATCTTAAAGGAATATTATAATACTTATTACCTTCTTTAAAGTTACTTGCTATCTTTTCATTTATTACACCATCCTTCACTAATTCTTCAACTACATCTGTAATATCTGCTAACTTTCCTTCTGTAATGTAAGGTGCCAATCCTTCTTGTTCTATTAAATCCATTCCTTTATCTTTTAATATACCACGTCCCAATTCATTATTATCAAGATGTCTATGACTCCTCCAGTTTGATTGTGCATAAACCCTCAAATCTTTATGTTGTTCTTGATAAATTTTCACTGCTTTTCTAAGTGATTCATCTTCACATAGCATACATACTTCTATTTTCTTATTAGGATTAGTCACCATATCTTTATCATAATAACAACGCACTAACATATCCATATCAGTTCTATCATAATAAATTATAAAACTATCTTTATATATATATAACTCATAGTCCTTAGCCTTACTATCTAGCCCCCCTAATTTATCTGCAGTTACTACTTGTTCCCACAAAACACCTTCTTTAGTTAAATGAAAAATTCCATTACTACTACACATATATAAATCGCTATCCGCAATACCTTTAACTAATTTTACGACTCCACTATCACTATAACTGATTGTTCTTACCAACTCACCGGTTATATTATTATATACTTTAATTAATCTATCTTTTGAACTTACCCCATATACCTCATCATCTACAACCGCAAAAGTTTGCACATTTTCTATAAACTCTTTTAACCGCTTTCCTGTTTGCCCACTATATTTTTGTATTTTTCCTTCCCCCATACTTATACTTATATAGATATCTCCATTATCATCAATATCCATAATAAATTTACTATTTATTTTTTCCTTAATAGGTTCGTTGTCTTTACTTAATTTAATTATTTCAAAAGTGTTATCCTCTTGTTGAACTGCTACACACATATTTGCTTGTCGATCAGCATATGCAATCCGCAACTTTCCTTCTATCTCTAATATCTTATATATCTTTCTAATTTCATTAGGCAACTGAATTTCTTTTTGTAAACTCCACTCATTTTCCTTAGATAAAGTATACACTTTACATCCATCCTCAATGGCATAACAATATAAATCTCCTGTATTTCCTTGTACTAAATAATTCTTTGTTACATAACTCTTATCTTTTCCTGGAAAATCAATTTCTTCCGAAATATAACTTCCCATTGCCACACTAGTTTCTACACCTATATTTCTCTGCCCGCATCCAGTTAATGTTACTGCTGAAATCATTAAACTTATACTTAAAAGCTGTTTTGCAAACTTTTTCATTTTCTTCGCCTCCATATGAAAAATTTAACTTTCTAGCTCTTAATCATCTGTCTATAAAAAATATAACATGGCTTTCTCTAATTAACCTTTAAGGATTCTCTATTTTATCTCTAAATAAAAATTTAAAAACAAAAAAAGACTAGCATCTCTGC
>NZ_BBCG01000116.1 GCF_001311925.1 Cellulosilyticum ruminicola JCM 14822
AATAAAATAGGAGGGGATTTTATGAGTTTACCAAAACCAGAGGGAATGCAGAGAGAGGTACTATGTTTACCAGAAAGAGGGCATGCTGTTATATTAGGATGTGCCGGTAGTGGGAAAACTACTTTAGCTATTTTACGAGCTTATTATTTAGCAGAAAATTTTTGTGATAAAAATGAAAAGGTATTGTTGGTAACTTTCAATAAGGCATTAGTTTCTTTTTTGAAGGGATTGGATAATAAAAAGGAAAATAAAGTAGTGATTGAGCATTTTCATAAAGTAGCTATGGGATATTTAAATAGTAGAGGATTGATGAAACAATGGGGGGCAATAGTACCTACTAATTCATATGGAACTAATGTTAAATTGGATATGATAGAAGAGGCATTGGAAGTATGTAAAAGAAAAGAAGGAAATAATGCTGTTTATAATAAACATATTGAGTTTTATTATGATGAAATTAGTTGGATACAAAAAATGGGGATTCAAAATAGTGATGTGTATGAAAAAATGGAACGTGTTGGAAGAGCAGGCACAAAGGTTAATAGAATTAATAGAAAAAATATTTATCAAGTATATACAGAATATCTAGTTATAAGGAAAGATAAGGGATACATGTATGATTGGGATGATATTGCAACATATATGAAGGAAGAACTAGATAAGGATAAGAGTAATAGAAGATATAGGCATATTATTGTAGATGAGGGACAAGACTTTTCGCCAGAAATGCTAAGAGCACTAGTTAGATTAGTCAGTAATAATGGAAGTTTGAGCTTTTTTGGTGATATAGCTCAGCAAATATATGGAAGCAGGCTTTCATGGAGAAATGCTGATATATCTGTATCTAAGGTGTGGAAGTTTGAGTATAACTATAGAAATTCTAAAGAAATAAGGGATTTAGCTGTAGCTATTACTAAAATGCAATACTTTGAAGAAAGAGGAGATAAAGATTTAATTTTACCTGTTGCTCCCAAAGCATCAGGCCTAAACCAGCAATTATACATGTTAAATCTAAAGAAGAGATTAAGTATGTTGTTGATTTGGCCAAAAGAGAGATGAAGACTAGTAAAGTGGCTATTCTAGTTAGAACTAGAGAATTAGTAAGAAAGATACAGAGGTTCATGCATGATATAAATGATTACCAAGTGCTAAGAGGTGAAATGGGATATTGGAATGAGAATATAAATCTTTCTATTGGTACATATCATGCAGCTAAAGGATTAGAATTTGATACAGTAATTATGCCGTTTTGTAACACGGAAGTTATTCCGGATGAGAGTAATTTAAGAGCATTTGATGATAGAGATGATGCATTAGCAGAAGAAATTAAACTAATTTATGTTACAGTAACTCGAGCAAGACGAGGGTTAATATTGACGTATAGTGGCACAAGAAGTGAATTAATTCCTGAAAATAAAAATGGTATTTATCAAGAGTTTGAAGTTTAATATTAGGGGGGGACTTGCAATGTGCAGTTTGATTGATAAAATAAGAGATAGAGGAATAACAAGATTATGTCATTTTACTAAGTCAACTAAAATGCTACATATATTAAGTTCTGTTAATGGAATACAAGCAAATGATTTTATGGAATATGATGTATTAAATAGAAATGATACTAATAGATTTGATGGTCGTGAAGATTACATAAGCACAAGTATAGAATATCCTAATATGTGGTATTTGAATAAAATAAAGGATTCGGACCCTTTATTTAAGGATTGGGTAATATTGTGTATTAATCCTGATATAATGCTTGAAAAAAAGACACTGTTTTGTGAGACTAATGCAGCATTTAATAGAGGAAGCTTTCTTAAGAGTGGGATACAAGGATTTGAAGGGATGTATAATCAGCGCGTTTGTGGAAATAGAAGAACAGATTTTTATAGACAACCAACAAGATTAAAAAGTTGTCCAACTAATGACCAAGGCGAAGTAATGATATATAAGCAAATTCCAAGGCATAAAATAATGTATATGATAGTTCCGAACATAGAAGCGGCAAGAATAGAGAAGAGTAGATTAAAATTTTGTGGAATTGACGATAATCTTGATATTATTATTTGTAAAGAATTATTTACTACAGATTTAAGTAGAATGATAGCAAATGGAATAAGGCCAAAAGAAGAAAAATTTGAAGAGTAGGTGATTAGATGGATATAACTAATCAAGATAGATGTAAGGCAGCATTTATTTTAGCGGTAATTGGAGATGCTTTAGGTTGGCCATATGAGCAAAATTCAAATAGGATAGGAAAAAAAGATGAACTTAGTTCTAATGGATTTATTAATTGGAAAAGAAGAAGTGGAGGCAAATATTATGCGCACATTGAAGAGATAGGAGGAGGAGCTTATAGTGATGATAGTCAACTTCTATTAGCAACAGCTAGAAGCTTAATGAGTACAGAGACTTGGATGAATGCTTTTTCGAAATGCGAATTACCAACATGGCTTCTTTATCAACGAGGGGGAGGAGGTGCTACTCTAAGAGCAGCAAAATGTTGGAATAATAATGAAAAACCATGGAGTAAGAAGAATGCTAGAGAGATTCGCTATTTTGAAGCAGGTGGAAATGGTGCTTTAATGAGAATATTACCACATGTAATATATAATAGTTCAAATAAAAAGGAAATATTTAAGCAAGTATTTGCTAACTCAATTTATACGCATGGTCATCCAAGAGCAATAATAGGAGCACTTATCTATGCTGATGCTGTTTCATATATGTTGTCAATTAATAAGACACTGGATTATGGTGAACTTATTGAGTATTTAATTAAGAATAAAAGTCAATGGAGTCAAGTGCCTGATATTAATAATATTGATAACTGGTTATTAAGCGCACAAGATATTTATAGAGATAGATATTATGACATATGGAAGCAGACAGTAGAAGAAACAATAGATTTATTAAAGATTGCACAAAAGGGATTGAGTCAAGGAATTATTGAAGTAATGGATAATACATTGAATAGTTTAGGGTGCTTCGATAAAAAAGTAAATGGGGCAGGAACTAATACAGCAGTTGTTTCAATATATTTAGCATGCAAATATGCTTCAAGTCCACAACAAGGACTGGTACAGGCAGCAACATTAAAAAATGCAGATACTGATACTATTGCTTCAGCAGTAGGAGGACTATTAGGTGCATTATATGGGATGGAATGTATACCTATTGAATGGATGAAAGTTCAAGATTTTGAGTATGTATATGATGTAAGTCAAAGATTATCTGAAAGAGCTAAAGAACTATATAAGCATGAACAGTGGTTACAAGATAACGTAATTATATTAAAAAGAAAAATGAGAAATATGCAAATAGGAAGCTCATTTGTAATTGCTCCTTTTAATAAAGTAGAGTTATTATCGAAGGAAAAATTAGAGTCTCAGATAAGTAAGTATGATGTTTATTTGTATACTTGCAAGAGTGAGTTTGGACAAAGTATTTACTTTAAAGACTATATTCCGGTAGATAAGGCATTAGAAACAAAATTTACTAGAATTGAACCAGTGAAAGAAAAAAACGACAATAGATACGGGAGGTTTATAGAACTTTGTGATTCAATTCAACGGATAGTACCTCCTAGAATAACAGCTAAAAAGATATTTAAGGTTATAGAGTTGATTTTGAATGAATTAGAAAAAAATGATACAGTAGACCAATTAGATAAAATGGATGAAGTTGTAAAGAAAAAAATTATTAAGATGGAAGTTAGTGAAAAAGTAATTCAGGATTTGATAAAGGAAATAAAAAAATGTAAATAATAATACTATAGATATATATTATTAATTTAGAAGCTACAATCTAAGATGATTAGGTTGTAGCTTTTATTATTTTAGGAGGTGAAGAAATGGAGATAGAGAAATCTACTATAACAACAGAGGTACATTATTCAGAGGATAGACATCATAGGTATCTACTATATAAGGAATGGGATAACTCATTAAAGAAAGCAACTATTATCATGCTAAATCCAGCAATAGCAAATGCAGTAACAATGGATTTAACTACTATGTATATCATTAATAACATTTCAAAGTTAGGCTATGGAAGTGTAGAGATAGTGAATATCTTCTCAAAGCTTAATGCAGAAATTAACAGTGATATTAAGATAGAGCTATTAACAGATGAAACAAATGATAAGATGATACGTGCTAGTGTAGCAAGAACAGATACAGTTATTATTGCAGTAGGTAAGGGTGGAGAAACTAATAAACAGATAAAGACAAGAGTAGAGCAGTTGATGGAGCTTATTAAGGAGCATGAGAATAAGCTATATGAAATCTGTGATGAGAAAGGTAGATATGGTTGGCATCCGTTAGCACCATCAGTAAGAAGTGGATGGAAGTTATTGAAGATGGGTAAACCAAAAGAACAAAATAAAGTAGTAACAAAGCAACCTAAAAAGACAGGAAAAGAGTCTGAATAGGTTGCTTTTTAATTTGCTAAAAAGATGGAAGATATAGAAATGATTAAGTTAGGTAAAGTAAAAGAAATGGTTAAAATACAGGGATTAGGAAAAGATGTACAATCAAAAGTTAAAGAGCTACTTAAAATCTTAGATAGTGAATATGGTGATGA
>NZ_BBCG01000117.1 GCF_001311925.1 Cellulosilyticum ruminicola JCM 14822
AAACTATAGTAGTGTCTGTGTAACGGATGGCTATCAAGTCTATCATGCACTTGAAAAAGAGTTAAAAGACTTAAAGATAGCTGGTTGTTGGGCTCATTGTAGGCGTAAATTTGCAGATGTTGTTAAAGCGTTAGGCAAAGAAAAAGCCAAGAATACGCTAGCCTATGCAGCACTACAACAGATCAGTGCCATCTATAAGATTGAAGAAGAATTTAAAGACCTTTCTCCTGAGGAAAGAGTGAACAGGCGTCAGCTCAGTGTCAAGCCACTAGTAGATGCTTTCTTTGCATGTGTAAAAGCTAATCAGCATAAAGTACCTGAGAAATCTGCAACAGGAAAAGGATTTACTACTGTATCAATCAGGAGCAATATCTCAGAGTCTTTTTAGAGAATGGAAATGTCCCAGTAGATAATAATGCTACTGAACAATCTATACGAAGCTTCTGTATAGGCAAGGCTAACTGGCATTTAATCGATACAATCAATGGTGCAAAAGCTAGTGCAATCATCTATAGTATTGCGGAAACAGCTAAAGCGAATCAATTGAAACCATACCACTACTTTGAACACTTACTGATTGAGCTGTCAAAACATCAAGATGACACAAATTTAGATTTTATAGGTGAATTATTGCCATGGTCAAAAACACTACCCAAAGAATGCCTAAAAACAGAACAATAACAAATGTGCCATCCAAGACGGGTGGCATTTTTAATATCCAGTACTTATGATTTACCGTTTACAAACATTGTTGCTGATTCTGGATATGAAAGTAAAGAAAACTATCTTTTTGTTGAGAGAAATAATCAGGTCGCTTTTATTAAACCTGCTAATTATGAGATTTCTAAAACTAGAAAATATAAGACAGATATCAGTCGACGTGAAAATATGACTTATGATGAAAAAGAAGATGTTTATTTGTGTAAGGCAGGCAGAAGGCTCACTGTAACAGGACTAAAAAGAAGTAAAAGTAAGACTGGGTATGTTTCTGAGAAAACACAGTATACATGTGAAGATTATAGTCATTGTGAGTTTAAGAAACAGCGTATTAAAGGAAATAATAGTAAGTCTCCATTAGAAGAACGTACTAAACGACTAGAGGTATCAAAAGTTTTTCAGAAAAAACGGGCTGAAGACTTAGAACGCATTCTTACAGATGAAGATTACAAACTTCGTATGAATCAAAGTATTCAGGCCGAAGGGTCATTTGCAAATATTAAAGGAGATATGTCATTTCGTAGATATTTATGCAAAGGTCAGAAAAATGTGCTTGCTGAAAGTATTCTTCTAGCAATGGCACATAATATCAATAAGCTAGATCACAAAATTCAAAATGGAAGCACTGGAACATACCTTTTTGAACTGAAAAAAGAAGCATAAATCTGTCTTAAGACTTTAGCCCCTATGAGTTCATTATGCACTTTATGAATAAGTATACCATTGGTTGTTAAGGTAACTTTTAATCCTTCTGTTGCACTCATATCCAAATATTTTCTTAAATGTGAATAAATATAATCTGTATACGGTTTTATAGCTTGTAAAATATGAGTAAAATCTTCTTTTGTATTACGTTTTAAGGCACGACTTGTTTTTTGCAAAATCGTAACTTAAATTACAAATATTCGTAATCTCTATATATACTTTTTTGAATCACTTCATCGGCTCTCAGTCTATATCTGTCATCTTGTTGTATGAACCTATTTTAACGATAATCATCCATTTTTACAAGTAGCATGTTTAGATAAAATGCATCTATACACTGATTAACTATTTTTTATGAGCGCTTGTACTTCCTCTAAAGATGGTGGATTAAGTGGTAATGGAAAACGTGAAATTGCTACCCCTGCTAATGCACTAGCAAACTGAATGGTCTCTAAATCTGACATCCCTTTTAAAAGTGCATAAACACACCCTGCTTTAAAAGTATCTCCAGCACCTAATGTACTTACCACATCTACATGATAAGGCGTAAAGAACTTTGGCATTTCACCCTTACGGCCATACATAATTTGATTTGCCCCTAATGTAAAGATTACAAGCCCTTCACTATTTTCAGTATACAATTTAAAAAGTTCTTCTCGATTACACTCTTTATAATGCATCCCTATAAATTCGTTGGATAATACATTAATGCTTGACCATTGATGTATTACCTCATCATATGGACAGTCAATGGTCACATAAGGCTTACTTATTTCATGACAAATCTCTGCTACCTCTAAAGTTTCATTACAAAAAATGGATCTAACCCTACAACTTTTGCAACTACAATATCCTCTCTTTTAGCCTTATTCCAACGTTTTACTGGCTCACTATAATAATGCTGAAAGCTTCCAAAAGGTGTACGGGTATGCTTATCTATAAGTACATAATCTTCTAAGCCTTCATACTCTGTATCATAATATAAACTTGTAATATCAACACTTTTGTTTTTATAAAAATCTTCGATTATAGGATAAGTATTTTTGCCCATATGATTACCATCCATTTTTACTTGAACGCCTAAGTGCGCAAGTACAGTGGCACAAGTTCCTGTTTCTCCTCCGGATAATCTATACTTTTGCTTTATTTCTCCATAAGTATCTGGCTGTGGATACTCCTCTTGAAGTAAAAAGCTATTCGTTACTAAAATCATCCCATATAAATAAACCTCTTGCATCTTTTCTTCCCCCTAGTATATTAAAGTCATAGCTAAAAAACTATGCTAATGATTTATAAACAAGATATCTTTTATGAGAGTATTCTCCTCTAGATATCATAAAACTATCTGACACATTTTGAATAAATTCCATTCTAAACGTATAGATATTCATCCCGACTTCTTCTAAAACATACAGTATGATAACCATTGGATAGGAAGAAAGACGTTCTCCCCCTAAGGAACCTTTTCTATGAGGTCATACCTGTATTCTTAGACAGTCAATCCATTCAATGAAAATTTATGTTTTAGCTAGTTGGGAGCCTATAAGCTATACCCGTGTCACATGCCAGGTTGTGTATTCATTGTCATCATGGACCCTATCTCAAAAAGAGCTTATTCTATGTCCAAAAATAATTATATTTCTATTAGTATTGACATTGGTTCATCTTTTAGTTTTATGTCCATTGTCGATTTCCTTGGAAACTTAGTCTTAAAGCCTTTTAAAATTTTTCATAATATCCTTGATTCCCTTAATCGTGCTCTTTTTAAAATAAAAAAAGCAGAAGAGCTGTATTCCTTGAAATCTCGCACATTTCTAGAATCTACGGAGATCTATCACTTTCCACCCTTCTGCCACCTGATGGAATCAGGATTTGAGGCGTTCATTATTAATCCTCTCATCACTCATTCTATCAAAAATTAGGGCATTAGAAAAGTGAAAAATGACAAACTAGATTCTATTGCTATTGCAAAACTTGGTCTTTCAGATAATCTTAAGACCTCTGTTATGCCTACTCAAGTTGTATTAGAGTTAAGTGCTTTAGTTCGCAAATACTACAAACTTATTGATACACGTTCTCCTGTGTTAATCAGCTCAAAAGCGATCTTCATGTTGTTTTTCCTCAATATCTAATGTTACAGTGGCAACTTCTTTAATGATTCTCAGGCAATATGGCACCCCTGATAAAATTTTACGTAGCCATAGAAAGACTATGATTGAAAAGATTACTAAAACATCTCGTAAAAGAACTCTCAAAGCTACTGAGCGTTATGAAAAACTTATTGAAGATGCTAAAGCATCTAAAGTGTTTGGATGTGAGAAAGTATTTACTTCAATATTTCCCTTACTCTAGATCAAATCGAAGATTTAGATAAGGCTTTAAATGCAATCCTACAATGCATTCAATCATTTGTAGATGAACACCCCGAGAAATCTTTTATTCAACAAATTCATCTTTTAGACTCTATTAATGATGTAGGCTTTTTATCTGCTGTTACTATCATGTGCGAAATAGGTGATTTCAGCATATTCAAGAGCCCTAAACAACTTTTTGATTACTTTGGTATGGACCCTAAAGTCAATGAATCTGGTAAGTTTAAGGGTACAGAATGCCCTATGTCCAAACGTGGATCACGTATTGCTAGACTTGTTGCTCTTGCGAACATTCATACTAAACGTAATGGCGAAGCCCTCAATCCACATCTTCACGCTTACTATCAGAAGAAAGTAGTTTCAAAACCTAAAAAAGTTGCTCTTGGTGCTGTAATGCATAAAGTTTGTAATATTATTTTTGCAGTACTTAGGGATGGTAAATCCTTTAAATTTCGTTCTCCTGAAGAACATCGTCAAAACTATAAACCACAACTCACACTTATTGCATAAGCAATAGTGAATGTAATAAATCCCCAACTCTTATCGATTGATTTGAGTTTATTAAGGTTACACTTTTTTAAAAGTAACCTTGCCAACATTCAAAAAGATTTTTTTAGCAATTACCATTGACAATAACTAGCTAGTCTAATCTAGACTAGC
>NZ_BBCG01000118.1 GCF_001311925.1 Cellulosilyticum ruminicola JCM 14822
TGCGACAGACTAATGATCGACTCCTTTGGTGTACCACTTTTTGTTGCCATTTTTTACTTATAATGAGCACGTAGGACAGCCAACATTTAAGGAAGGAGTCGCACTAGCTTATATAATTACTAAGGAGTTGTATATCATGGAAGTTATTTATAAGCAGTGTTGTGGTATTGACGTTCATAAAAATATTTTAGTGGCTTGTATTTTCAAACGTCAGAAAAAAAGAAATACGTAAGTTCGGAACAATGAGAGATGATATTTTACAATTAATTAATTGGATTAATGAAACTAATTGTGAAATAGTAGCTATGGAAAGTACAGGAAGTTATTGGAAGTCCATATATAATCTATTAGAAGATAATAAAATTCCTACTATCATTGTAAATGCTCAACATATTAAAGGTGTGCCAGGACGAAAGACTGATATTAAGGATGCTGAATGGATTGCCGATTTAGTTCGTCATGGATTAGTGAAGTCTAGTTATATTCCAAGTAGAGAACAGCGTGAATTACGAGAAATAACACGTTATCGTCAAGAGTTAATCGAAGAACGTGTTAGAGAAATTAATAGAATTCAATCTGTATTAGAAGGTGCTAATATTAAGATTAGTAGTGTTATAACTGATATTAGTGGGAAAACAGGTATTACTATTTTAAAATCTATTGTTTCAGGAAATACAGATCCAGTTAGTTTAAGTAAATTAGCCTGTGGTATTGCACGTAATAAGATTGATGAATTACAACGTGCTTTAAAAGGAAGCATTCAAGAACATCAAAGAGTTATGTTAAATCATTAGTTAGAACATATAGAAATGCTTTCACACATAATTAGTGAATTAGATGAAGATATTAAAAAAAAACTAGTACGTATCATCAGCAGATACAACTACTAGATGATATGCCTGGTATTGGAGTACGTAGTGCTGAGCGTATTTTAGCTGAAACAGGTGTCAATATGGAGCAGTTTAAAAAATGCAGATCATTTTTGTTCATGGGCTGGAATTGTACCTGAATGTAAAGAAAGTGCAGGAAAGAAAATGTCTACGAAAATACGGAAAGGTAATAAATTTTTAAAGGCTACAATTGTTGAATGTGCTAGAGCAGCTATTAGAAAAAAGGACTCCTATTTTTATGCAAGATATCAAAAAATAGCTGCAAGACGTGGTGGAAAAAGAGCATTAATAGCTGTAGCTCATAGTATGCTTCTAGCTATATATCATATGTTAAAAAAGCTTGAGACATTTAAAGATTTAGGAAGTAATTATTTTATTTCAATAGATTATGAAAAAATAAAAAACAAAAATATAAAGTCCCTAGAAAATTTAGGTTATCAGGTTATTATACAATAATTTTAATTTAAATATGAGTATAATAATAAGCCCACTAAAGGTGAGCTTATTTAGTGTGTCATAAATTAGTATACGCAAGAACTGTTTTCAGGACAGCTCCTTTTTTTACGTTTAGCCTAATAAATGAGACATATCATAAAGACCAGGATTTTTAGTTGCCAAGAATATTGCAGCCTTAATAGCACCTACAGCAAAAACATCTTTAGAAGTTGCTTGATGTTTAAGTGTGATGAATTCATCGTTTCCCGCAAAAAGAATTTCATGTTCTCCAACGATTGTCCCCCCACGTACAGCATGAATACCAATTTCTTTTTTAGAGCGTTTTTCACGTGTTGTTGTGCGGTCATAACGATAAGCATAAGGCTCAGATAAAGTATCATTAATGGCATCCGCAATAGCAAGTGCTGTACCACTTGGTGCATCAATTTTTTGATTATGATGTTTTTCAATAATTTCAATATCGAAAGAGCTATCACTTAAAACTTCAGTAGCTCTTTTAGCAAGTGCAATAAGTAAATTAACGCCTAAAGACATGTTTGCTGAAAAGAATACTGGAATTTGTGTACTTGCTTCATGTAATTTTTGAATGTTTTCTGGAGAAATACCTGTTGTACAAATGACAACAGATGTTTGAGTACCCACTGCATACTCTAAAAGAGCAGGAATTGCTGTAGCAGTAGAGAAGTCAATAATGACATCTACAGGAATATTGCATTCACTAAGGGAAGTAAAAACAGGGAAGGCATTTGGAATACCTAAGTAAGGGTCTACACCTGCTACAAGTTCAATACCCTTATAATTTGAGATAAGATGAGCAATTTTTTGACCTACTTTACCATTGCAACCATGCATCAATGCTTTTATCATAAGATTCATCCTTTCCAATTGTAATGAATTATTTTGTATTAAATAAGTTTTGCATTAATAAGTGCTTGCTTTAAGACTTCTTCATTTTGAGGTTCAATATTAGTAAGAGGAAGTCTGCAAGGACCAGTTTCCCAGCCTATTAAATTAAGTGCTGCTTTAACTGGAATAGGATTAACTTCACAGAATAATGCATTGATAACAGGTAAAAGGTCTAATTGAAGTTTAAGTGCAGCTTCACGCTGGCCATCTAAATAAAGTCTTACCATATCATGAGTTTGTTTAGGTGCCACATTAGATAATACAGAAATAACACCTTTACCACCTAATGAAAGAACAGGAAGAATTTGGTCATCATTACCAGAGTAAATAGGTAATGTATCACCACATAAGCTAGCAATTTTAGCAATTTGAGAGAAATTGCCTGTTGCTTCTTTAAGACCAATTACAAAGTCATATTTAGAAAGTTCATAAGCTGTTTGAGGTGCAATATTCACACCTGTACGACTAGGTACGCTATAAAGAATCATTGGTAAATCTGTTGCACGTCCAATAGCTGTATAGTGCTCAATAAGTCCTTTTTGTGTTGCTTTATTATAATAAGGTGTTACTTGAAGTGTAGCATCTACACCTAATTTTTTTGCATTTTTAGTAAGTTCAATACCATGTCTTGTATCGTTGCTACCTGTACCTGCGATAACAGGCACACGTCCTTTAACGCGGTCTACTGCAACTTTGATACATTCTAAATGTTCTTCATCAGTCATTGTAGAAGCTTCACCTGTTGTACCGCAGATAATGATTGCGTCTGTACAATTTTCAATTTGGAAGTCAATGAGTTTTTCTAATTGTCCAAAGTTGATATCTCCATTTTCATAAAATGGTGTAACGATTGCTACACCTGCACCCTCGAATATTGCCATAATTTATACTTCCCTTCTTTATATAGTTAGTGTCTCTATTACCATATTATGTTAGAGTAGATAGAGTAGTCACTTCTAGTATTTTCCAGAAGTGGTTGCAATAAAAAAACCAGCAATAGAGGCTGGCTACGTTAATCATCTTATAATAGACTTGGATGAAATAATTAGTAGCTCTCCATTCTTAATGGTAGCATTAAGAATGACAGTTGTAAGGCTATTAACCATACAACCAGTAGTAAACATTGCAAGATATTTACCCTTCGGCGAAGACGCCTTCCCACTTTTATCATATTTACTTGCATAAATCAAAAAGTGTACTCATCGTATTCGCACCTCTACGTGAATGTTTATTGAATTGTGTAAAATATAACATTTAAATCTATAAAAGTCAAGACAAAAAGTGCTAATAATCAAATTTTTTATGTTATTTTCAAGTGTATAAGGCCTAGCTATAGCAAAATACTAAACTAAGCTTTAAAAAGTTCGATAATTAATCGAAATGGTGTAACAGGGAGGCCACTACTGCCTACTACATTTGCTTCACTATAATTACTGTAGCAACTATAGATTGCACTAGCTTTTGTACCATTGATTGTATCGATTAAATGCCAGTTAGCCTTGTCTATACAGAAGCTTCGTATAGATTGTTCAGCAGCATTATTATCTACTTGGACATTTCCATTCTCTAAAAAGACTCTGAGATATTGATCCTGATTGATACAGTAAGTAAATCCTTTGATTTCTCAGGTACTTTATGCTGATTTGCTTTTACCCATGCAAAGAAAGCATCTACTAGTGGCTTGACACTGAGCTGACGCCTGTTCACTCTTTCCTCAGGAGAAAGGTCTTTAAGTTCTTCTTCAATCTTATAGATGGCACTGATTTGTTGAAGTGCTGCATAAGCTATCGTATTCTTGACTTTTTCTTTGCCTAACGCTTTAACAACATCTGCAAATTTATGCCTACAATGAGCCCAACAACCAGCTATCTTTAAGTCTTTTAACTCTTTTTCAAGTGCATGATAGACTTGATAGCCATCCGTTGCACAGACACCACTATAGTCTTTTAAAAATTCTCTAGGGTGACTCTGATTTCGTGTTTTTTGGTACACATACAAATACAATCGGTGCTGCATCATACATTTTTCCTGTACGATAGACCCACATATAGCTTTTGACTCCTGCAGAACCTCCATCTTTATTAACAAGCACTGGTGTTTCATCTGCTTGAATAATAGGTGACCTATACAATTCTTGATGCAATCGATCCCATACTAATGATAAGTATA
>NZ_BBCG01000119.1 GCF_001311925.1 Cellulosilyticum ruminicola JCM 14822
CATATGCATGTGCTTTATTTAAATGCTTGGCATATTTTTAAGTATATGCCCGAGACCGGAATCGAACCGGTACGAGGGTTAGCTCGCAGGATTTTAAGTCCTGTGCGTCTGCCAGTTCCGCCACTCGGGCATATGAGTGGTCGCTACAGGGCTCGAACCTGTGACCCCCTGCTTGTAAGGCAGGTGCTCTCCCAGCTGAGCTAAGCGACCATATTGTTAAGTAATACTACTGGGATAGTATTAACGACCCAGAAGGGACTCGAACCCTCGACCTCCGCCGTGACAGGGCGGCGTGCTAACCAACTGTACCACTGGGCCTTATTAAATTATGAGCCACCGGGGAATCGAACCCCGGACAACTTGATTAAAAGTCAAGTGCTCTACCGACTGAGCTAGTGACCCATACAGTCGGGGTGACAGGACTCGAACCTGCGGCCTCCTGAACCCAAATCAGGCGCTCTAGCCAAACTGAGCCACACCCCGTTTTTTATGTTGGCAACCATTTACTTTCCCAGGCCGTCTCCAGCCAAGTATCATCAACCGCTTAGGTCTTAACCTACGTGTTCGGGATGGGAACGGGTGTTTCCCCTAAGCGCATTATCACCAACAAATGACCCGTACGAGAATCGAACTCGTGTTACCGCCGTGAAAGGGCGGTGTCTTGACCGCTTGACCAACGGGCTTATTACTTATTATTTCTTTTCATTAGCTGCGTTGTCCGCCGCTGACTTGTATAATATTACACTATAAACTTACATGCGTCAACACTTTTTTTAAAGTTTTTTTCTTTTTTTTTTATAAAAATGCTATAGGCCTTGATTTTACGTTGCTTTTTTACTCATTTTTTTATATTTTATTTTGATTTCTATATAAAAAATAGCCTCAGTGATACTTAAATAATCTATTTATAGCTTATTTTTTATGTGTATTACCCTAATTCTAGTATAACCATATCTATCTTTTATATTCCTCTTTCATAAAACTCAACTTTTATAAATAGATAGTTCCTCTCTCTTGTTCAAATTTTTATTTTGATTTTTTTTTAATCATAACAAATTATTTGTTTATAATGTATAAATAAATGAAAGAAATCCAAATAAATATTGTTCTATATATGGCAAGTTTATTTAGGAGAGAAAATGTTATCAATTTAAAAAATAGAAAACTCTACATATAATAATCAAATTAATGCAATGCATCAAATCTCTATTATGGCTACAGAAAATATAGATAAGTGGGCCGATGCTGAAAAAACTGATTTCATACTTAGAAATATTAATGAACTTGATACAAAGGTTAAAGAAGCTGAAGAACATGTTAGTGAGATTCAAAACTACTTATCAGACTTAAGAAACTGCGTAGATTCAGCGAGTCAAATAAATATTACTACGCAAGAATATTATTGGTGCTATGGAGCAACAATCGCAAAATGTATTACATACTAAACTTGTATTTGAAGTAATAGCAACTAAAGAAACCTTCATTAATAACAATATGAATACCTTTGAAGATATCATTAAATGCATTGGTATGTTTAGCAATGATTTAATAAAAGCACATAGTTATTACAAAGAAAATCCATTCACACCTACAACTGAAAAATGTGCCGAATTACTTGCTACAGGCGAAGTAGGATTTTGGTATATGGGAAACTGGGCTTCTGAAAATCTTAATAAATATGCTGTTATTGATAAAAAATATAATTCTGTAGGTGAACAAGCGCCCGCCAAAGATTTTTTAAACTGGTTAGCTTATAACCAAACAGCCACAGACTTCATTATCAATGAAGCTGGACTAATTACTGGTGTTCTGGCTACTGATGTTCAATACACCAATTCATTATCTCAATCTATATAGTCTTATTTAAATGAATGTAAAACTATCGAACAAATTATGGCTTATCTTCCAGATAACAATATCGCTACGATAGGCACTCTTATGAGACAATATTTAGATAACAGCATTGATCGTAAAACATTATTAGACGGTATCGCTAATGCATGGAAAGAATATTAATAACATAAAAATATATTTTCTTTAATTTTAATATAAATAAAATGAGGCACAGCAAATTTATTTTGCCTACCTCATTTTATTTTATCTTACAGGGTTTTAATACACTTAAGTGTATCACCCTTAATTTTATGGTGCATTTATCTTTGTCTTCGTCTTTATTAGCCTTGTAGTCCTCTTGCTTGTCTATCCATATCCTCAACAACAATATCATATATTTCACCTAATGTTGAACAATATTCTAATACCTTCCATGGTTCATTAGTATGGAAATGAATTTTAATAAGTTCTTCATCCCCTACAGCTAATAAACTATCTCCTTTTAAATTTGTTGTAAAGTATTCATTAATGGCATCTTCATTAAGATTTTTTCCCTCGATTAATAATTGTGTATCATATCTAAACTCTATCATACTATTTCCTCCTTAAGATTTTAATTTAAAAATTCCTACTTCCAATTAATCTAATATTGGATCTGCAATCTTCATGCAGCTCTCTTCTAGTTTTACAGGATATTTTAATGTTCTTACTTGCTTATTATAGAAGTATTTACTTTCTCCTGCATTTAAAGCAATCTGTACATCATCTTTGGTTAAGATTGTTGCCTTCTTTAGTGAATCCCATGTAATTTCAAAACCATTTTTTTCTGCTAAACTACGTATCCCTATATAAACAGGCTTATCTGCAACTTCTGTATCTACTTTATGTAGTTTTTCTTCCATTGTACTAGCTGTATTATCCTGTGATATATCAGTTACTTCTTCTTGGTTTAATTCTTTTTCTAATACTAGTACTAATTTAGGTATAGTTTGAGCTGGAATGCTACGTGTTGTATTTTCATATACCACTACTGCATCTTTATTTTTTACATCTTCAGATTTCAATGATTTTTGATTATGTACAATACTTTTAACAACTGTACTTTCATTGATATTAAGTTGTAACCTATCTTTTTCATTCACTAATTCATCATTAAAATACCCAATTGATACATTAGCTTCATTACTATGAAGCACTACTAAACTTACATCTGAACATCTAGCAGGTAAACTTAACATCATTAGTGCATCTTTAGGATATACTACACTTACTGTCATATCCTTTTTAATCTCACTCATCTTCTTAAATGTCCCACTTGCTACATCAAAAACTAACGCATCTTTTTTTAAGTAAAAGATTGTCCCATCTTCATTTCCAACTTGAAGCTTATACCCATTTATGTCTTCTGTAATTGTACAAACATGCCCTACTTCTGTCATAAAGCCTCCTAATACTTCCTGAACACTTTCTATTGCCACTTGACTTGACTCCTGTACCTCACTTGCTAATACAGTACTTCCTATGCTCATACCCATTACAATAGCCATCATACTTGTCATTAATCTCTTGTTCATTTCTTGTCTCCTTGTTTATCTATTTACTATATAGTACCCCCTCTATATAAAATTTTTATAAACCATAAATATATCCTTCTTCCTCTGATATCTTTTAAGCTAAATAACTAGATAACTTATCAATACATCTTCTAGTTATTTAACTTATATCTATTATTTATATTATTAGGAGGTTACCATATTAGAATTTCTTAAAGCTATACCCACAGACTTAGAGGAATATATGAAAGCAAAAATAGATGTTTTTTCAGATAATATTAAATTATACGGATTCATTCCAACTGGATATGATGATTTTAATTAGATCATAAGATTATAGGCAGTATGACCTGTTGTGAGTTAGAAGACGGCTTATTTTGGATAGGTAGTATCTACATAGATCATGCACATCAAAATATGGGCATTGGCACTAAAGCCATTTAATTCCTAGAACAAGAATTTCCTCAGGCAAAAAAATGGCCGCTAGATACCCCATATAAAAATTATAGAAATCATCACTTCTATAAAAAATTGGGATATAAAAAATAGGTGAGAGTATTCCTAAGGAAGATAAGAATGGATTTTACCTATTCTTATATGAGAAACAGGGTTGGGGAGTTGCTACGCTTAGCTGCACCTTCCGTAATTTATGATTCACTAAACTCAAGCTTTAAGATAACCTCCTTGTTATAACTTATAGGATAAGATTAAAACATGACTTACTATACTTTTTCTTAGAAAGAAAAAACACCCTC
>NZ_BBCG01000120.1 GCF_001311925.1 Cellulosilyticum ruminicola JCM 14822
TAGGTGACCTATACAATTCTTGATGCAATCGATCCCATACTAATGATAAGTATATTTCAGCACAACGTATCACCCGGTTAGCCATTACCTGCCTAGAGATATTGACTTCTGCACGTTTAAACTCTTGATCTAAACGATAAAGTGGAATGGCGTTTACATACTTTGCATTCATGATTGCAGCTGCTAATGATGGTGTCACAATACTATTACGTAAAAGATCTGCAGGACGATCAGTACGTACAATCGTTTCATTATCTTTTCCAGCATAAACAGATACATGATGTTCTTCAACTTCAAAAACAGCTGGATGGAAGGTAAGGCGTTTGTATACTTCTTCAGGAAGTTCTTTCTAGTTATTTTTACCAAAGATCTGTGTAAGCTGTTCATCTGTTAATTTATGAGGAATAACATTTACTATCATTGTCTCAAAAAAACTACTAGTTTTCGAGGTACAAACTATTTACCACTTACCTCTATTTTATACGCTATCTTTATTTTGACTAATGTGACTGAAAATTCATTCGAATTCCTCTCTCTATCTTCCTTACGCTGTCTCATATACACCACAGATAATATAGAATTATCTGTGGCTTGTTGATTTTTATAGCACATATATGTTAACATATATTTATAGGTTAACTTTAGTTAACCTCAATAAAATTAATAAGTTAATCCATATAAAAAGTTAACTAAAAGGAGTGGAATAATGAGTGATGTAACATTTGGTGTCAAAGTAACCGAGGAAATGAAGAATGAACTAGCTGATTTAATGAAAAATAACGCATTAAGTGGTAAAGAGTTTATGAGTATGCTGCTCACAAGCTATAAATTAGAGAAATCACGTTCTGAGAGTCATTTATTTGAAAGTGATATGAAAGAACTACAAGTTTTATTAAATCGTGTGCAAAAACTGTATTTACATATGACGGAGAAGAGTGAGATAACGTATGAAGAGCGTTTAAAAGAGATAGAAGAAGTAATTAGCCAGAAGGAAGAAGAAGAAAAGGTTTTAAGAGAAACTTGCAAAAACTTTAAAGCACAATTAGCGGCTAGTCAAAAGGAGATAGCAGTAGAAGCTGATAAAGTTAAGAGTTTAAATGAAACGCTTAAAAGTGTTAATATTGAATTACAAACAAATAAAACACAACTTAAGAACAATTTACTTTTACATGAGAAGTTTGAAGAAGAAGTAGCTGACTTAAAAGAAAAATTAGAGGCTACTAAGCGTTTAGAAGTGGAAATCAGTGAGCATAATGAAGAAAATAATAAACTCAAGAATAGAAATGATGAGTTAGCGTCTGAAGTATGGTTCCTTCAAAGAGAGGTAGAGAAGCTTACAGAAGAGAAGAATCAATTACTTATTAAACATGAAGAAGAGAAAATCAAAAATCAATCTACTTATGAATTAGAGCTTAAAAATAAGTTACTTGAACAAAAACTGCAATTAACAGAAGAAATTAACAATTTAAAGGAAGAAAATCGCCAGTTAGAACGTACTTATAATGAAAAGATTGAGGCGTTTTATACTAAACTAGGGGAAAGGGACAAAAAAAGCTAATATAATCTTGAATTTCCATGAATATAATGATATACTTTTTAACTGAAAAAAGGAGTTGTATACAAATGGCAAATTATTTATCACCACAAGAAATCACAAACTACACAAGTGACGGTGGCGTAAACAAAGTAAATCGTAGTGTGCTACTTGTATTTTTAATGGCAATCATGGCAGGGGCGTACATTGCACTTGGTGGATTTGCATCTTCAGTAGCGGCTCATGATCTTACAAACAAAGGGCTTAACAAACTTGTAACAGGTGCAGTTTTCCCAGTTGGGTTAATGTTCGTAATCATTAATGGTGCAGACCTTTTTACAGGTAACTGTTTAATCGCTGTTTCTGCATTTGAAAAACGTGTAACACTTAGACAATTTGTTAAAAACCTTGTAATTGTTTTTGTAGGGAACTTTGTTGGTGCAGTAACTATTGCATTTTTAGTAGCAAACAGTAGTATTTTAACGATGAGTGAAAACCGTTATGGTGCTTACATGATTAAAACAGGAGTTAGCAAAGTTAACTTCTCATTTACAGAAGCTTTATGCTTAGCAATACTTTGTAATATCTTTGTATGTGCAGGTGTTTGGATGATGTATGGTGCAAAAGATATTTCTGGTAAAGTTTGGGCAGGGTTCTTTTCAATCTTTGCTTTCGCTATCAGTGGCGCAGAACACGTTGTTGCAAATATGTTCTATATTCCAACAGCACTTTTCGCAAAATCAAATCCAGTTTTTGTTGAAGCATCACACTTATCATCAGATAAGCTTACTAGTCTAACATGGGGGAGCTTCTTTGTGAAAAATGTTATTCCAGTAACAATCGGAAATATTATCGGTGGTATATTCCTTGGCGGAATGTACTTCTTAATTTATAAGAAACTTACAAAACCATCTGATAAATAGTTTTAAACAAAAAGACGCTATATTAGCATAGGCTACTAGGCGTCTTTTTTATTTCATTAAACGAAGGAGGCTGTATATGCAGATTGAAAAAGCCATTTTTTATTTCCTAGAATCTCTAGAAAGTGAACAACTTTCAAACCATTCTATTAGAGCGTATAGCCAAGATTTGAATCAATTTATGAAATGGACGAATAAAGAAGAACTGGATATGCTCGGGTTCGAGGATTTTCAGGATTATTTCATTAGTATTAAAGGGTTAAAACTCACAAGTATTAAACGTAAACGCGTTGTGTTACATCGTTTTATGAAATACTGTTACCGTAAACAGCTTTGTCTAGAAAAGCTATATGAATATATTGATCCTATTAAAAATAAAAAGACAGTCGTGCCTAAAGAGGTGCTTACTAAAGAAGAAATCGTTAAGTTATTTAACTATTTAAATAGCGAAATAGCACGCTTGGCATTAAAGAAAGAGCAGTCTTATTATCACTATCTGTACTATTGTGCTATTCGTAATCGTTTATTAGTCAGTATCTTACTCTATACAGGCTGTCGTGCCCATGAAGCAGTAGCACTGAAAAAACAAGATATTAATCTTATAGGGCAGACCATATTACTTTTTACTAAAGGCGGTAAATATAATCAAATTCCAATACATGAAGATTTAATGGCAGCCTTTGAAGAATATGAACAAGCACTGGAAACATTAGAGAAAGATTTTTATAAACAGTTAGATGAGAGTATATATCTCTTTCCAAGTAAAAATAATAATGCGGCATATTTATCTACACGTACTTTACATGATTTAATGAATAAATTATCAGAAGTGATGGGCAGACATATTCATGCCCATTTATTTAGACATACTTTTGCATCTTATTGTATTGCTGCTAATATGGACATTTCTACAATTTCATCTTTGATTTCCCATAGTAATCCATCGATTACATTGTCCATTTACACCCATGAGATTGATGCACATAACAAACAAGAGCAAATTAAAAAATTAAGTTTTCAATAAAAATAGGTATTAAAATCCACTTATCAACTTATACTACCTAAAAAGGAGTGAGAAATTTGAGTGGATCATATGATGATTTAAAAGACAAGTACAAAGAAGGGTATCGTTGTATTTATACCGAAAAAGGTGATAATGATACAATGACAATGCACCTTAAAAACTTTAGAGAAGAGAAAATCCATACTATCCAAGCTAAAGGAGATATGGAAATTAGTCAAATTGAAGACTTTTTAGATAAACTTAAACAAGTTGAAAAGAAAAATGGTTATGACTGTTAGTATAAACTAATCATTTATAGAAGGCACCTGAAGCATATTATAAACTTTAGGTGCCTTTTATAAATAAAGATTATGTAACTGTTCAGCCGTTGGCTGAATAAATATATTTTTTTGCTGTGGATAAACGAGTTTTTTAGCATGATTTTTATGTTAGATTTCCACATTTAAATTTAGTTATCAACTAGCTTTTTGCCTTCCTAAAACGTTATACTTTAAGTATATTATTTCGAAACAAACTGCTACTATTAACAAGCCTT
>NZ_BBCG01000121.1 GCF_001311925.1 Cellulosilyticum ruminicola JCM 14822
AAGTCCATCATGTTCACAAATATGAAAATAAATCATACTTGCAAGGTGTTCATGTGTAAAAAATTTATTCTTTTTAAAATCAGTATTTAGTTTAACAGTATGTTTTTGAAGTAATTTCCAATCGATAAGGCCTATAAATTTTTCGAATAAAGTAATATAATTGTCTATAGTCAGCTCCTTTGTGTTTGGTATGGTCTAGCAATTATATTAAACCTCAGGATGCTGGCTATTTTCATGTCAATGGAAATAAAAGTTAGTAACTAAACAACAATGTAATAACATATAAAATATAACAATATAGGGAGAAAACAATGAGTGATCAAAGTACAATTTACTTTCCAAATGAAAAACATTTGAAAGAATATCTTAAGCAGTTAGAAAAAAAAGGGCTCAAATATGAAGATGTTAAAATACGTTATGATGAAGCACTTGAAAAAAGACAAAAAGCCGTTTTAAAAGGAATGAAACAGGCTATTGAGAAAGATGGTTATACATTATTAGTAGAAGATATTGCAAAACTTTTAGATATAGATGAAAAACATGTACGCTTTAATGTTATTCCAGAGGTGGATTATATTGTTGCACCTCAAGGAGCCGTGGAATACTTTACTTTAGAGCATCGCCCAGATTTACACTTTTTAGAGATGCAGGTTCAGAAGTGGAAACGTATTTTTATAAATGAAGCAAGTTTTTACCGATACCTTAAAGAATATCTTTATGTTTGTTGTCCTTATAGTCAAATCACTTGGAATGAATCATTTCAAAAGTACGAATGTACAGGAGAAAATTATATAGAAATACCTTATGATGAGAAAATGGCATCAAATTTTATTAGAAGTTGTAATATTGCCCATATTATTAAAATTAGAAAACGTGAGGAGCTCTTTAAACGTACAGAGAAAGAAATTGTCAAAGCACGTGCACTAGGATTAATTAGTCAAAATCGTCTTGAACAAGAAATGGGCTATTTGAGAGAACAAATTGATCAAATTCAGTTTGTAGTGAGTACACAGGAAATTAAGCAGTTTCTAAAGAAAAATAGCTACCAATACTATCAACTCAGGCTTTATAAAAAAGATAAGGAAGGGAATAAAGTAAAATCAACCGTATTCTATTGTTTTGAGAATATAACACCATAGACATAAATGTTTGTTTTTTTATAATATTTTTAGGATATTGAGATTAATTTTAAGTAAAGGATGAAATGATGAGTAATAGTAAAATAAAAAAGTATTGTATAGGCATATTAGCCATGTAGATGCTGGGAAAACCACATTATCAGAAAGTATGCTTTATTTAAGTGGTAAGATTAGAAAATTAGGCCGTGTAGATAATCAAGATGCTACTTAGATACCTATCAATTAGAGAAATCTAGAGGTATTACAATTTTTTCAAAACAAGCTATGTTTGAAATCGGAAATATGCAAGTAACTTTATTAGACACACCAGGACATGTGGATTTTTCAGCAGAAATGGAACGTACTTTACAAGTACTAGATTATGCAATTTTAGTTGTCAGTGGTGCGGATGGTGTGCAAGGGCATACACAAACTTTATGGCGTTTATTAAAACTTTATCAGATTCCAACTTTTATCTTTATTAATAAAATGGATCAAAGAGGGACAGATAAAGATAAGCTTATAGAAGAATTAAAAAAACGTTTAGATGAAGGCTGTGTTCCATTTGAGGATATGCAGTCGGAAGCGTTTTATGATCAGATTGCCATGTGTGATGAAGCTTTAATGGAAGTTTTTTTAGAAAATGGTATGATTGAAAAAACTGAAATCATACAAGCTATTAGTGAGCGTAAGGTATTTCCTTGTTTCTTTGGTTCAGCTTTAAAGCTTGAAGGTGTGGAAGCCTTTATGCAAAGTTTAGACATGTACACAGTCATGCCTACATATGGAGAAACTTTTGGTGCTAAGATTTTTAAGATTGCCCGTGATGAGCAAGGTAATCGTTTAACTTATATGAAAGTAACTAGTGGAACTTTGAAGGTAAAAGATACCCTTACTAATAGGCGTATGCAAATACAAGAGGGCACCTTTGAAAATGAAGGCACTATCTGGGAAGAAAAGGTAAATCAAATTCGTCTTTATTCAGGCTCTAAGTTTGAAGCAGTTAATGAAGTGAGTGCTGGTTCTATTTGTGCTGTAACAGGTTTAACCAAAACACGTCCAGGAGAAGGCTTAGGCAATGAACAAGCATCAAGTGCACCTATTCTAGAACCTATTTTGGCTTATCAAATTATATTACCAGAAGGTAGTGATCCAAGATTAATGCTGCCTAAACTGCGTCAGTTAGAAGAGGAAGAACCAGAGTTGCATATTGTGTGGAATGAACATTTACAAGAAATCGAAGCACAGATTATGGGTGAGGTGCAAATTGAGATTTTACAGAGCCTAATTCGTGAACGCTTTAATATGGAAGTAACCTTTGGTGAAGGAACCATTTTATATAAAGAAACTATTAAAAATGTTGTAGAAGGTGTGGGACATTTTGAACCTTTACGCCATTATGCAGAAGTGCACATTATACTTGAACCAGGGGAAGCAAGCAGTGGCATTCAATTGACTACAGATTGTAGCGAAGATGTATTAGAGAAAAACTGGCAGCGCCTGATTTTAACTCATCTAGCAGAAAAGCCACATCGTGGAGTTCTTACTGGTTCACATATTACAGATATTAAAATGACAGTTGTTTCAGGTCGTGCCCATAAAAAGCATACAGAAGGAGGTGACTTTAGAGAAGCGACTTATCGTGCAGTGCGTCAAGGTCTTAAACAAGCCGAATCTATTTTATTAGAACCCTATTATGCTTTCCAATTAGAGGTTCCAGAAAAATGGTAGGTCGTGCCATGAAAGATATTGAAAAAATGCAAGGAACTTGTGAGATTACCCAAACAGATGGAGAGATGATTACCTTAACAGGAAGTGGGCCAGTTGTGACTATGCGTAATTATCAAAAAGAAGTGATTGCTTATACTAAAGGTCATGGACGACTATTTTGTAGTCTAAAAGGTTATGCACCTTGTCATAATGCGGAAGAAGTCATTGAGAAGATAGGTTATGATTCTGAAAGAGATATTGAAAATCCTACAGGTTCAGTCTTTTGTGCTCATGGTGCAGGTTTCTTAGTAAGCTGGGATGAAGTAAAAGATTACATGCATATTGAAAGTTGCTTAGCGCCAATTAAAGAAGAAAAAATGGATGAAGTTATTGAGGGCAAAAGTTACGAGGAGGAATGGATTGGTTTAGATGAAATTGATCAAATTCTCAATAAGACCTTTTATGCCAACCAGGGTGAAAAGTCCGTGTGGAAGAAGCGTAAAACAGCTCGTGAAAGTTATTATGAATCAACCCAAATTCGTTCTAAGCTTAATGAAGTAAGAGAAGAATATTTACTTGTCGATGGCTATAATATTATTTATGCTTGGGAAGACTTAAAGGAACTTGCTGATTTAAATATGGATGGCGCAAGAATTAAGTTATTAGATGCACTATGTAATTATCAAGGGATTCGTAAATGTCAAATTATTGCTGTTTTTGATGCATACCGTGTGCAAGGGCATCGTACAGAAATTATGGATTATCATAATATTCATGTAGTGTATACGAAAGAAGCTGAAACAGCCGATCATTACATTGAAAAGTTTGCCCACATTCATAAGCATCAGTATACTGTAACAGTTGCCACATCTGATGGCCTCGAACAAGTCATTATTCGTGGGGCAGGATGCAGACTTCTTTCTGCAAGAGAACTGAAAATGGAAATTGAGTATGTAAGTCAAAAGGCATTAGAAAACTATAGGGCTACACAAGTTAGTGAACGCAATTTATTATCAGATGCACTTTCAGAAGATTTAAAAGAACGTATGGAAAGTTTACGCAAAGGTGAATAAATGAGAAAAAGGAGCTGTCGCA
>NZ_BBCG01000122.1 GCF_001311925.1 Cellulosilyticum ruminicola JCM 14822
TTGAAATTGCTGAGCTTAAAGAAAAGCTCAACAAGAATAGTAAAAATAGTTCTAAACCACCATCTAGTGATGGCCTTAGTAAACCACAGCCTAAAAGCCTTCGAAAATCTTCTGATAAAAAGCAAGGTGCCCAAAAAGGTCATAAAGGCTCCAGTTTTTCTATTACTCAAGAACCTAATGATATCATTCCTCATATACCTGATGCATGCAAGAATTGTTCATCTTTTAGTAAGTGTTCTAAGTCTTGTACTGTTGCAGAAAAACGATATGAAGTTGATGTTGTTGTAAAAACAAAAGTGATATTGTATCAAGTTATATTAGTCAAATGTTTTAAATGTGATAATAAAATCTTAAAGGGAACTTTTCCAGAGCATATTACTTCTACAATGCAATAGGGACAAAACTTGCAAGCTTTAGTTATAGCACTAAATACAATTGGTATGGTAAGCATTAATCGTACTCATGAGTTCTTAAGTGATCTTTTTTGCATACCTATTAGTACTGGAACTATTCATAAAATGGTGACTGAATGTGCTCAAAAGATTATTCCTGTTATTGATATGATCAAAGAAAAGATAATCGCTTCTCCGATCATTCATTTCGATGAGGCAGGAACACGTGTAGATAATAAAACATGCTGGGTACATAATGCTTCAAACTCAAAATACACTTATCTAACAGTAGAAGGCAAACGCAGCTATGAAGGATTGGAATCTAGCGGTATCCTTCCAAACTATATAGGTATAGCTATTCACGATTGTTGGTCATCTTATTGGAAGTATGATGCTGCAACTCACGCCGTATGTTGTGCTCACCTTTTAAGAGAGCTTACAGGGATCAAAGAAAATCATCCTGAACAAACGTGGGCATCAAAGATGATAGAACTGCTACTAAATATGAAAAAACAAAAAGATAAAGCAGTATTTATGAGTAAAGAGGAGCTGACCTATTACTATACCCATAAATTCCACAAAGAATATCAGAGTATAATAGAGGAAGCTAGAAAACTCAATCCGAGCCCTTATAGAAAGACTCTTTGACAACGAGGGTTCAATATGCCTATTTATTAAAAACTTCAATGTACCATTCGATAATAATCAAGCTGAACAAGATGTACGAATGGTAAAAGTAAAGACTAAAGTAGCTGGTTGTTTTAGAACACTTGATGGGGCAAAAAACTTAATGACAATCATGTCATATCTAGAAACAGCTAAAAAACAAGGTATCAGTCCGATGAAAGCATTAAGAAAAGCACTTTCAGATCAATGTGATTTTATTTTTGCTTAAAATAGCGGCTGAACAGTTACGATTTTCTTAATATCTAATTTCAGGATAGTAACAAGACAAACCAAGTTTACACATAGTACTACGGTCTTCTGGATAAATCATTCTTTCTAGATACTCTTCTTCAGAATTACATTGTTTAGCTATTTCAATATTATCCCTCATATATTCAATATCACGACAAATATTTTGCCATTCATCTGATCTACCTACTATTTTGCCTGCTGTTATACCTAATTTTACAAATCTATAAATAGAACATAATCCACATGCATATTTATGAAAAAATTGCGTATATAACATACCATTTAACTCTACTGCATTTTGTGTATTAAAGTCTTTCTTTAACATTAACATTTCTGGATTTGCATTTAATATAGTCCCACATACTGAGCACATTTCTGAGCGATGCATCCCTAAGCAATTTGCATCAGAAAAAGCACAGCCATTTCGCATCAGAAATACTTCATACTCTACATTAGGCACAGCTTTTACAATTTGCTCTATTTCATTTACACTAAGATCTCTCGGCAATATAATGCGTTTGGCCCCCTGTTCTACATAAAATCTGGCAAGGTCTTGATTATAAATTCCCGCAATAGTACTAATAACAGAAGGTATCCCTACTTCTTTAGCTAATTCTACAAGCTCAATACAAGCTACAATAACGCCATCTGCTCCCGCCTTTTTTAGTTGTTCCATATATCTTCTAATATACTTATACTGCTCTTCACTATACATACTGGAATTAAAAGTAATGTAGATTAATTTGCCTTTTGCTTTAATTTCTTTAATAATCTGCAAAACTTCTTCCAAGGTATGTGGATTGGAAACATTTTTATATCCAGACATACGATTAATATCGGCAAAATCTCCAAAAACTTTACTCCACGCTGCATCATGAAAGCCCATATAAAATTCTCCAGCTCCAGAGCAAATATAATCATCTACATGAACCACATTATTTAAAGGTACTAACGGTCTCATTTTCTCACCACCAAATCTACTGGAAAATAAATATTACGCACTTGACTTACTCCCTGTACTTCACATTCCCTATTATCAAAGTACACAGCCCGTCCTACTCTCAGCCATTTATGTCCATCATTAAATTCATAGAAGAAAATATTATCATTACATTCACCTTGGCACACTTCATTTGGCCTAAACTTCTTTTCAATTTCCTTATGAATAGAACCAAATTCACAAATCTGCCCCACCGTCACATAACAGTATGGTCTATGCATGGCTACTTCCATTTGGGGACAGGTCTTTAAACTTGCTGTTGCTTTATTAGGAATAAAAGCTGCCAAATTTACTGCTTTATGGGTTGGGTCAAATTCAATGGTATTAATATGATATTTCTCTATGATTTTATAAAAGTAACTATTGAAAGTCTTAGGATGTAATATAGTATTAAAATATTCAGGATATCTTAAATCTCGATAGTCTTTCATAAAAAGCCTGCCTAAGTTGTACTTCAAATTACAATGGCTCGTAACATAGTTCAGCATGCCATAATCATTAATCGTTATCTCATCTAATACTTCCTTTAATTCATGAATGCACTCTTGTATTTTTTGTTTAGCCTTTTCTAAGTTTCTTTCTGAAAAAATAGGAATAACCAATGTCACCTTTATTTTCTGTGTATGACAATATAATTTGATTTCTTCAATAATCTTATGAGGTACATTCAAAAAATACTGTGCGCAAAAATAAGAACCTATATAAATACGTTCACATTTTTCAAAACCAGCTAATGCATTGCTTCTCTTTATAAGAGTATCAAAGTCTTCTATAGGTTCTAATTTATTGTTATATAAATACTGTATGATATCTGTCAGATTCAAACAATTTATTTCCCTCATCTTTTACTGCTCCTGACTCTTCTTTAATTGATAAATCATCACTCTATCTCTCTTATATTTTCCTAACATAATACTATCTATACATCAGTACAGCTTTCTAACTTTAAGCCCTTACTCCTTAAATTAAAGCATCAAAAAAGGCCAGATTACCTTGCGTTATCTGACCTATCATTATTTTAATTAGAGTTTTTTAACGAACTCTGATTTTAATTTCATAGCACCGATTCCATCGATTTTACAATCTATATCGTGGTCACCATCTACTAAACGAATGTTTTTAACTTTTGTTCCGATTTTTACTACTAATGAACTACCTTTTACTTTAAGGTCTTTAATAACTGTTGCAGTATCACCATCTTGTAAAATATTTCCGTTAGCATCTTTAAAAACTTTTACATCTTCATATGCTTGTTCTGTTCATGGTATCCATTCATATGCACATTTCTGGACAAACAAGGAGAACTTATACATTAACTTTATTAAACTTATTAACCTTATGGTGTTATACCCTTTTTATAGATTGCAAATACTTAAAGCTATTAGGTATATATATATACAA
>NZ_BBCG01000123.1 GCF_001311925.1 Cellulosilyticum ruminicola JCM 14822
TGACTTACCAACTGAGTTAATAGGAGATACAGAGATTAATTCATTATGTTTATATTTACAAGAACAGTTTGATGCATTGTACCTGGATAATGATGAAGAGTTTAGATATGTGGGATTTAAGGATGGAGTTACAAAAGAAGAATTTAGGCAGAAAGTTAGTGAAGTCATACAGAAATTATATGAAAAAGTAGGAAGTGATTATGAAATTCAGGATAATACTAGCATGTTATATGAAGGGTGAGCACAGAAGATGTTTAGAGAGTATGATGTAGTAAGAACTGCTAGGAGATTAAACACCAATATAGATAAAGAACAACAAGGGGAAATTGTGATAGTTTTTGAAGATGAAACGAAAGCGTATGAGGTAGAGTTTGTTGATGAAAGTGGAAACACTTTAGATGTACTTACAGTTAGAGAGGTCGATTTGGAAATAGTAATAAGATAGTCATTATGTATAATCCCAAATGAGCTGTACACACTAAAAAAGTAACATTATCATATTTCAATAAATGAGACAAGGAATGACAGTATGAACAAGCAAAAAAATGATTTTCTAGAATTAGAACATACTTATATGCAGTTACCAAATGTCTTTTTTAGTAAGCAGGTACCTAGTTTAGTCCCTAATCCTAAGTTAGTGATTTTTAATGATGCCTTAGCTGAGACATTAGGCATCAATGAAGCGGCTTTTAAAAGTGATGAGGGTGTACAAGTATTAGCTGGTAATACCTTATTAGGACCCAGTATTGCACAGGCTTATGCAGGGCATCAATTTGGTTATTTTACTATGTTAGGTGATGGACGGGCTGTGCTTTTGGGAGAGTATCAGGCCCCAGATGGCATCCTTTATGATGTGCAGTTAAAAGGTTCAGGTAGAACGCCTTATTCAAGAAGAGGGGATGGTAAGGCGGCTTTAGGGCCTATGCTAAGGGAATATATCATTAGTGAAGGGATGTATGGCTTAGGCATTCCAACGACTAGAAGTTTAGCTGTCGTTACTACAGGAGAACAAATCAGAAGAGAAACAATGTTAGAAGGTGCTATTTTAACCCGTCTAGCGAAAAGTCATATTCGTGTAGGGACTTTTCAATATGCGGCTCGTTATGGCACATTAGGAGATCTTAAAGCATTGGCAGATTATACAGTGGGTAGGCATTTTAGAGAGACTCAAGCTATTAAAACAAATGAAAAAGAAGATAATCCTTACATTGATTTACTAAGACAAGTGATTTCACGTCAAGCCAAGCTTATTAGTAAATGGCAGCTTGTAGGTTTTATTCATGGGGTAATGAATACGGATAATATGACCATTAGTGGTGAAACCATAGATTATGGTCCATGTGCCTTTATGGATACGTATCATTCAAAAACCGTTTTTAGCTCTATCGATGAAGCAGGTCGTTATGCATATGGTAATCAGCCAGCCATGGCAGCTTGGAACTTAACGAGATTTGCAGAAGCTTTATTACCACTTTTACATGAAAATGAAGAGCAGGCTGTGCTAATCGCTCAAAGTGAACTTGAGCAATTTGAAAAACTATATAAAACCTATTGGCAGCAAGGTATATGTGCAAAGCTAGGATTTCAAGAAGTCACTAAAGAAAATATGCTTTTAGTGAAACGCTTACTTGAGCTTATGGAATCCCATGAAGCAGACTATACTAATACCTTTCGCTTATTAACTATAGGTGAAGAGAAACTCTTAGATTTTTGGCAAGCAGAAGAGGGGAAGGCTTGGTGGGAAGAGTGGCAAAAAAGTTTGTCAGTACAAAATAGAACCAAGGAAGATATTAAAAAAATCATGATGGCCCATAATCCAGTTGTGATTCCACGCAATCATCAAGTAGAAGCGGCATTAAGTGATGCAACTCAGGCACATGATTTAAGTAAGCTGCATAAGCTGTTAGAAGTTTTAAAAAATCCTTATGATTATAGTAAAGATTATGGGACATATATCAGTGTACCAAAGTCAAATGGATGTGGTTATAGAACGTTTTGTGGCACCTAACATGATTAGAATAAAGATTTTTAATGATGCATGTTAACTGTTATTTAGACTATTTTGTTGATAAGCTCCATGAGCTATAGTAATTTAAAAACAGATAACTAGCTCAATGTTGGAGGGATTTTGGATGGAATGTATGCAGATAATCCGAGTAGTTTACAGCTAGGTTAATCCATAATATACTGATTGTTGAAGATAGATTATTAAAGGGAGAAATAGAATGAAAGAAACAATCAGTAAAATACGTGGGTACATTGAAACGCACAAATGGCTACAGTATGGTTTGATATGGCTAGGCTTATTCATTGTAAGTGCATTGGAAATGAATGATAATTATCAACAGTATCTTGGATGAATCGTATTATTCCAGTTTATAAGCATAAGGACATGACCATATTTATAGGTACTATTGTGGCTATTATAGCGATTTATAGTGTAGTGGGAACGATACGACTTAAAAATTGTTCTAATAAAGCAGTAGGGCCATTTAAGGTGGCGATTACTTTAAAACCAACCAAGCTTCATCCTGCTGGAAGTTTTATATGTAGGGAAAGTTTTGAATTAGGACCTAAAGAAGAAAGCAGCTTAGTGGTAAATTATGAAGGCTTGTTGGAAGGATTTTCAGATGAAGGACTGGATAAAGCACAGATGTATTTAGCCGATAAAGATTTTCAAATAACGCTTTTGGGAGAAAATGAGCAGGTAACCTTTTATGCTGAATAACTTAAAAGAATAACTGTGAAGACTTATAATAAATGAAATTAAAAAAACGCTATGTCTGTAGGAGATTACATGATATAGCGTTTTTTGTAGTTTAACCTTTATGTGATTATTAATGAAAGGCTATTAACTGACTTCACCCAGCCCTACAATATGAAGAATCTTTTGAATGACGACACCTTCGGTAAGATAATTTTCATGGGTAATGTCCTTATAAATAATGAGTTCAGATTTATTATAGCAGTGAGCCACTTTCTCTTGTAAAGCAGCACTTAATGTATGATCTTTTTGGGAGCCCATAATATAAACCGGACACGTAGTAGAATGGGCATAATGGGCAATATTCATATTATTAGAGATAAGGTGCTGTATAGGGCCAAAAAAGATAGGGATAATTTTATTATATAAGTCAGCTAGATTTCGATAAGCAGCAAGGAGAATAAGATTTTGACAAGGTCTAACACTTGCTAAATAAGCGGCCATGCCCGTACCATAGCTGTGGCCAATGACTGTAATCTGACTTTCAGGATATTGTTTGATAGCCAAATCATATAAATCTGTAACAGACTGCTGCATGGTATGTAAATTCATTTTACCTTGCTTTCCTGACAGCCATAATAATCAACAGACAGCACAGGGCAATTATAATAACCGCCAAATCGGCCAATGGTATTATAGGCAATGTAATTAGAGCCACCTAGTAAAATGATGACTTTATTAGATTTCATATCTAAATGACAACCGTAACCTGTTAATTGGGCATTGATTTGAATTTTAACAGGTTGGATTGTAATATTTGTCATATGTTTTGCATTTTTATAAAAAGCATAACTAATGGCTTGCATTATAAAATTACATATGAAACCAATGCTTAAAATAAGTAGAATGGTTTTAAAAAGAATTCTCAAAATAAGCAAGGCAATACCTCCTTGTATAATTGAAATATATATCTATTATAATAACGA
>NZ_BBCG01000124.1 GCF_001311925.1 Cellulosilyticum ruminicola JCM 14822
AGTTCAAAGAATAGGAAAGTTGGCTTTGCATGAAAAACGTTTAAGACAAACCACCTATCTAAAATAGAAGGTTATTTAGAACAACTTATTGTTGCTGGAAAAACTTAGTCTTAAGTTAATGATTATGAAATTATATATTTAGACAAAACTTAAGCTATAAAAAATCATCTACAAATATTTAACTATTCATAGATAACTTTTTTATATAATATCACTTAACTAAATGACATTGACCTGAGCGTATTATTTTTTCTAATGCAGCATGTCATGATCGAATAAAAATGGATGAACTAATGACAGATAAAGGAACAGTTTACATTTGTGATAAAGGCTACATTGACTATAAAAAATTTGACAGTTATACTTCAAAGGAAATTTACTTCGTAAGTCATCTTAAGGATAATGCAAAATTTAAAGAAGCCATAAATCTACCTATCACACAATATAACAAAACCCAGCCGTTGTTACTAGCAGCTTCAACTATCATATATGATAAGAAGGTACGCCTTGGTAAAGAATCCATTAATCTTACAAAGCATTTTTATAGGGTTGTAAAGATTATAGATCACATAGGTAAAGAGCTTATATTTGTAACTAATCTCATGTGTTATAGTTCAGAAGAAATAGCATAGCTTTATAAAAAACGTTAGAACATAGAACTATTTTTCAAGTGGATTAAACAACATTGTAAAATCAAAACCCTTATGGGACATAGTGAAAATGCTGTAAGGATTCAAATGATAACAGATATAATAACTTATTTATTACGTCGATTAACCCTTGAAAAGGTTGAAATAAAGATAAGCTTAATCAATTTAAAGCATAAAATAAAAAATAAGCTGCTATTCAAACATGTAATCAAAATGCAATGCCATAAAACAGCATTATTTAGTAGCTCCTAAAACATAGAAAAATGAATAGCGATCCAAGTAATTATACCCTTAGTGCATCTAACTTTACTAGATAAATATAAAAATTATCTATTTAAGTCTGTAAAGCATATTTTAGAAGTATAAGTCAATGAAAATTTTAGTTAGTAACTAAACATTAGTGATAAAAACTATGTATACAAAAAATGTTCCACGTGGAACAATCTAAAGTGTTTCACATAGAACAATCTCTATTTATAAACTTATTATTTTTTCTTAAGCTTATTTTTACTTAGAAGGCTTTTATTAATAATTATACGAAGTTCCTTAACTTCATCTTCTTTTAAATCTCGCTTTGGAATAATAAATGCTTGCTGTGCATTTATAAATATTAAAAAAGTGTTTTTTACTTTCATATGCTCTATACATTAATGGCCATTCATATTTAATACTAGAATTTTGATCTATGCAATTAATTCCTTCAGTATTAATAACAATTTCTTTTTCCATACCTAAACTACACTTATCTGTTCTTATCATCTTTCTACATATATGTTCTACTTCTATTGGTAGTAAAAATAAAACAACTACTGCAAAATAATCAAGATATAAATTAAATCCCTCTATCTTATAAATTCCTAAAAAATTTAGAACTAATTCTATAATCACTATTAAGCTTACCAATGCATATAATATTACTCTAACCTTGGTCTTAGTAAATACATTAAAGTATACCACTTCACGATAATCTTCCTTAGTAATGGTTGTTTTAAATTTAATTTCTTTCTCTTCTTGCATACTTTCCCCTTTCATTTTCCTTCTGTTTATAAAATCTTTTAAAATCACCTTAGCAAACTAATCTATAAGTATATCTTTATTGTAATATACTTACTCAAATAAATCTTTAATTATAATAACTTAAGGTAAAAAAGATAGTAATAAACTATTTAGTTTATTACTATCTTTTTCTCTATATATAAATAGATTGTTATTCTAAATTACATTTGTACTGGTGCACAGATTCCTAATAATGCTAATGCATTTTTAAGAACATATTTAGTCACAACTACAATTGCTAAACGTGAGTTTTTAACTTTTTCATCTTCTACAAGGATAGGATTTTCATTATAGAATTTGTTAAATGCTTGTGTTACATCTACTGCATATCTAGCAATATATGATGGTTCATATTTGTTTGCAGCCTCTTTAATTGTAGTTTTGAAATCTGCAATTTTTTTGATTAATGCTACTGTTGATTCATCTGCAAGTACTGAGTAGTCTACATCAAAGTTAGGAATGCTATCTAATTCGATGCCTGCTTTACGAAGTACACTACAAGCTCTAGCATGAGCATATTGTACGTATGGACCTGTTTCTCCATTGAAGTCTAATGCTCTTTCCCATGAGAATTGAATATCTTTGATAATATTATTATACATATCATCAAATACGATTGCTCCGATACCTACTTGTCTAGCAACTTCTTCTTTATTTTCAAGGCTTGGATTTTTTTCTTCAATAATTTGTTTTGTTTTATCTACAGCTTCTTTTAAAATATCTTCTAAGAAGATGATGTTACCATTTCTTGTAGAAAGTTTAGCACCACCTTCCATACTTACCATACCAAATGGTACGTGTACTAAATCTTTATGCCATTCATGTCCCATTTTTTCAATTACTTTGAACCATTGTGCAAAGTGAAGGTTTTGTTGAAGAGCTGTTACATAGATACATTTTTTGAAATCATATATTTTTTTACGATATTCAGCTGCTGTAATATCACGAGTTGCATATAATGAGCTACCATCATTTTTAGTAATTAAACATGGTGCCATATTTTCTTCGTCTAAACGAACTAATTTAGCTCCTTGATCTACTTCGATAAGACCTTTGTCTTCCATTTCTTTGATAACTGCATCCATTTTATCATTGTAGAATGCTTCACCGTTAAAGCTATCAAATTCTACACCTAATAATTTATAAACACGTTCAAATTCTTTTAAGCTTACTTCTTTGAACCATTTCCATAATGCTAACGATTCTTCATCACCTTGTTCCATTTTTGTGAAGTAATTTCTAGCTTCTTGCTCCATTTCTGGATGTTCTTTAGCTTCATCATGGAATAATACATAGATTCTAAGTAACTCAGAAATACCTTTTTCTTCGATTGTTTCTTTACTAGAATATTTTTTGTAAGCGACAATTAACTTACCAAATTGAGTTCCCCAGTCACCTAAGTGATTAATCCCTACACAGTTATAACCAAGTGCTTCAAAAATTTGATATAAACTATTTCCAATTACAGTTGAACGTAAGTGTCCTACGTGGAATGGTTTTGCAATGTTTGGTGATGAGTAGTCAATTACTACATTTCCTAAGTTTTTCTCCTTTGCGAAACCATATGTTTCTTTTTCAGTTAATACATCTGTAAGAACTTCTTTTACGAACTCTACTTTATTTACAAAGAAGTTAATATAAGCATTTACATTTTCTACTTTGTCTAAGAAATCAACTTCACCTAATTCATCAACAATATCTTTTGCAATCATTGGAGGTGCTTTTCTTAACTCTTTTGCCAATTTAAAGCATGGGAATGCATAATCTCCCATTGTTGCATTTCCTGGAACCTCAATCATACTGTAGATGTCATCTACTGATAAACTATTAATTTTTTCATTTAAAAGTTGTGCGATTTCTAATTTAAAATCTTTCATTTTTACGCTCCTTCAACCTTAATTTCTTAATTTATATTATTATATTGTAACTAAATATCTATTTCATAGCAAGTTTTCCATCTAAATAAAAAAGTGGCTCT
>NZ_BBCG01000125.1 GCF_001311925.1 Cellulosilyticum ruminicola JCM 14822
GATTTTATCCTATAAGTTATAACTAGCAGGTTATGTTTTTAAAGAGGTTGGGGAGTTGTGCTCACAACTCCCCAAATATTATAAGTGATTGTGTATTAAAGTTGTATTCGCATAGATATCCCTGACCATTATCAATTTGAAAGCTAAAATAATCTCCTTTTGGATAGGCGAGTTGACTAAAGATGGACATAATAGTGCCTCCATGAACAATGAAAGTGGTCCAAGCTTTGGGCTGAGTAGAAGTTGATTGATAATAAGTGCGAGCATTTTGTATATAAAATAAGAATCCTTCCACACATCGTTTAGTAAATGCAGTAGGGTCTTCACCGTTTGGAAATGGGAGAGTACTGTTACTATCTACCCATTTTTGATAGTTTACATTTCCTTGAAGTTCTTTATAATTTTTATTTTCAAATTCACCAAAGTCACATTCACGTAAAGCATTACATTGTTCAAAGTGTGCACTAGGATAGATCAGTTTACTTGTTTCTATACAACGCTGCAAGGGACTAACATAAAGCAGTTCTGCTTTAGGATAAATATCTCGTGAGATACGATCTTTAAGCAAATTAATACCTTCTAGGCAAAGTGGTTCATTGGTTGTACCAATATAGCGTTTACTTAGATTGCCAGTTGTTTTACCGTGTCTAATAAAGCTGCATAGAATAGTGTTTTTATGATTTTTAAGGATAGTATTATCTTGTAGATGCATTACCTTTTGGGCATATTTTGTTAAAGTAGGAATAACGATATCATTATCTAATTCATCACAAATAATTATTACATAAGGATTTTTTAATAATAATTTAAAAAGAATATGGTTTATATTTTCAGATGTTTGTAATTGTTTTTGGATAAATATATGAAAGCCATTAATAATATCTGCAGTATAGAGTTCTTCTTCTGTAAGAGTAGCGCCATCATATATTTTAGAATTTGCAATATGTTTTTCATGGACTAGAGTATCTAGCTTTTCAGGAGTAGCTTTACCAATATAAAGTTCCATAAGTCACCTCTAAGTTATAATATAGCTATTTTAATGAATATTAATAAATACTTTAAGAGGAACGGTTTAAATTGTCAAGGTATGCATAGGTGACTATTAATTAATGAGATATATTGAAAAATATTAAATGAATTGATATGATGATATTAGGAAAAATAAATATGAAATTTTAAGAGACTGTCAAAGGCGATAGTATAACAAATGGGTTATATTGTTTTTGATGGTCTTTTTATTTATATAAATCCTATTGAATACAGTAGTGTAATAGAATGGGAGGAAAGTTTATGAAACCTATATCGGTATAGTACCTTTAGTTGATAAACAAAAAGAAAGTTTTTGGATGTTATCAGGCTATATGGAGGGAATAAAGGCGGCGGTGGGATGCCAGTTATGCTACCTTTAATAGAAGATATAAATTATTTGTTGCAAGGCTTAAATGGGGTTCTATTTAGTGGTGGGCAAGATATTGCGACTTTATCAAGAAGTAAATATAAGTTGTCATGAAGTGTGTAAGAAGCGAGATAAGATGGAATTATTTAAGAGAGTACTTGAAGTGGATAAACCTGCTTATGGTATATGTAGGGGAATACAGTTATTTAATGTGTGATTAGGGGGAAGTTTATATCAAGACATTCCTACACAATTACCTAGTCAGGTATAATATGTACAAAGACTGCCTTATGATAACTCCGTACAGAGTGTGAAGGTTCATAAAGGTACACGACTAGAAGTATTAAAAGTTTTTCAGAAAAAACCGGCTGAATACTTAGAACGCATTCTTACAAATGAAGGTTGCAAGCTTCGTATGAATCGAAGTATTCAGGCCGAAGGGTCATTTGTAAATATTAAAGGAGATATGTTATTTCGTAGATATTTATGCAGAGGTCAGAAAAATGTGCTTGCTGAAAGTATTCTTCTAGCAATGGCACATAATATCAATAAGCTAGATCACAAAATTCAAAACGGAAGTACAGGAACATACTTTTTTGAAATGAAAAAAGAATTATAAATTTTTAAAATTCCAATATTTAGGATGGAGTTTTGTATTATATGATAGTCGAAAGGAGCTGCCATTAGCTAATTAAAATCAGCTAATGGCAGCTCCTTTTAGTAGTAAGGGTGTCTTTATGAGTTTAATATTTAGCATTTATTAGAAAATAAGTGTGAAGCTGCGAAGACTTGCGGCTACAGTTACGCCTTGACAAGCTGTTTTAGTGATAAGTAGTTTTTCTGAATTGGCTTTGGCTAAGGCAGCACGTTCACAAACTGAATCTACCCCTGTAATGGATTTTACGAAAAAAGAAGAGGAAATAGAACCTTTGACAGCTAAAAGTTCTTCTGCTGAATAAGTTGTGAAAGGCAATTTATATTTTTCACAAAAAGCAAGGAGTCCTGCTTCATCTTTTTTCAAATCAATACTTGCGACGCTGTAAATAGATTCAAGTGTTAGATTGTTTTTTTCTAAAGTATCAAGGACTAGTGTCTCGATATTTTCAAGAGGTGTATTTTTTTTACAACCTATACCTAAAACGACTTGTTTAGGTGTAAGGATTAAAGTGTCTTTAAAGATTGTATTACCTTTAGGGTATAAACCTATATAAATGCCAAGACTAGTGGAATCATCACAGTTTTCATAGGGAATAAGTCCATTAGGAAGTGTTTGAGGAAGTGGTAAATCACTTTTGATTCCAATATTTATATTTTGTAAGAGTTTGCTTGAAATAGCTTTTGCAAGGTTCATGCTGCTGATAGAGAGTTCATTCTTTTTAGCAAATACATCTACTGCAAATTTATCATTTAAATCAGTGGCTGTAGAAATAATAGGTATGCCGTTAATGAGTGAGGCTGTTTCTAAAGTGAATTCATTTCCACCTCCAATATGCCCAGATAATAAAGAGATAATATATTGTCCTTTTTCATCAATGCATAGGACGCAAGGGTCTGTTGTTTTACTTTTAATAAAAGGTGCAATCATGCGTACTGCAATACCACAGGCACTTATGAAAATAAGGGCATCTTGTGAGTTGAAACTTTCGCCAACTTGTTTTTTGCTGAATCAGGAAATGCAGTTAATTTAGGATTTACTGCGAATTGTTTTATAGTGTAGCAAGTGCATTGATGTCCTAAATCTTTATACAAATCGGCTAGAGAAATGGCAAGATTACTTGCATTTTCTGTGAAAGAAAATAAATGAATATACATAAGATGTCACCACCATTTTGATTGATTTTATGAAAGTATTTTAACACATTATAGTATAACCCGATTCGATATACATTTTAAGCAAATAATCCACATCGAAAGGAGTAAACTGTTAAATATGTGTCGACAACAATCTTTAATTACTTTAGACGAATTTTACGAATTGAAACCTCTTACTAAACTTGAGGCTATATTGACTTTTATTGATTTTACATTTTTTCTTGAAATATACCCTGAATCTTTTTCAAGACAAGGTCCTAAAGGCTATTCTAAAAAGCAACTTCTTATGGCGCTTATTGCTATGCAAGTAGAACATATTCCAACCATTAAAGCTCTCGTTCATCGATTGAAATCTGATCCTATATTTAAGCGTTCTTTGGGTTTTGAATATATTTT
>NZ_BBCG01000126.1 GCF_001311925.1 Cellulosilyticum ruminicola JCM 14822
ACAAATAATTTTACTATTTATTAGCGTTTAAAATTTTAAGAACCTCTCTAGCAACGGCAGCTCCTGAGGATGGGTTTTGCCCTGTAACAACTCTTTGTTCTGCCACTGCAAATTCTGCCCAATCTGAAGACTTAACATAGTTTGCACCTCTATTTATAAGTTCTGTTTCAGTTAAGTAAGGAACAAGCTTAGTAACACCTACTGCATCCTCTTCGGTATTTGAAAATCCTGTAACCTTTAGCCCTTCAATTAAGTTTTTGCCGTTAGATAATTGTATATTTAATAAGCCTGCTAAACCATGACACACAGCTGAAACTACTCCACCATTTTCATATATTTCTCTTGCGATTTTTTGCAAATTTGTATCATTAGGAAAGTCCCATATAACACCATGTCCACCAGTATAGTAAATGACATCATAGTCTTTTGAATTGATTGCATCAGCAGATAATGTATTGCCTAATTTATTCATAAAGTTGTGGTCAGTGTAGTATTTCCAATCAATTGGACTCATAGCATCTTTTTCTAAGCTGTGTGGGTCTATTGGTGTATAACCACCATTTGGACTTACATAATCAATTTGAATTCCAGCATTTTTTATAACATCTACAAAGTGAACAGCTTCGCTAAGCCATAAACCTGTAGGTCTTTCAGTAGTGTCATATTTAGATACATTTGTAACAACAACTAATACTTTTTTCATAAGTAGTTCTCCTTTTATTAACATTTATAAATAGTGTTGCTTTTTTATTTAGCCTTTAAATATTATGAGCTTTTAAGTTTGTTTTTATTTAAATAATAGTATTTTTATGCTGAGGAGTCCGTACTGCTTTCTTATGTTGCATATCTTACTAATAAGGAATCGGCATATTATATTCAAGCCGTAGAAGATAATTGCATTTTAGTTGCGAAAACACCATTATCGCTCAGTAGAATACGGGGTAAAGGAAAAATTAACATATGTGAATGTCTTTGGCATTATAAATATGATTCAGGCAGTACTTCCTGAAATGAGAAAAGTAAAGTATGGTAAGAACATCAATATTGGTTCGATTTCAGGTAAGTTTACACAATCATTAAATGGTAGATAGTGTACTTCTAAACATGCTGTAGAAGCAATAAGTGATGCACTGTGTTTAGAAATGAAAAAGTATAATATTCAATCTACAGTTATTGAACCAGAGCCTATTGAAACCAATTTTTTTATTGAAAACTTATCTGCTCATGCTAATTATAAGCTTATAGAAAATAAGGCTAGTTATATTGTAGACATTAGTAGTTTTGTTGGTAATAATATAGATTTGGAAACATTCATTATAAAATAGTTTTAATCTCTCCATGGCTTGATGTTACTCTCTCAAATCCGGATATTGCCGAAGTGGATAAGAGAGATATTACGCTTGCGCCATATGGTGCCATCATAGGCGGAAAAGCATGGGCCGGTGACACATCGACAACAGACTACCGTATTAGTCCGATTTACGAAAAACTGGACAATCTCCCTGATACGCGCATGTTTTTGTCTACTGACGAAATTGTTTATCCTATTTATGAAATTCCGGAACGCGCAAATGTATTGACGAAATTGTCAAGCTCGTGAAATAATAAAAGAAAGAAAAATCAGGCCTTTAGAACTGGAAAAACTAGTATTAGAGGCTTTTTGATGTGAAAAGAGACATTAGAAGGAGTATGTATTTATGATTTTATGTTTTAGTGGAACAGGTAATAGTTTATATGTGGCTAGACAGTTAAATGTAGTTATAAAAGATGAGATAATATCCATAAATGAGTATTTAAAAGAGGATAAAGAGAAAATATTTAATTCCAATAAACCTTTTATAATTGTAGCACCTACTCATGCATGGAGAATGCCAAGAATTATAGAATCTTTTATCAAGGAATCTAACTTTAATGGGAATAAAAAAATATATTTTATATTAACTTGTGGTGCAGATGTAGGAAATGCAATAGGCTATGCTAAAAAGAGTATTGATAAAAAAGGAATGACCTTTATGGGATTAGCTTCTATAATTATGCCTGATAATTATGTAGCATTGTATGATTCGGATGATAGGAAACATAGTAAAGAAATTATTAGAAAGGCTATTCCGGGCATTCTAGATATTGCTCAAAAGATTAAAAATGAAAAGGAATTACCTAATAAGCCAATAAGTTTATTAGATAAGATTAAGAGTAGTGTGACAAACCCTATTTTTTATAGCACCATTGTAAGTGCTAAAGGATTTCATACGAATAATGCTTGTATAAGTTGCAGTAAATGCGTTACACTTTGTCCATTAAATAATATTCAAATGAACGATACAAAACCACAGTGGGGAAAAAACTGTATACATTGCATGGCATGTATAGGAGGATGTCCTAAAGGTGCCATTGAATATAAGAATAGAACAGTAGGCAAAGTAAGATATTATAATACGGAATATCCTAATTAATACCATATATTTTAAACTCAACTTTCACAGCTTAAATCTTTAAATAACGCTTTGATAAATAAAGCTTGAGAATCAATCCATTGTCTAAGTTGATTTTTAATAGTTTCTGATTCTAGATGAGTAGGCTGATTTAATTGCTCAATAAATAAACCCATTAAACTTTGAAGGGCTATGGATAACTCCATATCTTGAATATCATCACAATACATTAAGAACAATTCTCCAAAAGCCTTAGGAGTTTTCTCTTGTCTTTTAAGCCATTCTAATAAAAATCGGACCAACCTAGCGTAAGCATAGTAAAGCCTTTTTGATATCTATGGAATAAGCTCTAATCATATGATATCGTTACTCTACTATAATATTCTTAAAATGGGGGACATCACATGTTAGAGTTCAAATACTATTCTGTCCAAGAAATCGAAAATCTAAAAGATTTCTTTTTAGTTTCTTACGTTATCATTGATGATATTTACCATAAGATCATTCCAGACAGCATTTGTTTTAGGCGTAATTATTTTGAATCCAAGTTAACTGATAGCCAAGGTTTAATTATGTTCATAAAAACTTTAAGAATCTATTTCCTAACTTAGGTCACCGTACTCGTTTTAATCGAACTAGGCGAAATCTTGAATCAGTTATAGATGCTATCAGAAGAGAAATTGGTAACTATCTTGGTTACAATCACTCAGATGTTTACATTGTAGATAGTATGCCTATTTCTGTTTGTCGATTTGGCAGAGCTCATTTTAACAAACGATTTAGAGATATTTCATCTTATGGTTACTGTGCATCTAAAAAAGAGACTTATTATGGTTTAAAGCTTCATGCTGCAGTTACTTTAGATGGTTATCTTGCAGAAATTGAAATTACAGCTGCCAACATAGATGATCGTGCTATTCTATGGGAAGTATTATCAGATGTCTATCAACCTATTGTTTTAGGTGACAAAGGATATATAGGTGATCATATTGCCC
>NZ_BBCG01000127.1 GCF_001311925.1 Cellulosilyticum ruminicola JCM 14822
CTAAAGTGGCTGCCTTTTTTGCCTCTTAATTCTTGCGACTCGTAAACGGGTCTATATATTCTTTGATCGAGATTTGGTCTGATATAAGATCTTCTTGCACTTGATTCCTAATATAGTCTTCTATGATTTTTTGGTTTCTTCCTACAGTATTTACATAGTATCTTCTACACCCAAAATGTCTGTTACCATACTTATATTTTAAATTTGCATGTCTTTCAAAAATTAATAGTGTACTTTTCCCTTTAGGTATCCCATAAAACTTGCAACACTCATACTTGGTGGAATACATACTAACATGTGTATATGGTCTTTAAATGCATGAGCTTCAATTATTTCTACATCTTTCTGCTAACATAATTGACGTAAAATCTGTCCTATATCTGCTTTTAACTTTTCATATATCTCTTGTATTCTATACTTAGAAGCAAATACAATATGGTATTTGCTTCTAAGTATAGAATGTGATAAACTTTGAATGTCATTCATTTGACAAACCTCCTTTGTTATTTGATACGGTTGGTAAACCATTATCATTCTTAACAAAGGAGGTTTTATTTTTTTATACTAAAAGTATTTTATTCTCACCAGCAGAGATGGTGGTTTTTATAGCTGAAACATTTTTTTTATTTTAAACAGTTGTTTTAAGGTGTGTTTCACGGAATGTAACTTCTGGGTTACGTTCAGCAATTTGACGGATAGACCATTCAAATTCGCAAAGCATAACTGGTTGACCATCTTCAGTTTCAACAAGCGTAGAATCCATAGATCCTTTGAAACGATCAAAGTCAAAGTTTTCAGCGTCAATCCAGCGGATGAAGCGGTATGGTAAGCGTTGCATTTTGATTTCAACTCCATATTCATTTTTAAGACGGTATTCTAATACTTCGAATTGAAGTACCCCTACAACCCCTACTATAACTTCTTCAGTACCAGTAAGGTGAGGTCTAAATACCTGGATAGAACCTTCTTCTGCAAGTTGTAAGATGCCTTTTAAGAATTGTTTACGTTTTAAGGCATTTGTTGTAGAAACACGCATGAAGTGTTCTGGTGCGAATTGAGGAATACCTTCAAATTGGAGTTTAATATTATCACTGCATAATGTATCCCCAATATTAAAGATACCAGGGTCATGAATACCGATAATATCACCAGGATAAGCCACATCTACTGCTGCGCGGTCTTGTGCTAAGAATTGTTGTGGTTGCGCAAGTTTTACTTTTTTGCCTTTCTGTACGTGGTTAACCATCATACCTTTTTCAAATCTTCCTGAACAAATACGAAGGAAAGCAATTCTATCGCGGTGTGCTGGGTTCATATTTGCTTGAATTTTGAAGATAAATCCAGAGAAGTAAGGTGCACTTGTTGGAATCTCACCCATATTACTTGGACGAGGTTGTGGTGGCATTGTGATATCAAGAAAGGCTTCAAGGAAAGGTTCAACTCCAAAGTTAGTTAATGCACTACCAAAGAATACTGGTGTAAGTTCTCCTTTTAAGATTTGTTCTAAGTCAAAGTCATCGCCAGCCATATCTAAAAGCTCAATATCTTCAAGAAGTTTATCATGAAGGGCAGAGCCAAGGAATTCTGTGAATTTAGGATCATCAACTTCACCTGTAATAGTTTCCGCAATAGATTGTCCATGATTGCCATCATCGAAAAGTTCAATTTGTTTTTTACGACGATTGTAAACACCTTTAAAGTCTTTACCGCTACCAATTGGCCAGTCCATAGGATAAGAACGAATACCAAGGACATTTTCGATTTCTTCCATAAGTTCAAATGGATCTTTACCATGTGAGTCCATTTTGTTGATGAATGTGAAAATTGGAATACCACGCATTTTACAAACTTTAAAAAGTTTCTTTGTTTGTGCTTCTACCCCTTTTGCAGCATCGATAACCATTACAGCACTATCTGCAGCAACGAGTGTACGATAAGTATCCTCACTGAAGTCTTGGTGACCTGGTGTATCTAGAATATTGATACAGAAGCCATCATAGTTGAATTGAAGTACACTGGAAGTAACAGAGATACCTCTTTGTTTTTCAATCTCCATCCAGTCAGATACAGCATGTTTTTGAGTTCTTCTAGATTTAACAGAACCTGCTGAACGAATAGCTCCACCGTATAAAAGGAATTTTTCTGTAAGAGTTGTTTTCCCTGCATCAGGGTGAGAAATAATGGCAAAAGTACGTCTTTTTTGTACTTCATCTTGATATATTGATGTTTCTTGTGACATTTTTATCATCCTTATCTTTTTATATAAATTGCTTCGTAATAAATAGCATATACAACCTCTAATTATCATTGCAAACATAGTAAGATGTCAAGTATTAGTTTTAATAAATTTAATGAGACTATACGTAAGGAAAGAAATATAGTATAACTTAAATGTCAAATCTTTTCACTTAGCTTATTTAATGATACTATAAAAATGATAAGTCGTGTTAAAAGAATAAAATACTCAATGAAATACAATAAAGTATTTTATTCTTTTGGAAAGGAAAATATATGTCAGCTCTAACAAAATTAAATACAATTACTTTAGCACATCATTTGATGGCACAATATATTAAAGAAGGTGATGTATGTATTGATGCAACAGCTGGAAGAGGATTTGATACAGCTTTTTTATGTGAGTTAGTTGGTGAAAATGGAGAAGTAGTAGCTTTTGATATTCAAGAAGATGCTATAAATAGTACAAAGGCATTACTTGAAGAACGTGGACTTAAGGCTATGGTTTATTTAGAAAGCCATACAAAGATGAATACTTACAAGATTGCTGAAAGCGTAAATGGGATTATGTTTAATTTTGGTTATTTACCAGGTGGCAATCATAGTATTTGTACACAGGCTGCAAGTAGTATTGAAGCAATAGAAATGGGATTAGACTTACTTAAGAAAAAAGGTGTGATGAGTCTTTGTATCTATCATGGTGGTGATACAGGCTTTGAAGAAAAAAATGCAATTATGGCGTATTTAAAGGATTTAGATATGAAGAAATATACAGTTGTTGTAAGTGAACTATATAATAAACCAAATCATCCACCGCTTTCGGTATTCATTACAAAAGATAAATAGGATAAAAAGCACAGTGCATATTTGCATTGTGCTTTTTATGTGTAAGAAAATAGTAAAAAATAAATACTATAAAAATACATAATGTTGTAATATAATATTAAAAAATAGGTAATTGCGAAACTACTGTTTAAAAATGAATAACAATAGCTTTGAGGATGCAAGATTTAAAAATTATTATTGGTAGCTACATTTAGTTGACAAATAAATAAAAATTGGTACAACAAATAAAGGTAAGTTTTTACCTAAAAAAAA
>NZ_BBCG01000128.1 GCF_001311925.1 Cellulosilyticum ruminicola JCM 14822
GTTCATTTATCGCTCGTGTTCCTTGCGACTTGTATAATATTACACTATGTGAGCTATTAAGTCAACACCTTTTTTACATTTTTTATTAAGTCTTTTTTTACCTTATTTTTAATCTAAAAACTTTGTTTTATTACATGTTTTTTTATTTCCCTATAACAAAAGCTCCAGTTATACCTGCTAAAAGCCTTTTGTATAACTGGAGCTCTATCAATTCATTCTATTTCGTATCATACTTCTTTTAAATTATACTTCTAATACTTGTTTTATATGCTCTATAGACATCATATTTCAAAGCTAGTAGCACCTTGATAAATCATCATGCCTATACCATTTAATGTACGGCACCTTACTTCCCTCGCCATTTTTAATAAGGCAGTTTCCGCTGGTGCATATATCTCATCTGTTACGATAAAATCTTTCCTAAGAAATGATGCATCTGGAATACAAGATATTCCTTCAAACAGCTTCATTCCTACATCTGTTGCATTAGTTAATACTATACTTGTATTAATCTCTTCTCTTAATGTTTCTAAATTATCAAGAGCAAATAATCTCACTTCGCATTCAGTGATTTTATGAATACATTCTGCGATTTTTTCCATTCTCTTAAAGTGCATATCTCTTCTATTAAAAATACTAATCGTCTTCACACCATCCAAGACAGCCTGTACTACAATAGCTGTAGCCGCTCCACCAGCTGCAATTAAAGTAATCTTCTCATTAATAATATTAATTTCTGCCTCTTTGAGAGCTTTCATATAACCAATGCCATCTGTAATGTATCCTTTTAAAATACCATTTTCATTCACCACAGTATTAACAACCTGACACATCTGCACCTCTGATGAAACCTCATCTAGATATTTTATAATTTCCAACTTATTAGGCCCACCCGCTTATATTCATCGCCCTAAAATCTTTTATTGTATCTTCTAATATATCATTATCCACTTCAAAAACACGATACGCATAATTCAATCCTAATTTTGCGAAAGCTTCATTATGCATTGTAAGCGATTTAAAATGTCTAATTGGTTTCGCAATAAACCCAATAAGCTCTGTATATCCTGTAATTCTTTCTGCTATTATTTTAGTCCACTCCTTATAATGTCATATATAATTCTCACTTAAACTTCTCTAATGCTCTTCTACTTTAAATTCTATTTTAATCAATTGCTCTACTTACTTTCACTTATAACTTTAAGTACTTCAACTAATTTTCCCACAGGAACTTGTCCTGGTGCTGATGCTTTTTTAGCTGCTCCAAAGGTAAGTGCGCTACCAAATACTTCTCCTGCCAGTCTGCTTATTACACCTAGTCCAGACATAGACATTGTAATAATTGGTCTATCTGCATATTTTGTTACCATCTCATTTGTTGCAGCTAATAATGTTAATACATCTTCCGTTGTTTGTGGCATTACTGCAATCTTAGGAAGATCTGCCCCCATTTCCTGCATTTTGCAAAGTCTACTTATAATCTCTTCTTTTGCAGGTGTTTTTTCAAAATCATGATTAGACATAATAACTTTAACCTGATGTTCATGAGCACATTCAACGATTTCTTTAACCTTTTCATCCCCTGTGAATAACTCCACATCGATTAAATCTGCATTTCCTGTTTCAATAATTGCCTTATTAAGTGCCATATAATGTGCCTCATCTATAGCACATTCTCCCCCTTCTTTCTTACTTCTAAAAGTAACAAGTAGTGGCATATCTCCAAGAGTTTTCCTAAGTAAACTTAATGTCTCTTTCATCTTTTCTAAATCTTTTACTGATTCATGATGATCAATACGCCATTCTACAACATCTAATCTAAGCGTTTTTAAAAAATCTGCTTCTTCCATAAGCGCTTTGTCATTTTTTCCTACAAGTGGTACACAAATTTTAGGCATCCCTTCACCAAGTCTTACATTTCTTACTTCCACAACTCTCTTCATCTAGCCCTCTCCTTATATCTAAATATTTTCCCTACTTTATGCACTATTATAATGCCAAACCTCTATTAAATCTAATCTTAAATCTTCAATATTAGAAACTACCATCAATCTTGATGAACTTATTCCATCTTCTTTTATGAATCATTTTTATGCATCTACTGGTAGGCCACGTAAATACCCATTAAAGGCAATGCTTTGGGCATTTATTCTTCAACGTATTTTTTTCTATTCCTACAGATTCTCTTTTAATTATTTTCCTTAACTATTCTAAGGAACTAAGAGATTTCTGTGGTTTTACCAAAGTTCCTGATGTCTCTAAATTAACTCGTTTTAAGCAAGACTTTTTGCCGGACTTACAATCTATGTTCCATAAACTTGTAGACCTTACAGAACCGATATACCAAAGCATTGATGCTCACAAAGCCTCTATGACTATTTTTGATACTTCCGGCTTGTTGATGTTGCATTTGATAGTAGCACAATCTACAAAGCTTTACTTCATGATTTAAAATTTAAGAAAGCCTGCATGCCTCTCAATAGTCGTTCTAAAATTCAAATGTACACTTTTGCCTTTTTAATGGCGTCTTGTGCACTTTTGTTTGGTCTAAAACCGAAACTATTATCCGAAAACTTGCATCATAGATTTTTGTGAGTTCCTGCGCAATAGCTTGTTGAATCATTCTATAAGTTTTATACTTGCCCACTGTTCTATGATATACGTGCGAAGTTCATCACATCTCATACCATCTACACCATGACTCCCTTTTTTCTTAATAACTCGTTTCATTGCAAGAATCATATTTTCTCTTGCAAGTATTCTTTCGAATAGATTACTTGTTTCAATCTCTACATCGTTTTCTCTTTCTCTCTTTTCTAACGCCGAATCATTACTCTGCATTCCTTGATTACTTACAGTTTCCAACTTTACATCTACCACATTTACACCGTACACTTTCGGATAGTGTAGGATTTCGATTTTTATAGCAACCTCATCCAGTGTACATATGACTCGTATGTGATTTCTGTTCGTCAGACCAAAGTTTTGCTGCCAACTTCCTTCAGATTCCACCTCGAGATGGACACCCTTGTCTTAAGCTATGTGCTTAGCACTATCAACCCCCACTCAGGACTTTCACCTGTTAGATTGCGCCCATGCTGAGCACACTACAAAAAAGGACTAGCATTTTTGC
>NZ_BBCG01000129.1 GCF_001311925.1 Cellulosilyticum ruminicola JCM 14822
TGAAAGTATCGATCCAGTTGTACTTATAAAAATTGTTATGATTCAATACATATTCGGCATTAAATCTATGCGTTAAACTATTAAAGAAATAGAAGTAAATATTGCTTATAGATGGTACTTAGGTTATGGGATGACTGAGTCTATACCCCATTTTTCAACTTTTGGTAAGAATTATGCTAGAAGATTTGATATGACTATGTTTACGATGAATACAACGATTGCATAATATGTCCTAATAATAAAATTTTAAAATATAGTACAACGAATAGAGAGGGCTATAGAGAATATAAAAGTAATAAACACGACTGCAAAGACCAATGTCATTTAGTTAAGACATTGACTAACTGTGCTGTTTCTTCAACAGTTTTATCTGCTTTAAACTGTTTACATGCAACACTATACATACTTTCACCGACTTCAATCAAATGGCCACTTGAATCAAAGATTCTACAGTTACTTCTTGATTAAATAAGTTTTTATAAAACTGTAATGACTTTTCCATATCTTGTACAGCAATTAATGTGTTACAGTATTTCATCTTTCTTTATTCCTCCCGTCTTAAATATAAATGCTCTAATGATTAAGTCACCTAATCGTACTATACCACATACCCTATAAAATCTGAATAGTTAGACATATGAGCAATAAAAAAGCGCAACCACTGATTGGTGATTACGCTTTTTTCATTTTACTTATGCATTTATTTTGCTCAGCACTCTATTTTGTAATCTGCTTAACCGCCTGACTTTAAGCTGCTTTGTTATGTTTCTTATCATCCTTTCTTTTCCTGGCCATCTAATAGCCTCCCAATTATTAAATGGGCAGCAAATCTCCAGACAATATGACACACTTCTTGGCTGCTTAAAATCATGATGGTGGGAGGCCATAAATTTTAAACTTTTTCATGAATAGGGTACCAAAACCTAAAACTTATGATTCAAGCATATTTTTATACTAAGCAAATATGCTTTGCAAATATGCTATTTTCTAATTTCTAACCATGCATTCACTGGAATATGCATTTAATCGTTCATTAGGATCCTCACTCGTTAAAACTTCTCCATTAAACATTTTCGCTAAGTCTTCTATACCTACATAAAGAAGCCCATCTTTCATTACAACAGGTTATGAAAGGGTGAAGTTTTCCTTTTCATCTAAAACTAATTTCTCTCCTACTTTAAAAGTATGGGGTAAAGGTACAAGGGCTTCAAATCTAAATTCATTTCACTTTTCACTGTAAGTTGTATAATTTGCAAGCCTAATTTACCATTTAATGCACGTTTAAATGTAAGGACAATTTGTCCTTCTTGAACTACCATTATAAAATCTTTATTGGCTATAAGGTCTTCCCCTTGATAGGTGAGTTTAAACTTAGGAAGTGCTTCAAATGCAACTTGCCTCATTAGCACTTTTGCCATCTGCATCTCTAAAATTCAAGCTTAAACTATCTCCTGCATCAATCTTAACAAATGGCTGTAATGCAATATCTACATCTAAAACTTGTTATCCTAATCCCGGTTTAATGCCTGTAATTTCATTTGAAATCTCTTTAACGACTTCTTCCTGATTCGTCACATCTTGTGCAATACTGGTACTGCAAAGATTTGTGTGCCTATTAAACATGCTAACATGAACTTTTGAATATGTCTTTTCATCCTCATTCTCCTTTTTCCTGTTAATCGTAATACCATAATCCTGCTAAACTTTCTTGTATACCATAAGCCCAGCGTACTTCACCTGATGGGAATTGAAGTTTATACCACCCTTCTCCATCTACTGCTAAAATCGTTACCCCAATCCCTGCTGCATAAGTCTTACTCTTGCTGCATATATTCTGCTTTGTATAAGTTTCAATAGCTTCTTTTAGAAAAGCAGACTTATGCATGGTGAAATAATTAGTTTTCTTTTCTTGGAGTTTATGCCATTTATCTAAAGTATAATCGCAATTATAACGATCTGTTCCCGCATCATCATTACGCTTTAAGGCATGTAAAACCCCATTTGAAATGTAATTACGTGCCCATACATCATTCAAATGGCCTTCTACTGCACCCATAAAGATGGTTTTTCCTTTTTTATAAGTATAAAAATAATCTACAGGATCAGCACTTGGTCCTTGATCATAAATAACAAGCTCTTTATAGGCATCTTTTGTATTCATATCCACAAGCCAGATTTGATCTGCAAAGTTGCCTTCTTCTTGTATCACTTTCTTACCATTTATTTTTAAGGTCATTGTGCCAAAATTATTGTCATTATCATATTGCTGACTATACACGATTTCTTCACTCTTACCATCCCCATCTAAATCAACTTTAAACGGCCTATCTGGCATATAAACTGTGGTTTTGCAAAAACCGCGATTATCTGCACTTTGTACCTGTTGATTGCTACCTTCTTTTAAAACTTTAGCCCACCATGTTAAAAAGGCTACATTATACTTTTCAGTAGCATTTAATTTGATGTCTGACATCTTTTTAGTGCCGCTATACCATACCTTATCTTCAAAATATTGCTTATAACTTTGATCTGTAATCGATGCCCCATGTCTTGTATAAATCTCATATTTACCAATCATCGTCATGACATAATCCCGTGATAAATCATACGTATCAAGTGCTAGTTCACTGCTATCTGGATAAACATAACTTGTTTCATCTTCCGCATATTCATTTCTTAAACTACGCCACTCTTCTTGTTCTAAAGCATTGTCTTCTGATTTCTGTGCTTTTGCCTCTTTTTTGGCCGCAGCAGCTGTAATAACTTGGCCCTGCTGATAATTGCCTGCGCCATAAGTTATACTGCCTCCTATAACTACTGTACCTAAAAGTAAACTTTTGAAAAGCCAAATGCCTTTAAAATGCTTTTTCATTTAAATTCCCCCTTATTTAAATGATACTATAAAACGCTATTTCATATCATCCTTACCATTATGAGACTATTCAATTTATTTTACAAGTCTATTTCCTTACAATCACATAATATTGAGATTAATTTTAATATCCCACCAGATTAAGCCATAGTTATGATCAAACCATATCATCATCAACACAAACAGGCAACCATCTCATCTATTAGATAGTTGCCCTTTTTATATACCTTAACGA
>NZ_BBCG01000130.1 GCF_001311925.1 Cellulosilyticum ruminicola JCM 14822
AAAAAAACATAGGGGCATAGTTCAGTTGGTAGAACGTCGGTCTCCAAAACCGAATGTCGTGGGTTCAAGTCCTGCTGCCCCTGTATGGTCGCTTAGCTCAGCTGGGAGAGCACCTGCCTTACAAGCAGGGGGTCACAGGTTCGAGCCCTGTAGCGACCATTATGTGGCGGAATAGCTCAGTTGGCTAGAGCACACGGTTCATACCCGTGGTGTCATGGGTTCAAATCCCTTTTCCGCTACCAATATTCCTCGATAGCTCAGCGGCAGAGCATTCGGCTGTTAACCGAAGGGTCGTAGGTTCGAACCCTACTCGGGGAGTTAAATAATAGAAGCCACTAAAAAATACAATATTTTAGTGGCTTTTTTATTATATAAAACTTCTTAAGTAAGGGTATTATATATATAAACTTAGTAACTTAAGGAGAGCTATATAATGAAAAGATGGAAGCTAAGATTTCTTATAATGTGCATGTTAATAGCATTAGAAAGTTGGAATGTAGAGGTTACAGTAGGGGAAGAGCGAAAAATTTGCTATAAGTGTCATGGAGAAGGACATGAAATATGTTCGGTATGTACAGGAGTTGGATTACAGCTTTATAGCATAGTAGGGAACAAATCATTTCTTGGGTTAGATACAATAATATGTACAAGATGCAATGGGAGTGGAAAAATCTCATGTACGGTATGTGGTGGTGTAGGAACATTAAAGAAATAAGTTCTATACAAACATAATATATTTATAATATAGAGAGTATATTTGAGTATAAAAATAAAAAAATGTTAAAAAGTGTTGACACATGGTTAGTACTTTGATATAATAATTGTGTGTTTAAAAGAACACAATATTCCTCGATAGCTCAGCGGCAGAGCATCCGGCTGTTAACCGGAGGGTCGTAGGTTCGAACCCTACTCGGGGAGTTTTGTTTTGTATAAAATTAGACAAGCAGTCATTCATGAAGGGGCATAGTTCAGTTGGTAGAACGTCGGTCTCCAAAACCGAATGTCGTGGGTTCAAGTCCTGCTACCCCTGTTTCAAGATTTGGCCCAGTGGTACAGTTGGTTAGCACGCCGCCTGTCACGGCGGAGGTCGAGGGTTCGAGTCCCTTCTGGGTCGTTAGTTATTATTATATGGTCGCTTAGCTCAGCTGGGAGAGCACCTGCCTTACAAGCAGGGGGTCACAGGTTCGAGCCCTGTAGCGACCACTTGTTATTAATTTAATACTTATATGGCGGAATAGCTCAGTTGGCTAGAGCACACGGTTCATACCCGTGGTGTCGTGGGTTCAAATCCCTCTTCCGCTACTATATGGAAAGCACTTCAGTTTAGTATTTATAAGCTGAGGTGTTTTTTTGCATTATTTTATAATATGGATTTTAAGTAGGAAATATGATACGATGAAGAAAATTGGCTAATATTATCAAAAAAATATAGGAAAGTGAGTATGGCGTGAAAAAACGATTATATATTTCGGATTTGGATGGTACACTATTAAATAATGAGAAGAAGATTACAGCATATAGTAGAGAAACTTTAAATAATCTAATTTCTAGAGGGGTACAGATTTCTATTGCAACGGCTAGAACCTCAGCTACCGTTGAGAAAATGCTAAAAGGAATAAATATTGAGATTCCAGTTGTATTAATGAATGGTGTTGCATTATATGACTTAAAACAACATGAGTATATTGATGTAGAATATATTGATAAGGGTAGTTCAGAGGAAATCATTAGACGTTTGGAGTCGGCACATCAAGGTGGATTTATTTATACAATAGAAGATAAAGATCAATTAACAGCTTATTACAATAAGAGTTTAAATTCATATGAAACAATTTTCTATGAAGAACGTAAAAAAGCTAAGCTTTTTAAAAATACTAAGGTAGAAAAGCTAAAGGATATAATTTACTTTGTCTTTATGGATGAAAAAGAAAAAATTGAAGAGATTGCAGAGCTTATTAGAGATATACCAGCAATAGATTATTCATTATACAAGGATAATTATATGGAAGGGGCATATCTCTTAGAGGTATATAGCAAGAAAGCCTCTAAATCTAATGGTGTTTTAAAAGTAAAACAGCAATATGATTATAAGGAAGTTGTTTGTTTTGGAGATAATCTAAATGATTTAAGTATGTTTCATATAGCAGAATATAGCTATGCAGTTGGAAATGCTGTAGATGTGTTAAAAGAAGTGGCTACAGAAGTAATTGATAGTAATGAAGAAGATGGTGTAGTAAGTTTTATTAAAAAATTAGAAAGTTAGATATAATATATAGTACAGTAAATGTATAAGATAATATAAAGGAGAAAAATAAATGTTAAGAGTAGGAATGGGATATGATGTACATCAATTAGTTGAAGGTAGAAAGCTTATTATGGGTGGTGTAGAAATAGCACATGATAAGGGATTATTAGGACATTCAGATGCGGATGTTGTAGTACATGCGATTATGGATGCATTAATAGGGGCAATAGCTGAAGGAGATATTGGAAAACATTTTCCAGATACAGATCCTCAGTATAAAGGGATTTCAAGTATTGCTTTACTTAAACATGTAGGGAAACTTTTAAAAGACAAAAAAGCAGTTATTCATAATATTGATGCTACAATCATTGCACAAAAACCTAAAATGGCACCACATATTTTAGCGATGCGTGAGAATATTGCAAAGGCACTTGAAATTGCAGTAGGTCAAGTAAATATTAAAGCAACGACAGAAGAAAAATTAGGTTTTACTGGTGCAGAACAAGGTATTTCAAGTCAAGCTATTGCAATGGTCGATTTATAAAATTCAATTTAGAAGTATAAATTAGAAGTGATAAAACTATAAAAGAGAGGGAGTATATATGAGAAAAACATTAATAGGTATATTAATTGGAATCAGCATGATACTCGTGTATATTTTAATTATAGGTAAGAATATGGATTTAATAATGGCTAAACTTAAACCTTATAAGAAATATAAAGTTTATAAGAACAGATATGTTAAATTAAAACCAGAAGTTTATAGATAATATGTTTTAGTCATAACCTTATAATTTATACAAT
>NZ_BBCG01000131.1 GCF_001311925.1 Cellulosilyticum ruminicola JCM 14822
CGATACTTTCACGACCACCTGGTTTATATAAATCTTTCACTTTGTCATAGATAAAGCTTAAGTCAATAGCTACATCAATTTTTCTTATAAGATGATCTTGAGGTACAAGGTCATCTATACTTAACATTTGTATTTGGGATCTTTCATCATTATTTCTTCTACCCATCATTGTATATCACCTCTACTTCTAGTCTAACAGTAAAAATGGCTGTAGACAATGTAATTGTCTACAGCCTGAGCTAGTCTAATCTAGACTAGCTATAAACGTGCAAAATTAGTTCCAATAATTTTCCAATACGATTTTGAGCAAAATAAAAAACATTTATGACATCTCTTGATATAATTAAGTCGACAAAAAACATAATTATAAAGAGATTACATAAATGTTTAATGACTTAATTATAAATGATTCGTAACTGTTCAGTCGTTGGCTGAATAAATATATTTTTTTGCTGTAGATAAACGAGTTTTTTAGCATGATTTTTTATGTTAGAGTTCCACATTTAAATTTAGTTATCAACTAGCTTTTTGCCTTTCTAAAACATTATACTTTAAGTATATTATTTCGAAAGGATATGAGCAGTTTGAATACAGAGTTATCACCTGACTTTTTACAAAAATTATTTAACAAGATCGATACTCTTACTGATATTATTTCAGAACAAACTGCTACTATTAACAAACTAACTGAAACTATTCAAAAACAAGAAATTGAAATTGCTGAGCTTAAAGAAAAGATCAACAAGAATAATAAAAATAGTTCTAAACCACCATCTAGTGATGGCCTTAGTAAACCACAGCCTAAAAGCCTTCGAAAATCTTCTGATAAAAAACAAGGTGCTCAAAAAGGTCATAAAAGCTCCAGTTTTTCTATTACTCAAGAACCTAATTAAAACCAGGTCAATTAGTAAAAGCACCACCACAGGAGAAATTACCATATAGTTCTTTTGAAGTAAATGAAGAAACTCAAGAAATAGGAAATACCACAAATGAGCTATTTTAGTGAAAATGGTCCACTACATAATCAATGTCCTAGCAAAAAAGAAAAAAAAGACGATAGTGTTAAGTTTAGCAATAAAAGTTATAGTAACAGTAAGATTCGTGAATTAATGCAAACAAAAGAATATATCAAGCTTACTAACAAAAGGGCTGATGTAGAAGGCATTCCTTCAGTCATTCGAAGAAAATATCAAGTGGATGCCATGCCAGTTCGTGGCCTTTTGCGCTCAAAAATAGTGTTTGGCTTCAAAATTGGAGCATATAACTTCAATAAGCTACTAAGATACCTTAAGAAAAAAGGTATCTTAACTTCGGATACAATTTTAAGTATAGCGCTATATACATTTATTGGTAAAAAATTAAGTGCAATAGAGGATGTAAATAAATGTAACTATAATAAGACTTCAAAAACATTAGTTTTTAGGATCTAATTAAATTTTAGGATAATCTTTGTTAAAATTGGTATCAAAAAGGTGCATATAGTATTTCTAATTTTACTATATTATACTTATCTCTTATTTTGCTGAAAATAACCCTGCACCTTTAACAATGTCTTGTTCTTCAAAAAGACTATCTACTGCAACTTCATAATCATGAAGCTTTTGTGCTTTTTTAATTTTCTTTACATAACTTTCTGAATTTGAGAAAATATGCATCATATAAAACCAACTTTCTTTCATCTTAAATAAAACATTACGATCACCAGACATAATTTCTTGATAGCCTTCATAAAGCTTGTCATGAAATGCCTTCAAAATAGTCTTATCCACAGTTTCTCCTGTTTGAATCTCTGTAATAAAACCTGGGTTTACAATGAGTCCACGGCCTAACATCATCAATTCAATTTGTGGACATCTTTCTCTAAAAGCCTCATAATGTGCTGTTGTAAAAATATCCCCATTATAACATACTGAATTTTTACTTTCAAATACTGCTGTCTCAAAAACATCCATATTGGGTGTATTACGATAGTAATCTTTTTGTACACGTGGATGAATAATTAGCTCTTCTAATGGATATTTATTATAAATTGCCATTAACTTTTCAAATTCTGCTGGCTCATCACGTCCAATACGTGTTTTAATTGAAATCTTTGTCACTGCCTCTGCAAATATCTGTTCTAAAAATATATCTAATTCTTCAGGATATGCTAAAAAACCTGAACCTTTTCTTTTTGTCACAACAGTTCCTGAAGGACAACCTAAATTTAAATTCACCTCATCATAACCATAAGCTTTAAGCGCTTTCATTGTACGGATGAAATCTTCTGCATTATTTGTTAAAATCTGTGGTACTACTGTATAACCTATATTATGTTCTGGTAAAATGTCATTTAATTCTCTAGAGGATAATTTACCATGGTGATTGGCAACAATAAAAGGTGTGAAATACTTATCTACATTATTAAAAAAAGCAGCATGTGCATTACGATAAATATATCCTGTTACACCTTCCATCGGGGCAAAATAAAACTTCATATCTATAATAACTCCTTTATTTCTACGCTATATCTAGCTATTCTACAATTGTATTCCTATTATACAATAACTTTCATTTTATAGCCACCTAAAAGGAATTGCTGATTGCAGTTTTATTAAGACTAAAGTTTAAGCAGCTTCTCTACAGATATATTTAGCTCCTTTGCATCTTTAGATACTGTTGTTATAACTGGCACCCCTGTAACCTTTTCAATCATTTTTAAGTTATCTTCTTCCATTGTACTTTTCGTCATGATAATGATTTAATTTTATTTATTTAACACAAATGACATGTATTATTTGTAATCTTTTTCTAAAGTTTCAAAGTAAGGTAATAATCTCATAATTTGATCTTTATTTACACAATAAGCAATTCGTACATAATCTAAACAACCAAATCCATCACTTGGAACAAAAAAGAGTCCATATTCCTCAATATCATTTAGTTAAGTGATATTATATAAAAAAGGTCATCTACGAATAGTTAAATATTTGTAGATGATTTTTTATATCTTAACGAGTTG
>NZ_BBCG01000132.1 GCF_001311925.1 Cellulosilyticum ruminicola JCM 14822
TATCATATTTTGAACATACCTCCTTTAAAAGGATTGAATGTCCTAATAGCCATTCTAACTTAGTTGTAACACCTTTATCACATGTTCTATAGATTGTTTCGTTTTTATGTTCTTCTTCTAAATAGTACTTTAGCTCTTCTGGCACAAGCTTTGGATCAATCTTATTGAATGCTTTTATGAGCTTTAGATTAACAGTATAGACTAATTCAATACGAGACAGTTTCTTACAGGGATACAGGCTGTTTCTCATAACTTGTTGTGCCTAAAGCGAACTGAAATCTCATATCGAAATTTAAAGCGCCAATAAGGTCTTCATCTGATACACTAAAGTTCTCTTTAAGAATATGAAGACCTACTAATACATTAACTGTTAAATCTTGAAGATTAAGTTGTTGAACTGTATTTTTACGAAACATAAAAATTTCCCCCTTGTTTTTTTCTTAATTATACCATAATGATGTAAAGTAGTTTTAAAAACTAGCCTTTTTGTGGGCTAATCAAAATATGTTTTACAGACTCAATTTGATAAAGTTGCTAAGCTGATGTCTGGTAAGATTTCTGACATTTGCTCAGTTGTATATTTTCATGTCAATGGAAATATAAGTTAGTAACTAAACAACAATGACCTTAAATATAAGTAAAATTTTTGTATTTTAAAGCAAAAAGTAAAGCAGTTCCTTTATATTGGAACTGCTTTACTTTTAATCAATTGAAAATTTTTCAATTATGCCTTTTAGGCTTTCTGCCATTATCTCATTTTCTTTAGATTGTCCGTATATTTTTGAGCTTGATCTATAGCTGCTTGATGATTGGGATTTAACAATATATCGATCACTAATGTCTAACTTGTCTCTAATGTAAATGATTTAAGACTTGCATTACCTTTTCCCCTATAAGTTAAATAAATCGAATAAACACCATCTGAAATACTAAATGGCGCTGTATAAGTTTCCCAAACATTTGAAAACTCTACTGGAATAGTAGCTAAAACTGGCCCATCCAACTGGGTACGCACTTCAAAACAGCCATTTGCATAGCCTCTTACAGTCACACTAATCTGCTTCATATTATGGCATTTAAAATACTTAAATCCTGCTGTAGCCGTATCTTCTATATTACCAATATAACCGATTTCTTCATCCCCATCTCGTCCATCCTGCATTACTTTAGGACATTTGGGCTCTCCAATATACATAGCAGGTTTGTCTGTAAATAAATGGCATGCTATATAAGCTGGATATTCTCCTTCTCCTTTTAATGGCCCATTGTTTAAACCACAAGAGGTAATCTCTACTTGTGAAATACTGCCATCCACCTGAAATGTTATCTTCTCAGCACATCCTTGCCTACTATACCATGTCCCATTTGTATGACGATGATAGAAGATATACCATTCATTCTTTATTTGAACCATACCCCCATGATTATTAGCCCCATAAGCAACTGGCCTATCTGCTTCTTTATAAGTATCAATATGTAAGTCACAATTACTTACAATCACACCGCCATATTTAAAATCCTTTGTTGGATGTTTGCTTGTGGCATAACAAAGCTCATGCATCACTTCTGATGAATATACAAAATAATACATATTACCTATCTTACGAATAGATGGTGCTTCAAAAAAAGCATGCCCTTCGAAATCTGTTCCTTCACTATATTCACATCCCGGTGCAATAAATACTGGTTCTTCTATAATCGTTAACATATCTTTATCTAAAACTGTTGCCATCGCACCTGTTCTAGATTTATCTCCCCTACCACAAAAGCCTGTATAAAGATATATTTTATCTTCTTCTGTTAAGACCGCAGGATCAAATTGAGGTTCATCTCCCTCTTTTTCCCCTAAACGAGTTCCATCTTTATAATGTACATAACCATAAAATTCATATTTTCCAGCTGGCGTATCACTTACTGCAACAGATACAATGGATACTTTATCTAATACATAATATAAGTAATAGCGTCCATCAGGTCCCTTCGTAACATCAGGTGCATATAAGCACATCTTTCCTTCATGATTGAGTGGATCTGCTGTTTTAGGATAAATAACGCCTTCATAACGCCAATTCCCCAAATCATCTACAGGTGCTGACCAACATACATAATCTCCCATACAAAAAACATACCCATTATAAAAATCATGAGAGCCATATACATAGACTCTATTTTCAAAAACATATGGCTCACCGTCTGGTATGTATTCCCATGATGGTAAATAAGGGTTAAATGCTTGTTTCTTATCTGTACTTTTCATAAGCCTACTCCTTTTAATAAGTAAATGATTCAAACTAGTTATTATTTAATTCACCTTAAAATATTTTACCATATAATTAATATAGACCCTATAAAATTTATCAAAATCAATTCTACTTCACAGTTATTCCAATCATTACTGTTTCACCATCATAATTATTCATTGTGGCATGTGGTATTCTACCATCTACAACATAGCTATCATTTTTCTTAAGAATAATTTCTTCTTCACCTAAATTAATTTTGCTTCACCTTCTACAACAATAAATACATGTCCATGTTTATGGGTATGTGGTGGTACTGGTCCTCCACCATCTACATCAATATAAGCAATAGCCCCGTCTACAACATGACCTATCTCCCCAAACAATTTCTTTGCCTTAAATTTTACATGATTAGGTATTTCTTTAAACTCACTCATTTTAACCCTTCTTTCTATTTTTTATATTTATTATTTTACACCCGTACCCTTCAATAAGTCACTATTTTACTAAACTTATTTAAATCTTTCGATACATATTTTAATACAAAATAATTTAAATATATTGTAACTGTTCAGTCGTTGGCTGAATAAATATATTTTTTTGCTGTAGATAAACGAGTTTTTTAGCATGATTTTTTATGTTAGAGTTCCACATTTAAATTTAGTTATCAACTAGCTTTTTGCCTTCCTAAAACGAATT
>NZ_BBCG01000133.1 GCF_001311925.1 Cellulosilyticum ruminicola JCM 14822
TTAGCGGCTTGCATCCCGCCGACTTTTATAATATTACACTATTGAATTACATACGTCAAGCGTTTTTATAAACTTTTTTAAAGTTTTTTCTTTCTTTTATTATTTTTCCCACAAAACCCTTGAAAACACATCATTTATAGCAATTTATTTTGTGTAAAATCTTGGACATTTTTTACGCGTATGACCTTGCTTTGATAAGATTTTAATCTTTTTTCAAAGATATGAAGTGTTTTTTCAAAGTCTTTATTCCACTGTAACATAAGTGAAAGCATTTTAAAATCAGATTTATAATTGCATTTATCTAATCTTAATTGCTGTTTAATGAATCTTATCACAATATTTTTTCTTCTCTCTTCAAAAGGCGTATCTAAATAAATAATCTTATCGCATCTATCCAATAGGCAATGATAACTTTTTCGATATATCCCCTCACAAATCCATTTTCCCTGCTTATCAATTTCATCTAATTGTTCTAGCTGCTCTTCATGACTTATGCGTCTCCTTCTACCTAACTCTCTCCTATAAGCAATATTATCAAGTTCATAATAAGGAATATCCATCTCCTTAGATAATTTCTTTGCTAAAGTTGTCTTTCCACTGCCTACGCAGCCTATAATATAAATCTTCATATTCTCACCTCGCGCATATCCTATATCTTATATTTAGCCTCTTGCATTTTATAATCTCCTATAGCTATTTATTTCCCCTCTCTACTACTCATACCTCTATTATAGACATTCGTCATTTTATAATTTTCTTATCAATCTTTTCAAACCATATTATATCCTTTTTTGTTATAATAGCACTTTTATTTTTAAATACGAAAAAAGCTTAGATATCAAATATCTAAGCTTTTTATTAAAAAGAGCGCGAGACGGGACTCGAACCCGCGACCCTCTCCTTGGCAAGGAGATGCTCTACCAACTGAGCCACTCGCGCATAAATTATTTTATTTTCTTAAAGACAATACATATTGTATACTAATAGTTTACTTCTGTCAACACTTTTTTCAATTTTTTAGGAGATATTATAAGAAGGACTGCTGCAAACTAAACTTTATCCAGCCCCTCTTATTTAAATATTATTTAGTTATAATAATTTTAAAATCAGGCTTTGCCATAATTTCTACTACTTGATGTTTTTTAATATATTCAATGGCTAATGCTTGAATATCTACATCATATTCTTTAACTACTTCACATTCTTGGTAACATTCATAGCCGCCAGTACCTGTTGCACGATAATCGCTCATAGCTAAAGTATATTTCTTATCACCTAATGTCTGACCATCTTTTAAAATTTCTACTACTCTTTCACCTACAGGCTTTGTAAGGTCAAATGTATAACTTAAACCTGCGAAGAAATCATAATTGTAATGTTCTACTTTAGGATTAATGAAGCAATCTGAAATTACTACCTCTCCATTAGCTTCAAGTGTGTAATACTCAGCACAACGCTCTAAAGCCTGACGAAGTACTCTCTCATCCACTTCTAATACTTTCACTGTATTAGGAAACTGATATGCTCCCATAACGTCTCTTGTTGTCACTTCTTTCTTAAATCCAATAGGATTGTTCCCTAAGCTGATACAAGAGAAATCTGCACCTGAAAGTTCTAATTGTAACTGATTGCAGAAATCAGCTAATCTAGAACCTTCTAGTGCTAATGTTAATTTGTCTAAGTCTGGAATTTCTTCTGTGAATCCACCTAATTTTTTATCTAACCACTCTTCTACTGCTTGTTGCATACTAAACCATTTGTTTGCAAGCTGCACTGATCCATGAGTTCCTACCTCTGCAATAGTCTTTGGTCTCATTTCAATAGCTTTAGGTGCTTTACATGTAGAAGTGATTTCAAGTTCACCGTTCTCTTTAACTTCAACTAAAACTTCAGCATATTTTTGTGCATTAGCTGGTAATTGAAGCGTATAAGTACCATGTAACATTCTGCCTTCTACTGGCATATGTTGATGCGCCGTAAGTAGTACATCATAGTTTAATTCTTTACAAATGCGATAACCCACATTTTCTTTACCTTTTGCTAAGCTTAACCCTGTTGTAAGGTCTGCTTCGAATCCACCATGATAAATACATACTGTCACATCACATTGATCTTTAATTTCTTCTAGTGTCACTTTTGCAGCTTCAAAAGTATCTTTTACTTCTAAGTTTGTAAGATGTTCGGGTCTTTCCCATAAGTTAACGTAGTCTGTAACGATTCCTACTAAACCTACTTTTAATCCATTTTCAAGTGTATGAATCACATAAGGTTTTAAATTTAATTTACCTGCTTTATCCACTACATTGGCAGCTAATGCGCCAGCATGTAATGTCTCTAAATATTTTTGAAGACCTGTATAATCATAGTTAAAATCATGATTTCCAAGTGCTATATAATCATATGGTGCAGTATTAAATGCTTCTGCAATAGGAAATCCTTCTTCTGAGTTTTCCCACATGTATTTCACAAATACAGAACCTTGAATTGTATCTCCACCATCTAAGATAAGTGTATTACCATCTTTCTCAAATTCATTAATACAACTTAATACTCCCATGTCTCTAGCTGATTTAGTAATATAATCTGTTGGGAATAAATAACCATGTGTATCTGATGTATAATACATCTTTAGTATTCTTTTCATTTATCTTACCCCCTTGCGAGTTTAATACGAATCTTTCCAGAAAACCATTCAATAATTAATACTAATACAATAAGTCCAGCTAGGATAGCCCCTACTTGATTCCACTTGTAAGCATTCATCGCAAAAATTAATAGTGCCCCCGATACCACCAGCTCCTATAATTGTTCCTAAAAATGCAATACACATTGTTTCTAATAAAAGATATAGTACACCTTGATTTGTAAAGTTAAATAAAAGTGCTGTATCAGATTACTCCACAGGTAGATTAATAA
>NZ_BBCG01000134.1 GCF_001311925.1 Cellulosilyticum ruminicola JCM 14822
TGTGCTATTATTCTATGGGAAGTATTATCAGATGTCTATCAACCTATTGTTTTAGGTGACAAAGTATATATAGGTAATCATATTGCCCAAGAACTAAAAAATGAGAAAAATATGACCTTGCTAGCTTTAAAAAGAAATAACAGTAAGAACCCTTACCCAAAAGATTTAAGAAACTGGCTCAGTAAGCATCGAAGACGTATAGAAACTACATTCTCGCAGCTAGCAGAACAATTCCAATTGATATTATTAAGGTACAAATTGAGAAATGTATGAAATAAGGTATATGTAATCTATGAATGTGTTATATGTAATGTGTAGTATGCATGTAATATATGTCATTTAGTTAATAAGGGAAGAAAAGGAGCGATAAGCTATGAAGATTGTTATTGCAATAGATTCATTTAAAGGAAGTATGTCTTCATTACAAGCTGGTCAAAGTGCAGCAGAAGGCATCAAAAGAGTTTATAAAGATGCACAGATTGAAGTAAGACCACTTGCAGATGGAGGAGAAGGAACAGCAGAAGCTTTAACACTTGGATGTGGCGGTGAACTTCAGAAAGTAGAGGTAACAGGGCCATTAGGTAAAAAGGTAATGTGTGAATATGGTATTGTTCATGAAACAGGTACAGCCATCATTGAAATGTCAGGGGCAGCAGGAATTACACTTGTAACAGCTAGTGAAAGAAATCCTTTACATACGACAACTTATGGTGTGGGGGAAGTGATTAAAGATGCCATTCAAAAGGGATGTAGAAGATTCATAGTTGGAATTGGTGGAAGTGCGACAAATGATGGTGGAATTGGAATGTTACAGGCATTAGGATTTGGGATGCTAAATGAAAATGGTGAGTCAGTGGTATTTGGCGCAAAAGGGCTTGAAGAACTTAGATTTATTACAGATGAAAATGTAATGAAAGAGCTTAAAGAGTGTTCATTTAAAATAGCATGTGATGTTACAAATCCTTTATGTGGGGAGGAAGGGTGCAGTGCCATTTATGGCCCACAAAAAGGTGCAACACCAGAAATGATTACACAAATGGATAGGTGGCTTAAAGATTATGCAGTTCTTGCAAAAGAGAAATTCCCAGTAGCCGATATGAATAAAGCTGGCGTAGGGGCAGCTGGTGGTTTAGGCTTTGCTTTTTTAACTTTCTTAAATGGAACACTTGAGTCAGGTATTAACATTGTGTTAGATGAAACAAAATTGGAGAAATATATTGCAGCTGCGGATATGGTGATCACAGGTGAAGGAAGACTTGATGGACAAACTGTTATGGGTAAAGCCCCAATTGGCGTAGCGAAACTTGCTAAGCAATATAACTTACCTGTATTTGGTTTCTCAGGCTGTGTGGCTAAAGATGCTATAGCATGTAATGAAGAAGGAATCGATGCGTTCTTCCCAGTACTTCGCAGCGTCGTTACATTAGAGGAAGCTATGGCAGTAGAAAATGCGGTAACGAATATGGCGGATACAGTAGAACAAGTATTTAGAGTGATTCAAACAGTTAAAGCATAGTAAATAGAGTACAGTATAGCAAATAGAGTAAGGCATAATAACTTAATTGGAGGAGAGAGGTAGCATGGCAGAATTTACAACATTAGGAGCTGTTATATGGCTTCTTATAGCAATTGTATTAATTATCAAGAAGGTACATCCAGCCTATAGTTTAATTTTAGGAGCACTAGCAGGGGGCAACAATCGAATCTCAAACAATTACTTGCAAAAGGCGTAGTAGCTGTAGATGCAGGGACAATGATTCGTACAGGCGCTACTGTGATTGACTAAATGTGGAAAAAATTTTAAAAAATAATGGTGAAACTTACATTGTATCTGAAAGTTTCTAGTGGAAAAAATAAATAAGGGAAGGAAGCATGAATTTAAGAGTGATATTTCAAAGGAGGCTTTAAGATGTATGAAACTGATGAAAAAGTTTGTTTATGTAAGTATGTTTCAAGAGAAACGGTAGAAAAGGCCATTGCTAAGGGGGCAGATGATTTAGACAAAATTGGACGTGCCACAGGAGCTGGAAGAGGGGCATGTAAAGGTGAAAGATGTAAGCAAAAGTTGTTTAAAATGATTAAAGATAAATAAAAAAGGGGTGTCGCACTAAGAAATTAGTGTGCAGTTCCTTTAACTATGTTTATTTGACTTATTCCCGTATTAGGAAAAATTCTGCAACGCCACGACAAATGCTGAAGATTATGCTTTATGCTTTGGGTAAAATTTCAGGAAAAAATATTTTTATTGATGGCATGAAAATTGAATCATGTGCTAATAAGTACACTTTGTACACGGCATTGGCAAGAGAAAATCTCCACTTCAAAAGTCTATTGAAGAGTTAGACAAACATTTTGATAAACTTAAGGAATACACTTAAAAACTCTATAAATGTGGCAATCGCAATAGTTATTCCAAAACTGATTTAGATGCTGCTTTCATGAGAATGAAAGAAGATGCAATGCTTAATGGACAACTTAAACTTGCTAATTATGAGATCTCTAAAACTAAAAAATATAAGATAGATATCAGTCGACGTGAAAATATGACTTATGATGAAAAAGAAGATGTTTATTTGTGTAAGGCAGGCAGAAGGCTTACTGTAATAGGAATAAAAAGAAGTAAAAGTAAGACTCCATTAGAGGAACATACTTTTTGAACTGAAAAAAGAAGCATAAATTTTGAAGTTTTAAAAATGCAGCCACAAAAAAATTAGGTTCTTGGTGGCTTATTAATGGATGGTATTTTTAAAATTCTAAGATTTGGAATGGAGTTTTGTATTATATGATAGTCAAAAGGAGCTGTCGCATTAGCTGATTAAAGTCAGCTAATGCGACAGCTCCTTTTTTATGTAGAGTATAAAAGATGACTAATAGCAAAAAATGCAATATCATAAGTGTTAAC
>NZ_BBCG01000135.1 GCF_001311925.1 Cellulosilyticum ruminicola JCM 14822
ATTTTCAAAGTTCATTTATTTATCAGTGCTGTTTGTCACTAATCTGTTTTATTTTATTCTGTTTTCTTACATACGTCAATACTTTTTTCTTTTATTTTTAGTAAATTTAACTGCTATACTATCACTTTCTACTATTTTAATTTTAAATAGTAAAAAGAGAGTATCATATCAAATGTTTTACTCCCTTTTCTTCCTTATCTATTTACTTCTTGTATGAAACACATTTTTTTCTAAAATTTATTTTAAGCCATCTACTCCTGTGGTTAAACAGCCTGCAATGATTAAATAAGGATTTGCATCCAATGATCCTAAACGATATTCTAAACGGCTCTCGCCTCCTCTATCTAGTATGGAATGAACAGCCACCGTCCTATCGTCCTCTGAAGCAATCACATTAATAGGTGCAAATGAATTACTTTAAAACCTTTTATATGCATTAATCATTGGTGCACCTAGAAGTGTCAATTCTCTTGCATAGGTAAGCAAATCTGATAAATATCTTTCTGTCACTTCTCTATCCTTTTCAAAGTAATTCAGTCTTTGAGTAAAATCCCAGAGACTTTGATAAATATGTAGCCCATTTCCTTCACCATATGCTTAATAAGTACAATTTAATCAGCTACTTCTAATGCATCCACACATTCTGTCACAACCTCATGCTGGAATGCACCATATTCTGCATGAAATGCTTCAATATATATTCCTAAAGCTTCTAAAGCTTGTATCATCTTTTCTACAATAGAAATTTTTTCACCATTTCTAAATAAGCTATAGCACTGTTTTCCATTTCTGCTCCTATGATACTTCTATATCCTAATTCATTAACTCTATTTATAATCTTCTTTAATAATTCTCTAGGAGCAGTTACTAAGAGGGCACCTTGTAAATCCCTTACTTCACCTAGCAAAAATGCTGTCTGCTTTCTCCATGGTATTTGCTTTAATGTAGATAAAATGTGATGTACGACAATATTTTTAAATCCCTATAAAATGATTAACATTAATTTAAATATGATACAAATGGGGTTGTCACTGAAAATTTTTCAGAACACCCCCTCTTTAGTTTCTATTATCTACATTATTTTTCTGAAACAGCATTAAATGCTTCATCTAAATCCTGAATAATATCATCAATATTTTCTGTCCCAATTGATAAACGGATTGTGTTTGGTTTGATACCTACATTTAAAAGTTCTTCTTCTGTTAATTGTGAATGGGTTGTTGATGCTGGATGAATAACTAATGATTTAACATCTGCTACATTGGCAAGTAATGAGAAGAGTTCAAGCTGATCAATGAAATCTTTTGCTTTTTGTGCATCTCCTTTAATCTCAAATGTAAAGATAGAACCACCACCGTTAGGGAAATATTTCTTATAAAGCTCTTGTTGTGTTGCATCACTAGATACTGCTGGGTGATTTACCTTTTCTACAAGTGGATGTTTGCTTAAGTAATCAACTACTTTAAGCGCATTTTCTACATGTCTTTCAACACGAAGTGATAATGTTTCTAATCCTTGTAAGAAAATGAATGAATGGAATGGTGAAATTGTTGCACCTGTATCACGAAGAAGGATTGCTCTGATTTTTGTTACAAACGCTGCTGCTCCTACTGCTTTTGTGAAGCTAATGCCATGATAACTTGGGTTTGGATCTGTAAGACCTGGGAATTTACCTGATGCTTCCCAATCAAATTTACCACTATCTACAATGACACCACCAATTGTTGTTCCATGACCACCAATGAATTTTGTTGCTGAATGGATTACAATATCTGCGCCATATTCAATTGGTCTTACAAGATAAGGTGTTGCAAAGGTATTATCGATAAGTAATGGAATTTGATGTGCATGTGCAATTTTTGCGATTGCTGCAATATCTACTACATCTGAATTAGGATTTCCTAATGTCTCGATAAAAATTGCTTTTGTATTCTCGTTAATTGCTCCTTCAACTTCTTCAAAGTTTGCTGGATCTACGAATGTGGTTTCCACGCCAAATTGTTTGATTGTATGTTCTAGGAAGTTATATGTCCCACCATAAATGTTTTTAGCTGCTACAATATGATCACCGCTACCTGCAATATTTTGAATAGCATATGAAACAGCTGCTGCACCTGATGCTACTGCAAGAGCTGCAACACCACCTTCAAGTGCAGCAATTCTTTTTTCAAATACATCTTCTGTTGGATTTGTAAGTCTTCCATAGATGTTCCCTGCATCTGTAAGATTAAATCTTGCTGCTGCATGTTCACTATTACGAAATACATAAGATGATGTTTGATAAATAGGTACTGCTCTAGCATCTGTTACTGAATCTGGACTTTCCTGACCTACATGTAATTGTAAAGTTTCAAATTTAAAGTTTCTGTTTTCTCTTGTGATTTTTCCCATAATATTCACCATTCCCTTTCGTTTACATTTTATAATTAACCTGACTATTAATATTGGTTTTCTTTGCTTTATTAATAATTATATTATAGCGGTTTTAAAACAAAGCTGTTAATACTACAAACTTATAATCCATTATTGTTAAATCCTATAATAGGTAAATGAATATTTCCTTATATTCCCCATATTTAAACGTATTTCGCAATCATAACTCCCCAACCTCGTTAAAAACATAATCTTCTAATTATAACTTATAGGATAAGATTAAAACATGACTTACTATAC
>NZ_BBCG01000136.1 GCF_001311925.1 Cellulosilyticum ruminicola JCM 14822
ATTAATAAATATAAACACTATTCACTAATATAATTAACAATTTTACCGATACCTTCAATTTCACAACACACTTTATCACCAGTTGTTAAAAATCTAGGTGGATCAAATCCCATACCAACGCCTGCTGGTGTTCCCATGGCAATAATTGTACCAGCTTTTAAAGTCATCCCTTGGGATAATTCATGAATGACATGAGCAATATCAAAGATTAAAAGACCCGTTGAAGAATTTTGACGTAATTCATTGTTGATATATGAGCGAATTGTCAATACTGGTGGCCTTTCAAATTGATCTTCTGTTACAATCCATGGCCCCATAGGTGTAAAACCATCTAAGCTCTTTCCAAAATACCATTGCTTATGACGTGTTTGAATTTCTCTTGCACTGACATCATTCATAATTGTATAACCAAATACATATTCAAAAGCTTCTTCTTTACTAACATTTTTGGCATCTTTTCCAATAATTACGGCAAGTTCTACTTCATAATCTAAACTCTCCATTAAATTTTTGTAACTTGGAATCTCTCCACCATCTGCTACGGCTTCATTAACACGTTTTGAAAAATAAACGGCATAAGTTCTTTCACCACCAAAAGATTCTTTCTTGTAGCGTGCTGATTCTTCTGCATGAGCCATGTAATTAATTCCCAAACAAATAACATCTTGTTTTGGCCTAGGTATTGGCGCACATTTTTCAATCTTATCTAAAACAATACCTTCATTTTTTCTGAAAGTGCAACTAACTTTTTCCTTTCTAATAATGTAATGTTTTCAATAAGTTCATTCATTGTTGCATAACTAAGGTCTATTGCATCAATAGGACAAACTACTTTTTCATCGGCACTGAGTACACCAACACATTCCTTATTTTTATATTTATAGGTGAGTAATTTCATTTTTTTGCCTCCTTTTATTTTTTAATATTAGGCGCTTGCGAAACGCATTAACCCGTATAAATACGGGATATTTTTTTGTATAAAATAGAATAACTCCTCTCAGCTTTATAGTAAACTTGAATTAATGAGAAACAAATTCACCAAAATCCAAAAGGAGTTATGTCTTTATGATACCACAAAAACAGCTTTCGTTGGCAGAAATTTATTTCGATTGCAAATCTTATTTTGAAAATGATAAACCTCATTTTCTTTACTAGAAACTACCATCAATCTTTATAAACTTATTCCATCTTCTTTTATTAATCATTTTTATACATCTACTGGTAGGCCACGTAAATATCCATTAAAGGCAATGCTTTGGCATTTATTCTTCAACGTGTTTTTTCTATTCCTACAGATTCTCTTTTAATTATTTTCCTTAACTATTCTAAGGAACTAAGAGATTTCTGTGGTTTTACTAAAGTTCCTGATGCCTCTAAATTAACTCGTTTTAGGCAAGACTTTTTGCCGGACTTACAATCTATGTTCCATAAGCTTGTAGACCTTACAGAACCGATATGCCAAAGCATTGAAGTCTTTGTAACTGAAAATAATCCTAAATACGCTAATAAGGTGGTTAAACAACTCAAAGCTTATAAAAAAGGTGCAGGTCTTGATGATTCTTACAAACCTTACAAAGCTGCTTATGGCTCTATGCCTTCCCATGCTTCCTGTAATAAAGAGATTTAACAACTCTACATTAATGGACACTTTTGTTATGTCTATAAATTTGGACTGATTACCAATGGTCTTGGATTTGTTAGAGATATTTTTTTATAACAAAGACTTCCTTGAAGCTCACCCTGAGATTATTGTTGATAAAAAATCCAATTCTCCTGATGAAAATAAATCACTCCATGATACCGAGGCCCTTATTCCTGTACTTATAGACTTTTTTTACAAAGCATCCTCTTATTAACCCTCATACTTTTATTGGTGATGCTACATTTGATAGTAGTACAATCTACAAAGCTTTACTTCATGATTTAAAATTTAAGAAAGCCTACATTCTCCTCAATAGTCGATCTAAAATTCAAAACGAACAATGTCCTATCAATGTGCTCTACTGAACCAAGTCTTCCTATGAAATATGAAGGTGAAGGTATTAATCAAAGGAAAAATGCTCTTATACACTACAAATTTGTTTGCCCAAAAATGAAATGGGTAAAGGTAGCCAAGTGTACATATAACGTCAATGTTACTGTGAAAACCCTTGTACTTCTTCATCTTGCGGTAGAATGTTTTACATTTATCCTGAAAAAGATTTACGTGCCTATCCTGGCTTTTTACGTAGTACAGATGAGTGGAATGAAACTTATAAAATCCGTTCCGTTGTAGAATAAGGTATCAACCATTTCAAAACAAGCTTTTGCTTGGCTGGACGTAAAACTCAAAATGCAAAAACACTTCATACTGCCCTACTTTTATCAAGTATTACACAGCTTATTACAGTATTATTAGCTGATAAAATCCATCAGCGTCAATATATAAGCAGTTTAAAAGTACTTATTGTATAATTGGATAGCCA
>NZ_BBCG01000137.1 GCF_001311925.1 Cellulosilyticum ruminicola JCM 14822
TTTTTGAAGTAATTTCCAATCGATAAGGCCTATAAATTTTTCGAATAAAGTAATATAATTGTCCATAGTCAGCTCCTTTGTGTTTGGTATGGTCTAATATATTAAACCTCAGGATGCTGGCTATTTTCATGCCTAAAATTATGGAAATTTAGCCTTTAACATAGTAACTGTTTTCAGTCAATGGAAATAAAAGTTATTAATTAAATAACAATACCATCATAGGTACTACCACTATAGGTATTACCATAGCTACAATAATTTGATTGGCATCTTCTGCACTATTTAATGTTAAAACTGATGGTGTATTATATTCCATATTATTCACCTCCTATAGTAATAATTAAATATAAGACTTATATTTACTCATTAATTATATATTATTTTTTAATTTTTTTAAATATTTTTAAAAAATAAAATATTTTAAAAAAGATATCTAGTTGATAAAAAGTTTATACATATAGTCCATGAAAATTTACTATTATTTTTTGATTAGGGCTACGTAGTAGCCCCTTTCGATACTTCCATATCGCTAACTTTTTCAAATTTATACATATAAACAAGAGGTTTAGCTCCATCTTGATTTTTTCTAAACCTCTATATTGTGTATATCTCATACCATGCAATTCTTTTGTATCTGCAAAACTCTTTCGATTGTTTGGCTTCTTAGATTATATATTTCTTTACTGCCTAATGTATGACAGATATCTTCAACTTTTTCTATGCAGTCATCTCATACGTGTCTCATAACAACCTTTACGTGTTCCTTACGTACATTGTTTTAAAAATGGACAGTTTTTGCAGTCGTGTTTATTACTCTTATATTCTCTATAGCCATCTCTATTCGTTGTGCTATATTTTAAAATTTTATTATTAGTACATATCATACAATCGTTGTATTCATCATAAACATAGTCATACTTTTTAAAGAAACCCTCTTTAGTCATGGGTCTTTTGTATGGCATGATTGGTGTTTTTTCACTTTCAATAATTAAGCGTGCAAGTGCTGGTATTTTATAATATGAATCCACAACTACATTTTTGATATCATTTAATAAAAGTTTTTTAATTTAGTTTGGTTTCATATATCCCCATTGTAACTAAGTTTCCTTTAATTGCAAGGGCCGCTCTCACTACCTTTATATTCAGTCAGTAGTGAGAGCGGCTACACATTTTTTCAAAAAAAGATTCCTATACCATTTGATTAGTATAGAAATCTTTTTTATCATCTTAACTTAATGACATTGTGTATTTGAATATCTTCTTTTTATATATTATTCACTATTTCATATAAGTTTAACTAGTTTGTTGCTGTTGTATCAGCTGCTGCATCGTCTGCCGGTGCTGCATTATTTGTTGTTGCTGCATTATTTGTTGTTGCTGCATTATTTGTTGTTGCTACACTTGATCCACAACCTACTGCTAAAGCACTTAAGCATACACATAAAATAGCAATTAATTTTTTTATTTGTTTCATTATAATCAACTCCCTAAAGTTAATATTCTTAAATCGTCTACGAGTATAGTACTAACATTCCAAATTGTCAAACTTATACATTCCATTAATATCTATTATAAATCGTTATAATCATTATTTTTAAAGCTATTCCTTCTTTTAAATTAAGTATATGTCTTTATTGAAAAATTTTTTGCTTGCGTTCTATATTTATTTTTTCATATATATAATATTTATTTCTTGTATTCTTCATCTATAATGCATAATATTTTAGCCTTTTTTCAATTTCTCTCCACTACAAATCTACTTTTAATCAAAATAAGAATCCACCAGCTTAGCTGATGTTTTTTCTATGTTAGGCCTATAAGGGCACTGTTACTTACCGTGTCTAAAGGCACATTCTTGATTCCGCCACTTGCGTGAGAACCTTTACTTGCTACCCTTAAAAGGGTCTGCATATTCTTTTAAACTTATTTGATCTGTTATCATCTCTTCGTGCAATTGATTTTTATATATTTTTCTATTGCTTGCTTATTTCTACCAACCGTACTTACATAATATCCTCTACACCCAAAATGTCTATTTCCGTATTTATACTTTAGACTAATAAGCTTCTCAAATATCATTAGATTGCTTTTACCTTTCAATATTCCCATAAATCTAGGTACACTCATTTTAGGTGGTATAGACACCAACATATATATATGATCCGGACAGGCATTTGCTTCTATTATCTGTACATCATATTTTTCACACAGTTCTCTAAGTATTTTCCTATTTCTCTTTTTTGTTTTCCATATATTTCTTACCTTCTAAATTTTGGTGCAAATACTATGTGATATTTGCAATCTCATTTTGTGTGTACTAAACTATTTTTATCCATATGAACCTCTCCTTTTGTTATTTTAGGTTTTTAGCGGAACCATTTACATTAGATTTTTTATATCATCTTCCACTCTAAAGCCCTACAGAACTATCTACATAGCAGGTAGTATTCTTTAATAC
>NZ_BBCG01000138.1 GCF_001311925.1 Cellulosilyticum ruminicola JCM 14822
TCACTTAAAGTGATTTAATGAATCGACTGGTTTATATGATTACTATTTTGTTTTCAAAGTTCATTTATTTTTTCGTTAGCTGCGTTGTTCGCTACTGACTTGTATAATATTACACCATTCTAGTGTATCCGTCAATATCTTTTTTAATTTTTTTTATAACTATTTTTTTAATAGCATTATTTATATGTGTTATTCTACTGATAGACTGCATTTTCATGCCCTGCATAATATCTACTACTTGTTCTCTTCTTATCTCTTTAGCAATAATATGATCACTTTTTTCTTCAACTATTTCATTTAATATAAAAAGGTTCTTATTTTTTCCTTCTAAACCATATTGTCCTTGTTGATTTCTATGCTCTCTTCTAATAGCTATTTTTCCTGCTACTTTTTGTGTTCTTATAATTCCCATTATATCCATTGTTGTCATCTCAACTTTTTGCAGCATTCTAGCTATACTATTATATAGTTTTTGGATACTCAGTTATTATATCGTTCTACTAATCCTCTGCTATAGTACTAAAATCTGCTAAACACATTTAAGCTTAGACCTACTCCAACACCTAATAGTTAACTAAAATCCATATATAATATATCTAATAATTTATCCCCATCTACATTATAGTATATTTATTCTTTATATTCACTATACTATAAACGTGCAAAACTATTTTCAATAATTTTCCAGTACAATTTTGAGCAAAATAAAAAACATTTATGACATCTCTTGATATAATTAAGTCGACAAAAACCATAATCATAAGGAGATTACATAAATTTTTAATGACTTAATTATAAATGATTCTTTGGATATAATCAAATTTCTAAATAAGTTAAATCTTGATTTATTTTATTCTAAATCTCAGTACGCACATATCATCGCATTCATTTTATCTATGATGATCAAAGGTTTTAATGGTAAAATTACAGATGTAAATGAATTTAATATTGAAAAATATCGCACAACAATTTCTAGATTTCTTAACAAAAGTTCATGGGATGAATCTTTGCTATTTCAGGAAATAAAAGTGAAACGTCTTGAAATAACTTGTATTTATGAGCAAGCGATAAAAGGGATTTCAATTCAAAATATTTTTAAAAAACGAGGTGCTGTATAGTGGAAAGTATACCCTTTTATATTGCAATATTATTCCTTTATTCTGTTGATAATTAATTGGGTGCATTTATGCACGTTTATAGCACTATAAATATTGTAAATATTTATTGCTTTTTCTTTTTATTTATAATATATGTTGGCTTATAAAATAAAAGTCTAAGAGATATCTCTTAGACTTTTATTTTTTATAGGCTTAGCGGGGGACTACGCCATCTACTCTACACTTGATGATTCCATCTTGATCCATGTAGATAAATTTGCAGATGTCATCATTGATTAAATGTAGTAGTAACACAATTAGATAGTTTATTGTATAATTTTATTATAGTTCCTATATTTCTTTTTAAAATATGTTTTACTTGAAATGATTTTTTTTACTACACAATATGTTTTTAATTATAAGTTTAACATTTTTTATTTGAAAACCTATAACATTCTCTATTCAAATAATTCTTTATCTGTTTGTTGCAAGTTCTCTACCTCACCTAAAATATCTTCAAAATAAACTCTTAGTACTTCTCCTACACTCCATGCTTGAGCGTAGCATCCTCTCACAAAGTGTGGTGCTTGGCCATCAAATATTGCTGCAATAGTGCCTAAACATTGATTTTCAAGATCTATCTCCTGATCACTTATAAGACTCTCTATAAATGCTACTGCTTCTTTGCTATATTCATTTACTTTATAATAGGCCGTATAAAATGCCCATGTTGTTCCTTGATGATATGCCATATCTCGCTCAAATAGCTTTCCTTTATAACATCATATAAGCAATTATCTGTTTCATTCCAAAATGCCTTGTTAAAAGATTCTTTTAGCCTTTCTCCCAATATATCATAGTCACTGCTGCCTACCTTCTCAAGTTTCTTTTCAAAACGCACCATAATTTTTAATGTATTATACCATAAAGCATTAATCTCTACTGGTTTGCCATGCCTTGGTGTCACTACAATATCATTTACTCTTACATCCATCCAAGTACTTGATCTAATCCCGAACCAGCAGCTATTAAACTATCCTCTGTCATATGAATTGAAAAATGTGTTCCTTCTTTATATGCCTTAATAATTTTCTTTAGATATATATAAATCCAATCTCTTTTTCCATATCTCATCACATTTTCCCTTTCGATATATTTTTATTATGAAATCAAAAAATACCTGTTAGATATGTTCATTATTGCACTAAATTTACACGTTTCGGTTCTAATAGATTGGGGTATTGTGCTTCCTCAGATTACTCCACAGGTAGATTAATAG
>NZ_BBCG01000139.1 GCF_001311925.1 Cellulosilyticum ruminicola JCM 14822
GGAGCCACTTTTTTATTTAGACAAATCTTCTAAGAATAGAAGGCACTGGTACAGCAGTAGGTACTTTGAATTTAACGATTTGCATTGGATGCGGTGCAGATTCGATAGATTCACCTTCTTCATTCCACATTTCTTCGATTGTTGTTGTAATAAAATCACCTTGAGGAATTAAGATTTCAACTTCATTACCTACAGAGAATTTACGACGTTGTTCAACAGTTACCATACCTGTTTCGTCATCATAGTCACGGATTACACCTGAGAACTCGTAGTTTCTTACATAAGAGTTGTGACCGTATGTTTGATCGTTAGATGTTGGTTTGTGCTCATAGAAGCCAGTTGTAAATTGACGGTGACTTGCTTTACTTACTTCTTGAAGGAAGTAAGCTTTTTTCGCTTCGAATTCTGCTAGATCTTTGAAGTAAGTATCAATAGCTTCACGATATGCTTTAACAACAGTGGCTACATAAAGTGGTGTTTTCATACGCCCTTCGATTTTGAAACTGTATACGCCAGCTTCTACAAGTTGTGGAATAAATTCAATCATACAAAGATCACGTGAGTTGTAGATATAAGTGCCACGATCATCTTCTTCAACTGGCATATATTCACCTGGTCTGGTAGATTCTACAACGTGATATTTCCAGCGGCAAGGTTGTGCACATTCACCATGGTTTGCATCACGATGTGTCATGTAGTTACTAAGTAAGCAGCGACCAGAGTAAGCCATACACATTGCACCGTGCACGAATGATTCAATATCAATATCTTCAGGAATGTTATCGTGCATTGCTTTAATTTCTTCAAATGAAAGTTCACGAGCAGTTACAATACGTTTTGCACCTTGTTTCGCCCAGAAGAGGGCAGTGTGGAAGTTTGTATTATTTGCTTGTGTAGAAATGTGCACTTCCATGTTAGGAAGTACTTCACGTACCACACTAAATACACCAGGGTCTGCAACGATTAATGCATCTACACCCATGTCATCGAGTTTTAAGAAGTAATCTTTCATACCTTCGAAATCTTGGTGATGTGCAAAGATATTTACAGTAACATAAACTTGTACACCGTGTTCGTGAGCGAAGGTAATCCCTTCACGCATTTCTTCTTCTGTAAAGTTCTTCGCTTTAGCACGAAGACCATATTGATTTCCGCCAATATATACTGCATCTGCACCATATAGTACAGCAACTTTTAAATTTTCTAAGCTTCCTGCTGGAGCAAGGAGTTCTACTTTTTTAGTTCTCATTTTCTGTTCCTCCAATTTTGTAACTAAGGGCAATCCCATCACCAAAAGGTAAAACACTTGATTTAAGTTCAGGCGTATGCATGATTGTCCATAAAAAATCACGTAGTCTTGAATGAGTTGTACGTTGTCTACGTTCAATTAAATAACGAGATTTTGCAACAGCACCTTTGTGTAAGACGTTGTCTGTAATAAGTATACCGTTAGGTTTTAATAATCTAATACATTCTGGTAGAAAATTAATGTATTGTCCTTTTGCACAATCCATAAAAATAACATCGTAGCCTTCGCTTGGTAATGTAAGGAGCGTTTCAGCTGCATCTCCTACAATAATTTTAATAGTATCTTCAAGTCCAGCCTTTTTTATGTTCTTTTCAGCTTGTTTTAACATATATGGAAAACGCTCAAGAGTTGTAATATGCCCACCTTCAGCTAAACACTCACTCATTAAAATAGAAGAGTAACCTACAGCTGTTCCAATTTCTAAGATTTCTTGTGGTTTAACCATAAAAAGTATAACTTTCATAAAGTCTGCCACTTCAGGTTTGATAATAGGCCATGTTTCATCGCCCATAGCAATAGCTGTTTCGATTTCTGCTAAAATAGGATTCTGTGGTGGTGTGTGAAGTGCACGAATATAATCAACAATGTAGCCATAATTTATTTCGCTCATAAAAAGTTCCTTTCTGGAATATTCTTTTTTATAATTATCAAAGCCCTTGTCAGTTACTGTCAAGGCTTAAGAAGTAATAACTTTGTTAATTATTAAAAACTATAATAGACAAGGGTGAATCAAGGCTATTCCCAGTATAAGAGTCTATTACTAGCCTTATAGAGTATACCACGCAGTAAGGTATATATGCAAATATATAGCAGGCAATATTAATTATTATACTCCCCAGTTAGGAAAAGTTACATCATCTTTAGGAATCTTTTTAAGAGGTAGGGCATGTTCAAAGGCATTTATTTTGCTAGCATCTATAGCAACATTAGTTGCATCAATAAGTCCTAGAGAGTTAGCTTTATAAATCATTCTTCTATAAGTTCTTTCTAAAATATCTGTCTCAGAAAGTTTTTTAATAAAACGCGTAAAAGTTGCTGTACTAGGAGTTTTAGGAATA
>NZ_BBCG01000140.1 GCF_001311925.1 Cellulosilyticum ruminicola JCM 14822
ATAATTACACAAAGGATTATTTACTCGATATTGTGAAAAATCTCTGTAAATAACCTTCTACGATAAGATAATTACTTACTTAATCGTACCTACTTTGAATATATTTAAACTAAAATTGCATGTCAAGAGCCCTCTTTAGAAGGGCGTTTTTGTATTAAAAACCTTATTGTGGGACTCTATCTTCATACATCATGGATGGTTCTCCATAAACTTTACCCCAGTTTCTAAGTGGCTTCAAATGTTGCAAAATATAGTTCCTTTAATAGAGCTATATCACTTGGAAATACACTTCTTTGACGATTAGGCTTATGATACGTACTATTAAGACTTTCAATAGCATTTGTAGTATAAATAATCTTTCTTACATCAGATGAAAGTTTAAAGATTGGGCTAATGACATCCCAGTTAGTTTTCCAGATCTTCATAGCATTAAGGTAATGAGAGTGCCGTTTCTCTGTTACTTCTTACATGACTGCATAACCTTGTTCTTCATTAATTGCATGGTAGATTTTCTTTAAGCCTGTAGCAAAAGCTTTCTTATCTTTCTCGGAAACATACTTTAAGGTATTGCGAACTTGATGAACAATACAATATTGATATTCAGTGTTTGGGAACGCTACATTAATGGATTCCTTCATACCTGAAAGTCCATCTGCATAAAGAACTAAAATATCTTTAACACCTCTATTTTTGAGTTAATTTAATACACCAAGCCAGTATTTACTACTTTCATTTTGACCTACTTGAATACTTAGCACGTCTTTATGCCCATCCATTGTTACACCAAGAATAACATACGCTGCAAGTTTACGAATCATATGGTTATCTTTTACTGAAAAGTGAACAGCATCAATGAATACAATAGGATATAGCTCAGCTAATGGACGATGTTGTCAATCTTTAATTTCAGGTAAAAGTTTATCTGTTACATCAGAAACAAAACCTTCACTTACTTCAAAGCCATAAATATCTTCTATCTGAGAGATATCTTTTTGACGTTTACGAACAATCTGAGGTTCAAAAGAACTTTCACGATCTTGAGGTATTAGGCTTGAACTTCACCATATTTACTTCTAACTGATTTTGTTTTATGTCCGTTACGAAAATTTGAGTTATCAGAACGCTCATAGGTTTCATAACATAAGTGATGGTCCATTTCAGTTTTCATCATTTCTTTAATAGTACCACCAAGTAAATCTTTAAGAGCTTCTTGAATGTCTTTTACAATATGAATATCATACTCTTCAATTAAAGATGTAATAATATTTCTCTTTCCTTCACTCATTCGCTCTTTTCTTTTGGCCATAATAAAACAATCTCCTATGATTTTATTTTATCATAGAAGGTTGATATAGTTTTTATAATTTACAGGCTTTTATTCACACACTCTCTAAATGCATTAATTCTAAGGTTTCTACTAAATTACAAGCTCTATAGAGGTTCTTTCCATTGTTAGTTGAAACTATAGTAAAAAACTATATAATTTATAGTATCTTACTATGAAAGAGAGCGATTGAACTTGGAACAATTTATTAAACTATTAGATAAGCACTTAGAATGTACAGATTATAAATTGAAGGAAAATAAGAAACAATGTATTTGTATATGATACTCTAAAATGGAACCAGAAATACATTTGAAAATGGAACCACTTCAATCTTATAATCCATATGTACAAACAATTACATATGGGGTGATATGGAGTGATTACTTTGATACAGAAACAAGAAATTATTATGGCAGCTCTTAATGGAAAATCTCAAAGAGCTATTGCTAGAGAGTTTGGCATAGGACATAATACGGTAAGAAGATACATTAAGCAATACTATGCTTCTCGAGAAAAACTCATTGCAACAAATCCTCAGTCTGAAGATTTTCCTTTAATTATTCAACAAGTAGTAGAAAAACCTAAATATGATACCTCTTCTCAATCAAAAACAAAGTTAACACCAGAAGTTATGCATAAGATCTAGATGTATCTTGAGTAAAACCAGGAAAAAAGAGAACACGGCATGCATAAGCAGCAAATGAAGTCTATTGATATTTACGAAGCTCTTAAAGAACAGCATGTTGACATTGGATATACCACTGTTTGTAAAGCTGTTAAACAACTCAATAAACAATCTAAAGAAGCCTATATTAAACAAGAATATAAGCTTGGCGATGTGTGTGAATTCGATTGGGATGAAGTGAAGCTTTACATCAATAGTGATAAGCCAACTGTTTATCAGTTAGCAGCCTTTACAACTGCGAAAGGTAACTTTAGATATGCAAGACTCTTTCGTTCTCAGAAAACTGAATGCTTTTTAGAAGCACATAGTTTATTCTTTGACTATG
>NZ_BBCG01000141.1 GCF_001311925.1 Cellulosilyticum ruminicola JCM 14822
TGCTATTTAGAAGAAGGAATAAAAACGAAACAATCTATAGAACACGTGATAAAGATGCTATAACTAAGTTAGAATGGCTGTTAGGACATTCCATCATTTTAGAAGAGACATGTTAAAAATATGATACTCAGATTCTAGAATGTGAAGCGTTTAAACTATTAAAGCGTCTCCTAGAAGAACAAGTAGAAGTAAATGAAGAAGGTAAAACTGTTCCAAAGGATGGGAAGCGCTTTCATTCTAAAATACTTCAAAATCCAAGTGATTCAGATGCAACTTATAGAGAGAAATATAGTGGAAATGTAGGATATGTTGCAAATCATAATCAATGTCCTAGAAAAAAAGAGAAAAAAGGTTATAGTGTAAAGTTTAGTAATAAAAGTTATAGCAATAGTAAGATTCGAGAAATAATGCAAACAAAAGAATATATTAAGCTTACCAATAAAAGAACTGGTGTAGAAGGTATTCCTTCAGTTATTCGAAGAAAATATCAAGTAGATGCCATGCCAGTTCGTGGCCTTTTGCGCTTAAAAATAGTGTTTGGCTTTAAAATTGGAGCATATAACTTCAATAAACTGATAAGATACCTTAAGAAAAAAAGTATCTTATCTTCGGATACAATTTTAAGTATAGCGATATATACATTTATTGGTAAAAAATTAAGTGCAATAGAGGATGTAAATAAATGTAACTATAATAAGACTTCAAAAACGTTAGTTTTTGGGAGCTAATCTTTATATACGTCGGATTATTTACCGCTTACCGAGAGAATATTACATATATAGGGGGAAAAGAAGAAAAATGAAGAATTGCATAAAAATTCAAATAAAATAGTGGGGTAGGTGTATAAAAGGAAGATTAATGATAAAGTAATAAGGAATAATTAAATGTAGATTTATAAAGAGGTGGATTATGGAAAAGGTATCAGTCATTATAGTTGCAGGTGGTAGTGGTAAACGTATGGGTATGTCTATCAAAAAACAATATATTCTATTAGAAGAAAAAGAAGTTCTTGCACATACTATAGAAGCATTTGAGGCTTGTACATTTATCGATGAGATTATTGTTGTAGTTAGTGAGGAAGAAATAGAAGCTACGAAAGTAAATATTATTAATAAATATGGATACACTAAGATAAAGCAAGTTGTAGCTGGCGGAAAAGAACGTCAAGATTCTGTTTATAATGGACTTATAAATACAGCTCAAGATTCTAAATATGTAATGATTCATGATGGGGCAAGACCATTTATCGAAAGGGATACGATAAGTAAGGTTTTAGAGGCAGTAAAGCAAAATAAAGCATGTGTTGTGGCAGTTCCGGTAAAGGATACTATTAAAGTTGTAAATAATGAATCTAAGGAAATAAAGCATACACCTAAAAGGGAAACTCTTTGGAGCGTACAAACACCTCAATGTTTTGAGAAAGACATGTTACTAGCAGCATATGATTTTGCACATGAAAAGAAATTAGCTGTGACAGATGATAGTATGCTTATAGAAGCTTATGGCAAGAAAGTGTATATCGTAGAGGGTGCGTATACTAATATTAAGATTACTACTAAAGATGATCTTATTTTAGGTAAGGCTATATTAGAAGCAAGTAGATTAGAAGAGAATAATTAATATATAGGAATAATAGCATTAAACACATTGTATAAGCGATAAGAGTGTTTTTAGAATAAAGAAGTAACTAGTTTCAATGATATAAATTGTATGATAAGTATAGTTACTTCTTTAAAATAGAAACAAGCTAAAGCACATCAAATAAGTATATTAAACGGGTATATAGTAAAGGTTAAAAAAATGAAATAAAATATAAAAAAGTGTTGACGTATGACAAATGCTATGATATATTAATTAAGCACTAATGAGTGGAGTAACAACTAAAATTCTTGAAAAATAAGTTTTAATTTAAAAAGTTATTGACAATGAGAAAAAAATAGTGTAAAATACATAAAGTCAGTTGACGAAATGTATTGATAAATATGCAGAGATGGTCGAGTTGGTTTAAGGCACCGGTCTTGAAAACCGGCGAGGGTAACACCTCCCTGGGTTCGAATCCCAGTCTCTGCGTTAATCTGAAGAGAAAAAAGCGGATAATCACCTGGAGAAGTACCCAAGTGGTTGAAGGGGCTCCCCTGGAAAGGGAGTAGGTCGTTAGTAACGGCGCGAGGGTTCAAATCCCTCTTTCTCCGCCATTATTCTCAGAAGATTGTAT
>NZ_BBCG01000142.1 GCF_001311925.1 Cellulosilyticum ruminicola JCM 14822
GATGAGCCGAAACTAAATAAGAAAATTTTTATCTTTTTATGTACAGCAACTCTTTTGCTTAGTACATCAAGTATTTCTGCATCTAATCTTTCAATTTCACAAAATCAAACACTCAATAACCTTTCTGCTAAAATAACAAGTCAAATTACTGGTCAATGGAACGATTCCTTTATGTTTGAGATTTATATTACAAATACTGGTACAGATCCTATAGACGATTGGCAATTAAACTTTGATTTTGACCATGAAATAACAAATATTTGGAATGCCAGTCTTATTAATCAAAACAATAACTACATAGTAAAAAATTTAGATTGGAATAGTCCACTTTATCTTGGTCAAACTTTAACTGTTGGCTTTATATCTTGCTCAGATAATCTTATTGAACTACCTACCAACTACCAACTTATCAGTCCTCAAAATGCATCTGACATGCTTCCTCCTTCTCCTATCAACAATATAAATGAACCTTTTACATTATTAGTAGATCAAGAACATATGTTAAACCTGCAAACAAAAGATGATGAACTATGGTATGAATTTACACCACCTGTAACAGGTGCTTATACAATAACTACAACAGGAAATTCAAATATAAATAGCGTTTTATATGATGAGACAAAATCAAAAGTTATTATAGATGGGACAGACCGTCTAACGCCTTCTTCACTAGCTGCTACACTGTTGGCTAATGAGACATACTATATAAAAAATACTCCTATTAACTATGATTCAACTCACACAGAATGCAACACCTTAGTTCAATTAATAGATGAGCCAAATGACCCCCTTTTTAATCAGCAGTGGGGATTGCTCAATAAAGATACCGGATTAGATATTAATATTCTCCCTATTTGGAACTACACACAAGGAGAGAACATAAAAATTGGTATGGCTGACACAGGTGCTTACTATGAACACCTTGATTTACGTGATAGACTTAATTTGAATCTAAGCTATAACTTCACTCATGATATGCGCAATGTCTTTCCTGAAAATGAGGCATATTCAGATACTTATACTGCTGTATATGGTCACGGAACACATGTAGCAGGTATTATAGGGGCTTCCTTAAATAATAATGAAGGTATTGCTGGTATTGCATCAAAATCTGATATTATAGAATTAAAAGTTTTAGGTCGAAAATTAAAGGGTACTACTGACTATACAAAATCTATAGCAGCCTTCGTAAAAGCTGTAGAATATACTCAAGAAAATAACATAAAGATTCTAAACTGTAGCTTCGGTGGCAAATCAGCTTCACAAGCTGAAAAAGATACAATGTTGGCAGCTGACGATATATTATTTGTTATCGCAGCAGGTAATTCTAGAAATGACTTACAAGAAACGCCTGAATATCCTGCTTGTTACTACTATCCTAACTCCTTAGTAGTAGCTAGTATTAATCCTGATGGTACGCTTAGTGACTATTCTAATTATGGAGGCCCTACAGATATAGCTGCTCCCGGCTCTCAAATTATAAGTACTACACCTTATGATCTGTATGATTACCAAAATGGGACTTCAATGGCTACACCTTTTGTTTCCTCCGTATGTAGCTTAGTATGAAGTCAAGACAGCTCATTAACTCCTTGTGATGTTAAAAATATTGTCATCCATAGTGATAATGTCACTACATTAGATGCCTTAAATGATAAAGTTGCTAGTTCTGGTATTGTAAATGCTTATAAAGCCGCTATAAATCCTTCTATAGACTCTACTATCAAACCACTAAGTATGGCATCACCCTCTATTGAAAAGGATATAAAATCACAAATATCTTCTTCATTATCTGAAGCTCCCGCCAAAGATTTGACAAATGAAATTATCGTCCGATTTAATGACTCCACACCTATAGACAGTTATATCAATAACTTACAAAAAGAATATAATTTAGACCAAATCATCGTAAATGATTATTTAGATATCGTTGATGCATATGTATTAAAATGTAAGAATATTGAAAATCCTATTACTGTTATTAACCTATTAAATAAATCTAATGATGTTATTTATGCTGAACCTAATTATATAAGAGATTAATAGACTCATCTTCTAAATATAATTTATGCTTATACAAAAGGGCTGTCCTGAAAACAGTTCTTGCGTATACTAATTTATGACACACTAAATAAGCTCACCTTTGGTGGGC
>NZ_BBCG01000143.1 GCF_001311925.1 Cellulosilyticum ruminicola JCM 14822
TCCAAAAGATTTAAGAAACTGGATCAGTAAGCATCGAAGACGTATAGAAACTACATTCTCGCAGCTAGCAGAACAATTCCATATCAATGAGGTATTAGCCAATTCAATAAGTGGCTTAAAACCAAGGATTCAAAGTAAAATTTGAGGGTATAACATCGCATATTTCATGAACAAATGCCTTGGTAATAAAGAAACTGGACAGATTAAGCATTTAATATTTGGATAAATAGACCTTAGTATAATTATTTTAGGGATTATACAACCTGATATATTACCATATTTATCCTATTTATAAGTTGAGATAATCTAGCACATGTCGTTAATATAAATGATTGCTTATCTGGAGGAAAATGAATATAGAGATAGAAGTACAAATAAAAGATATACGATAAGCAAATTAAATAGATGAGGTGAAGATAAAATGAAAGTAAGAACATTCGTAAGTAAATTAATGATTTGTTCTGTACTTGTTGGAAGCTGCACAGGTGTAATGGGGCAAGAGATTACATTAAAACAAACAACAAAGACAGGAGCTACATCAAATATACAAATCAAAGATATGACTTTTGAAAGCAATGGGGTAAGTTACTTAGCTATTAAAGATGTTATGGCACAAATAGGTACAGTGTATAAATGGGAAGCTGCAAAGAAAGGGTCACAAAATAAAGGAATTCTTACGATAGAAGCACCTAATTACTTTAATGAATTTTATTACAATGTATTATCAAATATATGTGATACTTATGATGAAGAAATGGAAAGTGGATTAACACCTTTACCAAAAAGTTTAAAAGGTCTTACTTCAATAAACTTAGAGACATTTAACAATTATCACACTAAATATATACAGAAGAAACCAATTGAAGTAACAATTAATAGCCAAGGTTATCAATTTGGATGTATAATGTATGATTATCATATTATCAATAATACATTAATGCTACCCGAGGGCTTTATGATACAGTATTTAGATGTAAATCCACAAACTAAAAAAGCTTTACCACAAAATGAAGCAGCCAAAATACTTAAACAAAAAACTGTACAATTAGAGCAAAAATTAAAACTGGAAAATCCAGAAGAAGTATTAGCATTATGGAATAGAGCACAACAAACTAGAAATGGGGCTTTACAATATAACCTACTTTCTAAAGAAGCAAAAGAAAGAGTTTTACCAGAAGTTAAAACAAGAGGCTGGGTAACTGGTGGCTCAAGTCCTTCATTAAAAGGAGGTAAGATAACAGTTCAAAAAGCAGAAGACTTACTTAATGGTGAAATGCGTTATACTGTAACTTATGAAAGCATGCTTCAAGGAAAGGTTTATGAAACACTTGAACAAGTGATTACAATAAAATCTTATAAAGAAGAAAACAAAACATATTATGCTATTACAAATGTGACAGGAGCGGTAGATTATTATACTTATGAAAGTATTTCTGAGGGGAAAGTAGAGGCAAAATAAATATATTAGGTTGATAGCCTTAAAATAAATAGCCAAAAACAAATAGTAAAAAATAAATTGTGAAAAAGAGTATAGGAAGTAAGCTAGGATAATGCCAATAAGTTAGAATGTTAGATCTAATTTATTGGCATTAGTCTAAATGAACTACTTCTTATACTCTTTTTTATAAATAAGCGTTATACGACTAAAGTTGTTTAGTAGCGATAGGTAAAGTAGGAGTTTAATGAATAGTTGCTATAAAAATAAACTAAATAAGTATATTTGGGAAGCTTCTATTGAAGAAGTGAAAAGAGGTTTTATAGAAGAAGATGAAGCCTATAAATGCATTATTTGTGAAGAAGAGTTTGAAAAAGGGCAGGTCTAACCTATAGATAATAAATTTTTGGATGCCAAGAAAGCAGTAGAGTTACAGGTGACACTATCTACTATTCGTGTAAACGGTAAATCATAAGTACTGGATATTAAAAATGCCACCCGTCTTCGATGGCACATTTGTTATTGTTCTGTTTTTAGACATTCTTTTGGTAGTGTTTTTGACCATGGCAATAATTCATCTATAAAATCTAAATTTGTGTCATCTTGATGTTTTGACAGCTCAATCAGTAAGTGTTCAAAGTAGTGGTATGGTTTCAACTGATTCGCTTTAGCTGTTTCCGT
>NZ_BBCG01000144.1 GCF_001311925.1 Cellulosilyticum ruminicola JCM 14822
AAATCCATCATGTTCACAAATATGAAAATAAATCATACTTGCAAGGTGTTCATGTGTAAAAAATTTATTCTTTTTAAAATCAGTATTTAGTTTAACAGTATGTTTTTGAAGTAATTTCCAATCGATAAGGCCTATAAATTTTTCGAATAAAGTAATATAATTGTCCATAGTCAGCTCCTTTGTGTTTGGTATGGTCTAGCAATTATATTAAACCTCAGGATGCTGGCTATTTTCATGTCTAAAATTATGGAAATTTAGCTTTAACATAGTAACTGTTTTCATGTCAATGGAAATAAAAGTTAGTAGCTAAACAACAATGTAAAGATTTAGTAACTTCATTTGTTATATGTATATTATCAGTGAATACTTCAAAATTTTTCAGAACCTCTTTATACTCTAGTGCATGTATATTATTAAAAAATCTCAAATTGGCATCTTCCTCAGAATATACCTGAAACATAATCAGATAAACATTTTCTCTTAAATATCTATCATTACACATAGTTGGAGAAATACTATAATTTACATTTATCTTTATTATTTAATTCCCTCCAAATAAATTGTTTGTTTCTTACTTTCTATTACCAATCTCTTAAACTTTTATCACTAACCTGCAAGTTACACACTCTACAAAGCACAGCCATATTATTCTCATCCAATCTTAACTCAGGATAATCTTTAAATGACTTTATATGATGTCCTTGCAAATTTTCAGTAGTAATAATCTTCCACTTACTCCAACATCTCTCGCAATAAGGATGCTCTTTTACTTTTCTATTTCGTAATTTTTGCCAAGCATATGATGAGTAAAATTTACGTTTCTCAGGTGTAATGTTTCTGTTATATGTAATGCCTGTCCTACAAGTACAAGTTGTGTTATATTTAATTGTCTTTCCACATTTGCTGCATATTTTCTTTGTCCTTATATTTGAAAATACCCCTAATATTAATTAGGAGTATCTACATCTTATATTAATTTTCAATTACTTCAAATGCTACTATTTTATTATGTACTACATACACACTAGTCCCATTACTTTTAACGAATTTATAAAAAGGAACTTCTGTATCATCTCTATCTCTATCTTTAAACCATTGTATAAAATCAGTCACTTCATTACTAGTAACGTTAAATTCCTTAATATTATCATCTATAAGTTCTATTTTAAGAATACAATCATAAATAGGCGTATTCTCTTTTATTACATCAACCTGACAACTATCAGTTAAATCTGTTCCTTCAATATATGCTGTAATAGTAGTTACTCCCTCTGAAATTCCTGTAACTACTCCATTTGAATCAACTTTAGCCACTGCTTCATCTGATGAAATCCAAAGTGCTGAAGATGTTGTATAAATATAGCTATTAACCTCTAATACTAATGGTCTGTTTTCATTTTGTTGAATACTTATGGAATCTTCTTTAATGTTTAACGTATCCTCTTGGTATGGAATCATATAACCATCTGAATCTATATCTATGGCATCCAGCATACCCGGCTTACTATCCTCAATATATATATCTACTTTATGTATATCTTTCACCATATCTTTTTTTTCAAAAATTAAGTTTTGCGTGATTCCACTTGGTTGACTTTCATCAGCCTTGCCTACTTTTACTCCATCAATATAAATAGTCATTTCTGTTGTCCTATTAGAGTAGCATCCAGAAATTATTCTAATTTGACTTCCATAAAACATAAATGACATTACCTTTTGCGTAGGTACATTTCCTTTTATGTATGATGCACTTCCATTATAATTATAAATTAATGACTCAGTATACCATGTACCATACTTAACAATATCTTCGTTTGTATCATCTATACGCTGCCATCCCGTTTCTGGTTCCAATAATCTTTCTCCTATTGTAGCACCAAATACACTCACTCCCTGCATGCTACATATTAAAATTAAACTTAAAAATAATGTTAGCATTTTATGTTTTTTCTTATTTATCATTTTTCCCTCCTAATATTATATATGCTTAAACTTTATCATAATCTTCAAAATAATTCAATTCTTGATAGGTGTACTAATTATTAATCATAAGCGTTAAC
>NZ_BBCG01000145.1 GCF_001311925.1 Cellulosilyticum ruminicola JCM 14822
CTTTATAAGCATCTTCCAAGTACTCGATAAACTCATATTCTGGATTAGCAGCCTGAAGATCAGGATTTAGTTTTAAACACTGTGCGCCACACCAAGGAATAAACTCCATTTTGTCTTGGATCTTTGCAAGTCTCTTTTCTGTATAGTATACAATTGCTCCAGGTATATTTTTAATCTCAGCTTCATATTTCATTTTTTGTCCCTCCAAAATATAATTGATTTTTGAAAGACATGCTGCTATTTCCTGTTGCTCATTTTTAAGCTGTTGCACCTTGGCAAGTAGAATTTTCTCCTCTGGCGCACCAGCAAATATGGCTTTAATCTCCTCAATTGAAAGCTTCATTGCACGATAGGCTTTGATTCTAGCCGCAGTTTGAAGTTGACTTACTTTATAATACCTATACTTCGTATACTCATCAGTAGCTGTAGGTATTAAAAGTCCTTCTTTTTCATAATATCTAAGCGTCTTTATCGTTAATAATGAAAGCTTTGAGAACTCCCCTATCTTTAGCATCTAGCAGCTCCTTTCAAAGTAATATTTCTTACATTTTAGAGTTTATTACCTCCCCTTAGGAAAGAGTCAATACAAAGTTTAAATGATAAATTTTTATTTTATTGCATTATAATATTTCAAATATTATAATATTTCAATGTATCAAACTAAATTTAAATATTGCACGCTTTAAAACTACTAAGGAAAGGAAATTTATTAAAAATGATTAAGAAAAATATATTTGGCATAACCAGTTGTATTATCATTATATTCATATACATATTAACAACCGAATTAGTATACGATCATTTAAGCGGTTCAAATTGGCACTTTTATGATAGTTGTTCACGTATGGTATTTGGTACTATTTCGCTCCTTATAATATCCAAGCTTTATAATCGCTCTATTAAAGATATATTACATTTTTATAACCCTAAATCTGCATTTCTAATATATGCTGTGCCTTTTTGCCTCAGCATTATATATAGGACGGCATATTTTAGTAATCTAACTATTAGTTTACTTATTAGCAAAGTGATCTTACAGCAATTCGCAACGTGCTTCTTTGAAGAAGGTTTATTTCGAGGGCTCCTTTTAGAAGGTGCTTTTCATGCCAAAAATAATAAATGGTACACTAATTTAATTTACGGCTTATTAAGCTTTATTATTTTTGGAAGTATGCATGTATTATTTGGTTGGGACTTATGGACATTCTTCTATACTGGCACAATTGGATTTGCTTTTGCTGCCATATTTCTTCTTTCTCATAATCTCATATACCCTATGCTTCTTCATTTTATCTATGATATATTTGACAACATAGCCCCTTATTCTATTTCAAAAGAAAGTTCAATTGCCCTTTGGGCCGATCAGCTCTACAAGCCATCCGTTATATTTGCGTTTATAATTTTTGCTAGTTTACTCTTTCTTAACACCAGCACATTTTTTAACATTTATTGTTGGTTTATTAAAATTTTTATTTGGCAACTATCATCCCCTGATTTTACACTCTTTATAAGTTCCACATCCACTTCCCTATCCAAAATATAGTTAAACATTTGCTTTGTATATCCTAATGTGCAATAGCACCATGTCTTAGGTAATATCTTGTCTATTTTTTTACACATGGACAATAACACTCTGGATAATTTAAATAGAATGCATTATTTTCGTATGCCATAGTAAATCCTTCCTCTAACTCATTCATGCTCTGGGCAAATGCTTTTTCATTGCCAGACTGTATGTATAATGCTTTAATCTTTTTCAACTTCAAAAGCGCTGTTTTACAACTACACTCCATTCTAATCTCCTTTGCTGTTTCTTCATCATAATTTTCCTCTAAATAGTTGCAAACCTCTTGTGCCCACTCAAATTTTTTCTTAATTGAAGCCGATTTCGATAATTGATAATGCTCTGCAAATTGCTTGGCTACTTCTTCTCCACAATGCACTTCTAAACTCTTTAAAAAACGCATTGCATGTGAATGATCATTCTTTGACATAATAAAATCTCCCCTAATAAATATATATTTTATCATAAGCGTTAAC
>NZ_BBCG01000146.1 GCF_001311925.1 Cellulosilyticum ruminicola JCM 14822
TCTTTAATTTTATTGACATATTTTAATTTGCCTTTATTCGTTAAAATCTTAAAGACTTCTTCTGAAACTAATGTCCCTAATTGATACATAATAAATCCTAAAGATGGCATTATTCCAGATACCTTTTCCTTATTAACTGGCATATTTACAAAATATGAATAACCCAAAGATTGGTGTGGAATATACGTCGTTCCTATTGCACCATGAGTATTCATCATAATTCCTGCAATGTACTTACGATTATATTTATGACATACTGCATCTAACCATTTGGTAAATACAAAAGGTGTATCCAATGTTTTTACTATACAATCTGTATCATATTGTTTGATAATAGCTTCTAAATCTTCTAAGGAGTTAATCTTTCTATTTAATGCTGTAACTTGGACAAGTGGATTTATATGTTGTAACTTTTTCTTCAATACATCCACTTTATATTCACCAATATCCTGAATATCGTATAAAATTTGTCTATTAAGATTACTCTCTTCTACCTTATCAAAATCAACAATAATAATATTTTTTACACCTAATACTGCCATATTCCAACTTACATGGGTTCCAATACCACCACATCCTAGGACCATAACCGTACTTTTACCTAATACTTGTTGTACATTTCCCATGTTGCTTCGCCAATAAAATGCTTGATTTCTAGAATAAATTCCTTTTTGTTCTATTGCTACAGGTATTAAAAATCTGTTTTTTAACCATTCAGTAATATTCTCTTCACCAAAAATACCTTTAAACTCCTGTAATTCAAATCCCTGCCCATCTATCATTTGCTTAAATATTTCTTCCTGCTGCTTATTAAATTCAAGAGTCTTTTCGGTATTAGTTCCTAGAATATTACTTTGTATAAATTCATAACCTCTATCTCCTTTTAATATTGGAACAAAAAAATTTAAGTAATATCTCTCCATAATACCTCCTAAAATATTGAATTCCAAATAGTTAAAGCAACACAAATAAATATTATAGGTATATATCCTATAGATAATATTCCAAACACAAAATAAAATAGGCTATTACTTTCGTAATCTGTTTTTCTTTGTACTTTTACTTTTGTTTTTTTACCTTTTATTTCATTTAAACTTAGTTGTATTACACTTTTGACATAAGCAATAGATTTTTCACGTAAGTTACTTTCATCTTCTATTAATTGAAATATATAGTAACCATCTAATTTAAAAAATATAACTAGGTTAATTAAAACCAATGCTATATTAAGTAGTTCTATTATTTCAAATAATACTGAATACGTAAAAGCATCTATACAAGCTATTCCCATACAGATTCCAGCTATTAATAAATTAGAAAATATTCCCCCTAATAAACACATTAATTGTTGCCATTTACTCTTCAATAACTTTGTGAAAGTTAAATTTGTATATACAAATGGTACAAAAAAGTAAAACATTACACCAATTTCAGGAACATTTACATTATATTTTCTTGACACAACTGCATGAGCAAATTCATGAATAGCAAGTAGTATTAGGAAAATAACTATATATGTAATAGACTTAAAAAAAAGATACATTATCTTGGTAATTAACTCTTATTGTGCCTACTTTAAAAATAAAAGCACCTAATCCTAAACCAAAAATAGGGATAGATAAGTATACTAAGATAAAATATAAAATTTTAGTGAGTATGCTATCTAATTTAATAAGGGTATTACCATTTACTAGTCCTATATTCATTTTCCATATTTTTTGCTTTACCTTTAAAAAATCATTATTAAGCATCCCTAATCTTTCAAATTGAACGACTAATTCCTTTAGCTGTGCTATGTTAAAATCATTACTATTCTTACATATATCTTCTAGACTTTTACTACCATCTAAATTAATAAGAATATTGTACTCTTTTCTTCCAATAACATAGCTTCTTTTAGTATCTTTATTAAATACCGTTACACGTTCTAGGTCATGGTCATTGATTTCTAAACTAGTACTTATAGTTGGATAATGTCTATTTGATTTTTCCATACTCACTTCCTCTTCAACTACTAATTATACAAAAGTTTGGCTCATC
>NZ_BBCG01000147.1 GCF_001311925.1 Cellulosilyticum ruminicola JCM 14822
GTTTTGTTAGCAGTTTATGTCCTGCTGACTTGATTAATAATACACTATTCCATTACATACGTCAACACTTTTTATCAACTTTTTTTTATTTTTTTCATTTTTCTTCTAAAACCACTATATTTATACTAATAATCATTAATATAGTCTTCCATAAACTAACATATATTATATATTAATAGTTCCATATTTTTTATATTACACCTTTCTATTCTTCCATTTTAAACCTAGCCCCCTATACAACTTATATTCATACATTCTTTAATCTATATATCATTTATTCTAATGTGTTGTATCACCATATTTACGCTACTACCCTTTATTTTTGTTTCCTTGTATCATTATAATTTGTCCACTTATGCCTATTATAGGAATACTCGTTAGTAATATTAATATGTAAATATAACATATCATTAATCTTAATACTTAATGGTAAAAGTAAAAAACCTCAAATTCTTAACTTAGAACTTGAGGTTTTTAAAATAAAAAGAGCGCGAGACGGGACTCGAACCCGCGACCCTCTCCTTGGCAAGGAGATGCTCTACCAACTGAGCCACTCGCGCATAAATCTGGCAACCACTTACTTTCCCAGGCCGTCTCCAGCCAAGTATCATCAGCCGCTTAGGTCTTAACCGACGTGTTCGGGATGGGAACGGGTGTGTCCCCTAAACGCATCATCACCAGAAAATATTTCGTTTTCTCAACGACATCGTTTATTCTATACTACTTGCTTACTCATGTCAATATGTTTTTATATTTTATTATAATAAACAAGTAGCAGTACCTATAAACCCTTGGCTATAGATACTACTATTTATTCTTTATCTTATGTTACTTGATGCCTTCTTGTTACTTCAAATAACTAATCTTTTTTATTGTAGTCTCTATCTCTTTAAATCGATTACATTTTGAATTAAGGCTTTACATTTGCCATAGTCTTCCCCTGTTCCCGCTCCTGTAATTTCTCCAACTTTCTCCACTGTATCTGCACCATTTTTAACTGCTTCTACTACAGCTGCTAATGATATTTCTCTGCATCCACATACAGATGCTAAGATTTTTTCGATATCGCCATTTACTCTATTGTACTTTATCTATATATGATATGTATTTATCTCCTTTTCAATAATATCTACTGTTTCATTAAGAGACTTCTTATTTTTATAATATGCTTCTACTTCTTATTCCATAATATTTTTAATAACCGGGTCTACACGCTTTATAACCTGTGCTTTTTCAAACTCTTTAAATGCTTTTTCCATTTCATTTCTATAACCAAATGTAATGAAATCATATTTAGATTCTATCTTTCCATTAGCATTATAGTAATAGCGTATATAGCTTACATTATTGTATCTATTATGATTATTATTAAGTACTATTTCTTTAAGTGCCTTTCTATTAGTTGGAAGTCCCTCATTATAATCATACCCCTGCATATTTTCTTGTAATGCTATACGAATAAGCCCTTTAGCAGCTTCTTGATTACTACTACTTTGATTTCCCCCTATAATCTGATCTACCTGTGCTATATTTCTTAAGCCTTCTATTTCACCTACTTCTATACATTTTGTTGCTCTCTCTAATGTATAGGCGATTGCTTGTAATTCTCTTGGACTCATTATCTTTTCAAAATCTACTTTCATTGTATTTGTTAATAAACTACTTGTACTGTCACATTCTGTATAAAAACCTCCTTCTAATAAAGTCAAACTTTTTATAGACCCTAGACATTTTGCCCATTCTTCTTTATTCACTTTTCCTTATAAACAGCGCCTACTTCTGAATAATCTGAAGATAATAAGTAGAGGGCTCCTTCTATTATCTTTTCTAAAATATCAGCGTTTGTATCTATTCTATGGATTCCTGTCTCTGTAGCTATAAATGCGGCATCTTTGTTATTAGAAATATATTACACTGCTTCTAGGATCACAGTTAATTCTTTCTATGGTTTTCTCTTTTTCATATGTCTCTAAGCTATAAATAGAATTGTTACTATGATTATTTAATTCTTATATAAC
>NZ_BBCG01000148.1 GCF_001311925.1 Cellulosilyticum ruminicola JCM 14822
GGAGCCACTTTTTTATTATATTTATTCAAAGTTTAAATTGACTAATAAGATTTTCAAAGTCAGAAGTACATTTAGAAATATTTGTAGCATTATCAGTAGCTATATTTGTAAGTCTGGTAAAATCAGCAGTTTTTTCTGCGATATTACTTATGCTAATAGTACTTTCTTGAACTGTAGAATTAATGCCATGAATGCAATCATTGATTTGTAATGTTAATGTATTAAATTCTTTAGCACATGAATTAATTTCATTTAAATGGTTCATTACTGTAGATGCATCATTGTGATATTGGGTACCAGCATTGATGAAGCGCTTATAATCAAGAACGACAGTATGTTCAATGAAGTTTAATACTTTATCAAGGCAATTGGTCATATTATCAATAGAATTTGTGACTTTAGTAGAAATCTCTGTAATAGTAGTTGTAATGTTAGCTGATTCAGCAGCTAAATCTCCAATCTCTTTAGCAACAACTGAAAAACCTTTTCCATTGTCACCAGCTCTAGCAGCTTCAATGGAGGCATTTAATGATAAGAGACTGGTTTGTCTTGAAATTTCAATAATAGCACCTGTTAATTGTGAGATTTTCTTAGCTTCATTGACATTTTCTAGGACCTCACGACTTTCGAATTTTACAGACTCAAAAAGTTCGATAGCTTTATTGCCGGCAGCTTTATTAGAATTTTCAAGAGCTAAAGCACGTTTCATGATTTCTTGTGATAATGAAAATGCTGCCTGTGTTTTTTCTAGAATAAAGTTCATTTGAGAAGTTGTTGAATTTATATTTTCACCAACGGCTGTAGAAGATGCGGATGTTTCTTCCATTGCAGCAGCTAATTCTTCAGTAGTAGCTGAATTATTTACAGCAATATCTGCAATTTGATAACTTAAATCTAAAGTACTTGTAGAGGAATCATTAAGGAGAGAGGTACCAACGGATAGAGATTCAATAGTAGAATGAAGCCTCTCACGCATATGAAACATTGAATTTGCGATAGCCCCCATTTCATCTTTTCTTTTTAAGAGTGAAGTTTCAAGATTAAAAGAGGTTAAATCAAGAGAAGAGATTTTATCAATCATAATTTTAAGTATATTAAGAGGTTTACAAATGCTAGAAGAAATAAGATAAGTAATAAAAAATATAATTAATAATGCGATACTACAAAAAATAAAGCTTTTAGTTCTAGCAGTATCTAAAGCACCATCTAATTCGGGTAAATCAAGTGTAATAACTAGAATTTGATGATTAATAGGAGAAATAGTATAACTTGCAAATTTTGGAATACCTTTAAATGTATAAGCTACTAATTGGTTTTCTGGAATATTTCCAGAATGAAGTTTAGTAACTAATTCTTGAATAACAGTATTTTCTACAGGTAATCCAATTTTTTCAGATATAGGATGATATAACATTGTTCCAGTATCTGATACTAAATAGGCATAGCTTGTCTTCATTCCCTTGACGCCAACATTTTCTAAAGTTTGATTTAAAATATCTATTGATAAGGTTTTATTATTATTTTGGATATAAAGTAAATCTAAACAATTGGAATAAGACGAACAGATATCACGCATATAGTTTGAAGTACTTTCTTGAAAACTTATACGTACATTTCGTACAAATATAGTAAAAACAAGAAGATATATTGCGAGGCAAGATAAAATAGAAAGTAAGATGAATTTGGTTTTTATAGAATGTAGAAACGAAGTAGCAAGCGTTGAAGTTGAATTGGTTGTGTACATATAGATTCCCTCCGATATAAAATGGTTATTTTTAATAAATAGGTAAAAGTAAGTGTATAAATATATATCGTAAATAAAAATTAAAAAATTAAGAATATTTATATTAAATGATATAAAATGTGTATTTAAATGTTGTAAAAGAAGATATTTTAGGACTTATAAAATATCTTTAATTAAAGATAAAAAAAGTATTGACGTATGTAAATGAAGGGTGTAATATTATAAAGGTCGCAGGGAATACAAGTGACAAATAAATTGTACTTTGAAAAA
>NZ_BBCG01000149.1 GCF_001311925.1 Cellulosilyticum ruminicola JCM 14822
GTAATATTTTTACAGTCTAACAAACCTAAATACACTGCTTTTGCAAAGGTTTCAGGTAAAAGCTTAGAATGACATTTCATAAAACCAGATGATTTTGCAATTTTTTCGATAATAGATGGTATAAAAAATTTAAAAAGTCTAGATACTAACTTTACAATATGCATGGGAAACCTCCTTTGTTTAAGTGATATTAGACTTAGAAGTTTCCCATTTTTATTATTTTGATTACTGGAAAATTTTATTTATAAGTTAACGCTTATGATACTACAACTATATTACTATCACTAACACTAACCCTACGTTTTATTATTTTTCTAATACAAGCACTTTGCCCCAACTTCTTTCATAAACTGTAACATAGACATTAAAATAGCTGGGGGAATGTGCAATGTCTCAAATTTCAGTTGCAATTGTAGGTGGTGATCTTAGATTTGTAAGACTAAGTCAAATCTTATGTGATCAAAACTTTAATGTATTAATCTACGGCCTTTCTCATCCAGACATTCCAAGAAGTGCACATATTTGTACTTCTATAGATGAGTTAAAAGACGTTCCTTACATTATCGGTCCTATCCCATTCTCAAAAGATAATACCTGCGTATTTACACCTCTGTGTAACACTTATATTCCTCTGGAACAATTTTTCAGAGTAGCTTCTAATAGCTTTGTATTAGGCAGCGTTTTAACATCAAATTTAGTTGAAGCATTTGAAACACATCATATCCGTTACTGTGACATTATGAAAATGAATGAAATTGCTATATTAAATGCCATTCCAACTGCTGAAGGTGCTATTCAATATGCTATGCAGCATAGTGAGATTACACTTCATAACAGCCGTTGTTTAGTTTTAGGCTTTGGTCGTTGTGGTAAGATTCTTGCTTATAAACTGCAAAGCTTAGGGACAAAGGTAGCTGTAGAGGCGCGTTCTACTACTGACATTGCCTTTATTAGTACCTATGGTTATGAAGCTGTGCCACTTAATGAATTAAAGACACATTTAGGTAACTTTGATTTTATTTTTAATACTATTCCTGTTGTAATCTTAAATAAGGAAGAAATAGATGCCTTTAATCCAGAAGTTGTATATATTGAACTTGCCTCTGTACCAGGTGGTATTGATATTAATTATTGCCATGAACGGGGCATTGTACACGTACCTGCGCCTTCACTTCCTGGCATTGTTGCTCCTAAGAGTGCTGCTGCTATTATCTACCAATGTCTCTTACTCATATTACGTAATCAGGGGGCTTCTTTATGAAAGACTTAAAAGGATTAAACCTAGGGTTTGCCATGTGCGGCTCTTTTTGTACGTTTTCAAAATCTCTTCTACTTATGAAAAACCTTGTAGATATGGGCGTTAATGTTTTCCCCATTATGACACCTACTGCTTATAATACTTCTACCAGATTTGGCGAAGCTAATGATATTAACTTTAAAATTGAAGCCATTACACATAAAACAATTATTCATACGAATATAGAAGCTGAACCTCTTGGCCCTAAATCACTCATTGATGCGCTGCTTATTGCACCATGTACTGGCAATACAATGGCTAAACTTGCTTATAGCATTACTGACACACCTGTTTTACTTGCTGCTAATACAGTCAATATACAACTTACGGCACTTACAAACTAAAAAGAAGAGCAAATAAAACTCTATCCAATGTTATTAAGTTAAGACATTGTTTCTGAGATTTCCTTAAATGGGGCTGT
>NZ_BBCG01000150.1 GCF_001311925.1 Cellulosilyticum ruminicola JCM 14822
TAGGCATAGATTAAAGCAAATGCTCTCTATAGTAATTTTTTTAGAAATGGAATACTTTCTTTTAACCTTTTTGCAATAGCTTGTTTACTTAGAGATACACCATTTTGAATAAAAGCACACTTTTCAGCAATCACTTCTTCAGTAATATTTTTACAGTCTAACAACCCTAAAGACATTGCTTTTGCAAAGGTTTCAGGTAAAAGCTTAGAATGACGTTTCATAAAATCAGATGATTTTGCAATTTCTTCGATAATAGATGGTATAAAAAGTTTAAAAAGTCTAGATACTAAGTTTGCAATATGCATGGGAAACCTCCTTTGTTTAGGTGATATTAGACTTAGAGGTTTCCCATTTTTATTATTTTGATTACTGGAAAACTTTATTTATAAGTTAACGCTTATGAATACTTAGTGTTAATGCACCACGATTGCAAACAAGATTTTGCTTTTGATTTTGTAGTCCCTGTGCTTTATAAACGATTTTAAGTTTATTCAATTGAACATTTATGTCAATCCTTTTTATTTTATAAGTTTGAGCAAGATTATTACCACTGTGTATGCCATTAAAACTTACAGCAATATCACTTGTTATGGTTGGCTTTACTTTGCCTGGTTTGGTCTCACTTGGCTGTGAATCATTGTGACTTTTTCTAAAATCCATTTTTGGCAAGAATGACTATTCACTTCCCATTGTTGTACATTAGCACCATCTGAAGTAAGTGCATCTTTAACTTCTATGCAGCTTTGATAATTAGATAATTTAGTATAAATTGTATAGCTGCCATCACCGTTTTTCTGTATTTTAAAAACTTGGACATCATAACTTGTATCTTGGTAAATTTGCATATTAGTACCATTGGTTTTTGCATTGCTATCTACATCTAGTAAATAACTGCCATCGCCTACGCATGAATACATCTTATACTCTCCATTACCCACTGCAACCATTTTCCAAGCATTATGATTTGCAATGCTTCTTGCTCCCCATTGTTGCACATTGGTTCCATTAGCTGCTGTGCCATTTTGTACTTCTAAATATAGTCCACTATTCACATTCTGAAGGCTATAAATGGTCCCATCTTCTATTCCATTATCTGGTGTAATCTCTGATTTTGATGTACTACTTAGATTAAATGCTTTGATAAAGGCAGTTGCCACTAATTCAGCCACTTTATTAGCACCTACTTCACTAAAGTATGTCTTGTCTGTAGAACCTGCGACAACCCCATATAAATAATACATTTTTGCAGCTTTATAACCGATATAATTGAGATAATTTCATAATTTTTATCCCTTGATTTTACAATCTTTATATTGCATATAAAAAACAGCCTCCCCCGATTCGATATACATTTTAAGCCAATAATCCACATCGAAAGGAGTAAACTGTTAAATATATATCGACAACAATCTTTAATTACTTTAGACGAATTTTACGAATTGAAACCTCTTACTAAACTTGAGGCTATATTGACTTTTATTGATTTTACATTTTTTCTTGAAATATACCCTGAATCTTTTTCAAGACGAGGTCCTAAAGGCTATTCTAAAAAGCAACTTCTTATGGCGCTTATTGCTATGCAAGTAGAACATATTCCAACCATTAAAGCTCTCGTTCATCGGTTGAAATCTGATCCTATATTTAAGCGTTCTTTGGGTTTTGAATA
>NZ_BBCG01000151.1 GCF_001311925.1 Cellulosilyticum ruminicola JCM 14822
CAACTCGTTTAATTATCTTTTTTCTAATACTTTTTATCATCATTTTCATAATAAATACAATAATTTTACAGATAAGTATTTTAAAGGATTTTCATTATTACTTAAAAAGTAGAAAAAAGGAATTACCCTTTGCAAGGCAATTCCTTCTTATAAATACTCTATTTCCCTAGTTACGTTTTTAACATATTCCCTCTATAAATGTTTTAATTTATTCATCTATTTCGTCAATAATTTCTTATAACTGGCATCTACACAAATTGCTCCAAAAGGTGCTGTGATTAAAATAGCTAATACAGCGACAGTTAAAACTTCTTGCCCACATGAAAGTCCCATACTTAATGGCACACCGCCAATGGCTGCTTGAACTGTAGCTTTAGGTGTATAAGCTAACATACAGAAAAAGCGTTCCTTCATCGTAAGTTCTGTCTTTAAAAGGGCCACAAATACACCAAGCATACGGATCAGCAGTGCACCTACTACAATGGTAATAGCTGTTACACCTGCACTTACGACATATTTTAAATCAACCGTTGCACCCACTAATACAAAGAGTATAATTTCAGTCCCTAACCAAAGCTTATTATATTTAAGGCTCATACGTTTTGCTAAATCACTATTCACTTGGCTCAGCACAATACCTAAACTCATAATGGCTAATAATCCTGAAACAGGTACAATCCCTTCTAATAACGTTTCAAGTTCTAATAGTAAAAAAGATACACTTAAAATAATCAGTACTTTAATCGTGTCACGCATATGCCATTTGCCAAAGAAGAAATTAAGGAAATACCCTACAGCCACACCAACTAAAACACCCATTATGATGGCAATAGGAATCTGCACAAAACTCATAGCTGATACACGCTCTCCTGCTGCAAGTCCTGTAAAGGCTGTAAATAAGACAATAACAAATACATCATCTACTGAAGCCCCTGCTAAAATCAGTTGTGGGATACTCTTCTTTGTCCCATACCCTTCTTCCATTAAACGGATTATTCTTGGTACGATGACTGCTGGTGAAACCGCTGCAATGACACTTCCCATAATAGCTGCATCAATAAGTCTCATATCAAATAATGTTGTCCCAATTAATACGACACTTAAGATTTCAAAGCAAGCTGGTACAAAACACATTAAAATAACTGGCCTACCTACCTTCTTTAAATCTTTTATATTGAGGGAAAATCCTGCTCTTGTAAGGATAATCACTAAAGCTATTTTTCTAAGCTCTGAAGAAATATCTAATAGCTTATTATCCAAAAGATTCAGTGCATAAGGCCCTAATATAATCCCTACTAAAATCATCCCAATTAAACTTGGTAATTTGATTTTTTTAAAACCATGCCTAATAATAGGCCTAATAAAAATACTAATGCTAAACTTGTTAACATACTACTTCCTCCTTAATTATTGTTAGTATACGCAAAAAAGCTAATAACTCCCTGAAATTTCACAGAAGTCATTAGCTTTACGCGGTTTAAGTCCATGCTTTACATGGGCTTAGGGAGCACTTCATTCCCCTAATTAAATATATTCTAACATATCTTAACGACATGTGCTAGATTATCTTAAGTTATAAATAGGATAAATATGGTAATACATTAAGCTGTATAATCCCT
>NZ_BBCG01000152.1 GCF_001311925.1 Cellulosilyticum ruminicola JCM 14822
GGGGGGCGAAATGCTAAAGCAGCTTTAAAAATCCAAACACTTTATAGTGCCATTTCTCATTCTGTCACAGCGTTTGATATTACATCAGGGGTTACCCATGATACGAATGCTTTACCTATAATGCTTGATGAACTTAATGAAAATATATTTTATAATATTTCTCCCAATCACACATATTTTTAATTATTTGTATTTCTTTTTAAATTATATCACGCTCGTATAAGTGTTACATGAAAAATAATGTTGCATAATATCACTATCTGTTAAAACAGACTATAGTGCATCATAATTATCAGCCTCTCTTACACAGGCGGTAAATTTCCCTCTCTATTTTGTCTGATTTTTTAATTATTTCTAAATATTTTATCATTTTGATTTGACATATGTTGTTATTTGTTGTATTGTTCTAAATGTAACTAATTTTCTAACATATGTTGCTAGAATAATTAAAACAATTTCAAACATGGAAGTTATTATTATGAATCTAAAAAAAATCGTTTCATCTAGTATTATTATCGCTGGTGTTGCTTCAATGTTAACAGTAGGTGTTAACGCTAACAACCACTCAGATTCAAGCTTCAGCTTCAACCTTGGTTTATTCAAAACATCTAGTACTACTACATACCGTGGAAAAGAAGATAATACTTCTGCATACATCAACTGTACAAGTGTAAGTACTAGTGATGGTGAATTTGATGTTTACGTATTAGGTCCTAGCGGTGCTGATAGAACTTGGGGTACACCAAAAACTGTTAGACAAGGTACAGAAACATACTTAGAAAATAGTGTATATGAATCAGGTGAACGTAAAGCTGCACTTAAAGGTGTTAGAGAAAGCTGGCGTTCTGGATTCACAGCATCTGGTTTATGGAGTCCTGACAGCATCTAATTAAAAAACTTTTTATATTTGTGTACTCATAGTTTATATGAGTGCACAAATTATTAATTTTAAATATAAAATGACAGAAAGTGAGAAGTTAAATTGTTAAAATTAGAGTTACATAGAGCCTTTATGAATAAAAGATTTATATTCTCTTTATTATTTGGATGCCTGATTACACTTTCACATGTAGTCTTAAAAGTTCTCCCTGCATCACCGCTTAATCCTGAAGTTGTATCCACTGTTCAAAGAGGCTAATGCCGACTTCAGTTTTTAACGGTTGGATTGGTTACGACGCTACTTCTCTTCAAGCAGGGTTATATTTTATTTTATTACCCTTACTAGCAACTTTTCCTTATGGTGATTCTTATTTCACAGATATAACAGAAGGTTATATTAACAACTTATTAATACGCCATGATAAGATGAAATATTTATTAATAAAGTTTTTTGTTCTATTTCTAAGTGGTGCTGTTACGATTATACTCCCACTTGTAATCAGCTTATTGTGTACAATGTCATTACTTCCTTCTATAGTACCTGAACAATCTACTCTAACATTTGGCATTTGGGAGTCGGACTTATGGGCAGATATCTTTATAAATCATCCCTATGTGTACACTTTAAGATTTCTAATATTAATTTTTATATTTTCTGGTTTAATGGCTGTACTTGCTTTAACAGTATCTTTTTATACAGATAATAAATATATTGA
>NZ_BBCG01000154.1 GCF_001311925.1 Cellulosilyticum ruminicola JCM 14822
AATATATAAATATATATCGTCCACTCTTTGGTTCCATCAAACCATGCCTATAACGGGGCCTACCGAAATATCTTACTTGATGCATAAAGCCCCCTCTACTTTAATAGATGGCTCCATTGCCGTTCTGATATTCTGCTCTAGAGTGATTCACATCTTGCCACAACACTAATTCCCACCAACCACTAGCTCTCTGAAGTTGTATTGCAAATGCCGCTCTCTTTCATTGCATTTTTCTAATAATTGATTAATTAGTATTTTAGCAACATTGACTTTAAGTGTCAATATTTTTGTCGTTTTTTTTTATTCAATTGTACCATATTTCATTTTTAATAAAATATATCATCAATTTCAACTCTTCTATCACTTTTTTTAATATGATTAACCCACAAAAATGCTAGTTTTTAAAACTACTTTACATTATTATGGTATAATTAAGCAAAACATAAAGGAGATAATTTTATGTTTCGCAAAATACAGTCCAACAATTAATCTACCTAAATATCTTTGTAAAAGTCTTAAGAAGAGTTGGGCTACCCCCCTCTTTAATAAGTATATTTTTTCTAACATTAATTTTCTAACATTAATGAAGAACGTTTGGAAGTGCTCTATAGTGATGAAATTTCTAGACCAAATTCTCCTGTTAATGTATTAGTAGGTCTTCTTATTCTTAAAGAGAACTTTAGTTTACCAGATGAATACCCTATTGGCTCTTTAAATTTCGATATGAGATTTCAGTTGGCTTTAGGCACAACAAGTTATGAGAAACAACCTGTATCCATCAATACTCTTTACAACTTTAGAACAAGGGTCTTGGAGTATGAAAAAAAGACAGCTAGAGACCTAATCAAAGAAGAAATAGAAGCACTTGCTGCGCTTATTGAAACAGAGATGAAACTTAATGGCAAAATGCTTCGTATGGATTCTATGATGATCAGATTTTAGAATGTGAAGCATTTAAACTATTAGAACGTCTCTTAGAAGAACAAGTAGAAGTAAATGAAGAAAGCAAAAGCCTTCCTAAAGATGATTCTGAAATACTTCAAAATCCAAATGATCCAGATGCAACATATAGAGAGAAATATACCAGAAATATAGCATATGTTGCAAATCTAGTAGAAAGTTTTAATGAAGATAGCGGTGTTATTACACACTATGATCTTAAACCTAACACCTATTCTGATATTAGATTTTGTGAAGATGTGATAGATGCTCTTGGTAAAGTGCCACAAGTCAATGTATTAGTAGGTGGTGCTTACTATTCTTATGAAATGGATCAAACGGCTAAAAAACAAGGGAGCATATTAAAACCAAGTCAATTAGTAGGAAAAGCACCAATCCAAGAGAAGCTGTCATATAGTTCTTTTGAAGTAGATGAAGAAACGTAAAAAATAGTCTTATGCCCTAGTAAAAAAGAAAAAAAGGTTATAGTGTAAAGTTTAGTAATAAAAGTTATAGCAATAGTATGATTCAAGAAATAATGCAAACAAAAGAATATATTAACGA
>NZ_BBCG01000155.1 GCF_001311925.1 Cellulosilyticum ruminicola JCM 14822
AATACACTAAATTATTTATAGACCCTCGTGAACTTAAAGATGTTATACGTTATAGACGTAAACTTGTTAGTATACGTTCTAGTGAAAAAATAGAGTTCAAAACTCCCTAACCGTCTCTAATATCATGATTGCTAGTGTTGTTTCTGACACTTTCGGTAAATCTAGCGCTGCTATTATTAATCATATGATTTCTTCTCCTGAAGATACAGATTTAGACTATGAATCTTTACTTCATAAAGAGCTTAAATCTAAAACTTCAGATATTGGATATTCTATTGCCAATCATACACTTTCTGCCACACAAGTCTCCAAAATGTCTGTAGCCTTTAAGCACTTTGCTTACATTAATGAGTGTATTGATTTAATGGACGAAACCATAGCAATTCTTGCACCTCCTTTTTAGAATGAAATCAATCGTATTTGTACCATTCATGGTATCAAAGAACTTGCTGCAACAACCATCATTTCTGAAATAGGGAGTGATATGTCTAAGTTTGATAGTTCTAAACATTTATGTTTCTGGGCTGGGCTTACACCAAAAAATAATGAAAGTGCAGGTAAAAAGAAAAGTGTGCGTATCAGTAAAGCTGGCTCTTATCTAAAACCTATTCTTGTTCAATGTGCCCTTGGCAGCTATTAAAGATAAAGATAGTCCATTTCGTATTAAATATGAACGCATCAAACGGCGTCGTGGTCATAAGCGTGCCCTAATCGCAATTGCTAGAACCATGCTAACCTGTATGACCATATACTTTCTAAAGAAGAGGATTTTAATCATGAATTGTATTTAACCGCTGTAATTAAAGAGCCTTCAGTTATGCCAAGTACTTATCAGCTCAATCAAGCTATTTTTTTATTACAACAAAATGGTTATACTGTAAATATTTTAGATTCTACACTTTCTTCAACTTAATTTAGCCCAAAGTATAAACTTTAATATCTTATTTGTCGCTTCTTGGATCTATTCAAGGGCTTGTTTGCTGTGTCTACTTCTAGGTTTCCTTTTTCAATCTAACTTAATGACATTGGTTAAAATTTTAGTCTTTTTTATTAATAGGGTATAAAGTTAGGAACTTGTACATATATTAAAATATAAAATTAAAAAACACTAGAACAAATGTTCGATATCGTGTATAATAGGATTAACTTAATGAGACATGATTTATACATGATGAAAACACGAAAGTAAATGATGAAAACAGGAAAGTAAATGGAGGAATTTAAAATGAGACTAGGAGAGACAATGTGCTACTATAGAGCAAGAGGTGGACAAAAAAGTGTGTATATTACAATTGTATATGAGAATGATACGTTAAGAGAAAGTATTATTCAGTATCATGAACAACAAGTAATAGATGAGAAGGATGAGAAGAAGGAAAAAGATTACCAGTTATCATATCCATCTATAGTTTTAAATTAGCAGATAATTTACTGATTTAAGATATTATAGTCAAATGTTTTAT
>NZ_BBCG01000156.1 GCF_001311925.1 Cellulosilyticum ruminicola JCM 14822
TTATAATAGTATTTAAGCAATGATTAAATGTAAAGATTTTAATGAAAATATAGACTCTTTGGAGAGAGTGTGCAATAATATGGCATAAAAATCAAACATTGGGGGATTCAAACAGATGAGAGAAAAGGATTGTTGTTTTACAAGAGATATTAATTGCTTTCATTATAGTGTAGGGGCTATTATTATTGAAGAGGATTGCATACTTATGGCAGGTAATGAAAAAATGGATTATTTATACTCCGTAGGTGGCGGTGTACATATGGGGGAGACGGCTGAAGAAGCAGTTGTTAGAGAAGTTTATGAAGAAACAGGTGTCCCAATATGAAGTGGACCGTTTAGTGTTTATTCATGAAAATTTCTTTGAGGGAGCTGGCACAACGAGCGGCTTAGAGTGTCATGAGATTTCATTGTATTTTTTAATGAAGTCTAGAGGCACGCAAGAAATATATAGTGACAGCTATTGCCCAGAAGGTAAAGAATTTATGAAATGGATTCCTATTAAAGACTTAGAGGGTTACAAGGCATATCCAGATTTCTTTAAGGATAGACTAAATCACTTACCTTTATGTGTGGAACATATTATTACGAGGGATATAAAGGTGCCAAAGACAAACAGCTTCCAAAGTGCTATAAGCTAATGCGCATTTGATAAGATGTTAATAAGATTAATTTAAAATGAAATAGGAATATAGGTATATTATTTTCTACTATATAATATGTATTAATATAGCTCGCAAGATAAGAGGCGGTTAGAAAGATCAACTTTTAAAAGGAAGGGGTAGATGTGTGCTACATACGGATTATGAAATGGTAGAAGGAACCCTTAACAACTTTATAAGCTGTGTGACAAACAGTAAGTAAAAGGATCATATGATAATGAGTTAGAAAGTTACAATGTGTAATCTGAATAATTTATTCATTATTAAGGTAAGATAAGGGGGCACTAGCATGGTTGAATATTGTCCAAAGTGTGGTCAAAAATTAGATGAAGAAGTTCCAGTATGTCCTAAATGTGGCGCTGTTTTAGAAGCAAACGTTAAAGCCATAAAGGTAAAAAAGATTGCTAAGATCTGTTTTGCAGTCATTGTGCTTATTTTAATTATTATTATAATTGCAAGCTGCATATAACCTTATAATAGAAATGTATGTAGAGGTGTCGTAAAAGTTTACGACACCTTTTATTTATTTGATATGAAATATAGACTTTTTGGAAAATTTATGAAATAATTAGTAAATACACTATTGAAATAGCGTATGATTTTAAGTTATTGGGGGAGGTTTATGAAAAACTTTATACAGCTTACAGAGTATACAAGAGATGAGATTCAAGAGATTTTTAAAATTGCGGATAAACTCCAACAAGGAAAGTATGCAGACTTTTTAAAAGGAAAAAGTATTATATTAACGA
>NZ_BBCG01000157.1 GCF_001311925.1 Cellulosilyticum ruminicola JCM 14822
AAAGGAAATGTTTAAAGATGTACTTCAGGAAGCTCTTGAAGTTGAGTTAGAAGAAAAATTAGGGTATGACAAATATCAAGTTTCAGATAAAACTACTACTAACAGTAGGAATGGTTACAGCAAAAAAACAGTTAAATCTGAATTAGGACCTGTTGAAATTAATATTCCCAGAGATCGAAATGGGGAGTTTGAACCTCAAATTATTCAAAAGCATCAACGTAACATTACAGGCATTGAAGATAAAGTATTATCTTTGTATACTACAGGCCTTTCAACACGGGATATTCATGATCAAATCAAAGAATTGTATGACGTAGAAATATCAGCTGAAATGGTTTCAAAGATTACAGATCGCATTTTACCACTTGTATCAGAATGGCAAAATAGACCACTAGAGCATGTTTATTCTTTTATCTTTTTAGATGCTATTCACTATAAAGTTCGTGACGATAAACAGATTGTGAATAAGGCTGCATATGTTGCTGTTGGGGTAAATATGGATGGTGAGAAAGACGTATTAGGTATATGGATTGGTGCCAATGAAACAAGTAAATTTTGGCTTTCAGTCTTAAATGATTTAAAAACGAGAGGTGTTAGACAAGTCTTAGTATTCTGTACTGATGGTTTAAACGGTTTTACGGACGCAATTGGTGCTGTTTATCCTTTGGCAAAACATCAACGTTGTATTATTCACCAAATACGTGCCAGCATGAAATATGTTGCTTCAGGAGATCAAAAAGCTTTTGCGAAGGATTTAAAATCAATCTATTCTGCAATTAATGAAGAGACGGCTTTAAATAACCTGCTAGAAGTTAAGGAACAATGGGGTAAGAAATATCCTAGTGCTATAAAAAGTTGGGAAGATCATTGGGACAGTTTATCTACACTATTTATGTTTCCACCTGAAACAAGAAAGATAATGTACACAACAAATGTAATTGAAAGCTTAAATAGTCAGTATAGAAAAGTTACTAAAACTAAACTTATTTTTCCAACAGATCAAAGTTTACAAAAAATGCTTTACCTGGCAACAATGAAAATCACACAAAAATGGACAATGAGATATAGGGGTTGGGACTTAGTGTTTAATCAGCTTAATATCATATTTAGTGATTTGCTACAAAGTGAAGTATTCTAAGTGGTCCAAGACTGCCCCCCTTGACAAAGAAAATGTAAATGTTACCATTTTCTTGCCGAAGGTGACAAACTCAAAATAGTAGCAAGTAATTGCCACCTTCGCTTCAAGTTGTAGTTTAACATTTACATTAATTTCTTTGTCAAGAGGTTCACTTCGTGGCAGCCTTTATATTGCCTCAGGTTCTAAATCTAAAATAGTAGAAAGGCCATCTTATTACCAATAAATCAGTGTAAAATGACCTAACTATTTCAATATTTATCTAGAAATT
>NZ_BBCG01000158.1 GCF_001311925.1 Cellulosilyticum ruminicola JCM 14822
ACTGCTATTGAAACGCTTCAAAAGATAAGCCCTATAGATTTGTCAACTGATAAAATCAAGCTCATTTGTGAGAGAAATATAGAAGCTGAAACAAACTCCCATGGTGATCCTAAGATCATTGATATTTCTAATGAAAATATCAGACGTATCAATGAAATCTTTGGTATTCAATCTACACACTATGAGAAGGAGGCCATCCTATGAGTACGCTTTTTGATAAGCAGTTAGAAGAAATTCGAGAAATCTGTAAGTCTATTCGCCTATCAGGAATAAGTGCCTGTATGGCAGATGAACTTATGGAAGCAAAAGAAAAAGGATTATCCTACGAAGAATTTCTGTTAAATGTTTTACGGTATGAACAAGATAGACAAAATGAGAATGGTAAACAAAAACGTATTAGAAATGCAGGATTTCCTAAAAAAATGTATCTTGAAGAACTTGATCAAACTTATCTTAGCAGTGATGTGCAAAGAAAACTTAGCATCTTATCTAACCTAGAGTTCATTAAGAATGGGCAAAATGTAATCCTATTAGGGAGTACTGGAACAGGTAAAACACATACTGCAACTGCATTAGGCATAAAGGCATGTATGGAGGGATACAAAGTACTATTTACAACTGTCCCATTACACTGATCACTCAGCTGAAAGAATGCCGTAGCAATAAGACTTTAAAAGGCCTTTGAAAACAAGCTTGAGAAATATGACTTAGTCATTGCAGATGAGCTAGGTTACATTTCCTTTGATAAAGAAGGTGCAGAATTATTATTTACACATATCTCACTACGTGCAGGAAGAAAGTCAACGATCATAACCACAAACTTGTCTTTTGATCGATGGCATGAAATCTTTGGAGATCAAGTATTAACAGCCGCGATGATAGATAGGATAACACATAAATCGTATATTTTAGATATGAGCACCAGCTCATACTGGATCCATGAAACTGAAAAGTGGCTCCAAAATCAAATGTAGAAAATGGCTAACGTTTATGCCGCGAAAGTGCCTTGATTATGAGGGTTGATATGCTACGCTAGTCAAGATAGGCAGCACACAAGCTTCCGTAGCACACCATCAAACTAGGTGGCTGCCTAACAGCATATCAACGGAGGCTCATAGTCAAGGGAACCGTGGAATAAATGTGGAAAAATAGAATGCGTATAACCTATAAACGGTCATAAATTTTTGACTTAAGGTGGATCCATTTTCAAATGCATTTTGGTTCCGAATTCACTTGACAAATACAGATCTTTCATCATTATTTCTTCTGCCCATCATTGTATATCACCTCTACTTCTAGTCTAACAGTAAAAATGGCTGTAGACAATGTAATTGTCTACAGCCTGAACTGACTTATTAAGTCAGTTTTTTTATTGCCTAGGAAAG
>NZ_BBCG01000159.1 GCF_001311925.1 Cellulosilyticum ruminicola JCM 14822
TAACTCGTTATATAAATAAAGTTTACGAGTCTAAGGCAATCTTAGACTTATTTTTTTCCATTTTTTTGTCTTAATATTTTGTTTGTTATTTAGTCATAAAAGCCTCATAATCGCCTTTAAATTACCTCACAAAGGCCTCATGTCTAGGACAAATTTAACTTTTATTATGTTCTTGTAGCGAAAGCACAGCACTAAAAAACGAAAGCAGATAAAAGAAATGTTAAGAAACTTAAGAGCAGAAATGAGTAGATATAATGTAAGAGCAAAAGACTTTGCAAGACTCTTAAAAGTAAGAGAAGCAACTATCTCAGGTAAGATGAATGGGAAAAGTCACTTTACATTAAATGAAGCAATGCAGATTAAAGAGGTTTATTTTCCACACCTCAGCATTGAATACTTATTTGAGATGTAGGAGGAAAGGCCATGGAATTTACAAATAAAATACTCAAAGAACACGCAGAGCTGACAGTAGAGAATGCCATTCTTAAATGGAAGATTGAAAGATATAAAAGCCTCTTTAAAGAAATTATGGATTATCTTTGCGAGGAAGATGTGTTAGCAGCACAATATGTGATTAAGTATAAATTACTTGATGATATCGGTTTAAAGGAGAAAGACAATGAGTAGAAAAGCAGTGTTAGATATAGATCAAAGAGCATTAGAAGTGAAAGTAGAAATGGATAACTTAGTTGAAGATATTATGGAACTAGATGCAAAGATTATAGAGCTAGAAGCCATGTTTAAAATGCAAGTTGAAAGATTAAAGGATAAGTTTGAGGAAAAGCAATTTTACTTTAAAGCTCAAAAAGAAGAGAAGGAAAGATACTTAAGAGAACTATTTGAACAAGTGCCACAAAGTGAAACAAAAACTCAAAGAAAAGTACAGCTTATTAATGGTGATGTGGTTGTAAAGAAGTCTAAGATGGACTTTGAAAAAGATGCCACTAAGCTCTTAGAATGGGCACAGAAGAATAACAGGGAAGAGCTTATTAATAAGAAAGAAGTCCTTTCATTTAAATGGGCTGATTTTAAAAAGAATCTTGTTATTGAGGATGAAAATATCATAGATACCCAAACAGGTGAAATGCTTGTGATAGATGGATTAGATGTGGTGACTAAATCAGAAGAATTAGAGATCAAATACTAGAAGTATTAGGAGGAATAGTAATGGCTAAAGCAATATGTATTATAGGTGAATCAGGAGCAGGAAAAACAACATCTTTAAGGAACTTAAATGTTGATTCACACATTATTTACATCTAGTATGTGCAAATTAAAAACTATTTTTTGAAACTTTTATTGCATGTTAAAACAACCCATTTTCAAATTATAATCACTAGATATTTC
>NZ_BBCG01000160.1 GCF_001311925.1 Cellulosilyticum ruminicola JCM 14822
CAAATCACATCAATAGGAGGCTAGTTATGGACGAAAAAACACTTCGTGAAATAGCACTGTATATCCGTGATAATGATTTAAAACCCAGTCAACTGATGCCTGAAGATCGTAGGGCTTTTGAAATGGCTTTTGCTAATGATTGTTGGCAAGCAGATTCTTCTCATGGTCCTATTCTTACAATAAACGGTATCAAGAAAAAGACTTATCTTATTGCTTTTATTGATGATGCGTCACGGCTACTTGTCCATGGTGAATTCTACTTTAATAATACTGCCACTAACATGCAAGATGCTTTTAAAAAAGCTATTGCCAAGTATGGTGTACCTAAAAGATTATTTGTAGATAATGGCAGTAGTTATCGTAATGAGCAACTAGGTTATATCTGTGCTTCTTTGGGTATTACACTTATTCATAGCAAACCTTATACACCACAAAGTAAAGGTAAAATTGAACGCAGTTTTAGAACCATTAAGGATGGCTGGATCAATGGTTTAGATTGGAGAACTTATCAAAGCTTAGACAAGCTTAATGAAGACTACTGGAGTTACCTAAATAAGTATTATAACAACGCAGTACATTCTAGTATCTCTACTACACCTAGAGACCGTTATCTCAAAGATTATGAACACATTAAACACATCCCCTATGAATTACTCAATCAACACTTTTTACATCGTATTGAAAGACGTGTTTATAGTGATGCTACTGTTGTAATCGGTCAACAAATTTATGAGGTACCTATGCAATATATAGGTAAAAGAATTAAGTTACGTTATCTTCCAAGCCAACTAGATGAAGCTTATATTTTTAGTGATGATCATACGCTACTTGAAACAATTCATCTTATGAATAAAGTTGATAATGCTAAGATTAAACGCAAAAAACGTATGGATTTTTCAGATATAAGTGAGGAGTGAATACTATATATAAAAGTTATTGGGGTATGGAGTTTAATCCTTTTCAAAAGGAAATTTCAGAAAAGCAGTGTATGGAAACTAAAGATTTTAAACAAGCCAAAGGACGCTTTGAATATCTTAAAAATACACGTGGAATAGGTTTATTTACAGGCCTTGCAGGAGTAGGAAAAACTTATGCTATGAGATGTTTTACAACAGGATTAAATAGTAATCTTTATAAAGTAGTTTATATCCCTCTTTCAACAGTTACAGTTCCTGAGTTTTATAGAACACTAGCCTACGGTTTAGGACTTGAACCTGCTTGCAAAAAAATTGATGTTTTTAATCAAATTCGAGATTGCATTGTTACCTTGG
>NZ_BBCG01000161.1 GCF_001311925.1 Cellulosilyticum ruminicola JCM 14822
AAGCACAGTTTATGGTGATGAACCCTTAAATATAATGATTTAAAAAATCCTAGCTTAAAACATTTTTATAATTGTGCTTATTTTGTTTTTATTGTATATTATATTTAAATCAAAAGAATATATTTTTATAAAAGATAGTATGATAGATGAACACATTAATGGCGACAATATTAACTTACCAGTTTCTGAATGTGAGTATATAGCAGATGAAATTCCTTGGTATAAATGTGCTATTAGCTTATTCACTCACCCTAGAAAAACTATTTCTCAATCTTTAGCTAATGAAACTCCTTATGGTTTAGCTTGGAGCAGTATACTTAGTATAATTTTAGGTATCGCCTATATCCTTACACTTTATATAAACCCGATAGAAAAAGAGGAAATTTACAATCTTTTAAGAAACTCTGGTATCTCTGAACAAGCTTTACAACAGCAATTTATAATTTCTATGATTTCTAGTATATTTATGGTTATTATAGGAATATTTGCATCTGCTCTAATAGTCTCTGCGTGCTTTCAAGTATTAAAACTCTTCTTCAAAGATAAAGTTAGCTTTAAATCACTTTTTGCACTAAGTGTATATTCTATATTCATAACTTATAGTCTCAATTTAGTAGATAACATATTAAAACTTATTACTCAAGTAAATACTTCCGTATTAAGCATTTCTGCTTTCTTTAGTCAAGAAATACTTAAGAGTAATTTCTTATTACAAACTGTATGTAATACAATTTCTATTCCTACTCTTTACAGTATAGTAATAATGGTTATTGGTTACTCTGTATTAACTAAAAAAAGCACTTTACACGCAACAATAGTAATGCTTATTTATCAAGTTATTGCTCTTAGTTATAGTTATGGTTTATTAGTATTATCACATAATTTATCTCAATCAATACAGTTATAATATTTTAGGAGGTCTATTTATGAATAAAACTCAACAAGATGACGACTTAAAAGATAGAATAGATTCAATTGCTACAGTAATAAGCTTTTTTGTATCAGCTATCTTTTTTATAGTTCTTCAACTTATAAATGTATTTATCCTAAATACTAAAGTAAATTATCAATTAAATATTTTATTCACTTGTGCTCCAACCTTTTATTATTTATACAAGGGTGTAAAATTGAAAAATAAAAGCAATTTACTTACTGGTATTATATGGACTATATTAACTATAACTTTTATAATTTTATCTTTTATATCTTAAAACATAAGTAAAAGGACTACCACGACATTAAATTATTTCGTGGTAGTCCTTTTTCATGAA
>NZ_BBCG01000162.1 GCF_001311925.1 Cellulosilyticum ruminicola JCM 14822
TCTCAAGCACAGTTCATGGTGATGAACCTTATTAATTAATATTAATTTTCATCAATTGTAGTTCGATTTTAAGTATTCCTTTATAGCTACATTAACAATTGTACTAATACATATTTGATTATTTCTCTTTAGTATCTTTAACACATCTAAAACAGGCTCTTCTAAATATGTTGTGTATCTTACTAATTTAACCTTTTGAGATATTCCTTTTACTTTATCTGTTCTAATCTGAATGCCATCAATAGAAATCATTTCTTCTGTATTCATTTCATCTATTGTGCTCTCTTCTTGGTCTTCTCCTAATTCTACTACCTTATGATCCACTCTGCTTTCATTATCTCCCCATTGAATTCCAAATACCTCTTCACTATCTGTTGTTTGATTAGGGAAAAAATAGGACTATCTCTTCTCTTTCTTCTACTTCCATATCCATAACTCATGTTTTATCCTCCTTAAAAGTATGTATACATACATGTAAACATGCACATCTACATATACGTATTTATTTTACTGTTTCCTACCCCTTTATCTTTAAATAAATTAACGTATGTTCCTATGCTCCTTATAAGGAATTATTATTGCATATAATATTCCATCATTTATATAATATCTATTTCAAAATTTAGCTAAAGCAAAAAAAGAAGACCTTACTCAAAGACTTCTTTCAAGTAAGCAATGCTACTAGTACTCATTGGCTAGTAGCATTGTTGTATTCCCATCATCAATAATAAATATCTTCTCTTTAATTGGTTTTTCAACTGTTACTATGTACTCCTGTTGATAGCTTGGCACTTCTTGCCTATGCTTAATTACTTGCTCCTTTCTTCCGCTCTTATCTACATGAATTGATAGCTCCATAACTTGTAGGTAATCCACCTCTTTACCTGACTCTAAAAATTTATCAATGATACTCCACATTAATAGTTGCTGCTCTACTGGAACCTCTGCCATTACACCTGTTGTTACATATCTACTATTATTAAACATCTTATTCTCCTCTTATCATTTTAAGCTTATCTTTTGTGCCTACTACTACAATGCTATACTCACTATTCATCACAAAAAGATGTTCTTCCCATGACTCATTAATCTCCATTGACCATTCCGGTTTCGCAACCTCTACATCTAAATAATACTCTTTTTTCAATACCTCAAAGTCTTGATCTTCTTCAATAATAGCAATGAAACCTCCCCAATCTTTATCTACATCTCTATC
>NZ_BBCG01000163.1 GCF_001311925.1 Cellulosilyticum ruminicola JCM 14822
GTTATCGCTATTCCCTAGCGACTTGTATAATAATACAGTATAAAAAAGGATTCGTCAATACCTTTTTTTACTTTTATTTAAAACTTTATTTATACCATAAAGAATATGAGGATTTTCTAGTAATCCTCATATTCTTTATGCTTTTCTTTCTCTATTTTTTTCTCTTTAATACGTTGCCTTAATACAACAAAGAATACTATTACTGCACCAATACCACACAGTATCCAAAATATGAAATATAATGCGATTGCTATACACATTTTAGATCATCCTTCATTAATTAATTTATCAATCTATTAAAAACAACTTATTAATATAGTAATTATTCGTTAATCACAACAGCTGTCCCATAAGCTACCATTTCAGCAGCACCTGCCATTACAGCTGATGACATTAGTCTAAGTCCTACAATTGCATTTGCTCCCATACCTTTAGCTTCATCTACCATTCTACCTATAGCAATTTGTCTAGCTTCAGTGAGCATTTCATTATAACCATTTAGTTCTCCACCTACTAAGTTCTTGAAACTAGCGCCAATATCTCTCCCAATATTTTTGCATCTTACACTACTACCTTTTACTAAGCCTTTAACCTCTATAATTTCTTTACCTGGTACTGTATCTGTAGTTACAATGAGCATTTCTATTTCCCCCTTTGTATGCTTATAAGAATAATTACAATACATTATACAATTAATTCTTGATTATATCTATATAAAAAATAAAAACCTAGATAGCGAAGTATCTAGGTTTTTATTAAATACGTATCCACAGGGATTCGAACCCCGGACCCACGCCTTAGAAGGGCGTTGCTCTATCCAGCTGAGCTATGGATACATACTAAGCGGGTGATGGGAATCGAACCCACGTAGTCAGCTTGGAAGGCTGAAGTTCTACCATTGAACTACACCCGCAAGAGTTATGAGCCACCGGGGAATCGAACCCCGGACAACTTGATTAAAAGTCAAGTGCTCTACCGACTGAGCTAGTGACCCATGAATTTGGCAACCACTTACTTTCCCAGGCCGTCTCCAGCCAAGTATCATCAGCCGCTTAGGTCTTAACCGACGTGTTCGGGATGGGAACGGGTGTGTCCCCTAAGCGCATCGTCACCAAAAAGTTTTAGAGTATATATATGAACAATGAAAAATCATTGGAATGTTTACTAAGTGAATTTTCATCATTTATACTCTCA
>NZ_BBCG01000164.1 GCF_001311925.1 Cellulosilyticum ruminicola JCM 14822
AAGATGATGTATTAATTAGACATTCTGAGGCAGTTGATAAATTTGGGACTGAGAGCGATGTGATTAAATTCAAAGAAATTCCTGCCGTAAAAGTTATTAGCATTAAGCATAAAGGCTTTTATGAAACAATAGGGGAAGCATTTGCCTTTCTTATGAATTATGCAGAGCAGAATCATTATACTGTAGCCGGATTAATCCGTGAGTGTTATATTGATGGCATTTGGAATAAGGAGTCTGTTGAAGACTGGCTCACAGAAATACAATTGCCTATTGAAGGATAAGAAAATAAAGTATTAAAGGGGGAATATAGATGAAAATTGAAACAGATAGATTATTTTTACGTGAGATGAGTGAGGCGGATTATGAAGCGCTTTATGCCGTTTTGGCAGATAGTGATATTATGCAGCATTATCCATATACATTTGATCAGCAAAGGGTACGAGGCTGGATTGATAGGAATATTGAGAGATATAGAATATTTGGTTTTGGGTTATGGGCAGTATGCCTAAAGGATACAGGAGAAATGATAGGTGATTGTGGATTAACTATGCAGAATATTGGTGGAGTGATTAAGCCAGAGATAGGATATCATATCCGCAGGGATATGCAGCGTAAAGGTTATGCAAAAGAATCAGCACAGGCGGTAAGAGACTGGACATTTGAGCATACCCCTTTTAATGAGATTTTCTCATATATGAAATATACCAATGAGCCGTCAGCGAAGACGGCTATTTCTTGGGGATGTCACCTGGTAGATGAATTTAAGGATGAAGTGAATGAGATCACAAAAGTATTTGCTATTACAAGAGCAGCGTAGCAAGAACTGAAATAGATAGAAGAAAAGAGATTTTTTCAAAAAGCACTATGGAGTTTATTTAGATTTCCATAGTGCTTTTATTTTATGTATGTGCCTGATCATATAGTTTTTGAATCTCACTTGGGAGTTTGTCTGGTAACATGGCATTAATACTGTCTTCATTACCATCTGACATAGCCTTATCATAATACCAGCATTTGAAGTTTAACATGGCAAGTGTTTTTTCTAAGGCCTTAATTTCTTCTTCAATGGCTTGTTTTCTTGTTTCGAAGAGGTCTTTTCTTTGCTGATAGGTTGTAGGACCTTCACTTACCCATTTGAAGAATTGTTTAATGTCTTTTATTTCAAGCCCAGATTTCTTTAGGCATTCGATGACA
>NZ_BBCG01000165.1 GCF_001311925.1 Cellulosilyticum ruminicola JCM 14822
TTTATGGAGGACCAAGGAATACCTTGGTCCTTTTTTGTTCCATCGTCTGACTATATTTTAAATATTACAGCATAATAATAGGGTAGCACAGTAAAAGGAAATAAGGTTATAATAAAAAGAAAATACAGATTTATTTAACGATAATTAGCAAAGAGGAGTAAACATGACATTACAACAGTTAAAATATGTAATCACAGTTGCTGATTGTAATTCTATGAATAAGGCAGCAGGAGCACTCTTTATCTCTCAGCCAAGTTTATCAGCAGCAGTACGTGAATTAGAAGAAGAAATAGGCATTACGATTTTTAATAGAAGTAATAAAGGCATTGTCGTGACATTAGAGGGCAATGAATTTCTTGGATATGCTAGGCAATTGATGGATCAATATCGATTAATTGATGAAAGGTATATAGAGAAAAAATCAGTTAAGAAAAAGTTTGCTGTTTCAATGCAACATTATTCTTTTGCGGTAAAGGCTTTCGTAGAAATGGTGAAACATTTTGGAATGGATGAATACGAATTTGCTATTCATGAAACAAAAACTTTTGAAGTAATAGAAAATGTGCAACACTTTTACAGTGAAGTAGGTGTTTTGTATAAAAATGACTTTAATGAGCAGGTACTTATGAAGATTCTGAAAGAAAAAGAATTGGAATTTATTAGTCTTTTCAATTGTCATGTTTATGCGTATATGTGGAAAGGCAATCCACTTGCTCATAAAGATAAAATTACAATGGAGGATTTAGAAGAATATCCTTGTTTATCATTCGAACAAGGAGATAATAATTCATTTTTCCTTGCAGAAGAAGTACTTAGTACATATCAATATAAGCGAGTAATCAAAGCAGATGATAGAGCGACATTATTAAATTTAATGAAAGGGCTTAATGGGTATACCTTGTGCTCAGGGATTATTTGTTCAGAGTTAAATGGTGGGGATTATACAGCAGTGCCAATAGAAATTAATGAGATCATGACTATTGGGTACATTAAGAGAAAAGGTGTACCACTTAGTAGTATGGGAAAATTATATATAGAAGAGCTTTCTAAATATGAAGAGCAGATATTATAAAGCAACTGTTTTGTTTTTAAACATTTTTATAAAAAAGGTTGACGTATGTAGGAAGTTA
>NZ_BBCG01000166.1 GCF_001311925.1 Cellulosilyticum ruminicola JCM 14822
CGACATGTGCTAGTTAATCTTTAATTATGTAAAGGATAAATATGGTAATTATAGAAATTATAATATCCTTGCAATAATTAAACAGTAGTTCATTTATTAAAATATTAAATGTTTAATCTGTGTAGTTGCCTGATTACCAAGACATTTATTTATGAAACAACAGATATTATGTCCTAGGATTTTACTTTGAAGTCTAGCTTTTAGACCACTAAGAGAATTTGCTAGTACTTCATTAATATGAAATTGATTAGCTAACTGAGAAAAGGTCGTTTCAATACGTCTTCTATGTTTACTAATCCAATTTCTCAAGTCTTTTGGGTAAGGGTTTTTACTATTATTTCGTTTTAAGGCTAATAGTGTGAGTCCTTTTTCATTCTTTAAATTTTGAGCAAGTTCATCACCAATGTAACCTTTATCACCTAGGACAATAGGTTGGTAGAGCGATTGAAACATTTCCCAAAGAATTGCTCTGTCGTCTACATTTGCAGCTGTTATTTCAATATCAGTGATATAACCTTCTAAAGTAACTGTCGCATGAAGTTTTAAGCCGTAATAAGTTTCTTTTTTAGATGCACAGTAACCATAAGATGAAATATCTTTAAATCGTTTGCAAAAATGGGCTCTACCAAAGCCACATACAGGAATAGGCATACTATCAACAATGTAAATATCAGAATGGTTGTAACCGATATAGTTACAAATTTCCTTTCTGATTGCATTAATAACAGATTCAAGATTTCTTCTAGTGCGATTAAAACGTGTACGATGCCCTAGATTAGGAAATAGGTCCTTGAAATTTTTGTGAACATAGTTAAACCAAGCTTTTTCAGATGGCATACCATGAATTTCACCAACAATGGCAAGGGTTATAATTTCACTATCGGATAGCTTAGCTTCAGTATAATTACGCCTAAATTTAATATGATCAGGGATAATTTGCTGATAAATGTCATCAATAATAACGTAACAAACTAGAAAAAAGTCTTTTAAATCTTCAATTTTATGGACAGAATAATATTTGAGCTCTAACATGTGATGTCCCCCCATTTTTAGTTTTAGTGTAAGGGTAAGATATCACATGCTTGGAGCTTATTA
>NZ_BBCG01000167.1 GCF_001311925.1 Cellulosilyticum ruminicola JCM 14822
AAAGTTCTATATCATTGTCTCAAAAAACTACTAGTTTTTGAGGTACGAACTATTTACCGCTTACCAAATAACAACATATATTTTAAAAAATATTTAGTATATTATATTTTTAAATATTATTGATTTTTTAAAAATATAATATACTAAATATTGCCGCTGAGAGAGGGGGGTAAATGATTTATTTCAAAAAATTAATTATTGTTATATTATTTATTTTCATCATTGTTTTTATTTTTATTTTTAATAAATAGTCTTTCGGATTTTTCTAAATTAGACAATTCTAATATTCAAACATTATTATCTAAAAGGCTAGGAGAAAATGTAGAGTTGTTAGATGTAGAAAAAAATACTGAAGATATAAATGTATTATTTAGAAGTACAACTAGTAAAAAATAGGTGTAGCTAATTTTATTCCTCACAAATTTCTAAAAACTTATTATACATTATCTTCATCTAGTTTTTGTGAGGGAAACTTAGTAAAGAATATTAGACAAGAAGGGTCTAATTATTTTATTCAGATAGGTGGTTACAGTGCAGATTGTATTTATAAAAAATTAAATATATGTTTCAGCGATAGTTTTACTATTACAGAAGAAATTTCAGATGAGAATTATTTTATGAAAATATATAGACTATCTAATAAAGCCAAGATAGAAAAAATTTTCATTGAATAATAAATAAGAATTCAGGAGAAAGATTTTATTAAAGTATTAAAAAAATTAATGGCAATTGGAGTTTGTACAGTTATATTAGCATGTAATTCATGTGTTATTTTTGCAAATGATATTGATTCATCTGTAAATGTTACATATTCTAATGGTGATGATGAAATCTATGAAAAAATCACAACGTATAATGCTAGTAAAGGGAATTTATCATATGATGATTTTGATTTACCTTTAGATGAGGAGACAGATGGTAAATTAGTATCATAACGATATGTGCTAATTAATTTCAAACTACAATAAGGATAAATATGGTAAAGTGAAAAATTATAATAACCCTACGATAATTAAAT
>NZ_BBCG01000168.1 GCF_001311925.1 Cellulosilyticum ruminicola JCM 14822
TACCAACAATGAAAAAAGCAAAAGTATTTATGGACATTTGTTGTATTGCTCTGCTTGCGTCAAGATTAAATGATGCTCAAAAAAATCAAACTGTATCAGCATAACTCTAAGTAATTAAAAAAATATTGTAACAAAGCTTGTGGATAAAAAACATCAAATTTTACTGGCTGAACTGAATAACGCCATTTTTGAACTTTTTTATAAAAATCAATTTTATCCACAGAAGGCAACTTTTGAATTGTGAAATATCCTCAATTAGAATGGCTGTTAGGACATTCCATCATTTTTAAAGAGATATGTTCAAAATATGATACTCAGGAAGCGTTTAAACTATTAAAGTGTCTTCTAGAAGAACAAGTAGAAGTAAATGAAGAAGGTAAAACTGTTCCTAAAGATGGAAAGAACCTTCACTCTGAACTACTTCAAAATCTAAGTGATCCAGATGCAACTTATAGAGAGAAATATAGTGGAAATGTAGGATATGTTGCAAATCTAGTAGAAAGTTTTAATGAGGATAGTGGTGTTATCACACATTATGATTTTAAACCTAACACCTATTCTGATATTAGATTTTGTGAAGATGTGATAGATGCTCTTGGTGAAGTACCAGAAGTTAATATATTAATAGATGGTGCATATTATTCTTATAAAATGAATCAAAAAGCCAAAAAACAAGGAATTATGTTAAAACCAGGTCAATTAGTAGGAAAACACTAACACAGGAGAAATTACCATATAGTTCTTTTGAAGTAGATGAAAAAACGCAAAAAATAGTCTTATGCCCTAATAAGGAAATACCACAAATGAGCTATTTTAGTAAAAATAGCCATACAGCGAAATTTAAGAATGAACAATGTGAAAATTCTCCACTACGTAATCAATGCCCTAGCAAAAAAGAAAAAAGGGCTATAGTATTAAGTTTAGCAATAAAAGTTATAGTAACAGTAAGATTCGTGAATTAATGCAAACAAAAGAATATATCAAGCTTACTAACAAAAGGGCTGGTGTAGAAAG
>NZ_BBCG01000169.1 GCF_001311925.1 Cellulosilyticum ruminicola JCM 14822
TGCGCTTAGGGGAAACACCCGTTCCCATCCCGAACACGTAGGTTAAGACCTAAGCGGTTGATGATACTTGGCTGGAGACGGCCTGGGAAAGTAAATGGTTGCCAACATAAAACGGGGTGTGGCTCAGTTTGGCTAGAGCGCCTGATTTGGGTTCAGGAGGCCGCAGGTTCGAGTCCTGTCACCCCGACTATATGGGTCACTAGCTCAGTCGGTAGAGCACTTGACTTTTAATCAAGTTGTCCGGGGTTCGATTCCCCGGTGGCTCATAATTTTAAATAAGGCCCAGTGGTACAGTTGGTTAGCACGCCGCCCTGTCACGGCGGAGGTCGAGGGTTCGAGTCCCTTCTGGGTCGCTTTAAACCACTACTGGTTTTAAAAAATGAATATGCGGGTGTAGTTCAATGGTAGAACTTCAGCCTTCCAAGCTGACTACGTGGGTTCGATTCCCATCACCCGCTCTTTATGGCCCGTTGGTCAAGCGGTCAAGACACCGCCCTTTCACGGCGGTAACACGAGTTCGATTCTCGTACGGGTCATTCTTTTAAAAGAGCTATCATGAAATTTTAAATAATTTCATGATAGCTCTTTTTATTTCTATAATCTAAATTGTACTTTTTTCATTGATGTAATACATTAAGGTTTCTTTGTAATCGTTTATTGTTGTTTTTTCGCTAGTCATGATAGTATATCCCCACTGTTCCAGAAGCTTTGAGTTTCTCAGAGTTATTATATTTTAAAATCCATCTAGATATTGTTCACAATAATAGATTTTATTTTTAGAAGTTATCTTAGGCATAGAAAATACCCCATTCTAAATAGCAAGTGTTTTTATTATTTTAATTATTTACATAAAAAAGGGGTATATCAATTAATATGTTAGATTGATTTGATAACACTGCTTTGAAGTTGAAATATTTAAAATATTTAAAATATATAAAATATATAATCAATAAATGAAAAATATGTTATAATATAGAGTAATCATAAGCGTTAACTTAAGACTAAGTTTTTCCGG
>NZ_BBCG01000170.1 GCF_001311925.1 Cellulosilyticum ruminicola JCM 14822
TTTGTAATTTGTTCTTCTTTTGTTTTACCGATTGTTGAAGGTACTACAGAGAATGTGTAAGAGATACCATCGTTTGCATCTTCGAATGGAAGTTTAGCTACTGAAGCACAAGCTGCAAGAACACCTTTTGTTTCTCTACCGTTCATTGGGTTAGCCCCTGGAGAGAATGGTACGCCAGCTTTACGTCCATCTGGAGTAGCTCCTGTTTTCTTACCATATACTACGTTTGATGTAATAGTAAGAACTGATTGTGTATAAACAGAATCTCTGTATGGTGTGTGTTTTCTAATTTCTTGCATGAAGTCTTTTACAAGTGATACTGCGATTGAGTCAGCTGCATCATCATTGTTTCCGTATGCTGGGTATTCCCCTTCGATTATGAAGTCTACTGCTAAACCTTCTTCATTTCTTACTGGTTTAACTTTTGCATGTTTGATTGCTGATAATGAGTCTGTTGCTACCGCAAGACCAGCAATACCACAAGCCGTAGTTCTTAAGATTTCTTCATCATGAAGTGCCATTTCAATTCTTTCGTAAGCATATTTATCATGCATGTAGTGAATGATGTTAAGGGCATCTGTATAAGTTTTAGCAACCCATTGTTTTGTGATTTCATAGTTAGCCATTACTTTATCGTAATCTAAGTACTCATCTGTCATTGGTTCGATGCCTGGTACTACTTTAATACCTGTTTTTTCATCTACACCACCATTAATAGCGTAAAGAACAGCTTTAGCAAGGTTAGCACGAGCTCCGAAGAATTGCATTTGTTTACCGATTCTCATTGGAGATACACAACAAGCGATACCGTAGTCATCACCGAATTGTGGTCTCATTAAATCGTCATTTTCGTATTGGATAGCTGATGTATCGATAGATACTTTCGCACAGAAGTCTTTGTAACCTTGTGGGAAGCTTTCACTCCAAAGAACTGTTAAGTTTGGTTCTGGAGCT
>NZ_BBCG01000171.1 GCF_001311925.1 Cellulosilyticum ruminicola JCM 14822
AACTACATTAGCTGGAATAATCATGTGATTAGATCCCAAAAACTAATGTTTTTGAAGTCTTATTATAGTTACATTTATTTACATCCTCTATTGCACTTGATTTTTTACCAATAAATATATATATCGCTATACTTAAAATTGTATCCGAAGCTAAGATACCTTTTTTCTTAAGATATCTTAGCAGTTTATTGAAGTTATATGCTTCAATTTTGAAGCCAAACACTATTTTTGAGTGCAAAAAGCCACGAACTGGCATGGCATCTACTTGATATTTTCTTCGAATGACTGAAGGAATGCCTTCTACACCAGCCCTTTTTTTCTTTTTTGCTAGGGCATTGATTACGTAGTGGACAATTTTCACATTGTTCGTTTTTAAATTTTGCTGTATGGCTATTTTTACTAAAATAGCTCATTTGTGGTATTTCCTTATTAGGGCATAAGACTATTTTTTGCGTTTCTTCATCTACTTCAAAAGAACTATATGGTAATTTCTCCTGTGCTGGCGCTTTTCCTACTAATTGACCTAGTTTTAACATGATCCTTGTTTTTAGCCTTTTGCTCTATTTCATAAGAAAGTAAGTACCATCTACTAATACATTGACTTGTGGCACTTTACCAAGAGCATCTATTACATCTTCACAAAATCTAATATCAGAATAGGTGCTAGGTTTAAGATCATAATGTGTAATAACACCACTATTGTCATTAAAACTTTCTATTAGATTTGCAATATATCCTACATTTCCACTATATTTCTCTCTATAAGTTGCATCTGGATCACTTGGATTTTGAAGTATTTCAGAATGAAGGCTCTTCCCATCCTTTGGAACAGTTGAATGTCCTAATAGCCATTCTAACTTAGTTATAGCATCTTTATCACGTGTTCTATAGATTGTTTCATTTTTATGTCCTTCTGCTAAATAGCA
>NZ_BBCG01000172.1 GCF_001311925.1 Cellulosilyticum ruminicola JCM 14822
TGTGAGTCAATAGCTTCACCATTATTTTGGAGGATTGCCTTTTTAATACGTTTAGTTGCAATCTCATTAGAAAGCTTATTGCCTACTAAACGAACTTTTAACTTATTACAACTTTCTGTACCAATATAAACTTGTTGATCAATATTATCACTACATTGACTAAGGAGTTCTTTTAATCCTAGTTTCTCATAAATAGAGTACTTTTCTGAAACTGCCTTATAGAGCTTTTGTCTTGATGCGCCTAATAAAAAATTTTCACCCCTGATGTAATATCAAACGCTGTGACAGAATGAGAAATGACACTATATAGTATTCGGATTTTTAAAGCTACTTTAGCATTTCGACCACCCATACCAACATAATCATGAAATACTTTCATTTAACCTCTTTAAAATAGCTTGTTTACTCAGAGATACACCAATTTGAATAGAAACACACTTTTCAGCAATCACTTCTTCAATAATATTTTTACAGTCTAACAAGCCTAAAGACATTGCTTTTTCAAAGATTTCAGGTAAAAGCTTAGAATGACATTTCATAAAACCAGGTGATTTTGCAATTTTTCGATAACAGATGGTATAAAAAGTTTAAAAAGTCTAGATACTAACTTTGCAATATGCATGGGAAACCTCATTTGTTTTAGTGATATTAGACTTAGAGGTTTCCCATTTTTATTATTTTGATTACTGGAAAATTTTATTTATAAGTCAATGTTTCTTCTGTTAAAAGAATCATATGAATGCTGAAAATACAATTGCAGCACTTAAAAGCAAATAAAGTTGTTACTGAGGCTATTGAAGCTTATAACTTCAAGTTGTAAGAGCTTACTATGACCTAGATAGTAAAGTAACATTTTTAGACTAATTCTAGATTCATTCCATTTATAACAATTTATAAAAAAGTGGCTCC
>NZ_BBCG01000173.1 GCF_001311925.1 Cellulosilyticum ruminicola JCM 14822
TTTCGCTAGATAAAATGCATGTAGGTAAAACTAAATATGTAGAAGCAATTCTTTATGGGAAACTTCTAGAAGTATTACTCACAATGCCACTTTATGATGGTATAGATCAAACCATGCTTAAGAATCAGGGGAGAGGCATAATCATCCAAAGATTTTACACATTACTGCTTGTAGAGTTATATCAGTTTTATACACTAAAAAGAATCACACTACATACTTACGAGACGTTTTCTAACTTAATTCAGAGGATAGGAAGGTTGACTTTGCATGAAAAACGTTTAAGACAAACCACCTATCTAAAATAGAAGGTTATTTAGAACAACTTATTGTTGCTGAAAAAACTTAGTCTTAAGTTAACGACTATGATATCTGAATATGTGTTAGGTTTAAAATCATAATGTGTGATAACACCACTATCCTCATTAAAACTTTCTACTAGATTTGCAACATATCCTACATTTCCACTATATTTCTCTCTATAAGTTGCATCTGGATCACTTGGATTTTGAAGTATTTCAGAATGAAGGCTCTTCCCATCCTTTGGAACAGTTTTAACTTCTTTATTTACTTCTACTTGTTCTTCTAGGAGACTCTTTAATAGTTCAAATGCTCTACATTCTAGAATCTGAGTATCATATTTTGAACATACCTCCTTTAAAAGGATTGAATGTCCTAATAGCCATTCTAACTTAGTTGTAGCATCTTTATCACGTGTTCTATAGATTGTGTCCTTCTTCTAAATAACACTTTAATTCCTCTAGAACAAGCTTGGAATCGATCTTATTGAGTGCTTTTATAAGCTTTAGATTAACAGTGTAGACTAATTCAATACGAGACTTACAGGATGAACTTATCATCATAGAATCCATACGAAGCATTAAG
>NZ_BBCG01000174.1 GCF_001311925.1 Cellulosilyticum ruminicola JCM 14822
GGTATAATTATTTTAGGGATTATACAGCCCGACGTATTACCATATTTATTCTATTTATAAGTTGAGATAATCTAGCACATGTCATTAGTTTATTTAATTTTTTTCATAAATGATAACTTTAATATTGACAATTGCTCCAAGTAAGTATAAATTTCCTTATCCCTTGATACTAAAGGGTTTTAAAGTTTAGATGAATTGATTAGTTTGTTAATTACTTATTTAGGTAATATAAGTTATGTTTCTATTCTATCTTATCTTATACATATGTTATAGGATTTTAATTTTTCTCTATATCTGTCTGTAAAAATGGCAATAAAATAAGCACCTAAAAGTAAATATCACTTTTAGGTGCTTATTTTATTTTCTTCCTACTACAATAAAGTGTGGGCTCATGCCCATTAATTCCGGTGCATGTTCTGTAAGGTGAATAATTTCTAATAGCCTATTCCTACTTGCTGCATTCTCCCATTTTTCTTCTAAGCAAGGTGTAAACCATATACCCCTTCTACTACATGGACATTAATTATTGAAAAACCTATATTTTTCATTTCAGCTTTCATAGTTTCATGTGTTGCAAAATAAGCCTAGGTAATTAAATAAGGATATTCTTCTCGTCTATTATGATTACCTGTTGTAAGTTCTTCCTGTAGCATCTTAAAGAAAGCTGATTCATCAATGATTTTATTAGTCGCATCAAGATAAATTTAAAGCTCTATAAAGCAGTTTCAGAAAGGTACTCTATTTATGAGAAACTAGAATTAAAAGAACTCCTTAGTCAAGGTAGTGAGAATATTGATCAACCAGTTTATATTGGTACAGAAAGTTGTAATAAGTTAAAAGTTCGTTTAGTAGGCAATAAGCTTTCTAATAAGATTGCAA
>NZ_BBCG01000175.1 GCF_001311925.1 Cellulosilyticum ruminicola JCM 14822
AAAAAGAATAAATTTTTTACACATGAACACCTTGCAAGTATGATTTATTTTCATAATTTGTGATAAAGGCTACATTGACTATAAAAAATTTGACAGTTATACTTCAAAGGAAATTTACTTCGTAAGTCGTCTTAAGAATAATGCCAAATTTAAAGAAGCCATAGATCTACCTATCACACAATGTAACAAAGCCCAGCCGTTGTTACCAGCAGGTTTAACTATTATATATGATAAGAAGGTACGCCTTAGTAAAGAGTCCATTAATTTTACAAAGCATTTTTATAGGGTTGTAAAGATTATAGATTCCACAGGTAAAGAGCTTACATTTGTAACTCATCTCATGTGTTATAGTTCAGAAGAAATAGCATGGCTTTATAAAAAACGTTGGGACATAGTGAAAATGCTGTAAGGATTCAAATGATAACAGGTATAATAACTTATTTATTACTTCGATTAACCCTTGAAAAGGTTGAAATAAAGATAAGCTTAATCAATTTAAAGTGTAAAATAAAAAATAAGCTATTCAAATATGTAACCAATATGCAATGCTATAAAACAGCATTATTTAGTAGTTCTTAAAACATGGAAAAGTGAATAGAAATCTAAGTAATTATACCCTTAGTGCATCTAACTTTACTGGATAAATATAGAAATTATCTATTTAAGTCTGTAAAGCACATTTTAGAAGTATAGGTCAATGGAAATTTTAGTTAGTAACTAAACATTAGTGAAAAATATAACTTTTAGTTTACAAAATTATTATAATAACGACATGTGCTAGATTATCTCAACTTATAAATAGGATAAATATGGTAATACATCAAACTGTATAATCCCT
>NZ_BBCG01000176.1 GCF_001311925.1 Cellulosilyticum ruminicola JCM 14822
AAGTGAGAATGCCGGAATGAGTAGCGAGATATAAGTGAGAATCTTATAGGCCGAATATCCAAGGTTTCCAGAGTAAAGCTGATCTGCTCTGGGTAAGTCGGGACCTAAGGCGAGGACGAAAGTCGTAGTCGATGGACAACTGGTTCATATTCCAGTACTACCTATTATCAGAACTGTAGGGACGCAGGAGGATAATGAATCCCAGGAATGGTATCTTGGGCTAAGCACAAAGTCGCACCTGGTAGGAAAAACCGCTAGGCGAGGATGAAGTGTGATGGGGATCGAAATTAAAGTAGAGAAGTTCATGAATCCACACTGCCGAGAAAAGCTGCTATTGCGTGATAGGTACCCGTACCGTAAACCGACACAGGTGGATGAGGAGAGAATCCTAAGGCCGACGGGAGAAGCGTTGTTAAGGAACTCGGCAAAATGACCCCGTAACTTAGGGAGAAGGGGTGCCAGCTTTGAGCTGGCCGCAGAGAATAGGCCCAAGCAACTGTTTAACAAAAACACAGGTCTTTGCTAAACCGAAAGGTGATGTATAAGGGCTGACGCCTGCCCGGTGCTGGAAGGTTAAGGGGAGAGGTAAGGAGAGATCCGAAGCTTTGAACTTAAGCCCCAGTAAACGGCGGCCGTAACTATAACGGTCCTAAGGTAGCGAAATTCCTTGTCAGGTAAGTTCTGACCCGCACGAAAGGCGTAATGATTTGGGCACTGTCTCGACAGCGCACCCGGTGAAATTGTAGTACCAGTGAAGATGCTGGTTACCCGCGACAGGACGGAAAGACCCCGTGGAGCTTTACTGTAGCTTGATACTGAGGTTGGGTATTAC
>NZ_BBCG01000177.1 GCF_001311925.1 Cellulosilyticum ruminicola JCM 14822
AGGTCAAACCCTCGAACCGTTAGTATTGGTCACCTAAATGTATTACTACACTTACAGCTCCAACCTATCAACCTCATAGTCTCTAAGGGGTCTTACTTCCTTTCGGAATGGGAAATCTTATCTTGTGGTCTGCTTCACGCTTAGATGCCTTCAGCGTTTATCAGATCCAGACTTGGCTACTCTGCTATGCCTTTGGTAAAACAACAGATGCACCAGTGGTCCGTCCATCCCGGTCCTCTCGTACTAAGGACAGCTCCACTCAAATTTCCTGCGCCCACGACGGATAGGGACCGAACTGTCTCACGACGTTCTGAACCCAGCTCGCGTACCGCTTTAATGGGCGAACAGCCCAACCCTTGGAACCTGCTTCAGCTCCAGGATGCGATGAGCCGACATCGAGGTGCCAAACCTCCCCGTCGATGTGAACTCTTGGGGGAGATAAGCCTGTTATCCCCGGGGTAGCTTTTATCCGTTGAGCGATGGCAATCCCACTTTCATACCACCGGATCACTAAGTCCTACTTTCGTACCTGTTCCACCCGTCGGTGTCACAGTCAAGCAACCTTATGCCTTTGCACTCTTCGAATGGTTTCCGACCATTCTGAGGTTACCTTTGAGCGCCTCCGTTACTCTTTCGGAGGCGACCGCCCCAGTCAAACTGTCCACCTGACATTGTCCCAAACCCGGATTACGGGCCATGGTTAGAAGTTAAGTATTACAAGAGAGGTATCCCACCATTGACTCCATCAAAACTGGCGTTCTGACTTCTCAGTCTCCCTCCTATCCTGTACAT
>NZ_BBCG01000178.1 GCF_001311925.1 Cellulosilyticum ruminicola JCM 14822
GAAAAAATTCAGGATATCTACGATCATTCAAAACAAAACTATGGTGCTCCTAAGATTACTAAGGAACTTCAAAAATCTGGTGAAATAATTGCTGAGCGAACTGTTGGCAAATACATGAAAGAAATGGGCATTAAAGCCCAATGGGTTACCCCTTGGACAACCACTACTAGAGACTCTGATTTTAGCAAAGAATTACTTAACATACTTGATGAGCAATTCAATCCTGACCGTCCTAATGCAGTTTGGTGTACTGATATTACTTATATCTGGACACGTGACGGCTTTGTCTATTTAACAAGCATTATGGATCTTTATGCGCGTAAAATTATCGCTTGGACACTATCTGAAACGATGGAAGTATCCTACGTAGTTGATACAATTAATAAAGCTAAAGCCAAACGTAACACTGACCTTCCATTAATTCTGCATTCTGACCGCGGAAGTCAATATGTTTCAAAAGCTTATCGTGAAGCCACAAAAAATATCAGCTAAGTTATAGCCACAAGGGCTATCCCTATGATAACGCCTGTATTGAATCATTCCATGCTCTTATTAAAAGAGAATGGCTTAATCGCTTTACAATTGAAAACTATAAACAGGCTTATCGCCTCGTTTTTGAGTATATAGAAACTTTCTATAACACTGTAAGAATACATAGTCATTGTAACTATATGTCTCCAAATGAATTTGAAAAGTTATATGCAAATGTATCCACAGGAGAAATGTTAGTACAAGTGAGTTAATAAG
>NZ_BBCG01000179.1 GCF_001311925.1 Cellulosilyticum ruminicola JCM 14822
TCGGTGGGGTTTATAAAACAATGACTTACGATAACATGAAAGTAGCTGTAAAGAGATTTGTTAGTCCCACAGAAAAAGAACCTACTGATGAACTTTTAAAACTTTCTTTATACTATGGCTTTCAGTATCGCTTTTGCAACATTCGAAGTGGTAATGAAAAAGGACATGTTGAAAGAAGTGTTGAATACATACGTAGAAAAACATTCTCTAGAAATGATACTTTTTCTAGTCTTGAAGAAGCTAATGAATACCTATTAAAGCGTTTAGAAGAGCTTAATGCAGTAGTTAAAGAAGGCCACGAGGGTAAATCACCACAAGATATTTTAGAGGCTGAAAAGCCATTTCTTTTACCAAGAATGCCTAAATATCAATCAAGTCGTGTGACAGAGGCTAGAGTTGATAAGTATTCAACGATCTCAGTGGATCAAAACAAATATTCTGTGCCTGATCATCTTGTAGGACAGTTTGTTACAGTACTCATTTATCCAGATCAGATAGAATGTTTTTATGAAAATAAAAAGGTTGCCACACACCCTAAAAAGTATGGCAACCACGAATGGAGTCTTTGTATATCCCACTACACAAAAACCCTAAGTCGTAAACCTGGTGCATTAAGACAAAGTCTTGCATTAAAACAATCAGATGAACGACTTCAAAAAATATACAACTCCTATTATACCGAAAATCCAAAAGATTTCATAGCACTTCTTGAATATATTTCTGAAACTAGAGAAGAAAAGGTGTAT
>NZ_BBCG01000180.1 GCF_001311925.1 Cellulosilyticum ruminicola JCM 14822
AGGGATTATACAGCCCGATGTATTACCATATTTATCCTATTTATAAGTTGAGATAATCTAGCACATGTCGTTATCTTAAGTAAATATTGTATTCTATTCATATTTATAACCTAAAACCTTATTTAAACTTTAAGCAAAATATGCTATGATTAGCCTACTTAAACTATACTTGATTATTAACGGAGGTTTTTACAATGAATTGTTCGACTGTTATTCCTAACAAAGGCATCGGCCCTATTCAGCTGGGTATGTCCAAATCAGAAATAGATGCCCTGTTTGATGCTGAAGACATTGAAATACAACAAATAGATACTTTATTTATTAATGACGAAGAAAAGCATCAGCTCTTATCCGTTCGCTATGATGATTCCAAATTCATCGTCTTATATGATGCCCATCATATGGCTATTGAAATTTCAGCGGTTATTGACTTTTTCAAAGCACCACCCCTTACCTTATATGACATCAATTTATTAGAAAGCTCAGCAGAAGATATTATTCCTTTATTAAGCCATTATGCCCCCTCTACATATGATGGCGCAGATAAAGATTTAAGCACTACATATATTTTCGAGGACTTAGGCATTACTTTATGGCGTGAATCAGGTTTTCACTCTAAGTTATTAACTCAACTTTCCCAGCTTAAATCTTTAAATAAAGCTTGAGAATCAATCCATTGTCTAAGTTGATTTTTAATTGTTTCTGATTCTAGATGAGTATG
>NZ_BBCG01000181.1 GCF_001311925.1 Cellulosilyticum ruminicola JCM 14822
GTATTAAAGAATACTACCTGCTATGCAGGTAGTTCTGTAGAGCTTTAGCGTGGAAGATGATATAAAAAATCTCCTTTTGTTATAATATAAATGGTTCCGCTAAAAACCTAAAATAACAAAAGGAGATGTCCATATGGATGAAAATAGTTTAGCACACACAAAATGGGATTGCAAATATCACATAGTATTTGCACCAAAATTTAGAAGGCAAGAAATATATGGGAAACAAAAAAGAGAAATAGGAAAGATACTTAGAGAGCTGTGTGAAAGATATGATGTATAGATAATAGAAGCAAATGCCTGTCCGGATCATATACATATGTTGGTGTCTATACCACCTAAAATGAGTGTATCTAGATTTATGGGAATACTGAAAGGAAAAAGTAGTCTAATGATATTTGAAAAGTTTAGTAGTCTAAAGTATAAATACGGAAATAGATATTTTTGGTGTAGAGGATATTATGTAAGTACGGTTGGTAGAAATAAGCAAGCAATAGAAAGATATATAAAAAATCAATTGCATGAAGATATGATAACAGATCAAATAAGTCTAAAAGAATATACAGACCCTTTTAAGGGTGGCAAGTAGAGGTTCTCACGCAAGTGGCGGAATCAAGAATGTGCCTTTAGGCACGGCAAGTAACAGTGCCTTATAGGGCTAACATAGAAAACCA
>NZ_BBCG01000182.1 GCF_001311925.1 Cellulosilyticum ruminicola JCM 14822
AGAGATTATACAGTCTGATGTATTACCATATTTATCCTATTTATAAATTGAGATAATCTAGCACATGATTTATATCATAGTCGTTAACTTAAGACTAAGTTTTTCCAGCAACAATAAGTTGTTCTAAATAACCTTCTATTTTAGAATAGGTAGTTTGTCTTAAGCGTTTTTCATATAAAGCCAACTTTCCTATTCTAAGAATTGCTTCTACATATTTAGTTTTACCTACATGCATTTTATCTAGGGAAAGGGTGCTTTTTACAACCTTAAAAAGAAGTTCTATTTGCCATCTTATACGATAAAGCTCTGTAATAATAGATGTATTAAGGATTTCTTTGCTGATGCTAGTAATCATAAGATTCCAATGTAAAAGCTGACGCTTATATGAGTCAATATCTTCACCCTTATTTTGGATAATTGCCTTTTTGATACGCTTAGTTACAATTTCATCAGAAAGCTTATTGCCTACTAAACGAATTTTTAACTTATTACAACTTTCTGTCCCAATATAAACTTGTTGATCAACAGAATCACTGTCTTGACTAAGGAGTTTCTTTAAATCTAGTCTTTCATAGATGGCATACGTTTCTGAAACTGCTTTATAGAGCTTTAAATTTGTCTTGATGCGACTAATAAAAAAATTTTTTCTTGTAATTTGCGAAGAAAT
>NZ_BBCG01000183.1 GCF_001311925.1 Cellulosilyticum ruminicola JCM 14822
TTAGCTGATTTTAATCAGCTAATGGCAGCTCCTTTTGACTATCATATAATACAAAAATTCCATCCTAAATCTTGGAATTTTAAAAATGCCATCCATTAATAAGCCACCAAGAAATTGTGTTTTTTTGGTGGCTGCATTTTTAAAAGCTTCAAAATTTATGCTTCTTTTTTCATTTCAAAAAGGTATGTTCCTGTACTTCCGTTTTGAATTTTGTGATCTAGCTTATTGATATTATGTGCCATTGCTAGAAGAATACTTTCAGCAAGCACATTTTTCTGACCTCTGCATAAATATCTACGAAATGACATATCTCCTTTAATATTTGCAAATGACCCTTCGGCCTGAATACTTCGATTCATACGAAGCTTGCAACCTTCATCTGTAAGAATGCGTTCTAAGTCTTCAGTTCGTTTTTCTGAAAACTTTTGATACCTCTAGTCGTTTAGTACGTTCCTCTAATGGAGTCTTACTATTATTTCCTTTAATACACTGTTTCTTAAACTCACAATGACTACAATCTTCACATGTATACTGTGTTTTCTCAGAAACATACCCAGTCTTACTTTTACTTCTTTTTAGTCCTGTTACAGTGAGCCTTCTGCCTGCCTTACACAAATAAACATCTTCTTTTTCATCATAAGTCATATTTTCA
>NZ_BBCG01000184.1 GCF_001311925.1 Cellulosilyticum ruminicola JCM 14822
ACTTCTTTAAACCAATAAGATTCTTTTAATTCAAGTGATAGTTGTAGCATTCTTTCAAGTAGAGTCTGTTCAGCCTTAGTAAGAGAATCATTACGTCTTTCTAAAAGCTTCTTGTTTTGTTTAATAAATTTAGATTGGTAAGTATATAACGATTTACATGAAAGCGATCTGCTATGCGAATAGCGGGAAAAGCTTCTTTAGCAAAGTTATGATAACTTTTTGCTAAATCCATCACTACTGCAAAAGGTGACACTATATCAACAATCTGACGTAGATTTTTATTAGTGATTAATTCATCATACTTACGTCCAAGAACAACTGTTAAAAGTGTACCATTTCTTAAATCATGAATACCAGTGTTATAAGTATGCCCCTTTCTAATCGCAAAATCATCAATACCAATAACAAGTTTAGAATTACTGATAGCAGTATCTAAAACTTGAGTTTGCATAATAGGGATTATAGTGGATAAATCTTCTTTAATAAAACGTTCGTCTGAAGTATATGGTATGTTAAGATTTTTCGCAGAATGTTTAACAGTTCCACCATCAATAGACTTTGCTAATTTACTTTTGAAGGCATTAGTATATCTAGGATTTAGATTTTACAAAACTATACTCCCAAGTAAAATTTAGGTC
>NZ_BBCG01000185.1 GCF_001311925.1 Cellulosilyticum ruminicola JCM 14822
TAAAAAGAGAACAATAAGTGCTTCTTTACTTAAACCTTTTAGTTCTTCTGATGTATATTTTTTACTCATAACAAACTCCTATATTTTGATAGGATTATTATACAATAAAATGAAAAGATTGACGAATTGGTGTCTTTCTAGGATTGGGCATTTTTATATGTGGAAAAGTAGAAAAGAGTTTGTTAAAAAGTAGCTCAGATAGAGCTTTAAGGGTAGGTTATCCACGGATTATCAATAGGATACTTAAATGAATGATGGATATTAAGTATATAGGGTGAAAAAAGGTGGATAACCTAAAAATAGAACGCAAAATACTAAAAATAAATTTCTCTATATTGCACAAAACTTATAATGATCTTGTAGGTGTAACTTTTGGAATTACTTTTTTCTGTTCAATAGCCAATCCTTGCATAAGCCATTGAAATTGCTCGGGCGTAATACTTAATACATCACTTTCCGTTCTAGGCCATTGAAAACGTCCAGCCTCTAAACGTTTGTAAAGAAGTAAAAAGCCATCTTCCTCCCATAATAAACACTTAATGCGATCAGCTCGCTTGCCACAAAACATAAACAGGATGTGTGGCTTGAATGGATCTAAGTGAAACTGTTCTTGTATAAGACAAGATAATCTATT
>NZ_BBCG01000186.1 GCF_001311925.1 Cellulosilyticum ruminicola JCM 14822
ATAAAAGAAAGAAGACTAAAGGTAAAAGAGATGAAGATCTTAAAAATATACCTGTAAATGTTATTCCTCATAAGTTAACAGATAAACAGCTTACACAGATCTTTGGTAAAGATAACTGGAAAGAACTTCCCGAAGAAGTATACAAACGCCTTACCTTCCATCCAGCTGTTTTTGAAGTTGAAGAACATCATGTATCTGTTTATGCTGGAAAAGATAATGAAACGATTGTACGTGCTGATCGTCCTACAGATCTTTTACGTAATAGTATTGTGACACCATCATTAGCATCTGCAATCATGAATGCAAAGTATGTAAACGCCATTCCGCTTTATCGTTTAGAGCAAGAGTTTAAACGTGCAGAAGTCAATATCTCTAGGCAGGTAATGGCTAACTGGGTGATACGTTGTGCTGAAAGATACTTATCATTAGTATGGGATCGATTGCATCAAGAATTGTATAGGTCACCTGTTATTCAAGCAGATGAAACACCAGTGCTTGTTAATAAAGATGGACGTTCTGCAGGAGCCAAAAGCTATATGTGGGTCTATCGTACAGGAAAAATGTATGATGCAGCACCGATTGTATTGTATGAGTACCAAAAAACACGAAATCAGAGTCACCCTAGAG
>NZ_BBCG01000187.1 GCF_001311925.1 Cellulosilyticum ruminicola JCM 14822
AAGGGCTATGGATAATTCTATATCTTGAATATCATCACAATACATTAAGAACAATTCTCCAAAAGTCTTAGGAGCGTTCTCTTGTCTTTTAAGCCATTCTAATAAAATATATCTACAGTAAACAATGGTAGTATGGCTAATCATCATATCATAGCTTCTACCTTGAAATTCAGTACCTAACTTCATGAATGATTTAATCGACTTAAAGAAGACTGCAATACTCCAACGATTCCCATAAATTCTTACAATCTCTTGTGAATCTAAGGATAAGTCTGTACTAAGAATAGCTAGCCATTCACGCTTGTTATTTCTGTTTTTTACAAATACTAGCTTTACAGGAATCCCTGCTTTTGTTTGTACAACAACATCTCCTAAAATATCACCTTTTACGTTTTTGGGAAGGAGTGTTCTTAATTCTTTTAGTGTACATTCATGATCTTTATAAAGATATTTTTGTTTGAGTTGCTTTACCATTCCTATAACGTCAAGACATTCATTCAATATATTTTTGATCATAGGTTCATTAGTAAACCAAGTGTCCATTAATACGTATTGAGCAAAAATACCTTGTTTTATTGCATTTTGAATCAGTTTAATAGCTATA
>NZ_BBCG01000188.1 GCF_001311925.1 Cellulosilyticum ruminicola JCM 14822
CAAACCGCTCCACAGCTCCTTTCGGTACTGCTTCGGCGCAGTTTGAACGCTCCTCTACCAATCCACTATTGTGAATTCCATAGCTTCGGTGGTGTGTTTTAGCCCCGGACATTTTCGGCGCAAGATCTCTCGACTAGTGAGCTATTACGCACTCTTTGAATGAGTGGCTGCTTCTAAGCCAACATCCTAGTTGTCTTCGAAATCTCACATCCTTTTCCACTTAACACACACTTGGGACCTTAGCTGATGGTCTGGGCTCTTTCCCTTTTGTCCACGTGTCTTATCACTCGTAGACTGACTGCTGACGGTATCTTTATGGCATTCTTAGTTTGATATGCTTCGGTAAGCTTGTGGGCCCCCTAGGCAATTCAGTGCTTTACCTCCATTAGACTCCTGTCAACGCTAGCCCTAAAGCTATTTCGAGGAGAACCAGCTATCTCCGGGTTCGATTGGAATTTCTCCGCTACCCACAGGTCATCTCCACCTTTTTCAACAGATGTGAGTTCGGACCTCCATTACCTTTTACGGTAACTTCATCCTGCCCATGGGTAGGTCACCCGGTTTCGGGTCTATTGAAAATGACTG
>NZ_BBCG01000189.1 GCF_001311925.1 Cellulosilyticum ruminicola JCM 14822
CACACCAATTAGAACCCAAGTATATGGACATAAAATACGTATTGTACCATTATCATTTCCGACGTAAATGTATGGATGATTCATAGCACATACTAGCTGTCCTTCAAAGTTTATACCTTCTGATGGTGTTTTTGTGTTTCTCCAATTGATAGAAATAATACCTTGACCATTATATTTTTCATAGAGGGCCTGATCAAGTTCAGGTTTATCATAGCCTGCATCCATTTAGTAGTATGAAGGTTTAAATAGTTCTTCATAATCTTCCTTTAATTTTTGTACAAGTGGCTCTGCCATATCTATATCAACTACATTAGCTGGAGTAATCATGTACGATAATGTAATACCACTAGCATTATCAACTAATGCATGCATTTTCCAACCAAACCATTTAATAAAGTTATCATTAGTGTCAAGTTTACCTCCCCAGTTAGGAAAAGTTATATACATCAATAACTCCTAGAGAGTTAGCTTTATAAATCATTCTTCTATAAGTTCTTTCTAAAATATCTGTCTCAGAAAGCTTTTTAATAAAATGCGTAAAAGTTG
>NZ_BBCG01000190.1 GCF_001311925.1 Cellulosilyticum ruminicola JCM 14822
AGCTGATACTAATAAAGCCATCCAATACGTTGTTCGTTACACTGGTAGACCTGCAATGGCCCAATCTCGTATATTAAACTACGATGGTGAGAATGTTACTTTTTGGTATAAGCGTCATGAAGATGATAAAAAAGTTATCGAATGCATTTCTGCTTTTGATTTCATCAAGCGTCTTATTATTCACATCCCAGAATCTCAATTTAAAACGGTTCGTTATTACGGCCTTTATGCTAAAAAGCATAAATTTAGCCATCTTCTTTTCAAGATGTTACCTCAAAGTAAACGCCTCTTCCATGAACGTTATTCTCATTGGCGTGAACGCATCTTACTATCTTTTGGCTATGACCCTCTTAAATGCACATGTGGACATATCATGGAATTAGTTGATATTTTTTATCCACCTCATTCGTCGTATAATACTTCTTGAGATGTATTTTCTCGAATACAACTAAGGAGGATTTTGCTTTGGATATTTTAGAAGGTTTTACTGAAGATGATAATCTTATTGAATTTGTTTGCACTAAATGTGG
>NZ_BBCG01000191.1 GCF_001311925.1 Cellulosilyticum ruminicola JCM 14822
AATTTTTAAAAGACTATAGTGGTGTCTGTGTAACGGATGGCTATCAAGTCTATCATGCACTTGAAAAAGAGTTAAAAGACTTAAAGATAGCTGGTTGTTGGGCTCATTGTAGGCGTAAATTTGCAGATGTTGTTAAAGCGTTAGGCAAAGAAAAAGCCAAGAATACGCTAGCTTATGCAGCACTTCAACAGCTCAGTGCCATCTATAAGATTGAAGAAGAACTTAAAGACCTTTCTTCTGAGGAAAGAGTGAACAGGCGTCAGCTCAGTGTCAAGCCACTAGTAGATGCTTTCTTTGCATGTGTAAAAGCTAATCAGCATAAAGTACCTGAGAAATCTGCAACAGGAAAAGGATTTACTTACTGTATCAATCAGGAGCAATATCTCAGAGTCTTTTTAGAGAATGGAAATGTCCCAGTAGATAATAATGCTGCTGAACAATCTATACGAAGCTTCTGTATAGGCAAGGCTAACTGGCATTTGATCGATACAATCAATGGTGCAAAAGCTAGTGCAATCATCTATAGTATT
>NZ_BBCG01000192.1 GCF_001311925.1 Cellulosilyticum ruminicola JCM 14822
TTTATAAAGTTTACTAAAATCTATCATTTGTAGTATTTGTTTTTCAAAGTACAATTTGTTTGTCGCTTGTGTTCCCTGCGACTTATATAATGTTACACTAATACATGTCATAAGTCAATAGCTATTTTAATTTTTTTCTTAAAATATAATATTAGCCTTTAAAACATGTTATTGAAATCTATTTTCTTGCTATAAATTTGTTCACCATGCATCTTTGTATCTTTTTCTTCAACTATTTTCTTTTACTTATTTTTATTATCTTGATTAGGTTTATTTGCTATTTCTTCTTCATTAAAACTTTCAATAATAATTTTATTTCAATACTAATATACCATTATTTTCAAGGTAATACGATAAATGTACATTAAGCAAAATGCTACTATAAATAGCCTCCCGATGCTTTATAGTCTTTCAAGAATCGTTAAGGCACAATATCTATTTTACAGAGTTCAGATGAAGGGGAAGTTTTATTAAAAAATTATATGCATTAAAAATCTACAACACTAAAAAGGACTAGCAAAAATGC
>NZ_BBCG01000193.1 GCF_001311925.1 Cellulosilyticum ruminicola JCM 14822
GATTCAAAGATATTTCATCTTACGGCTATTGTGCTTCTAAAAAAGAAACTTACTACGGTCTAAAACTTCATGCTGCAGTTACTCTAGAAGGTTATATCACCGATATTGAAATAACAGCTGCAAATGTAGATGATAGGGTAATCCTTTGGGAGATGTTCCATGATACTTATCAACCTATCATACTAGGTGACAAAGGATATATTGGTGATCAGTTTGCTGAGGAACTAAAGCAGGAAAAAAGCATAACGCTATTGGCTTTAAAACGAAATAACAGCAAAAATCCCTACCCAAAAGACTTGAGAAATTGGATTAGTAAACATAGAAGACGCATTGAAACTACTTTTTCACAGTTAGCTGAGCAATTTCATGTTAATCAAGTTCTAGCAAACTCGTTTAGTGCTCTAAAAGCTAGACTTCAAAGCAAAATTCTAGGACATAACATATCTTGTTTCATAAATAAGTGTCTTGGTAATAAAGCAACAGCACAGATTAAACATTTAATATTTGGATAAATATACTGAT
>NZ_BBCG01000194.1 GCF_001311925.1 Cellulosilyticum ruminicola JCM 14822
CTTTTACCTATACCATTTATTGCTCTTATCCTATAGGTATAAGTTTTCTCTTCAAATACGACATTATGAACATATGAAGGTTCTTCTACTGAAATAATGTCTGCACCATTTATTTCAATCTCATACCCTTCAGCTTCTGCTACTGCATCCCAAGTAAGTGCTATTTTACTCAATCCACTCTGAACTTGAATATTACTTGGTACACCCAGTTGTTCACTTTGCATTTGAAGACTTGACTGAGTTGTACTAATACACTGTATATCATTCATAATTTGAGCCTGTTCATTTATTTCTTGTGCTATTAAATTATTACACAAAGAAAAGCTCATCATTATTGATAATATAACAGCTTGTATTTTTTTACTTTAGACCAACTCATTTTTCACCTCCTAAAATAAATAGTTAATTTCACCTTATTATATTTGCATAATATTTCAAAAAAGTCAAAACTTTTATTTTATTTAAAAAATATTTTTATTTTATAGCTATATATTATTAATCATAAACGTTAAC